>WQYC01000001.1 GCA_009781425.1 Oscillospiraceae bacterium
ATATCGCCAAGATAGCCGTCAATTATATCCGTGATTTCAACTTCTCCTAAGTATTCGCCTGTATCCTTTAGTGTTACTGCCCATCCGGTTTCAGTTCTATGCCTAATCATTCCTTTAATAGAGGGTTCATCACGCGGCGGATGCCCCCCAACAAATTTCCTTACTTCATCGTCATTAAACATTTTCATCATATAGGGAAAATCATCATATTTTTTTCGCCTTAATACAAGCCGCTCTGTTTCTATTGCAGGTGCTTCATTTTTCGTCTTCGCCATAATTTATTTTTGTTCCCTTTCAAATAAACGTACAGGCGGGCAGTGCCCGCCCGTACATAATTAAAACTTACAAATTACAACGTAAACATAATATTATTCATGATGTCTTCAAGCATTTCCTGTCTTGCGCTTGTAACAGAGCCGATAACCTCACCTTTTTCAAGTGCGTACTTTTCAAGTGCCGCGAGGTCAGCCTTGCCTGCGATAATATCCGCGCCGATTCCTGCACCCCAGCTTGCGTAACGCTTCGCCACAAAGTCGTCAATTCTGCCATCTTGAATCATTTTGTCGGCAATGCGCAGTCCGAGTGCAAACGCGTCCATGCCCGAAATATAGGAATAGAAAATGTCTTCCGGTTCAAACGAGCCGCGGCGTGCTTTTGAGTCGAAGTTTAAGCCTCCGTTGGTGAAGCCGCCCGCTTTGAGCACTTCGTACATACAAAGCGTGGTGTCGTACACATTAGTCGGGAACTGGTCAGTATCCCAGCCGAGAAGCGTATCGCCTTGGTTAGCGTCGATTGAGCCGAACATACCGTTGTCGCGTGCAACGCGGAGCTCGTGCTGGAAAGTGTGCATTGCGAGTGTCGCGTGGTTCGCTTCTATATTGAGCTTGAAATCTTTGTCAAGCCCGTACTTGCGAAGGAAGCCGATTACTGTCGCGCTGTCGAAGTCGTACTGGTGCTTGGTGGGCTCCTTCGGCTTGGGTTCGACGTAGAAGTCGCCTGTGAAGCCGATTGAACGCCCGTAGTTGACAGCAAGGCGCATAAGGCGCGCAAGATTGTCAAGCTCTAAGCCCATGTTGGTGTTAAGTAAGGTTTCGTAGCCCTCACGTCCGCCCCAGAAAACATAGCCGTTACCGCCGAGCTTTACTGTGACCTCGAGTGCTTTTTTAATCTGCGCCGCTGCAAAAGCGAACACGTCCGCAGACGGGCTTGTCCCCGCTCCGCTCATGTAACGCGGGTGCGAGAAGCAGTTAGCGGTTCCCCAAAGGCACTTCTTGCCTGTTTTCGCCTGCATTTCAACAATCACGTCAACAGCCTTGTCTAAAGCCGCGTTGGACTCTGCGAGCGTAGCATAGTCGGGGGAAACGTCACGGTCGTGGAAGCAGAAGTAGTCAATGCCGAGCTTATCCATTATTTCAAAAGCCGCAAGAACCTTGTTCCTTGAACGCTCTTCGTCAGAAGACGCCGACCAGTTCTTATCTGTTGTGCCTGCGCCGAACATATCTGCGCCCGCGCCGCACATGGTATGCCACCAGGAGAGCGCGAATTTCATGGTTTCACGCATGGTTTTGCCCGCGATAACCTCATCGGGGTTGTAAAATTTAAAAGCGAACGGGTTTTTTGAGGCTTTGCCTTCGTACTGGATTTTCGGTATGGAGCTGAAGAATTCACTCATGATTAAAAAATTCCTTCCTCACAAGAGGAGGTTTACACCGAATAGATTTTTGAGGTGTAAACCGACGGGTTTGAAAAAATCTTCGATTTTTTCAAACGAACCTCTCGTTATTTTAATGTAATATTATAATTGTATAATATTTCCGCGCAAATGTCAAGAGGGCGAAAATAAATATTTAAAATCTCCACATACTCTGCAACCATGATTCACCATCATCATAAACTATTTCATAACACATTCCCTTTTGCCATGCGCCTTCAAAAATCGCCGCGCCACCACGGTTTAAATCGTCAGCGGTTCTAAAAACTCTGATGCTGTCTACGTTTTCGTAACCCATTATGCTTTCGATTAATTCCTCAACAGTTTCTGCTCGGTCAGCTGCACTCATCAACTTATTCACGAATTGTTTCTCGTATGCAGTAATCGAGACGGTTGAATCCTCGTCAAAAATCATCAGCGGCGCAAGGTCAATCCACTCACAGTCACAGCCGGGGTCATCGGCTTGCGGAGACTCTGTGATTTCGTCACGGCAGCCCATGTAAGTTAAGAAACAGTTATTAACATCAATTTCAACCGATGTATTGAGCGTGTAAATAGAAATGCGCCTGTCGTAATCATCAAATACACCGAATCCGTCATGACAAGCAAACGTCGAAATGAATGTACCGGTAGAATCCCACCACTGCGTCGAAGTATCAACAAGCTGATAATTTTTAACAATATCAGCGACCGTTGCAGGCAGTTCAATCCCAACGAATATTTCATCAGCAGGAACCTGCATATATCCGTATGTGTTCTCAGTAAACGGAAACAGTTCATCAAATAGCGCGGTGTTTATGTAAGGCTTGGCGGTTTCGGTTTCACCGAAGCCGATAATCCCCCAATAATCGCCGACTCTCGCGAAGGCTGTGTTTTTGCTGATTAACAATAATTCTTCAAATTCAAACGGTACGATTATATCTCCGCTTTTGTTTATAATTCCGTGCATATTTTCAGAGTCAACAAGTGCTACTGCGCCGTAAACAGCTCTGCCCCACCCTCCGTCAGTGTAAATGAAATCGGTGACAAAATTATTCCCGACTGCCGCCGCAACTCCGTGAAATGCTCCTTCGTGACGATAAATATTACCTGCCGAGTCAGGAAGCTTTGTTGAATCAACACGGATAATAACCTTTATTGTATCTGCTTCATCAGGAAAATGAACTTCAAATTCATTCATAGGCAGCCAACCCTCAGAGCCGCCTAAATCAAAGAATTTAGTTATAATATCTAACTTTTCGTCATACAGCCACTTCAATCTGCCGCCGCTGTGAGTTCCGCAGTATTCAGCCGTCGGCAATCCCGTTTTTTCATCTACGCCCTTTCCGTCACCTGTGTTAAATACATCATGCCCGCCGCAGTAATAAAGCCAGTCATACTCAAGCGCAGGCTCTACAAGCCATGTGAAGCTGTGCTCGTCAGACGGGACGCTGAGGACAGCGTCCCCTACGTCCGGCTGTTCGATTTCAACGACTTGGAAATCGTCCGCTGTCGGGCGCGGGTCGAAGACCTCTTCGGCTTCGGGCTCGCTTCCGCAGGCGGTGAAGCTTAGCACGAGCGATAAAATAAGTACTAAAGCTAAAAATTTATTTTTCATATGTACCTCCGAAATTTTCATGATACTATTATAACACACGAAAAGCACGAAAGTCAAATTATTACCCTACACAAAAACATTCCCGCAGGCATACAATAGCTTCAAGGAATGAAAGAAGGTGATTAGGTGGCTTTGATTGTCTTAAAATCAATGACGGAAGCCGGAAAAGCGAGGTATCACCTCGAAAAGTTCAAAATAAACGCAATAGTTGAAAAGCTGACGCTCCCCGGCGGCGGCTGCGGTTACGGCGTGCGGGTAAAAGAAGACCCTGACAAGGTTTGCAGGCAGTTAAGTTTAGTAAACATAGAATGTGTTGAAATTAGATAGGAGAAATTTCTAAAATGGTTTATCTTGACAACGCCGCGACTACATACCCCAAGCCCATACCCGTTATCGCATCAATGTCGCGCGCAATGGTTAATTACGGCGGTAATCCCGGCAGAGCCGGACACAAGCTTTCAATGGAAACGGCGCAAGCTGTTTTCACTTCGCGGCTTAAATGCGCCGAGTTCTTCGGTGCGGAGCCTGAAAATGTAATCTTTACACTGAACTGCACACACGCGCTCAACCTTGCAATCAAAGGTATAATCAGCCCCGGCGCGCACCTTATAACCTCGGACATAGAGCATAACGCGGTGATTCGCCCTGTTCACGCCGCCGCAAAGGAGAACGGTAATTCCTATTCAATCGCGCGGACAACAAATAACGAGGACGAGACAGTGCGCAATTTTGAAAAGCTGATTAACGCCCGCACAAAGGCAATTGTCTGTACTTCTGCAAGTAACGTGACAGGGAAGATTCTGCCGCTGAAAAGACTCGCAGAGGTGTGCAAAAAGCACAAAATCTGCTTCATTATTGACGCGGCGCAGGGTGCAGGTGTGATTCCGATGAAGCTTTCGGACGGAATAAATATTATTTGTACGGCGGGGCATAAGGGGCTTTACGGCCCCATGGGCACAGGTCTGATGATTACCGACGGCAAGTTCCGTCTGCGTACAATTATCGAGGGCGGAACAGGTAGCTTCAGCAAGGAAATCGAACAGCCCGAAGTCCTTCCTGACCGCTTTGAAAGCGGAACTATCAACACCTGCGGCGCGATTGCGCTCGGCGCGGGAATCGACTTCGTAAACGAAAAAACAATTGACCGAATCTACAGGCACGAGCATAGTCTCTGCGAGCTTTTTTACAACGAGATGAAGCTGAACAACAAAAAAGTTAAGGTCTACACAGATACATATGAGCATAACCGCGTTCCGCTTGTACCTTTTAATATAGGGAGCATGGATTCTACAGAGGCTGCGGCTCTGCTGTCAAAGCAAGGCTTTTATCTGCGCGGCGGGTTTCAATGTGCGTACATGGCGCATAAGAAAATGGGTACGCAGGAGGTCGGCGCAGTGCGGTTCGCGCCGTCGGCGTTCACAAACAGGCATGATGTCATGATGTTTATTAAAGCCGTGAACAGAATCAGTACAAAAAACACCAAAGCCCTGTAAACTTGCATTTACAGGGCTTTTACGGAGAAGGTGGGATTCGAACCCACGTGCCGTTTCACCGGCAACTCGATTTCGAGTCGAGCTCGTTATGACCACTTCGATACTTCTCCAAATCACAAAGACAAGTATAACATAAAAAAAATCTTTTGTCAACAAGAAAACCGCCTTTTGAAAAGACGGTTTTTGTTTTTTAAAATTTACGCTCTTATGTCCATAAGTCCGCCGATTTCGGTCACGCCTGCGGGAGGAGGAAGCATATCCGCCATAGAATTAATCACTGAAGCCGCCGCCATTGTGTTGGCATCCATGACCTTCTTGAGCATTTTTATCGACATTAAGCCGTCGCCGTTGTTAATCGACGCCATCGAACCTAAACTAAGAATCGCCGAATTAAACCCTGCGTCCATAATAATTTCCTCCTAAATAATTTTGTCGGTTATTTCAAGCCTCAGCTTCTCGCAAAGCGCGTCTATAGACATTGCACCCAAATCAGCTTCTTTGCGTGAGCGAACCGAAATCTGCCCGGTTTCAACCTCGTTGTCGCCGATAACAAGCATATAAGGGATTTTCTGCAGCTGCGCTTCTCTGATTTTAAAGCCTACTTTTTCACTTCTACTATCTATATCGGCACGAATTGCATTTTTCTTTAGCGTTTTCACCAAACTTTCACAAAACTCGTTGTGGCGGTCGGCAATCGGAAGAATCCGCACCTGCTCCGGAGCAAGCCAAAGCGGGAACGCACCTGCGTATTTCTCTATTAACAGAGCTAACGTCCGTTCATAGCAGCCGATAGATGAACGATGTATTATAATCGGGAATTTCTTTTCGCCGTCGCTGTCAACGTAAACCATGCCGAAACGCTCAGCAAGCTGAAAGTCAATTTGAATAGTAATCAGCGTGTCTTCCTTGCCGAAGACGTTTTTAATCTGAATATCAAGCTTGGGGCCGTAGAACGCCGCTTCGCCGTCAGCTTCGTAATATTTTATGCCTGTTTTGTCGAGAATCTCCCGCATAAAGTCCTGCGTCTTTTCCCACATTTCGGGGTCACCGATGTATTTTTCGCGGTTGTTGCTGTCCCACTTCGAGAAGCGGAAGCTCGTGTCTTCCTCTAAGCTGAGCGTTTGCAACATGAAGCGCGCTAAATCAAGCGCGTCTAAGAATTCCTTCTCGACCTGCTCGGGAGTGCAAACGATATGCCCCTCTGAAAGCGTGAACTGACGAAGCCGAATAAGCCCGTGCATTTCGCCGCTTGATTCGTTGCGGAACAGCGTTGCTGTTTCGTTGTAGCGAATCGGCAAATCGCGGTAGGAGCGTGCGCGGTTCAGATACGATTGAAACTGAAACGGACAGGTCATAGGGCGAAGCGCGAAGACTTCTTTGTCTTTCTCCTCGTCGCCCATGACGAACATTCCATCTTTATAGTGTTGCCAGTGTCCTGAAATCTTGTATAAATCCGACTTCGCGAAGGATGGCGTCTTCGTGAGGACGTAGCCTCTCGCCTGCTCTTCATCTTCAACAAAGCGTTGCAGAATTTGCAATATTCTTGCACCTTTTGGCATAAGGACAGGAAGCCCTTGCCCGATATGCTCGGAGGTTGTAAACAGCTCTAACTCGCGCCCAAGCTTGTTGTGGTCGCGCTTACGCGCTTCTTCCATAGCCGTTAAGTGCTCCTCTAACTGCGCCGCTTTCGGGAACGCCGTTCCGTAAATTCTGCACAGCATTTTATTTTTCTCGCTCCCGCGCCAATACGCACCCGTAGAACTCAACAGCTTGAACGCCTTTACTTTGCTTGTGTAATTAATGTGCGGGCCCGCGCAGAGGTCAGTGAATTCGCCTTGTTTAAAAAACGTAAGCGGGGCGTCGAGGACGTCGCCCCCTACAAGCTCGTTTATCAGTTCGATTTTATAAGGCTCGTCCTTAAACAGCGTCAAAGCCTCGTCAAAAGGAAGCGTGTAATGCTCTAATTTGAGATTTTCTTTGACGATTTTTTTCATTTCGACTTCGATTTTTTCCAGGTCTTCTTGTGTGAAAGGTTTTTCAACGTCGAAGTCGTAATAGAAGCCGTCGTCAATTGCGGGACCTATTGCAAGCTTGGCTTCGGGGTAAAGCCTTTTCACCGCCTGCGCCAAGATATGCGCGGCAGTGTGACGAAATGCTTTTAAACCGTTTTCGTCTTCAATATTAACAATAATCATAGTTTTTCTTCTTTCCTTTTTCTTTATAGTATAGTGCAAATCTATTTTTATTCTATTCTTGCCACTTCAAAAGCAGCGTAGTCAGCTTCTCCGTCAGTGCCGAGTAATAAAGCGGGAACATCGCGTCCATACAGCCGAGCAGGAACATATTCCTGTTGTTGATGATGGAAAGCTCCTTCCCTCTCGTGTAAATCCAGCGTCTGAACCACTCGCCGTCGAAAGCAGGCTCGGGCTGACGGTTTCGTGCAATTTTGAGCATTGTTTTCAAATCTTCTTCAATGATTTCGCCGTAGTTCTCCGCTCCGCGCTTAACCGCGAGCGCGTAGAGGTCTTTGATGTGCGTTTCCTTCAGCGGGCAGAATTCCATAGAACGCCGCAGAAAAGGAAGCCGCAGTATGAACATATAATGAATCATAGACTTCACGCGCTTGAACTCGTCGGACGCCATTTCACCGATTTTCGAGTCGTTAATTAAAATTCCGAGGTTGTCAAGAATGTCGGGATTCGTGACGTCGGACAGCGCGACCTTGAAAATATCCTTGCAATTAATGTTATAAAAATCGCTCTCCGAAATCACATAAATATATTTCATCGTGTTGAAAAGCGACTGCGCTGTGTTTTCAATTATTTCGGTAAGAATAGTACGTTCCTTAAACTCAAAATCCATATTTTTATGTCTCCTAAATATAGTAGGGAACGCATTAATGCGTTCCCTGCGGTCATTTGTCAGTTTACAGCCAACGCGTCGCTGTAGAGTTGTTTTTCGTATTCCTCAATCGGCATCGGTCTCGCGAAGTAGAAGCCCTGCGCCATATCGCACTTTAAGTCGCTGAGCAGATTAACCTGCTCTATGGTTTCGATTCCCTCGCAGATTGTCTTCATTTGAAGCGACATCGCAAGATTAATCACGTGATGAATAATGTTATTTGCGCGCTCGTTATGAGTGTCTGAGAGGAACGAGCGGTCGATTTTAAGTACGTCAACGGGCAGGTTTTTGAGCATATTGAGAGACGAGTAGCCCGTGCCGAAGTCGTCGATTGAAATATGGAAGCCGTAGTTTTTGAGCTCGTTGAACACGCGGGTGAGAATATCTAAGTTTTCAAAAGCAACGCTCTCTGTAATTTCAATTTCAAAGTACTTAGTCGGGACATTGTATTTGTTGCAAATTTCATATAATTCGCGCACAAAGTCCGGTTCCTGCAGGTTCATACGTGACATATTTACAGAAATCGTTTTCATTTCGTAGTTGCGGTTCATCCACAGCTTCTGCTGCTTGCAGACTTCTTCAAAAACGAACTTGTCTATTTTTGTGATGAAGCCGTTCCGCTCAAAAATCGGAATAAATCCGCCCGGCGGTATCATCTTGCCGTCTCTGAACCATCTTACGAGAGCCTCCGCGCCTATTATCTGCGAGTGGTCGGTTAAGTTGTATTTAGGCTGGAGATAAACCTTGAATTCATTGCTTTCAAGGGCGTATTCCATGATGTTTTCTATGCGCTTTTCTTCGCGGATTTTAACAAGCATATTCTCGTCGAAGAAGGCAGAGGAGCTTTCGTTGCCGCCTTTAATAGTTTTGCGGGCGAGGTCGGCGCGGTCAATGATTGAGCGAATATCCATAGTCATGTCGTCAATTTTATAAACGCCGAACGACAGAATCAGTTTATATTCCTCGATTTGATAATATGTATCGTTTATAAATGTTTCAATGCGTCCAAAAATGTCAACATCGCTTGTGTACTTAATTAAAATGCAGAACGAGTCGGCACTTCTGCGAGAGTAAAACTCATCTTCATTTAGCCCTGCTTGAATCAAAGCCGCGAGCTTAATGAGTATTCTGCCGCCTTCTTCATAACCGAGGTGGTCATTAACTGTGCGGAATTTGTTAATATCCACTGAAATCATCGCATACGTGCTTGCTTCATCGTCTGCAGAATTATCAAACGCGTTTCTAACATCGGCAAGGAATTTCTCGAACGAAGGTCCTCCTGTGAGCGTATCAACATATTTAAGACTGTCCCGTTCGGAAACAGCATCAAAGAACCTGTTCTTGGAAATCCAGTATTTAAAGCCGCCGAAGAGCCACCCGCCCAAAACAATCAGCATAAATACCATCGTAAACGTCGTTGACATTGTTAAAACATTGTCAGAGAAGGCGAGGATATCGCTTGAGCAAATCACGGTAATAATGACCCATTCGTTGAAGCCCACGGACTTATACGAAGCCGCATAATGCTCTTCATCAAAATCGAAGTTGAAAACGCCCTGCGAGCCTTCAACGGCAATATTTCTGAGGATAGCGGAGGCTGTGTCTGTAGTCGGGGTTATATCATCGAAAAACGAAATACCAGGGTCAAAGCCGAGAATATCAACGTTTGGTCTTAAAACAATTGCGCCTTCAAGGTTCATTATGTAGCTCGACGCGATTCCGCCGAGAGTTTCAGAATAGATTGCTTCAATTAAGGCTTCGGTGTCATAAACGCCCGTCAGAACGCCCGTGAGCTCCCCGCCCGTGTAAACCGGAACAGCAAATATATTTACTCTTGTGTTGGTGTATTCGTCAACAATTATGCTCGAAATGTTCGCTTTTCCCTCTTGGATTGCATACTGGAAGTAATCGCGCCTGTTTAAAAATGCGTGACCGTGATAGGCGGAAAGCGCGCCCCCCTCAAGGTTTATGTATCGCAAGTCGCTGAACGCGCTTGCGTTTGCTGTTTGAACAAGGATTCTCATCTGCTCCTCTTCGGAAATAGCGTCAAATCCCGCGAAACGATATGTATAATTTTTTACCGAGGTGAAAAGCTCGTTGAGCTTCATGGAAATAGAATTTGCCGCCTCGAAAGCAATTTCGTCAAAATAGACAAGATTGTCAGCTTCGATAGCGCTTCTGACGTTGTTTATATAAAAAATGCAGGCGAAAACAACTGCAATCGCAACAATTCCAAGAACTAATGTGTATTTGACTTTGGATTTATAAATGCCGCCCACCATATACACTCCCTTTTCAACAAATCATTAATAATTACATTATACACTATGCTTTTTTAAATTGCAATAGTTTTATCGAATATTTTACATTTATTATGAAATAAATATGCTAAAGGTATAGATTTTGCACAACTGTTTTTATGGAATAGTTACACTTATCAAGCCGCCGGTATAAACCGACGGCTTTTTCGACATTTTTAAATGATTTTCAGCTTTTTATTTAGCGGCGTTCCTTGAAGGATTGGCAGTCGGTGCACTCGTTTTGGCTGGGGTGATTTTCGTGAGTTCCGACTTGGATTTTCTTCAGCGCGCAGTATTCTTCGTCACTGCAGTGATTTGCACAGTTATAGATTGTGCAGGCGATTGCCTTATTTACATATTCTGCCATTTTAATTCTCCTTGGCGGCGTGTCGCCGCTGACAATTCGCCGCTTCGCGGCGTTGTATTTATTTTAAGCAGAATCAACAGATTTATGCGTTTAAAATAATATCGCAGGCTTGCAGAAGGTTTTCGGCTATGTAATCCGCGCCGTATTCCTCAAATTCTTCGCGGCTTCCGAAGCCGGAGAGCACAGCGATTGACGCGACGCCTGTGTCCTTCGCGCCCACGATGTCATAAAACCTGTCGCCGACCATGACTGCGCGTGAAAGTGCGTCACCGCTGATACCGAGAGTATCGAGCGCGTGCTGAATTATTTCATTCTTTTCGTGCCGCCCGCCCGAATCCATTGAAGCCGCCGAAATAAACTTAAAATGCTTCAGCAAGCCAAAATGCTCCATAAGCTTCACGGCCATTTCTTCGGGCTTTGAAGTCGCCATTGCAATTATTTTACCTGCCGCCGAAAGCCGTTCGAGAAGCTCCTCCGCTCCCGCGATTAATTCATTTTCATATAAACCTTTCGGCATATATCTTTCACGGTAAAGTTCTAAAGCGCGCTCGGCTTCCGTTTCGGTGAAGCCGACGTTCTGCATGAAGCCTGTCCTCAGCGGAGGTCCGATGAACTTAGGTATCAGCGAATCGGGGACGAGCGGCTTGCCCATCTTTTCCATTGCGTAGTTAATTGAGTTTGTTATGCCTTCGACGGGGTTCGTGAGCGTGCCGTCTAAGTCTAAAAGTACGTAGTCGAATTTCACTTTATTTTCCCTTCATGCATAAATATTTTATAAGTATCGGCGTCAACTGCACAGAATTTTTAAAGCCTTTACGGTTTCCGCACCGTATACATTTTCAATAATGTAATGCTTATCATCATTTATGGGGATTTCGTCACTTGTAAAAACCCCATAACCTCCGACAGACAAAGCAACAACTATGAAAGATTCTGCATTTTCTGTTATTTCTATAGTTTCATCGTTTTTTATGGGTATTACTTTCTTGTTCAGTCCTTGAAGCTTCAAAGGAAAGCCGGCGTCATCAAAGTCAAGTTTATAAGCGGGGATAAAAGTATTATTTTTATTCCACGGAAAAAAACTCACTAAGCTAAGCTTTGTCTTCATATTGGCTTTCAAATTCTTTGCGCCGATATATTCATTGAATTCATTTAAGTTTTGGTTAAGTATAATGAAGTAATCATTGTGCCGTTCAAGTCTCCAGTTTTCCTTCTTCCTTGTGATTTTAATTTTTACTGATAGCATAAATACATCCTCTTTAATAACTATTGATGTTATTTCTTATCCGCCTTAATCAATCTTCTTACTGCGCCGATTGCGCACATGATTGCGCGCTCTGTGTCTTTTGTGACAGTATCGGGAAGCCCCGCTTTAGTACGCTCGACGTTCCAAATCGCGAGCATAACCCCACCCGCACGGACTCTGCGGGTCAGCGCGACAGAAAAAACAGTCGCTGCTTCCATTTCCGAGGTCAGACAGCCGGATTTAATGTAGCTTTCCCAGCGTTTTTCGAGCCAATCACCGACAGGCATTGTTTCGGGCGCGACCTCTCCGTAGAAGCTGTCCTTACTCTGCACAACGCCCACGTGAAACCGCTTGCCGTCCTCGTCTTCCGAGAGAACAGCGGCTTCCTCCGCAAGTGCCTTCGTGACCTCAAAGTCAGCAACTGCGGGATAATCGGGCGTTAAATACTCGCGGCTTGTCCCGTCTCCACGAATAGCCGCCTGCGCAACCACTAAATCGCCGCCCATGACCTTCATGTCCATACCACCGCTTGTACCTACTCTTATAAAGGTATGTGCGCCGCACTTAATAAGCTCTTCCACCGCAATTGCCGCAGAAGGCCCGCCGATACCTGTTGAGCAGACGCTAACCTTTACGCCGTCTAAGTAACCTGTAAAGACGTTGTATTCACGATTATAAGCGACTTGCTCCGCGTTGTCTAACTTCGCCGCTATTTTCGGTACGCGCCCGGGGTCACCCGGAAGAATAACATAACCGCCGATTTGTTCACTATTCGTCTTGATATGAAATTGCAGGTCTCCGCTCATGATTCCCATAATTTTCAGTCCTTTCGCTTTTCAAGTATAGACGGCGCGGGTGCGTTGAGCTTTTCGCGGCGATTTTCGATTCTGCCTGTGATATAATGCGGATTAATTACAAAAACGTAGATAACCGCAAGAATAGTCATGAAAATCTGCGGCATATACGTAAATGAATACGCGTGCTCCGAAAAAACCGCATGGATATAAAGCGTCAGAGCCGTCCCCGCAATCGCGCAGGCAGCGGCGAGCTTCGCTTTATCAAGCATTATTAAAAAGCATGGTGCAAAATACCCGACTGCCGCCGCAATGAGCCACACGCGGAGCGCGTGGTGTGAGGCGATTCCCAATTCGCTGTTCATGATGAAAAGCGGCGCGATAACGCCGAGAAAAACACCGCACACCGAGGTTATGAGCAGGATTATAATCCGAATAATTTTTTTTGCAAATTTCATTTATATTATCTTTAGGCTTTAGGAAACGCCTGCTACGAGTCTTAAAACTAAAATCGCGTCTGCTGTCGTGATTTCGCCGTCGCCGTTTAAGTCATACTTTTCTGTTTGCTCGGCTGTAAGCTCAATCATTCCCGCTGCCGCTCTGAGAATAGTTAACGCATCAGCGGTTGTAAAATCTTCAGCTGCAGCTTCTTCCGGCTCTTCTGCTTCTGCTTCAGGCGCAGGAGCAGAGGTCACCCATGTGTCAAGGTAAACCTTTGTGATTTTTGCGGCGTTACCCGCGCCCCAAGCGGCAAAAGCGATGTGCGGCTCTGAAAGCCCGCGTATATCGAAAATAATTATCCCGTCTTTGTCGGTGATTCGCGCATTGTCGGGGTTATATTCTGTCCAGTTCATAGCCCAGTATGAAAATCTGAAGCCGTCAGTGAGCGTTCCAGTGTATTCAACCACGACTCTTTCAGCATTTTTAACTGTACCGGCAGGAATATCGCCCTCGGGTGTTTCTCTCCAGTAATTCCACTCGTCGTTCGCGAAAGGCCCTTTAAGTTCGTAGGGAAAGGTTGACGCCGAAGCAGTGATTGTAAGCGAGAAAATAAAAGTTAATGCCAGAACTGAAGAAATAATCCGTTTTTTCATGGGAAGTCCCTCCTAAATTTTAATTTTATTCAGTATAACATATTTTTGCAGAAAAAGCAACAGCTACTCTAATAATTCTTCCAAAATCTTGTCAAACGCTCTGTGCATACGCTTAAAATCCATTCCCTCGCTGTATATTTCCTCGATTTTAGTATGTGCGTCGTTCGACTGCGACATTGTTTTGATTGCCTTTTGCAAGAGCTCATCGAAAATACCGTTGTTGTAATTGATTTCATTTTCGTATTTATTAATCGCTGTGCTCAAGAATTCATCGAAATTAATTTTCTCGGCTTCTGCTTCAACCTCGTGATAACGGTTTGAGGTTATAAAGGCAGTGTCAAGCTCTGGGATATATAAATGCTCGGTATTCGTAGGGGAAAGCGGGCTTTTAAAGCTCACTGTGTCAAAGCCATGCAGGCTTGCGTTCCTTTGCGCTGTATCGAGCATTTCTGTTATGCCCATTGCGCCTATGCCGTTCAGAATATAAGTCTTTTCTGCTTTCAGCGCGGAATTTACAAGACTTTTCACGCCTCTTGGCGTAATCGCCGTCGCGAAAAGCTTTCTGTCGCTTGCGCCCTGCCCTGCTTTCGCTTCGCCGAAAATCCGCAATATTTCAAGAATCCGCACGTTAAGCGCGGCGAAGTTCAACGCGTTCTCGTAAACCGCTTCGTTCAGACGGTAAATCTGATTCGCAGAGCTAAGATAGCCGTAAGCCCGTTTGTAAAGAGCCTTTTTCTCGGCAAGCAATTCAATGAGGCTGTTTTTGTTTTCTTTTATGTAAGCTTTGTCAAGAAATTCCGAGGCGTTGAAAATTTCGTCACACGCGGCGGGAAGCTGAGGGTCGGCTGGGTGCGGGGAGGTTCCGTCTACGACTGCGATTCCCGCGCCGAGAATGTTTATTCCGTCAATGCTGTTCGCGTCGTTTGAGCAGTGGAAATACTCGGCGGTGAACCCGCGCTTCTCAAAAATACCCGCGGTTTTCTTCATGAGCGTGCTCTTCCCTGTTCCCGAGCCGCCTTTTATGTAGATTTTTCTTTTTGTATCGCCGAGCGGCAGAATATTATCGTAGAAACTGAAAAAGCCCGACGGCGTATTCGCGCCTGCAAAATAATGTCGTGACATAAAAAAGCCCTCCGTGTTTAAGTATACCTTATAGTATATTAAACGCGGAGGGGTTTTAGGAATTAATCTGAAAAAGGCGTATAGAGATTTAAAACCTCGCCTTTTTCAATTAAATCATAAATCATTTCAAGCGGAATTCTTTCAAAATAATACAAATAATTATTGAAAACTAAATTCGTATCAATTGTGTTACTATAAAAATGACCCACTGTAAGCACTAAATTATCATCATTAATCCTTATTTTCATAAACTCGGGATATTCTACAATCATTCCGTTCGATTCATCAGAAAGGTCATAATAATACAGCGCACCACCCTGCGAACCGTCTCTCATACCTATTATCACAAGTACAATTTCGTCATCAAGCCAAAATACGCGTTTATTCTCGTGTTGACGATAAATATTAATACCCTCGAAATCTAACCATCTTTGGCGACCGTATCGCGTCTCGTCTTGAACCCAATCCGGATATATTTCTACTTCCCCTCTTGCATATATGTACGCAACCCTCTCTCTGTTAGGTGAAACGGCATAGTCATTTGCCACAACACCGCTGGAACCATCATCGCGCAGAAATTTTAATCCTCCACCGCCCGGAACTAATGTGTGCCCGTTTGCGAGTAATATTTCCTGACTGTTCCATCTATCATCTATCTCTTCAACGATTTTCGCTTCACGATATGCAAGTGAGTCGTCATAAACACTGTAACCGAGGATATATGTTTGCTTTCCGGTACTAAGTACCTTGAAAGTCACAATCGCGAAATCAAGGTTCGGCGGAATCGGAGGCAGGAAATCAATATAATAGTCTGTTTTTAAAGCGTAATCCACACCAAATAAAAAATTGCCTTGATAAAAAACAACTTCATCGTCAATAACATCAAAGCCGCCGAAGCTGTAAACCTTTAAGTCGAAAATATCGGCATTGCCAAGAAATATCACCCGTTCCATTCGTTCGTCGCCGCCGTCAAAATAAATAGGAATTCTGCCTTGCAGGTCTTCTTCAGTGAAATTATAAGCGAAGTCAATACGGAAGAGCGGAGGTTCATTCACCTCCGTGGAGGAGTGCTCAAAGGGCGGGGTGGTTTCGTGTTCATCTTGCGGGACGCTGAGGACAGTGTCCCCTACATTGGGTTCATCAATTTCAACAGCGGCGGGTATTTCCCCGCCGCAAGCCGAACCTATAAAAATAATAAATGCAAAAACTAAACACAAAAATGCTTTTTTCATCAATTATCCCTCGTAAGCATTAACCGTCGTAATCGTGCCGTCGGGAGCAATATTCAACTCGGTGTATTTAATGCAGCGCAGGTGCGTAACGCCATCAGACATTGAGCTGTCGTGGTAGAAAAGATACCATTTACCCTTGTATTCTGTTATATAATGATGGTTCGTCCAGCCAATAACAGGCTCTAAAACCTTGCCCTTGTAGGTGAAGGGCCCGAGCGGATTATCGCTCTCGGCGTATTGAATAAAGTGCGTGTCACCTGTCGAATACGAGAGATAATATTTCCCGCCGAATTTATGTACGCAGGGAGCTTCAAAGAAGCGTCTGTCGGTGTCGCTTGCTTTCAAAAACTCGCCGTTCTCGTCAAGGATTTTTACTTCCTGCGGTTTGGTTTTGAAGCTCACCATATCGTCGTTTAGCTCTGCAACCCAGGGACACATTGCGGGTTCGTCGCCCTGCGGCCCGTCGTAGCCTGCGGTTTTCGTTTCGTCGCCGCGGATAAACTCGCCCGTGCGCCACTTTTCAAGCTGTCCGCCCCAAAGCCCGCCGCAGTACATATAGGTTTTGTTGTCGTCGTCGGTGAGAACAGCAGGGTCAATGCTGTAGCTGCCCTCTATATAATTCGGCTCGGCTTTGAAAGGACCCATCGGCTTATCGCCTACTGCCGCGCCTATGCGGAAAATGCCGTTTTTATCCTGCGCAGGAAAGTAAAAATAATACTTGCCGTTCTTGAAAGCCGCGTCAGGAGCCCACATACGCCCGCTTGCCCACGGAACGTCTTTAACGTGGAGTGCTTCGCCGTGGTCAACGCAGGGTGCGCCTATATCGTCAAGCGAGAGTACGTGATAGTCCATCATCTTGAAATGGTCGCCCTTGCCGTCGTCAAGCCCCTCGTTTTCGAGGTCGTGCGAACCGTAAATGTAGATTTTACCGTCAAAAACGTGCGCAGACGGGTCTGCTGTGTAAATATGTGTGACTAAGGGCTTGTTAAATTCTGACATTATAAATATTCCTCCAAAAATTATGTTTATTTAATTGTATCACGAGTTAATGCTTATGTCAACATATCGGGGCGTTTCTCTTTGGTTATTTTCTTTCGCTGTTCCTCGCGCCACTTTTCGATGTTCGCGTGGTGTCCCGAAATCAATACTTCGGGGACGGCGCGCCCGCGCCAAACCTCGGGGCGGGTGTATTTCGGCTCCTCGAGCAGTCCGTCGTAATGGCTCTCCTCGGTGTAGGCGTCCTCGCTCGGCAGTACGCCGTCTTGCAATCTCGCAACTGCGTCAATTAACACAAGCGCAGGAAGCTCGCCGCCTGTCACTACGTAATCGCCGATTGAAATTTCCTCGAATTCAAGCTCTTCAAGCACGCGGCAGTCAACGCCCTCGTAGTGCCCACAGAGAAGAATTAAGCGTTCTTCTTTTGCTATTTCTTTTATTAATTCTTGATTCAGCGTTTTTCCTTGCGGCGACATATAGATTAGGCGCGCATTTGCAGTTCCCTGCACGTTTTTTACGCAGTCATAAATCGGCTGCGCGTTCATAACCATGCCTGTGCCGCCGCCGTAAGCCTTGTCATCAACGCGGCGGTGCTTGTCCTCGGTATAGTCGCGGATATTATGGCAGTTTATGTCTAAAAAGCCTGCTTTTCTTGCACGTCCTATTATACTTTCGCTGAGATAATTCTCGCACATTTCGGGGAAAAGCGTCAGTAAATCTATTTTCATATGTCGAACAGCCCTTCTAACGGTCCGATTAATATTTTTCGCTCGCTTATATTCACGTCAATTAAAACCTCGGGAATTGACGGGAAAAGCAGTTGCTTTCCCTCAGTGTTTCGTATGCAATACACGTCTGTCGGCGCATTTTGCAATATTTCCTCAACTGTACCGTAGTGCAAGCCTGTGTCAACGTCAAAAACGTCAAGCCCGATTAAGTCGCGGATAAACCAGACGTCCTCGTCAAGCTCAACATCTTCCCTATCAATGTAAATCAGCGTTCCGGCAAGCTTTTGCGCTTCTTCGATTGTACTGATGCCCTCAAGCTCAATTACAACCATGTTTTTTTGAAGCCTACATGAAACGAGCTTCACGGGCTTTTTGTCCGCGCCGAGATACAGCGTATCGAATTCTTCGATTTCATCGGGGTCGTCGCAGTAATATTTGGCGCGCATTTCACCTTTCAAGCCATGCGGCTTGGTTATTTCGAGTATTTCAAGATATTTTTCCATAAAAATTATTTTCTACTTTTCCTTTTTCTTCAATGCTTTTAATTTATATCTTTCGTCAGGCGTGAAATAAGCTTTATTTTCTATACTTTTTAAGCTTGTGTAAATTCTCCGCGCACTTCCCTCGTCTTTAAATCGTGTGTCTTTTTTGATATGGTAGCGTTGAAACAGAAAACTGATAAAAAACGGTGCAGACAGTATTATTCCGAGAATCAACCACCCACCGATAACATCTTGAAATGTATTTTCGCCTGTAGTGAAAGCAACGCTAAACACCGCAAATAATATACACATTCCGAAAATAATACTCGCAGCAATCAAGAATACAATTGACAGTGCTTTTCTTATGTGATTTGAACACAAATATTCAAAATGCTTTTGCAGATTAGTGTAATATGTCGTCCTTTGAAAGGTTATCTCTTCGGTATCTGATACGCTTGTATAATACTTTTCGTGAACATATACATCATCATACTCATGCAGATAAAATGCTCTGTCAATAATGTCCGCAGAAAAATAGCTGTAATTATTTTTAGTTTCTTTCTCGCACAGTATACACTTCCCCATAACTCAGCCTCCTACTTTTTATCCCAAGTATACATTTTCCGAAGCTCTGCGCCTACTTTTTCGACTTGATGCTCGCTCTCGCTTTGTCTGCGTTTGCTGAAGCTCGGTCTGCCGTTTTTGTTCTCCGCTATCCAGTTTCGCGCGAAGGTTCCGTCCTGAATTTCCGCTAAAACCTTCTTCATTTCGTTTTTAGTTTCAGAGGTGATAATTCTGTTCCCGACTTCGTAATCGCCGTACTCGGCAGTGTCGGAAACTGAGTAGCGCATTAGGTTTAAGCCGCCTCTGTAAATCATATCGACTATTAATTTCATTTCGTGAACGCACTCAAAGTAAGCATTTTCGGGGTCATAGCCTGCTTCTACAAGCGTTTCAAAGCCCGCTTTCATCAGCGCAGTAACGCCGCCGCAAAGCACTGCCTGTTCGCCGAATAAGTCGGTTTCAGTTTCCTGTTTAAACGATGTCAGAAGCACACCCGCGCGCGCGCCGCCGACACCTGCCGCATACGCTAAAGCCGTGTCTAAAGCCTTTCCACTCGCGTCTTGGTGAATCGCCGCAAGACAAGGCACGCCCTTGCCCTCCTCATATTCGTAGCGAACAGTATGCCCGGGGCCTTTCGGCGCAACCATGATTACGTCTACGTTTTCGGGCGGTGAAATCTGCTCGAAATGTATGTTGAAGCCGTGCGCGAACGCGAGAGTTTTTCCCTCAGTTAAGTTCGGCTCAATGCTCTCTTTGTATAAATCCGCCTGCTTCTCATCGTTAATAAGAATCATGATTATATCTGCTTTTTTCGCGGCTTCGGCGGCAACAGCTACCTCAAAGCCTGCGGCTTCCGCTTTCGCCCAGGATTTACTGCCGTCGTAAAGCCCGATGATGACCTTAACTCCGCTGTCCTTGAGGTTCAGCGCGTGCGCGTGACCTTGACTGCCGTAGCCGATAATCGCAACGGTTTTGCCGTCAAGAAGCGATAAATTACAATCTTTTTCGTAATAAATTTTTGCCATTTTTGATTTCTCCTTTTATTTAGAAAATAATAATTAACCTTTAAAAGCAATTGCATCAAGCTGGAACAAAAGTTCTTCATGTGCGAATTCAGTTTGTATTGATTTTCGTGCAGGATACTTTCCGTTTAAGCCGTTAAAACGCTCTTTTATGACCTTTTCCATAACAGGTATGTCCCAAATATTTTTGAACATTGCATCAATTTTCACAACCGAATCCAATGTAAGTCCGACCAATTTTAACCTTTCGCATAAGTGGTTAAACGCTCCGTTAATTTGATTTTCAATTGACTGACCGTGATTACCCACACAATAGCTTGTGAAAATAAAATCCCCTGCTTCAACTATGCCGGAGTGCGCCCAGTCTTCATTTACATCACTTCTGATTATTTCGCTCATATCCTCAGCCCCTCGCTGCCTTTTTGCATTGCTACTGTTCCGGTTCTCACGATTTCAACAATTTTATACGGCTTCAAAAGCTCTTCAAAGGTAGCGATATTATATTGATTTCCCGAGAGCTCCAGCGTCATTGTTTCTGTCGAAACGTCGGAAATTTTCGCAGTTGTGATTTCAGCAATGTCGATAAGCTCCGAACGTTCAGCGGGCTTGCAGCAGACCTTCACGAGCACAAGCTCCCGCGCAAGCAGCTTTTCAACAGGCAGCGAGCGGACTTTGATTACATCTATGAGCTTGTTTAACTGTTTTTCAATTTGCTCAAGCGTGTAGTCCGAGCCCTCTGCGACAATAGTAATCCGCGAGATTTTGTCGTTGTCTGTCACGCCGACAGCGAGGCTGTGAATATTGTATCCGCGCCGCGCAAAGAGCCCCGAAATACGCGCTAAAACACCCGCGTTATTCTCAACTAAAATTGAAATTGTATGCTTCATTTTTTCACCTACAAAATTGATTTTTCGTTTTCGTCAACCTTCACTTGCAAAACATACGGCTTGTCCGATTTTAAAAGATTTTCAAGCGCGCTTTTTGCTTCGGAAATACTGTTCACGTATTCGCCTTTTATTCCATAGGCAACGGCTAATTTCACGAAATCGGGGCTTCCGTCAAGGAAGACGGCGGTCAGCCGATTGTTGTAATTATTCGCCTGTACTTCGCGCACCATGCCAAGACGATTATTCGCCATAATAATTATTTTTACTGCAATCCCGTGCTGAATCATTGTCGCGAGCTCCATTGATTGCATTTGGAAGCTTCCGTCACCGCAAATTGCAATCACTTCTGCTTCGGGAACTGCCGATTTCGCACCGATTGCCGCGGGAACAGAATAGCCCATAGTGCCCATTCCGCCTGATGTTATGAAGCGTCCGCCGCGAAGTTTTAAGTTGTTTGCTGTCCAAATTTGGTTCTGTCCTACATCGGCACTTACAACGCACTTTTCCGGCAATAATTCGCTCAAGTCTTTAAGAAAAGCGGCGGGGTTCACGCCTGTTTCACTCGAACCGTTGTTCGTAATCTCCTGCTTTTTCAAACCACATAAATATTCATTCCACTTTTCGTTTTGCTTAGGCTCAATCACCTCGGAAAGCTGTGTTAATACTGCTTTTAAGTCGCCTACAACCGGAACATTAACAGGCAGATTTTTGCCGATTTCAGCGGGGTCAATGTCGATGTGAATTACTTTTAAATCCTCGCGCTCTTTTATAGCCGTTGCAGCTCTGTCGCCGACTCGCGCGCCCAAAAGAATCAGCAAATCACATTCGGAAATTGCGCGGTTTGACACGCTTTTTCCGTGCATACCAACCATTCCGAGGAAAAGCGGGTGGTCGGACGGCATGAGACTAATTCCCATCATTGTGCATATTACGGGGATATTCGCGGTTTCCGCGATGCTTTGCGCGAGCTCACGCGCGTTCGCTGTGAACAAGCCGCCGCCTGCGCAAATAAGCGGTTTTTTTGCTTCTTTTATCGCTTCTGCGGCACGCTTAACTTGCAACTTATTTCCCTCAAAGCAAGGCTTATAGCTGCTTATTTCCACGTTCTCCGGATACTCAAAATCTATTAATGACAACTGCACATCGTATGGAATATCAAGCAAAACCGGTCCGGGTCTGCCTGTTCCTGCAATATAAAACGCTTTTTTCACAATTTCGGGGACTTGCTCTGCGTTTTTTATGAGATAACTGTGCTTCACAAAAGGCTGTGCCGCTCCTGTTATATCCGCTTCTTGAAAGACATCGCGCCCGATTTGCTCTGTGCTCACCTGCCCCGTAATCACTACAAGCGGTATGCTGTCCATGTATGCTGTCGCGATTGCGGTTATGAGATTCGTTGCGCCCGGTCCGGAGGTCGCAACACAGACGGCAGGCTTGCCTGAAAGCCTCGCGAAACCGTTCGCCGCGTGCCCTGCGTTGGCTTCATGACGCACTAAAATATGTTTTATTTTGCTGTCCGCAAGGCTGTCATAAAAGGGGCAGATTGCCGCACCCGGGTAGCCGAAAATCATGCTGATTCCCTCGGCTTCAAGGCACTTTACGAGAGCCTGCGCGACTGTTATTTTTTGTGACAATTTTTTCACCTCAAAAATTCTTATTCGGTGTATTGCTTAAAAAAGGATAAAACCGGGTCATATACTGTTCTTGGTTTTACTCCAAGTTCTGCTTTTTCAAACATTTCAATTAGCTTTTCACCATCAATTAATTCAAGCTTCGTTTGCTTTTTCTCTAATTCATAAGCCGTTTTAGGAAGTGTTCCCGTAGTTATAAATAAACCTCTGTCAACACCGTTTTGCTCCGTCGCCAATACACCTATGAACTCTCTTATATGACTTATGGGAACCGTACCATCGTATTTTTTGCACTGGAAATATACACTCATATTAACAAAAGAATTAAGCTTTAATGTGGCTGTGCCGTCAATCCCGCCGTCGCGAGAACGAGGAGAAATTTCTATATCAACAAAATCATATTCACGGAGAAGTCTACCACATAAATGTTCAAAACCTGTCGGGGTTGTCCTCTTCAATATATCTAACAATGAAAGATTTTTCTTTTCTTCAATTTCTTCTTCGCTTACTTCAATTACTGCCTGCTCACCTTTCTTCTTACTTTTCCTTATTTCGCTATGGATTTTAACCCATTTTCTGTGTAATTCTAATGCAGTGTTAAAATCAAAAGATGTTTTCCAGCCTTCGTCTGTCAACGCCCAAATTCCATGTTTTGATGTTTCGACCAAATTTTCCCATGCAAGATATTGCTTTGCCCAATAAACTTGGTTTTCAAACCTCAAAATATTCGATTTTTCAGTTCTCTCTGTCAAAAACTTATCATCAAGCTTCATCTTCTCGGCAATACCCTCTCGTATTTCCTTTGGCGTTGCCGAACCGCCTTTTTCTTTAAGTATTTCTATAAAAGGTGGTATCCAATTGATAAAAAGTGCATGATTCGTATTTATTTTACTGTCCATTTCATTAACTCCACTATTTATTGTAATTCCATTCTACCACGTTTAAATTAATTTGTCAAATAAACGCTTCACCATCCACGCAAAAGACCGCAGTGCGTGTAATTCTCGCTTGTAATTCCTCACCGACAAACGCGCTGAACGCGCTCGTTACCTGCATCGGATTTACATTAAACTCATTTCCGGCAGGCAGAATTAAAACAACTTTTTCGCCTTCAATTCCCCTTAATTCAATCAGCGGTTTTAAGTCGATTTGCGCTTCACCTTTTTTTGTTTTTTTGGTAATTATAATCTCGTTTTGACTCATAAATTCTGCGAATTTTTCTGCATTTTCAACTGCTATTTCATACTCCGCTTTTATAATCTCTGTGTGCTTATAAACAGGCTCTGCAACTGCAATAATATGCAAGTCTTCGTTTAGCGCGGCGTTAAGCTTTTCGCGGATTTCATCTGCTTGAATATCTTCAATTATTTTAATATCGAACGACTCGCAAGTGCTTTCAATTCCGAGCGAAAGCGGAAGTGCAAAAGTAATATAAATGTGCGGATTAAAGCCCTCGGTTTCCCAAACGGGAAGCCCTGCGCGCTTCAGCGCGCGCTGCATTGTTCGCTGTAAGTCAAGGTGCGAAATGAATTTCGCTCTGCCTGTTTTCTTGAAAAACACGCGCATAGGCTTAGATTTTTCGTTCACTACAAGCACCTCCAATCCCGCAACTCGCGCACTTTTCACGGCACGACGGCGTCGTTTTCATGTCGTGTGCGCGTTTATTTTCTTCGATTAAAAACTCTCTGCTGACTAACATATTGAGCATTGACCACGGCGTTATTTCGTCGTATTCTCGTTTTCTGTTTGCATAAAACGACATATCTAAACCGCAGTCACTGAAGGCTTTTTCCCACTTTTCAAAATTAAAATGCTCGTCCCATCCGTCAAGCTGACAGCCGCTCTGCCATGCCTTTAAAATCACCTTTCCGAGACGTCTGTCACCGCGCGCAAGAGCCGCCTCCAAAATTGATGCATTATAATCCGACCAGCTTATTTTTACTTTCTTATTTTTTAAAATACTCAGTAAATATTTTCTCTTGCGAATTATCTCTTCACGAGATAATTGCGGTTCAAATTCAAAGGGTGTAAATGGCTTCGGAATGAACGTCGAAAGCGTTACGGATATTGATATAGCCTTGCTTTTATTCCTTTCAGGTGTGTTGTAAAACAGCTCAATAATTTTTTCGACTAAAATTTTTATTCCCTCAATATCTTCATCAGTTTCCTCGGGAAGCCCAAGCATAAAATAAAGCTTCACACTGGTATAACCGCCTTCAAAGGCGATTTTACAGCCTCTGAGAATATCATCTTCGGTTATATTTTTGTTTATAATGTCGCGTAAACGCTGCGTTCCCGCCTCCGGCGCAAAAGTCAGCCCGCTCTTGCGAACGCTCTTCACTTGCTGTAATATTTCATCATTAAAGCTATCGATTCTCATTGACGGAAGAGATAAATTTATACTATTTTTATTTGTGTAATCGGTTAATATTTTTAATAAATTTTCAATTTCTTTATAATCTCCCGTACTTAACGACGACAGCGAAACCTCGTCATAGCCTGTGTTTTCACATAATGATTTTATGTTGCCGAGTATTTTCCCCTCGCTACGTTCGCGGTACGGACGGTAAATAAATCCTGCCTGACAGAATCTGCACCCACGAATACAACCGCGCAGTATCTCCGAAATTGCGCGGTCATGCACTATTTCGCAGAAAGGAACAACAAATATTTCCGGTGTAAACGCTTCGTTTAAGTTTTTAATTATACGTTTTTTCACTTTTTTTTCAGGTGTAATTTTTTCGATTCTACCATCATTTTTATATGTCGTTTCATAAAGAGAAGGCACATATATACCCTCTATTTCTGCGGCTTTTTCTATAAACTCTGCTTTGCTTTTTTTCTCCTTTTTGCATTTTTCGTATAGCTTCATCAATTCAAGATTTACTTCCTCTCCCTCGCCAATTACAAACAAGTCAAAAAAATCAGCGAGCGGCTCGGGATTGCATACGCAAGGGCCGCCGCCAATCACAAGCGGGTGTGTATCTGTACGTTCCTTCGCCAAAACAGGTAAGCCCGCCAAATCCAGCATGGCGAGCACGTTTGTATATGTCAGTTCGTATTGCAATGTGAACCCGATGAAATCAAAATCGCGGATTGGCTCAAGGCTTTCCAATCCGTAAAGCAAAATACTATTTTTCCGCATTTCCTCAGCCATATCGGGTAAATGCATAAAAACTCGTTCACACCAGTAATTATCGACATTATTCTTTAGTGAATAAAGTATTTTCATGCCCAAATGTGACATTCCAATGTCATATGTTTCGGGAAAACAAAACGCAAAACGTACGTCAATTTTACTTTTTTCTTTATGAATTGAGTTGATTTCACCGCCAATATAACGTGCAGGTTTTTGCACGTTCGGCAATATTATTTCAAGCTTTTCCTTGTACATTTTTACATCCTTTTATTTAATTTTCACTGTAAAGTCTAAAATTATTATATACATAATTACAATCAACGCAGAAAGATTTATGTATTTCAAGCAAGCAGTAACGATAATCAATACGATTGTGAAAAAAGCTGTTATTATCTCTGTTTTTCGTAGTATCATAAGTACATTTTGAGTCGGAAATATTTTTATTAAAACCTTTTCCAGTAGGTTTCCGCCGTCAAAATATCTCACAGGAAGTAAATTAAATATTCCTATTATAAGGTTTGTTATTGCAAGTATTTGTAATTCAAATATTTCTGAAAATGTGAAATATAAAACTGTAAATATTATGAAATTTAAAAGACTTCCCGCGATTATTAAAAATACTGATGACTCAAGATTTTTTTTAAACTTTATTTTAACTCCTCCGCCGTAAAGCAAAACGGAATCAAAATCACGCTTTTCAATAAAAAGCGCGATTAAATGACCAATTTCATGAATTGCACAAGCGCAGATTCCCATGATACCGAAGCCGCTTTCATCAAAGTAAAAGAAAAGCGCAATTGCAGCAAAAAAAGTAAAATCAACAGCAAATTTTTTCTTTCCGCGAAATGAAAATTCAATCACAGTTTCAAAGAATCAAGTGCAAGCTTTTCTGTCATCCATGAATCAATGACATTGAAAACATCAGGGAAAAATATTCTCAATATTATCATAGAAATTAAAACTAATACGCAAGCCATTATGCGATAAAAAGCCACATTATCAAAGACTTTTTCTGAGTTTTCAGATTGCGCTGTTTTAAATATCGGCGGTATTTCCGGTAAGATAAATTCCTCTGATTTTCTTGTTATGATTTCGTTCATTTTGCTTGTTCCTTTCCATATAATTTACGCTCGTCCTTAAATTATATGAAGGATTTCTACAAATCATAACATATCGTTTTCAGTATTGTGAAATTGCTTTAAATTTCCTGTCTTTTTACTGCGCTTGTCAAGTATTTCTTCAACATCGCTCCACTTTACATCGCACTGCACACACAAAACAATAAGGTGATAAAGCAGGTCTGCTACTTCATTTTTCAGCTCTTCTCTTTCGCCTTCCTCGGTATTTTTCGCAGCGATAATAACCTCCGAGCATTCCTCGCCGCACTTCTTGAGAATTTTGTCGAGACCTTTCTTAAAAAGATAACTCGTGTATGAATTCTCTTCCGGCGCCTGCTTCCGCTGGACCGCAAGTTCGTACAAATCATTAAAAGCTTGACTCATTTTTCACTCTCCTATCTCATTAAAAAAGCAAGATTGCTTTCCGGTATGGCAAGCGGGACCGCTCTGCTCAACTTTTATTAACAACGTATCAAGGTCGCAATCAGCGATAATTTTTTTCACTTTTTGCATATTTCCCGATGTTGCACCTTTGTTCCACAGTTCGCTTCGCGAGCGGCTCCAAAACCACGTATAGCCTGTCTCAATCGTCTTTGAAAGGCTCTGCTCATTCATGTACGCAAGCATTAAAACTTCATTTGTAACTGCATCCTGAATAATCGCCGGAATGAGCTCGGATTTTTCAAAATATTTTCTAATTTCCATTTGCTTTCCTCACTTGAATCCCCTGCTCGCGCAGATAATTTTTCACCTGCTCCACTGTCAGCTCGCCGAAGTGAAACACTGATGCCGCCAGCGCTGCAGAGGCTTTAGTTTTTTTGAAAACCTCAGCAAAATGCTCAAGCCTTCCGCAGCCGCCGCTCGCGATTACGGGAATCGAAACAACATCGCAAACCGCGTTCAGCATTTCAATGTCGTAACCGTTTTTAACGCCGTCTGCGTCAATTGAATTAAGGCAAATTTCACCTGCGCCAAGCTCCTCAACGCGCTTCGCCCACTCGATTAAATCAAGCCCTACGTCAACTTTTCCGCCGCCTGTTGTGACAGTAAATTTTCCACTTCCAATTCGCTTCGCGTCTATCCCGACAACCACAGATTTTCTGCCAAATTTTTTCGCCGCCTGTTCAATAAAATCGGGGTTTCTAATTGCTAATGAATTCACGGAAACTCTTTCAGCACCTGCGTTTATAACTTTTTCAAAATCTTCAATATTTCCGATTCCGCCTGCCACACTAAGCGGCATAGAAATATTTTTTATGATTTCTTCAACAAGGTCAAGCGGGACGATTCTGTTCTCAATTGACGCTGAAATATCATATAAAACGAGTTCGTCCGCGCCTTGATTATTGTAATTAATTGCACTTTTAACAGGGTCGCCAACGTCCTTGACATCTTCAAATTTTACACCCTTAACAACCTTGCCGCCACGAATATCAAGGCAAGGAATTATGCGCTTTTCTGACATTTACTTCTCCTTACAAAGCTTAATCGCTTCACTCAAATTCAGAGTTCCGCTGTAAATAGATTTCCCGCAAATCGCGCCGTAGACGCTATTTTTCATTAACTCTTCAATATCGCTGATACCTTTAATTCCGCCGCTCGCTATTACATTCGCACCAAAATCCGAAACTTTTTCATGCAATGTTTTCGTCATGGAATGATTAGGACCTCTCAACATTCCGTCTTTTTCAATATCTGTGAAAATGAAGTTTTTAACGCCATTTTCACACATTTCTACCGCCAAATCAATATAGTTCATGTCGCTGTTTTCAAGCCAACCCTCTGTTGCAACTACACCGTTTTTCGCGTCAATTCCTACTGCGATTTTCTCTCCGTATTTCTTCACCGCTTCCTTTACAAGAGCGGGATTTTTTACAGCCGCAGAGCCTATAATCACGCGCGAAACGCCGCTTTCAAGCATATAATCAATATCGTTCAACGTGCGGATTCCTCCGCCTGTCTGAACTTTCAGCTTTGTGTTTTTAGCGACATCAATTATCGCTTCGCTGTTTTTTCGCTCGGCACTTTTCGCGCCGTCAAGGTCAATCATGTGAATCCACTCTGCACCTGCTTCCGCAAAGCTTAAAGCTGTCTCCATATAGCTTTCTGCAACCTTATGCACAGTGTCAAATTCACCCTTGTAAAGCCTTACACACTCTCCGTTTTTTAGGTCGATTGCGGGAAAAATAATCATGATAATACACCCTTCGTCGAAGCAATTTTTCCGTCTTCTTTTACGATTACAGCCTGCTTCAAAGCATACGCTAAGGCTTTGAAAATTGCTTCTGTTTTATGGTGGTCATTGCTGCCGTAAGGCGCAGAAATATGTAGTGTTATCCCCGCATTAAATGCAAGCGCCTGCATAAACTCTTTTGTAAGACAGGTCTCATATTTACCGATTTTTTCACCTTCAAATTCAGCGTTGAAAACTAAAAACGGTCGTCCGCAAATATCAAGTGTGCAAGCTCCGAGCGCGTCATCCATAGGAATCGAAGCATTGCCGAATCGCATGATTTTCTCGTCGCCAAGCGCGTTTTTCAGCGCAGTACCAAGCACAATCCCCACATCCTCAACCGTGTGATGTGCGTCCACCTGTAAGTCGCCGCTACACTTCACAGTTAAATCAAAACCGCCATGTACCGCGAGCGCAGTCAGCATATGGTCGAAAAAACCAACGCCAGTCTCGATTTTACATTCTCCTGCGCCATCAATTTTAATCGAAATTCTTATATCTGTTTCCTTCGTTTTTCGTGTAATTTCCGCTGTTCTTTTCATGATTTTGTCTCCTTTATAATATCTTGTAAAGCCTTTACTAATATATTGTTTTCCGTTTCATTACCGCACGTTATTCGCAGACAATCATTAAATTTGCTAATTGCTGTTTCTCTGTCAAGCAGAGCACTATAAATTTCTTCAGCATTTATAACTTTTATCGACAGAAAATTTGTTTTTGAATCATAAATTCTTTCAATAAAATCACAATTAAGACTTTCAATTTGCTTTTTCAATTCTATTTTTGATTCAACAATTCGATTAATATTTTGTATGTTCAATTCCCGATTTTGCAGTACCAGCGCACCTATTTCCTGCGTTAATACATTTACGTTATAAGGCGATTTTGCGGCTTTAAGTGCACTCGTAACTTTTTTACCGGCTACCGCGAAGCCGAGTCTGATAGCTGCCAAACCGAGCGCTTTTGAAGAGGTTTTTAGTACAATTAAATTTTCAAATTCATCAACATTTAAAAGTAAGCTTTCTTTCTCATCCCAAAACTCCATGTATGCTTCGTCAACTATCACAAGCGCGGAAACGCTCTTTACAAGCCGCTTTATCTCGTCTCCCAAAAATCCTACAGAAGTAGGATTGCAAGGATTTGAAAGCAAAATACATTTAATTTTATTTTCATTACAATACTCAATCGCACCATCAATATCAATTAAAAAATCATCGCTTTTCTTTAAAATATTTATATCAAGCTCGTATAATTTCGGGTAAAAAAAGTACATTGAAAAGTCCGGTTCAAAGCATAAAACTTTATCGCCTTTCTCTAAAAAGCAAGAAACTATAATACTGATTAACTCGTCTGAGCCGTTTCCTGCTGTGACAAAATCGGGATTAACACTGTAAAATTCACCGAAAGCCTCACAGGTCTTTTTCGCGTAAGGGTCAGGATAGCGGTTAAGGTCGATGTTTTTTAATTGCGAAAATAGCCATTCGTTATCCTGACCAATAAAGCTCTCATTAGCGTTCAAACGTGCTTTAAATTCACCGCTTACAGGTGTGTACGGTGATAGATTTTTCAGTTTTTTCGGAAGTTCATACATTAGTTTTCACACCTAACTTTTATTGAATTTGCGTGTGCTTCAAGACCCTCGCGCCCTGCTATCAGCGTAATCGCGTCAGCCGCTTCCTTCAACGCCTCTTTTGTATAATAAATGCTGCTTGATTTTTTAATGAAATCGTCTACAGAAAGCGGCGAAGAAAACCGCGCTGTGCCGTTCGTGGGGAGCACATGGTTAGGACCTGCGAAGTAGTCTCCGAGCGGCTCTGGCGAGTATTCACCAAGAAAAAGCGAGCCGTAATTCACCAGCTTTTCTTCAAGCTCAAGCGGATTTTTCGTCATTACTTCCAAGTGCTCCGGCGCGATTAAATTTGCCCATTTTACCGCTTCATCAATATTATTTACCACAAAAATCGCACCGTAATTTTTAAGTGATTCTTCAGCAAAATTTTTGCGCGGTAATACAGATAATTGCTTTTCAATTTCAACAGTAACCGCGTTTGCCAAAGCTTCACTTGTTGTTATTAAAACTGCGCTTGCAAGCACATCATGCTCAGCCTGCGAAAGCAGGTCAGCAGCGACAAAAACAGGATTCGCAGTTTCGTCAGCGATTATCATTATTTCGCTCGGCCCTGCAATCATGTCAATGTCGATTAAACCAAATAATATTTTTTTCGCTGTTGCAACATAAATATTTCCTGGTCCAACTATTTTATCAACACTTGGAATTTTTTCAGTTCCGATTGTCAATGCCGCAATCGCCTGAGTGCCGCCGCATAAAAATATTTTATCAATTCCACATAGTTTCGCCGCCGCTAAAATATTCGGGTTCGGTGTGCCGTCCTTTTGGGGAGGCGTTACCATGATTATTTCTTTAACACCTGCAATTTTTGCCGGAATTGCATTCATTAACACAGACGATGGATACGCAGCAGTACCGCCCGGAACATAGATTCCGACTCTCTTGAGGGGGCGAATTATCTGTTTTAAAATCACACCGTTTTCTTGTTTTATTGTATAGCCTTCGCGTTTTTGTTTAATATGAAATGTTTCAATATTTTCTTTACATCGCTTCAGCGCATCTATAAAATCCGTATCAGCTTTATTATACGCTTCCTTTATAACTTCCTCGGGGACATCGTAATATTTTGCGTTAGGACAATCAAATTTCGTTGTATACTTTTTTACAGTTTCATCTCTATCATCAGAGTCAACTATATCATCTATGATTTTAATTACAACATTTTTTATATCAGTGTTATTAGCGTTAAAAACACCTCCACGTTCTGACATTACTGTAGTAAACTCAAAAAAATCATTTTCATTTTCAAACTTATTAATCATAAATTCTCCTCAATTCTCCCGATTATCTCGTCAAGACGCTGTTTTTTTAGCTTCATGCTCACGGTATTGACGATTAACCGTGCGGAAATTTCCGCGATTTTTTCTATTTCGCCGAGCCCGTTTTCGAGCAAGGTCGAGCCTGTTTCCACCAAGTCTACAATCCCGTCAGCAAGCCCGAGAAGCGGCGCGAGCTCAACAGAACCCTCGATTTTTACTATATCGACATCCATGCCCTTGCTCTCAAAGTGATTGCGCGTCACATTGGGGTACTTCGTTGCAACGGTTTTTATTCCGTACCCGCCGTAAAATTCTTCACCTTTTTTCACAGCGAGCGAAAATCTGCACTTCCCGACGCCAAGGTCAAGCACCTCAAAATATTCGCCGCCCTCTTCCATAATTGTGTCCTTGCCTACGATTCCGATGTCGCAGACGCCGTGCTCAACAAACGTCAACACATCGGGTGGCTTCGCCACAACTATTTCAACATCGCGCCCGGGAATCCGCGCTATAAGCTGTCTGCCGCGGTCTGTCAAGGGTGACATATCCCAGCCGATTTTCCCGAAAAGCTCGGTCGCTTTTTTTTCAAGCCGCCCTTTTGTAAGGGCGATTCTGATTGTTCTATTTTGCATAATTCTCACCTAAAATATTTTCTTCAAGCCACTCTGCAACGCCGTCATTTTCGTTTGTACCGCAGATATATTTTGTAGTTTTTTTCACTTGGTCAAGAGCATTTCCCATCGCCACACCGACACCGCAAAATTCAAGTAAATCAATATCGTTTAAATCGTCGCCGAACGCCGCTATTTCTGATTTTTCTATTCCCCAGTAGTCCGCTAAAGCCGCAACTGCCTTGGATTTTACGGCTTCTTTATGCATAATCATCGCGAGATTATCACGAGCGATTACCATATACAAATCGTCAAGAAGATTCTTTTCAAGAAAATCAACAGTTTCCGTGTTCTCAATCTGCGAATATATTTTTTCTGTTTCGATATTATATGTTTTGAAATCAGTGAACTCGTTTTTCAACCAACTCCATAATTCCGTGATATTAAAATTTGCGTAATGCTTTCCGTAAAGCTGTGAGGCGATTTTTATTCCCGCTTCATCTGCGGCTATTAAAAACGTTCTTGCCGTTTCGGGCTTAATAAGCCTGTTGTAAACCTGCTTTTCGCCAATATAAGCTAACGCGCCGTTTGTACTGACATAACCATCAAACATTTCATCTACGGGAAGAAGCAATTTAACACTGTCGCTTCGAGCAGTCGCATAAGTCGTCTTTATACCCTTTTCGCGGCACTTTTTGAGCGTATCAATCGTCCGCTGTGAAACAGTTTTATCGTCGCGCAACAATGTCCCGTCGAGGTCAGTGACAATCATTTTTATACTCATGACTTCCCTCGCAAAGCCGCAATCGCACTGACATTAACTGCAAAGCCCGCAGCTATTGTTTCATTAATTGAATAAGCTCCTCCCAAAAGAATCGGTTCGCCATAACCCGCAGTATAACCGTTAAATATTATTCCTGTGTAATATCCGCGCGTGTTTGTCAGTCCCAAATCAATAGTAATTTTATCGCCGTCTATATTCTTTTTTAATTCACTATATGCATTTTTCAAAAATCCCAATTCTCTTTTTAATTTCTCAGACTTGAATAATTCTTCAGCTTTATCAAATATCTCTTCACCGCCGAAAAGCTTCGGTAATTCAACAAAAACATCGGGTATTTCCAAAGCTTTTAAAGCAGGATAATTTTTCGTTTCAACCAACTGACGAATTTCTTCTTTTTTATCAGCGTAAATTTTATTTTCATCGGACAAAATATCAAATAAAAGACAATTCCCTATTTCAAAACGATAATCAAATCCTATTATATTAATAGCTTTCATCGCAAGCTCTAAAACTTCATAACCGTTATCATCTCTTTTTTCATCAGCGATTTTCTCCACCCCGCATTGTGCGATTTCGTCGTCTCTGCCTGCATCTTTCGGATTCACGTTATAAATCGTTTGATTGTAACAAAGCTTGAGCGGGCGCGGTTCGTTTTTTAGGCGCGTTTCCGCGAGCCGTATAATCGGAATTGTCGAGTCAGGGCGAATTACCATGAGCCTGCCCTTCGCGTCGGTCAGCTTATACATACTTTCTTGGGAGAAATCGCCGAATACATCATAAAATTCCAAAGAAGGCGTGATTACCTCCGAGTAACCCTCGCTTTTGAACAAATCCATCAGCTTGGTTTCTATGTCCCGCCGAGCCTTGCACTCCTCGAAAAGCAGGTCGCGCGTGCCTTCGGGGGTTATTAGGTTGTATTTTTTCATTATTATTTACCTCGTTATCGCAATATCATGTTATCATAATACCACATTAGCGCACTAAAGTCAATTGATTTTATCGACAATTTAATTCAACATCAACGCCATAAATCCGTCAGTTTCACAAAACCCCGCCTTGCTGTATATTGATTTCCCGTCAGCAGAAGCGTGCAGTCTGATGACTTTGTAATTTAAAGCTTTTGCTTCATTAATGACATATTGAAGCAGTCTTGAGCCGATTCCCTGCTTGCGGTACTCCGGGAGCGTGTACATATTCGTTATGTATGCGGTCTTACCGCTTGGATTGCGGAACGTCGGCGGAAGCTGATAAAAGCAGACACCGCTTGTCGCGACTATTTTTTCTCCGTCCGCAGCAAGCCATGAAATCAAAGAATTATCGGATATGCTCGCCTTGAAATATTCAAAGAGTTCATTTTCAATTTCAATGTCGTGAGCTCCGCCTTCGTCAATCAATTGTTGTTTTCGGTACTTTACGAGATATTCAATATCGTTAATATTCGCTCTTCGGTATTCTATCATATGTTCACCCTCGCTCAAAAATCAAACAACGACATCTGCGCCGACTGCGGCAGTCCGTCGAATACGTCCATCTCGTTAAACCGCTCTACGACCGTATTATTCAAGCCCGCTTTGTTTTTAATATCCTCAACACTGATAAAATCACCCGAATCCACGACCTTTTTCATTTCCTCCGCCGCGCTCTCGCCGCAACCCTCAACCGCTAAGAATGGTAGCCGCAGATTCCCGTCTTCTATTACATAGCGCGAAACATCGGATTTTTTGTAGCGAATTGGCAGAAAATTAATCCCTCTGCACAGCATTTCATAAATAACATAAAGTGCTTTCAGAATTGATTTGTCCTTGGGGAGCGCGTCCTTGTTAGCAGAAATTGACTGCATACGCCGCTTGACTGCTTCTTTCCCCGCTAAAACGCAGTCTATATCTATGTTTTCCGTGTGCTTTGTCAGCACCGCCGCGTAGAACTCGCAGGGGTAATTAATCTTAAACCAGCCGAGTTTCACCGCACCTGTTACATAAGCCGCGGCGTGCGCTTTCGGGAACATATATTTGATTTTTTTGCAGCTTTCTATGTACCATTCCTCGATGTTACATTCCTCAAACGCCTTGTAAATCTCCTCGTCGAAAAACGCCTGCGCGCCGCCCTTACGCGTAATTTCAGTGATTTTAAACGCCATGCCCGGCTCCATGCCCTTGTGCATGAGGTAAACCATGATATTATCGCGGGTTCCGATAACAGTCGAAATTGTGCACTGTCCGCTTTTGATTAACTCCTGCGCGTTCCCCTGCCAAATCCCCTCGCCGTGCGTAAGCCCCGAAATTTGCAATAAATCCGAGAAGAGCTTAGGTTTTGCTTCCTTAGTTACGCGGATTGTGTTTTCTGTGCCGAATTCCGGCAAGCCGTAAACGCCGAGCGGAATTAAATTCGGGTCATAGTCCGCGTCAAGCTTCAAAGCTTTCACAGAAGTGAACAAGCTCATGACTTCCTTATCCGAGGTCGGAACATCAGCGATTTTAACGCCGGTCATATGCTCAAGATGCTTATACAAGGTCGGAACATCATGCCCGAGCAGGTCTAACTTCAACAGCGTATCATCAAGCGCGCCGTAGTCAAAGTGTGTAGTTACTATGCTTTTGTCCTTCTGCGTTCCCGGGTGCTGAATCGGCGCAAAGTCGTAAATCTCGTACTCCTTAGGTACAACCATCATTCCGCCGGGGTGCTGTCCTGTTGTTTGTTTAACGCCCGTACAGCCCTTGACAAGGCGGTTTATTTCCGCTTTGTTTACAATTATATTGCGCTCGTCCAAATATTTTTTCACGAAGCCGAAGGCGGTTTTTTCCTGAATCGCCGTAATCGTCCCCGCCTTGAAAACATAGTCCTTACCGAACATTTCTTCGGTATGCTTATGCGCCTGCGACTGATATTCTCCGCTGAAATTTAGGTCTATATCGGGCGATTTATCTCCTTTGAAGCCCATAAAAGTCTCAAAAGGTATATCATGCCCGTCGCCAATTAAGCTTGCATTGCAACTCGGGCAATTCTCAGGCGGCAGGTCAAAGCCCGACTGCGCCGAGCCGTCTTCTATAAAACGGCTGTACCTACATTCAGGGCAGCGGTAGTGCGGCGGAAGCGGATTAACCTCCGAAACTCCGAGCATAGTCGCCGCAAACGACGAACCCACAGAGCCCCTTGAAGCCACAAGATAACCACATTCCTCCGAGCGTTTTATTAAATCCCGCGCGATTATATAAAGCCCCGCAAAACCGTTGTTAATTATCGCTTTCAGCTCGCGTTCAAGCCGCTTTTCGACGACCTCCGGAAGATTCTCGCCAAATAATTCACGTGCGCGTTCATAAGCGAATTTCCGCGCCGCTTCGTCTGCGCCGGGAACAACAGGCGCGTGCATTTTATTCGGAATCGGGCGCACCTGCTCGATTTCGTCAGCGATTTTGTTGGTGTTCGTAACAACCGTTTCATACGCAATATCTTCGCCGAGATACGCGAATTCTTCAAGCATTTCTTCAGTAGTTCTGAAATACAGCGGTGCTTGATTTGAAGCGTCCTTGTAGCCCTGCCCCGCCATCAGAATCTCTCTGAAAATGCTGTCGCGCGGATTCATGAAATGCACGTCGCAAGCGGCAACGACAGGCTTGCCAAGCTTCTTGCCGAGCTCGACTATTCTGCGGTTAAATATTTGCAGTTTCAATTCAGAATCAACCGCGCCGCGTCTGACCAAGAACTCGTTGTTCGCAGTCGGCTGAATTTCAAGATAATCATAAAACTGTGCAATTTCAAGCAAGCGTTCCTCGGGCATTCCCTCCAAAACTGCTTGAAAAAGCTCACCCGCTTCGCACGCGCTCCCGATTAAAAGTCCGTCGCGGTGCTTTTCTAATTCCGACAGCGGAATCCGCGGTTTCTTATAAAAATATTCGATATTAGAGAGCGAAACTAACTTATAAAGATTTTTCAGTCCGGCTTGATTCCGAACTAAAATTATCATGTGAAAGCTTTCTTCTTTTTTGTAATCCGCGCCGTTATTGTCGCGCACAAAATACGCTTCAACGCCGTAAACTACTTTAAAATCAGCGTCGGGATTCTTCTTTTTGATTGCGCCGAGCGTATTCATTGCTTCGGGATACGCTTGCAAATTTCCGTGGTCGGTAATCGCAATCGCGCGATGCCCCCACTTGAAAGCTTGATTAACTAATTCGCTGACAGGCGTCGTCGCGTCCTTGTCAGACATATTTGTATGTAAATGCAGCTCGCAGCGTTTCTTTCCCACTTCTGCATTATCCGCGCGTTCATGCGTTTTTATTAGCATAATCGACTTCGGCTCGATTATTGTTTCCTTTAAAAATTCATCTTCTTTCACTTCGCCGCTCACTAAAACTGCACTGTTTTTCATGATTTTAAAGCCGTCAGCTTTATCAGCAGAAGTAAAGATTTTTATAGTTTCCGACGAGGTATAGTCGGTAAAGCCGATTAGAATTATCGCGCTTTTTCCTTGCTTAATCGGCTTTACTTCGTAGCTGAAAACCTCGCCCCAAAGCACTGCTGAGGCGGTTTCTTCGTCTTCGTTGTTGAAACTAATCATGTCTGCAGGCGCTTGTGTTATACTTTTTCCGAGAATTAATTTCGCATTTTTAGAGAACATTTTATGCTCAAAAGGCAGTTCAGTTTCCTTAAATTCCGCAAGCACTTCAAGGTTTTTCTTACGTCCGCCGCCGCCATTGAAGCCGCCGCTGAAACCGTTGCTGTAACCGTTTTTTTCAGCTTCGCGCGCTTCCGGCGGTTTAGTTGAAACGAAAACAGGAATAGGCGTTTCTTCCTCGGGTTTTTGAACCGCAGAATTAGAAAACTCTACTTTAATATTTACGCCGAAAAACCATTTAACGTGCTTTTCTATTTCCTTGTCGATGCCCTCAGCAAGCAGAATTTCCCGCCCGCTGCTTATTGTAATTTCATAAACCTCGCCGTCGTCGCTTACTTCAATATCATCTAAAAAACCGTTCGCAATAAGCGGCAAATGCTTCATCAGCCCGATTACTTCCGTTATGTATTCAGCACCGAAAAGCCCCGCGGGATACCTCGGATAAATCAGCACACGGCTTGCTCCGAGTTCCTCTTTTATCAGCTCTGCCGCTTTGTTTATGCAGTTTGCGCTGATAAGCTCGTCGGATTCAATCAACAGTTTCAATATATTAGATTCGCATTCGTGCTCAGCTTTAACTATGCATTTTTCTGCAATTTCAGCGTCAAAATAGAGACCCTCAAAAAGCAGTTTTATCTTCTCTTTCATAGCATTTCCTCGATTTCTTTTTTCAACGTCCTGGGTATTTTTTCTTCCGGCACTTTTCCGATTATTTCACCTTTTTTGAACAGCAATCCAAATCCGTCTCCGCAAGCGATTCCTATATCGGCTTCACTCGCTTCGCCGGGCCCATTGACCGCACAGCCCATCACAGCAATTTTGAGCGGCTTTTTTATTCCCGCGGCAAACGCTTCAACCTCGTTCACAAGCTTAATTAAATCTACTTTTGTTCTGCCGCAGGTCGGACAGCTTATAACCTCTGCGCTTCTGCCTTTTCCAACAGCTGTAAGTATATCAAAAGCCGCGTAAATCTCCTCAATAGGCTCATCTGTGAGCGAAACGCGGATTGTATCGCCGATGCCGTCAGCGAGCAAAGCGCCTATTCCGACAGCGGATTTAATTATACCGAGCCGCTTTGTGCCTGCTTCCGTGATTCCGACATGAAGCGGATAATCGCATTTTTTGTGCAAAAGCCTGTAAGCGTCAATCGTCATTTTCACGCTTGATGTTTTTGCCGTTAAAACTATATTATCAAAACCAATGTCCTCAAAATGTCTCACGCTTCTGAGCGCGCTTTCGACAAGTGCCTCCGCGCAAACGCCATGCTTTTGCAGTATATCTTTTTCAAGTGAGCCGCCGTTAACGCCGATTCTGATTGGGATTCCGCGTTTTTGACATTCTCTTGCGACGAGCTCGCGCTTATCCGGCTCTAAGTTCCCCGGGTTCAATCGAATCTTGTCCGCACCTGCGTTTATTGCTTCGAGCGCGATTTTATAATCAAAGTGAATATCCGCGACAACAGGGATTTCAAGCGCGCTTTTAAGCGCGTAAATCAGCTCTGCGTCCTGCGCTTCGGGGACTGCGGCTCTGATGATTTCACAGCCTGCTTCTTGCAGCTCCAACGCCTGCTTCACGTTCGCTTCTATGTCATGCGCGGGCTTTTTCAGCATTGACTGGATATAAATATTCCCGTCGCCGAGCGTTACGCTTCCGACTTTAACTTGCTTCCTCATGCTAACTTATTAACTTTCCGATATCGAGCACGGTAATCAAGAGCATAAAAATCATCAACGCCGCAAACCCGACTAAGTGAATTACGCCCTCAATTTCAGCTTTTACAGGCTTTCTGCGGAATGCCTCTATTATAAAAAATACAATTCGTCCGCCGTCAAGCGCGGGAATCGGCAGAAGATTAAAAATCCCGACATTCACAGTAATCAGCGCCGCCATAAACAGCGAGGTTCTGATTCCCTCCGTTGTGCTCTCCGCAAAGCCGACCGCCGAAACCTCGCCGATTGCGCTAACCACGCCGACGGGCCCTGCGATGTCGTTAAGCCCGTAGGTTCCGCGGATTAGGTCAAACAGCGTGATTATAACAAGGCGCGAGTAGGTCAGCGTTTCTTTCGCCGCTCGCGTGATTACGTTGAAAAAAGTCTTATCAACCCACTCAATTCCGAAGTCTAAGAAAATCGCTCTTTTCCCTTCCTCGTTGAGAGGCGCGAAAAAAGGCACGTTTTGAAGTTGAACCTTCTCGCCGTTTCTCACGACAGTGAAATTAAAAACTGCCATGTTATCATCTTCCGACATTCTCGTTTCGGTGTTATAAAACTGGTAGCTTATATCAGCCCAGGTGAAAATTCTCATGCCGTTTATGTGGGTGATTTTGTCGCCGCGCTGCAGCTGCTGATTAGAAGCCGCGCCCTCTCTGAAGCCGCGAATCTCGACGGTATCTATCATTTTGCTGTCGTTCATGTTAACGATAAACAGGCACAGAAAGAATCCAAGCACTATATTCATGAACGCGCCCGCCATAATTACAATCGCGCGTTGCCAAACGGGCTTGTTTCTGAACATTCGCGGGTCTTTCTCTTCCGTTTCTTCCTCGTCCTCGCCAAGCTGACACGAGCCGCCGAAGGGTACTGCTTTCAACTGGAAAAGTGTTTCCCCACTGCGCTTTTTAAGAAGCGTAGGACCCATGCCTAAGTTGAAAGAAATTACTTTCATTTTAAAAAGCTTCGCGGCGGAAAAATGCCCGAGCTCGTGGATTAATATGATTACTGCGAAGATGATAATGGCTATGACTATTGACATTTTTCCTCCAAATTATCGCGAAAATATGCTTTTATTTTATGTATTTTTGATTCGGGATAAGCTTTGCATATTTCTGCAGTATCGCTTTCAAAAAGTTCAATTGCTTTTCTTAACGCGGCTTTCAACGAAGCTATATCAGCAGAAGTAAAATAAGCTTTTAAATGCTCCTGCTTTTCTGCGGGAACACAGTGTTTAACCTTACTTTCCCAGCCGCCCCAGTTCAATGTATCATATTTGCTGAGCAAAAAATCCACGTGAGCATGAAAAAGTATATCCATGTTTTTAATTATTTTGAATATATCGCCGCGCTTGAAATACTTAACTATCATAATTACATGAAATAAGTAAGTTTCAACAGCTCTCGTTGCGTCCGGTATTTGATTGGTAATGCTGTTATCCTTGCAAAGAAGCGAAGTCACTTCTCCCGTTTTTTCAAAGATAATATTTTTTTCTGTACAACCGGCACAATGCAATTTGCACATAAAATCATCTTGGTAATCATCATTTACAAGGAAAATATCAAGCTGATGTATTTCGCCGCCTACGCGGATTGCACAGCAGAAATTTTTAAACTTATCGTTATTAAAACCTTCTTCCCAACATATTAAAAGCTCGTCGGAAATATCGTTCATAAGCTTCGGGATATCCTCCGCAAATGATTCAAAATCTTTACTTTTAATTAAGAAAACAGGGTCATAATCTGAATATTCGTCTGTCATGTCTCTGGCAACTGAGCCAAAATGCCACCCGCCGAGACAACGTGTATCTGTATTTAATATGTCTATCATTTTATTGAAAGCCGCAGTTAAATCTTTGTGCATAGAAATTCCTCATTTAAAAATATTTCTAAATGCTGTAAGAAATGCGGAATCCCGCCAAAATTATGCTCTTCGCCTTTTGCACCATATATTTCTTGTTCTGTTCTGAAAAACGGCGAGGGAACATATGTAGAATTCGGGAGTTTTTCGTTCAGTTCAACCGCCAATTCCTCGGGGTGGAACGGGTCAGCCGAAGGGACGATTAACACAGGCGTTTTAATTGCTTGCAGTTCTGCGTCGCTCAAATTTGCTTTATGAAAACCTTTCTGCGAAAACCAGTCGCCCCACTTCGTCATAATTTCAGCAAATTCTTTTGGATTATACGATAATAATTTTTCTTTTTCTGCCGGCTTCCGCGTTATTTCACATATCCATTTAGAAATTCCGCTCCAGCGTGAAACAGGCGGATTTTCCGAATATGCCAAGACATCATCCATAGTGCCGTTTAATGCAATTTTTGCGATTTCGTAATAACGCGCCTTTACTATAGCTTTCTCGGCTTCCGATGTCGTATCTGTAGGTCGGTACATTGACACACTTTTTACCCGTTCGGGATACAAATGTGCAAATAATAACGCAAGCTCACCGCCGCCTGAACAGCCCGCAAAATGAATTTTCTTTTCGTTAAAATGCTCGCACAAAGCATTGATATAATCACAGCATACATGATGCTCGCTTGCGGAGCTTGAAATAACACTGTCAGATAATTGTCCTGCGTTCAAGCTGTCCCATATTATAACGCGATAGTTTTTCGACAGCCTTCCCGCTACATAATAAGCCGCAGGATTTCTGCCAAACCATGCAGATTGCAGATAAAAAATCGTCTGCCCTTGCCCGTAGGCTTCATACCATATATTTCTATCTTTTACTTTAATATGCGGCATATTTTGTCCTTTCTGCTTTTCCTCACAGACGCGCAATGCGCGCCCCTACATACTCCATCGCCGCGTTTGAATCCTCGAAAATTGTTTTCAAAGTGACGGTTTTATTCGCCTTTACGTTTTCGAGTGCATCGTTTACAAGCTCCGAAATCCTGTAAAACTCCAGCTTGTCTTCCAAGAACGCCCCGACTGCCGCTTCGTTTGCGGCGTTAAGCACGGCGCAGGCGTTGTTCCCCATTATAACAGCCTTTTTCGCGGCAGAAAGACAGGTGAATGTCGCCTCGTCGGGTTTTTCAAACGTCAGCGTTTCTGTGTCGGTGAAGCTTAGCTTTTTCACGCCGCTTTCGGGGCGCGCAGGGTGAAGAAGCGCGTATTGAATCGGCACGCGCATATCGGGAACGCCCATCTGCGCGATTACAGAGCCGTCTGCAAATTCCACCGCCGAATGAAGTATGCTCTGCCTGTGAACCACGACCTCGGTTTGCTCAGGGCGAACCCCGAAAAGCCGCACGGCTTCAATGAATTCCAAGCCTTTATTCATCAGCGTCGCGCTGTCAACCGTGACCTTTTCACCCATGTTCCAGTTCGGGTTTTTAAGTGCCTGTTGCTTCGTAACGGTTCGCAGTTTGTCCCTACTGTAGCCGTAAAAAGCACCGCCCGATGCGGTAAGTATAATTTTGGAAACATCTTTCCTATTATTACCCGCAAGACATTGAAATATCGCGGAATGTTCGCTGTCTATGGGAATTACTTCAACTTTTTTTTCTTTCGCGCGCTTCATGACTAATTCTCCGCCTGCCGCTAAGTTTTCCTTGTTGGCAAGCGCGATTTTTGTTCCGCTTTCGATTGCCGCCATTGTAGGTTCAAGCCCTGCCATACCTACAATCGCGTTAACAACCATGCCGCAGCCCATTGAAGCGAGCCGCGTCATGCCTTCTTTGCCGCAGAGAACCTCGGTTTTCATGTCGGCAAGGCGAGCTTTCAAGTCAGTGTAGCAGTTTTCGTCGTAAACGCAGACGTAACGCGGGTTAAACTCCCGCGCCTGAAGCTCCAGCGTTCTTACGTTGCTTTTTGCGGCGATTGCTTTTATCCAAATCTTATGCCGCCGAGCGACATCTAATGTCTGTAATCCGATTGAACCGCTTGAACCAAGTAAAACTATCTCCATAATTATCCTTTAAAATGCAAAATATTCATAAGTTACCTGTATCGGAAAATAAAACAGCAAAACCTGATACATAAACGGCGCGGCGAACAGCACGGAATCGAACCTGTCAAGCACGCCGCCGTGCCCCGGCATGATGTTGCCGAAGTCCTTAACCGCGCACTGCCGCTTCACTAACGATGCGGAAAAATCTCCCACGACGCCGAGCGCAGAGCAGATTACTGCCGTGACCGCGAAGAAAATTTTATTCGTTTCGATAGCCGTGTCGAATCTGAATTCGTAAATAAACTCGTACACAAAAGGCGCGGCGAAGCCGATAAGTCCCGATAGAATCAAGCCGCCGACGAAGCCCTCCCACGACTTTTTCGGGCTGATTTTAGGTGCCATCTTGTGCTTGCCGAACAGCGTCCCTGTGAAATACGCGCCCGCATCGCCAATCCAAATCACAAGCAGCGTAAATATCATCAGAAACATTCCGTGCTCTTCGGAAATTATTTTAATAAATAAAAGGCAGGAGAGCGACAATGGTATGCAAATTGAAACAAAACCTACAAGCGACACCGCTTCAAACGAAACGCGTTCGTGCTTGTAAATCATAATCATAAATAAAAACAACAGGAAAAAACAGCAGATTAAAGGCAGGTTGTAACGCAGGTTTTCGATAATGAAAACGACAGGCACAAGAAACACAAAGCACAGGCTTAATACCGACAGTACTTTATTTTTTATATATTTTGTCGCGACTAACATTTCATAAACCGCGACTACCGAGAGCGCGGAAATGATTACAATATAAAGCGGCGGGAAGTCTACTATTAAAACTAAAATCGCCAGAAAAGCCGCCACAGCCGCTGAAATTATACGTCGTGCCAATGTTTGTGCCTCCTTCGCGTAGGGAACGCATTTATGCGTTCCTATTCTTGCGGAACGGATGAATCCGTTCCCTACAGTCCACCAAACCGCCTATTCCTCTCCGCAAACTCCGCAAGTGCCTTGTCGAGCTCCTTTTTCCCGAAGTCGGGGAAAAACGTATCTGTATAATAGTACTCGGCGTAAGCCGCCTGCCAAATTAAAAAATTAGAAAGCCGCTGTTCGCCGCCTGTCCGCACGATTAAATCCACGTCGGGCAAGCCTTTTGTGTAGAGAAAATCCCCGAAGGCGCTTTCGTCAAGAGCCGACAGATTGCACCCCTCAGTCACAAGCCGCCTCACAGCGTGTAAAATCTCGTCCCGCCCGCCGTAATTAAGCGCGAGACAGCAGGTGAAGCCGGTGTTTTTCGCGGTCGCGTTCTCGGCTTCAAGCATTTTTTCGCGGGTTTTATCCGAAAAAAAACTTAAATCGCCGATGAATCGAAGCCGCACGTTTTTCGACTTCATTTCACGAATATCGTCTAAATACTCGTCGAACAACCTCAACAACGCCTCGACTTCATCGCTCGGGCGTTTTTGATTTTCGGTTGAGAAGGCGTAGAACGTAGCGTGCTGAATCCCGAGTTCTCTGCAATAGTCTGCACATTTTTTGAACGCCTTCGCGCCCTCTCTATGCCCCAGCTTACGCGGAAGCCCGCGCTTCTTCGCCCAACGCCCGTTTCCGTCCATAATAAAGCCGATGTGAGTAGGAAGAATCAAACCTTCATGACCTCTTTCTCTTTTTCAGCGCAGACCTTGTCTATTTGTTCGATTTTTTTATCCGTAAGCTTCTGCATTTCTTTTTCGTAGTCTTTCATGTCGTCTTCGGTAATTTCGGACTTTTTCTTCATAGCCTTGAACACGTCAAGCGTGTCGCGGCGGACGTTGCGGATTGCGACTTTTGCTTCCTCGCCGTACTTGCCGATTTGCTTGCAAATATCTTTTCTGCGCTCTTCGGTGAGCTGCGGGAAAACTATGCGCAAAGCCTTTCCGTCATTGGTAGGATTAATCCCGATGTCGGAAGCCATGATTGCTTTTTCAATAGCTTTCAGCGCGGTCGCGTCCCACGGTGTCACTACAAGTATACGCGCCTCCGCCACGGAAACTGCCGCAAGTGCGTTAATTGCTGTCGGCGCACCGTAATAATCGACGCTGATTTTGTCTAAAACTGCGGGATTTGCTCTCCCCGCTCTTATTGTGGAGAATTCAAACTCAAGCTGACTGATGACCTTCTCCATTTTTTCTGTTGCTGATTTTACATTTTCGCTCATTGTTTTATGTCCTTTCTAAATTATTGTTGTTCCTATTTTTTCGCCCATGACAGCACGATAAATATTATCCGGCTCGTCAAGATTAAATACTATTAAAGGTATGTTATTTTCAAGGCACATCGCCGCCGCCGTTCCGTCTAAGACCCTCAAGCCGTTGACAAGGATTTCCTTGTGACGAAGCGTTTCGTACTTAACTGCATCTTTGAAGATATTCGGGTCCTTGTCGAAAACGCCGTCTACCATCGTGGCTTTGAGCATTATATCCGCTTCAAGCTCTGCCGCCCGCAGTGCCGCCGCCGAATCTGTAGAGAAGAACGGATTCCCCGTGCCGCAGCCGAAAACGACAATTCTGCCTTTTTCCATATTGCGGACAGCCTTCTGCCTTATGTACGGCTCTGCAATCTGCGACATTGTAATCGCTGTCTGCACACGAATCTCACAGCCGAGACTTTCAAGCGCATCGCCAATCGCAAGCGCGTTCATCGCAGTCGCAAGCATACCAATTTGGTCAGCGCGGACTTTGTCCATATTCTCGCTTGTGCGCCCCCGCCAAAAGTTCCCGCCACCGACAACCACGCCTATTTGCGCGCCTGCGTCGTGGCATTTCTTGATACTCTCGCAAATACTCAGCACAGTCTTCATGTCAAGCCCGCTTTTCTTGCCGCCTGCGAGCGCTTCTCCAGACAGCTTCAGAACTATCCGCTTGTACTTTAATTTTTCGCTCATTTTAACCCCCTATATCAAATAATTGTATTTTTCCGAGAACCTTTAAGTCCCCGCATTTCTTATCAAGCTCTTCGCGGCACAGCTCCGGAGTTATTAAAGCGATTTCGCCTTCGGGCATATTCGCACGATTCAAAAACTCAACATCACCGAATAACTCGCTGACTTTCGCTTTGTCCGTATCCGCCAAACGCAGATAGAATCTGTGTTCCTGCTTCTTATAATCAACGACACAGCTTTCCGCACCTTTTTCTTTCCAGCAGATATTTTTGCTTTCGTTCTTCACGGCGTTCAGAATATCCGCGACAACCGCGCTTGCTGTGGGGTATTTCCCCGCGCCTCTGCCGTAGAAGACGACCTCGCCCGTCGCTTCGCCGCGAACCAAAATCGCATTGAAAACATCATCAACGCCCGAAAGCTGACTTTCACACGACACAAAGCAAGGACAAACAACTATTTCTAAGCATTTTCCGCATTTTTGTGCAGAAGCGATTAACTTAATCACGCCGCCCCAGTTCGCGGCGTACTCTGCGTCTTCCTTGGTTATTGACGTTACACCCTCTGTATATACATCTTCGGGGTAAATATGCTCACCGAAAATCAGCGAAGCTAATATGCAAATCTTACGGCAGGCATCGCCGCCGCTCACGTCGGCTTCAGGGTCACGCTCGGCGTAACCGAGCTCCTGCGCCTTCGCAAGCACGTCCGCGAATTCCGCGCTTTCCTTAAGCATTTTCGTGAGAATATAGTTAGTCGTGCCGTTGAGAATCCCCGCGATTGAGGTGATTTCATCAGACATAAGGCACTGTTGAAGCGGGCGGATAATCGGAATCCCGCCGCCGACACTGGCTTCAAAGAAAAAATTAACGTTCTTCTCCGCCGCGATTTGAAGAAGCTCTGCGCCTTTTGTCGCGACAAGCTCTTTGTTCGACGTAACTACGCTCTTCCCTGCTTGCAGAGCGCGTTTCACGCAATCGTATGCAAAAGTATTCCCGCCGATAAGCTCAGCGACAACCGTGACTTCGGGGTCGTTCACGATTGTATCGAAGTCCTTGACGAACTTGTCCGCGTAGGGGCTTTCGGGAAAGTCCCGAACGTCAAGAATGTACTTTATATCAAGGCTTTGCCCTGTTTTTTTACAATAATTGCTCTTATTTTTGCAAAAAACCTCGACAGTCCCCGAACCGACCGTCCCGAAGCCGAGTACAGCTATTTTTGACATATTTAAAATTCCTCACTATAAATAATAAATGCGCTACAACTAAGTATAGCACATTTACCTTTTTTTTACAAGTGTTTTTTTGAGGTTCATTTTTTCCCGCTGTTCATTTTATTAAATATCTGCGTTAAGCTATGTATTGCTTCCCTTTGCAAGTCGTCATATTCCGTTATATCCACAGTTACCCGCTCGTTTACCCCAAGCAGATAATCAGTGCTCACGCCAAAAATCTGTGCAAGGCGGGCTAAATTTATTAGAGATGGCGCGCACGCGCCTGTTTCCCATACATTAACTGAGTTTTTGGTAATATTGAGCCTTTTTGCTATTTCCGTCTGTGTCAGTCCCTTTTGAAGCCTCAAAGTCCTTATTTTCTCTGCCATTCCGTAAATCATAACATCACCCCTGTTAATTATATCTTAACTATGTGAGTTTATATGTGACATTTGTTAGTTTACATATTGACATTTTTGATTTTATATGTTATAATTTGTCAAAATAAACTTTTTGGAGGAATTTCTAATGAAAAAGCGCGTTATATCAGTTATAGTCATGCTTGTTGTTTTGATTACAACAATTCCGTTTGTGGCATTAGCTTCAAGCGAGGAGGTAATTTTTACAATAACCGATAATTTGACTAATTCAGACAATTTAAAAAGTTACGAGATAACCTTAGACAATCCGGGGCGGATTTACTTTGATTTTACAAATCCCGCAAATACAAGTTGGATGGCTGCCAATGGGTGGAGAATACATCTTTTTGACAGCAATGAAAATCAATTTTATTTTTATGAACATAACACGCGAACTACCGGCTTTACTTCAAGAAACTTTTTCCTCGATTCAGGGACTTATAAACTGACAGTTAGAAATATTCCTATGTGGCTTACCGATTTTTCTTATTCGATTACTTGTTATTACGAAGAAAATATAGGACAGTTTGAAATAGAACCCAATGATTTACCCAATGCCGCTAATAAAATTTCTTTGAACAAACCAATCACGGGAAATCTTTACTTTAATAATGATGTTGACTGGTTTGAATTTATTGCTCCATACGATGTTCGGGTAGTTTTAGATTTTTCTCATGCAAATCTTCAGGAAAACAGTGATTTTTGGCAAATTTCTCTTTTAGGTACAGACGGCAGCGCATTTACGAATTTTTCATCTAACGGAAATACTCACGGCAGACGTTCAAATGAAGTTGAGCTAAAAGCGGGAACATACCGCGTAAAAGTTCAAAGCGGACGAATTTGGCGTCACGCTCCGTATACACTGACCGTAAGCGAGGTACTTACAACTGCGGACGCTTTAAATATTCTGAGGCACGTTGCAGGAATTATTCAACTGACAAGCGAACAGCGTGCAAAGTACGGCTTGAGCGACGAAGTTACCAGCGGTCATGCATTGTCCGTACTGCGGAGCGTAGCAGGACTTTAAAAACTTTTCTAAACACCAACCCCCGAAAGCTCACACTTTCGGGGGTTTTTTATGCTTTTCGGTTTAAATTAGTCAAATCTGCGGTGATGCTCTCTGCTTTCGAGTACTTCGTTTCTTCTGAAGAAGAGCGAAATGCACCAAACTGCGCTGAGCGCGACAAGAATATATATCAGTCTGCTTACAACCGACGCACTGCCGCCGAATGCCCATGCTATACAGTCAAATCTAAAAAGTCCTACGAGTCCCCAGTTTAAACCGCCCACTAAAAGTATAAATAATGCGATTCTGTCCATCATAACAAATATTCTCCTTTGCAAAGACGATGTTTCGGATTATTAGACGCTTTTTTTAAAGCGTCGTGACGCCAATTTTTAAAAGCGTCGATTATATTATTGGCAGTTTGCTTGCGTTTATTCTTTTTTTCGTAATTTCTTTTTTGCTAATTTTCGACATATTTCGACACGCTTTTTAATTATTATAGTGATTTTATACTACGTAAAGCCTTTTTCTTTGACGTATTTCACAAGGAATCGCTTGTTTTTTTACGAATGATTATGTCACAAAAGTATGTTCACGCTCATTATAAAAGGGTTTCTGCGATTTTTAAGCTCTATGTAATTTTATACAAATTAGCTGTTGCATTTCCGAAATCCTTGTGGTAAAATAAAAGACGAAGTATAAATCTTGGAGGTAAAAATGACAACAAAGCAATTCAAAGTCTTAATCGGTGACGACAGCATGGAAAACGGGCTCGCCTGGGCCTCCCTCCTAAAGCAAAAAGGAATGTATGCTGTGACAAGACCACGCAACGGAAAAGCGATTTTCGACACGCTCAGGCATGAACAGCCGGACGTGCTTGTGATTGACGCAAAGATGCCGGAGTTTGACGCTGTGGCTCTTATGACAAAAATCAAGGACGAGCTCCCCAAAATGCCCATCACCATCGTTGTTTCAAGCTACGACTCGCCACAGGTGGAGCGGGAGGTTATGGACGCAGGTGCGCGGTATTATATGGTAAGGCCGTTTGAGCCGAGTGCGCTCGCGGCGCGTGTTGAGAATCTCATCGGCGGCGTTTCAAGCTCGGCGGGTATCGGCGGCAATGTCAACGTCGAGTACAACGTCCACGACAACGTCCCGAACGACATCGAGTACGTGGTAACGGAAATTATCCACCAAATCGGAATCCCCGCGCATATCAAGGGCTATCACTACCTGCGAACCGCGATTCTCCTCTCAGTTGAGGACAACGAAATGATAAACTGCGTCACAAAACTACTTTACCCAACCGTCGCGAAAAAATACAGCACGACCTCAAGCCGCGTAGAGCGCGCAATCCGCCACGCAATCGAAATCGCCTGGGACAGAGGTGACGTCGAAATCTTGAACAGCTTCTTCGGCTACACCATACATACCCAGCGCGGCAAGCCGACCAACTCCGAGTTCATCGCGCTGATTGCGGATAAGCTGAGGCTGAAGTTCAAAAATCGTATGCCGATGAAGTAAATAAGTGTGTAAAAACCCCGCTCCAAGCGGGGTTTTGTGCATATTGTCCAAAAAAAAAAAAAAAAACAGACGCTTTTTATGTGTATGATGTAAATGGAAATTTTCTCTCAAAAATGTTAAACTTAAAATAATATTTTTAGGAGGAATTTTTTAAATGAAAAAAATAATTTCGATTTTGCTTATTGCGGTGATGATGTTGGGGCTGACAGCCTGTAGTCCAAAAGAGCCGGAACCCGAACCACCATGGGGTCGTAATTGGATTGACGGTCAAAATTTGATTGAATCTTATAATAATATAAACGACAGCCTTTGCCTTTATAACGACGGAAAGGAACTTAACAGTCATTGGTGGGACAGTTATTTTTCGTTAATAGACGAAGAAAAACTATCAGGTATTTTATTTTTTAAAGCCAGCCCCGAAGACGTCTATGACCCTTATGGTTTTGCATCAACATTCCGCTTTCTTTACAACGAATCTCCTGATGTTCTGTTCGGTATGAACTATATGCTTGACAAATTAGAAAACAGTGCCGATTCAGCCACATTAATAACGATAAACAATTTAGGGGAGAATTACATAAAAAATTTATTAAACGGCGCATTACACAACAATATTTATATAAAAACATGGGCGGAACGTTTTTTAGATACAGATGATGATGTGATAGAGTTTGTAATAGCTGAATTAAACGCTTATCCTAATGGCAGAGCGGAGATACGCAATATAAAGTATACAGGCGCGAGCAGACCTCAACAAACACAGCAAACTATAAATGAACAAGAATCTCCTGCGTCAACAACAGCAGAAACAGCCGATTATCCGTTTGAAATAAAGAATGTTGTTTTTTCTCATAACACTATTGGATATGCAGTAGTTGAAGGCAACGTATACAATAGCGGAGATACAAGCTATACTTTTGTTCAAGTACGTATTGCGTGGAAAGATTCAAGCGGAAATACAATTAATACCGACAGCACTTATGCCGTCGGTAATGAGGGAATTTTCCCCGGTGAATCTTCGACATTTAGGTCAAGCGTCAAAGATGAAAACAATAAAATCGTTTCTGCTGATGTTACTATCCTTAGTTACAAGTAATAGCAAAGCCGCTCGTTCGGAGCGGCTTTTTTGTTTTCATTCAAAACCTTGACATATTTTCCCGTTTCTGTTACACTATATATAATAACTAACAGTATCGGAGGGTTAATCATGTTAACCGCAAAACAATTTGAAGGTCTTAAAAAGGCAAATTTAAGTGTTGACGCGCAAAAATCACGCGACAGAATCTCGGCGGCTTATAAAGCGGCATCAAGCGAGGTCAAGAAAACTATCCACGCGCTGTCCGGTCTCACGCAGAATACGTTCTACAACGCGTTCCAAAAAGGCACCGCTTCCCCCAAAATGGTTCTCGCAATGGCGCAGCTTCTCGGCATTTCGCCTTATTATTTTACAGGCGAATCCGATGAAAAGGGCAAGTTCAGCGACGATGTTCTCAAAAGCTTTTTAGCGGAGAAGAAGCTCGTTGTCGCTGTCGCCAAAAAAGGCGGCAGACCCGCGAAGAAAGCAGTTGCCGTAAAAGCAGAAAAGCCCGTAAAAACACGCGGCAGAAAAAAAGCGGAGAAGAAAGAAGCGGCGGCAGTTGTTGCAAAGCCTGCGGTAAAACCCGCAAGAGGTGGGCGCAAAGCTGCTGAAAAAACTGTCAAGGCTGCTTCTAAAGCTGCACCAAAAGCAGCTCCAAAAAAAGCTGTTCCCACTCCGAAGCCCGCACTTGCAAGCGACGATGTTGTAATTCAAGTTGCAATTCCGAAATCGCCGAAGCTTCAAAAAGCAATCGCAAACCTCGACGAGGAGGGTGCGGTTTTACTTCTGCGCGCGCTGATTAGAAAATCTGAAGCAAGCGACAACGCAAAAGCGCTCTGCGACATCATTAAGAGCTGTCTGCTCTCTTAAAATCCCAACCTTCAACAAAACTGAAAAGTACATTAGTATTTTTCAGTTTTGTTGAATATACTTAATTAAAAATTAACAAACGGGGTATCACTTGGAATACTTAAACATCATCATAAAAGCCATTATTCAAGGGCTTACGGAGTTTTTGCCGGTGTCAAGCTCGGGGCATTTATCTGTCTTCGGGCACTTTGCCGAGCCACGCGAGGACAGCCTGCTCGTAATCGTCGTGCTTCATCTCGGCACGTTAGTTGCAGTTTTCATCGCATTCCGCGATATAATTCTCGGCATGATTAAAGAATTTTTTCTTACAATCGCTGACGTTTTCACAGCGAAATTCAAGTGGAGCAAAATGAACGACAACCGCAAAATGCTCTTCATGACTGTAATCGCGACTTCACTTTTAGTTCCTGTTTATCTCTTGGCGAAGGATTTTTTCACCGCACCAGAGGGGGACGGCGATATAATATTTGAGGGTTGTGCGTTTATATTCACAGCGATTTTGCTGTTCCTGTCCGATGCCTGCTTAAAAGGAGTAAAAACAGGCAAAAACATGAAAATTACCGACGCGCTCGTCGTCGGCTTGTTTCAAATTGCGGCATTATTTCCGGGCATTTCGCGCTCGGGCTCGACTATCACAGGCGGGCTTTTGTGCGGATTTTCCCGCCAGACTGCCGTTGCTTTTTCGTTTATACTTGGAATCCCCGCGATTCTCGGCGGCGGACTGCTTGAGCTCCGTGAAGCATTTAAAAGCGACATTGTTTTGAACTATCCTGAGCTTTTAATTGGCTTCGCAGTTTCAGCCGTAGTCGGCTTTTTCGCAATAAAGCTTGTAAAAATTATCGCACAAAAGGAAAAATTCAAAATCTTCGGAATTTACACTGCGATTCTCGGTACGCTCTGCATAGCCTGGGGCGTGCTTGAAAATATGGATATAATAAAATTCTTTAACTTTAATTAAAAAAGAGGAATCAAAAATGCCTGCTACAAATAAACCTGCTCCAAAAAGAGAAACAGCAAAGGAAAAAGCCGAAAAAGCCCGCTCCGGTGCGGCTGTCGCGCGTGATACGAAACGGCGCAAGCTCTGGTCACTTGTGCTTTTTTGCGTTGGTATTTTGTTTATAGTTTTCGCATTTGTCGGAAACGTGAACGCCGAAGCAAAGAACGCCGCCGACCATATTAACACCTTTTTGCGCGGAATGTTCGGTTTTGCAACATTTTTAACAGGTCCGATTCTCATTTACATAGCTGTCATGATTTCGACGAACAAGGGCAAAGGCACTGTCACAGCAAAGCTGATTCAACTCTGCTTCATTATTCTTTTGATTTGTGCAGGGATTCAGATTATCTTCGTTGGCGAATTAAAGCTTGAAGAGGGTGAAAAAGCCGTCAACGTGCTGTTTGAAAACGGCAAAGGTCTCATCGGCGGCGGCTTATCGGGTGCTATTTTAGGGCTTCCGCTTATGCTTTTCGGCAGGATTACGGCGAGCATAATCGTAATTTTGATTTTCTTTGTCGTGTTCATGCTTGCTTCCGACATTACGCTATACGAATTCCTTAAAATCATCGCCAAGCCGTTCAGCCTTGCCGGCAGAAAAATTAAAGAACGAAGCGAGCAAATGCGCGAAGACAGCGAGTATTTGCGGCTTTATAACGAGCAGAAGAAAGAGCTTGACAAAAAGGCTGAAGCTGAACTTGAAACAGATAAAACAGAACGCTTAGAAAAAGAAGTAGACGAAGACTTGCAACGGCGGCTGAAATTTGCCGCAATCGAAGCCGCCGGGAACGCGGCAGGCGGGCGTACAACCACAAAGCCCGCACCTGATGAAGACAGGCACAGAGACTTCCACGACGAGCTTCATTCCTACGTGACAGGCGAACCGAAGCCGGAACGTGAAGTCCATGAACCTATGTCCGAGCCGGTGCAGGAAACTCATGAATCGCCGATAATTCCGCCGGAAGAGCCCGACGGATTCATGAAGGTCGTCGGTGATTATATAAAAGAAAAAGAAGAGCAAGCGGCGCAGAACGAACAAAACGCGCAGGTGATTAACGAGAGCTTGACGACTGACGAAATGCCCGTAAACACCGAGTTTTTCGCGCCAAAAGAGCCGCAGTATACCCTGCCGCCCGTAACGCTTTTAACCGAACCTGTACCTGTGCAAAACACGCTTGATATTGAATCGGAAATCTCGCACAATTCCGAAACATTAGTGGAAACCTTGAAAAGCTTCGGCGTGCAGACAAAAATCGTTGGCGTCTGCCGCGGACCGTCTGTTACGCGTTATGAATTGCAACCCGCAGAGGGCGTAAAAATATCGAAAATAACGAACTTAGTTGACGATATTGCACTTAATTTAGCGACAGTCGGTGTTAGAATCGAAGCACCGATTCCCAACAAGCGCGCGGTAGGAATCGAAGTCCCGAACCGTACCTCTGACACAGTAAATATCCGCTCGCTGATTGACAGCGACGTGTTCAGAAGCTGTGATTCTATGCTCGGTGCGGTCATTGGCATGGATATTTCGGGGGAAATAATCGTTTGCGACATAGCGAAAATGCCGCATATTCTGATTGCAGGAACGACAGGCTCGGGCAAATCCGTCTGCATGAATTCCATAATCATGAGCATTATGTTCCGTGCCGCGCCTGAGGACGTTCGCTTTGTTATGATTGACCCGAAAATGGTGGAATTTGGCATATATAACGGTATTCCGCACCTGCTTATTCCTGTTGTTACTGACCCTAAGAAGGCGGCAGGCGCGCTCGGCTGGGCGGTCACGGAAATGCTCAACAGAAACAAAACCTTCGCTGAATACGGCGTGCGTGACCTTGCGGGGTATAATTCGCTTTGCGTGGGCGACCCCGAGCTTGAAAAAATGCCGCAGATTGTTATATTCATTGACGAGTTCGCCGACTTAATGATGGCGGCTTCGGGCGAGGTAGAGAGCGGAGTGTGTCGACTCGCGCAAATGGGGCGTGCGGCAGGGATTCACCTTGTAATCGCCACACAGCGTCCGTCTGTTGATGTAATTACAGGCTTGATTAAAGCTAATATCCCAAGCAGAATCGCGCTCCGTGTTGCATCGCAAATCGACAGCAGAACGATTATAGATTCCGCCGGAAACGCCGACAAGCTACTCGGCAAGGGCGATATGCTTTTCAATCCTGTGGGTGCGCCAAAGCCGCTCCGTGTGCAGGGTTGCTGGGTTTCTGAAAAGGAAGTTGAGCGCACTGTTGACTTTATTAAGAAGACATTCGTGCTTGATTATGACGAGAGCGTGATTAAAGAAATCGAGGAAAACGCAGAGCTTGTCGGGCTTTCCAAGTCTGATAGGGATAAAAAGTCCGCCGAAATCGGCGAGCTCGATTTGTCCGATGACAAGCTTGACGAAGCTATCGACGCTGTAATTGAAGCGGGACAAGCGAGTACTTCTTACTTGCAAAGAAAGCTGAAGCTCGGCTACGGGCGGGCGGCGCGGCTGATTGATATTATGGAGCAAATGGGCGTTGTCGGCACGTTTGAGGGAAGCAAGCCGAGACAGGTTATTATGACGAGGCAAGAATGGCTTGAGAGGAAAGTTAATAATCAAAACTAATGAACAATAAATTTTTACCCGTCACAAAACAAGATAAACCTTTTGACTTTATCTGCCTTACCGGCGACGCTTATGTTGACCACCCGTCGTTCGGAATCGCAATAATTTCGCGCATGCTTGAAAGTCTGGGGTTCGCTGTCGGAATCATCGCACAGCCTGTCAGCGACGATGATTTTTCGCGGCTCGGCGCGCCTAAGCGCGCCTTCATGGTGACAGGCGGGAACATCGACTCAATGGTTGCGAACTACACAGTCAGCGGCAAGAAGCGGCACGACGACGCGTACAGCGAGAACGGAACTGGCGGCAAACGTCCCGACCGCGCCGTAAACGCCTACTGTCAAAAGCTGAAAAAGCTCTTCCCTGCTTGTGAAATCGTAATAGGCGGACTTGAAGCTTCTTTGCGCCGTTTTGCGCATTATGACTTTTGGAGCGATAGTATTTTGCCGTCTGTGTTAGTTTCAAGCGGCGCGGATTTACTGCTTTACGGAATGGCAGAGCTGACCTTAGTGCAGTTAGCCGGGCGCTTGCGAAGCGGCGAAAAAGCAAGTGAAATTCACGATTTGCGCGGAACCTGCTATCTTACAAAGCCATCACAAACCCCGCTCGGCGCGGTGCAATGCGCCGACTACGAGCATATAAAATTGCCCGAAAATAAAGCCGCCTACGCAAAAGCCTGCAAGCTTCAATATAATGAGCAGGACGAGGTCACGGGCAAGACGATAATTCAGCGGCACGGCAAGCAGATGTTAGTGCAGAATCCGCCGCAGCGAAGCCTGACTACTGACGAAATGGACAGGGTTTATGCGCTACCCTTCACGCGGATATATCACTCTATGTACAAGCACGTCCCCGCAATTGAGGAAGTTGAGTTCTCGATTATCCACAACCGCGGCTGCTTCGGGAACTGCTCGTTCTGCTCGCTCGCGTTTCATCAGGGGCGCAGAATCCAAATACGAAGCGAGGAATCTGTTATTGAAGAAGCTGAAAGCTTCACGAAAAACCCAAACTTCAAAGGTTATATCCACGATGTCGGCGGGCCTACCGCGAACTTCCGCAAGCCCTCCTGCCGCAAGCAACTGAAAAGCGGAATGTGCAAAAACAAGCAGTGCTTTTCCTGCGAAAACTTAGACACAGGACACGAGGAATACCTTCGGCTACTGCGTAAATTGCGAAGCATTAAAGGCGTCAAAAAAGTTTTTATCCGCTCGGGGATTCGTTTCGACTTCGTCAACCGCGACAAAAATAAAGAGTTTCTGCGCGAGCTTGTCGAACACCACACAAGCGGACAGCTCAAGGTCGCGCCGGAGCACGCTGTTCCGCGGGTTTTGCACTTAATGAGTAAGCCGCAGATTGAAGAGTACGAAAGGTTTGCGAAGAATTTCTACAGCGAAACAAAAAAGTGCGGGAAGGAGCAATATCTTGTTCCTTATTTAATGTCCTCGCACCCAGGCGCAACGCTGAAAGACGCAGTAGAACTCGCGCTTTTCCTTAAAAAGCACAACATCAGACCCGAGCAGGTGCAGGACTTTTATCCCACTCCCGGGACGATTTCAACCGCGATGTTTTACACGGGTTTAAACCCGCTGACAATGGAGAAAGTTTATGTTACGAAGGACCCCAAGGAAAAGCAGATGCAGCGCGCGCTATTGCAATATTACAAGCCCGAAAACCGCGAAATCGTAAGAGCCGCGCTGAACAAAATAAATCGGCGCGATTTAATAAGCATTTTGATAGGCGGAGATAAAAATTTAAACAATGCGAAAAAACAATTTAAACCTAAGAAATTTAAGCGCAAAAAATAAAGTATTTATCGCCGTAATCGCTCTCTGGGTTTGCGTTTCCGCGCTTTTCACCATCAGCGGGAAATGGCACGATGTTTATGTTTTGTTCAGGTTGCGCGATAATATGAACTTCGCCTCATCGGAGAGTGCTTCGGTGCACTTCATCGACGTTGGGCAGGGCGATTGCGCTTTAATCATAACGCCCGAAAAAACCGTGCTGATTGACAGCGGCGAGCGGGAATATTCAGCCGCCGTGATTAATTATCTGCGGGCGCAAAGTGTGACGAAGCTTGATTATATCATCGTTTCACACCCGCACTCCGACCACATCGGAAGCACGAGCTTTATAATTGACGAATTCGGCGCGGAATTCATAATTATGCCGAGACTCAAGGAGTCCTATGTCCCGACATCAAGCGCGTTTCTGCGCCTTTTAGACAGCATTGAAAACGGCGGCGTTGAAGTCATTTGGGCGAAGCCGGGAATGATTTTCGAGCTCAGCACGGATTCAAAAATGGAAATACTCGCACCGCTTTTTGAATATGACGGTATTAACGATAATTCAGTGGTTGTTAAATTCAGTCATACTGCGGGCTCGTTCCTGTTTACAGGCGATATTGAAGCGGTTGCCGAGAATGATTTGGTTGAAAGCGAATTTGATATTTCTGCAGACGTACTAAAAATCGCCCACCACGGAAGCCGAACTTCAAGCTCGGCGAGATTCATTAACTCAGTTAACGGGCAATACGCAATAATCTGCGTCGGCACGCCGAATTCTTACAATCACCCGACCGAAGAGGTGCTTGACAGACTTATTAACAGGAACTACGAGATTTTCCGCACTGATTTGCACGGAAGCATTGTTTTCGACTGCACTGACGACGGATTTATGATTTACGTTCAGAGAGGTGTCAAATGATTTATATTATAGATAGAATTGAGGAAAATATCGCAGTCTGCGAATACGGCGATAAGAGGCTTAATCTGCCTTGTGCCCTGCTTCCCGAAAACGCGAAGGAGGGTGATGTCATACAGCGTAAAAACGGTGTTTGGTGCATTGATGAGGAAAGAACCGCAAAAAGAAGAGCAGAAATTGTTGCAAAAATGAAAAAATTAGGGTATTAATTGTTTTAGCTATTGACATTTCTGCCTAAAAGGGCTATAATACTTAATAGTATAGACCGCTTTGCGGAGGAGTCTGCTCAATGGAAGAAGCCAAGAAACAGCTCGTCATTGTTGACGATGATATAACAAATTTAGTTGTAGCGCGGAATAATCTCTCCGAATGGTACGATGTTTTCACTGTGCCGTCCGGTGAGAAGTTTTTTGTGCTCCTTGAAAGAGTAACCCCCGACTTGATTTTGCTTGACGTGAGTATGCCGGGCATGGACGGCTATGAGGTAATAAAAAGGCTCAAAGCCAATGAGCAAACCACTCACATTCCCGTTATTTTCTTAACAGCGAAAATCGACGGAAACAGCGAGCTTGTCGGGCTTTCACTCGGTGCAGTCGATTACATAGCGAAGCCTTTTTCGCCTTCTCTGCTTCATAAAAGAATAGAAGCACACTTACACGCCGAAAGCCATAAACGCGAGCTTCGGCAGATGAACAACGAGCTTTTGGAAAGCGTTGTAAATAAAACGCGCTCTGTTTTGGAATTGCAGAACGCCCTGCTTCGCACTATGGCTGAGCTTGTGGAGTGCCGCGATGATATTACAGGCGGGCATATAGCGCGTACGCAAGCGTTTCTCGGCGTTATGCTTGACGCGATGCAGGATAAAGGTCTGCACAAGGAAGAAATGTTAACCTGGGACAAAAACCTCGTCTTGCAATCCGCTCAGCTTCACGACGTCGGTAAAATCGCTATTAAAGACGCGATTCTTTTGAAGCCGGGCAAGCTCACTCCCGAGGAATTTGACCAGGTTAAAGAGCACACTACCTTCGGCGAAAAAATTATCGACAAGATTAAAAATGATTCATCAGAGTGGGAATTCTTAGATTTTGCCAAGATTTTCGTCGCTACGCACCATGAAAAGTGGGACGGCTCCGGTTATCCCAAGGGCTTGGTAGGTGAGAACATTCCGCTTCTCGGCAGAACTATGGCTGTGGTTGACGTTTACGACGCTTTGGTTTCTGTGCGACCTTACAAAAAAGCTTTCACGCATGAGGAAGCCTTGGACATTATTAAAAACAGCAAGGGTACGCACTTTGACCCCGAGCTCGCGGATTTATTTATCGAATACGAAAAAGAGTTTGAAAGGATAAACAAGGAATGACTGAAAAACGAGTTGTTCACATAAGATTTATAATTTCATTGATAATTGCAGCCTGTGCCGTCTTTTTGTGCGCCGCGGGTTGCTTTGCTGATGTTTATCCGCAAAGCACCGATGCTTCTGAAGCTGTTGAAGCTATTAACGACGAGCAAGACGAGCAGGAAACACTCGATTATTTGCTGCTGATGGCAGAGCAGCGGACGTTTTATATAGCCCTGTCCGCTTGTGTTCTTTCAATCATGATTATCACAATGTTTGTTATTCTCGTCTTCAACGACAGAAACCGTCAGCTGTACAAAAGCCAGCTTCTCACTATATCCGCGATGTATGAAGCTGTAACCGATATGATAGTTTGCAAGGACTTGAAGTTCGCTTACACAAGCTGTAACGGTAAGTTTGAAGCGTTTGTCGGGCTTAACGAGGCTGACATCGTCGGCAAAACTCCTAACGAAATAGACGGACTTGCAGAAAGGCTTCCCGCTGACTTCAGCACTGCTGACCAAAAGGTTGTCAGCGAGAAAACAACGCATATTACAAGAGGCTGGTTTACATATCCCGACGGCTCGCGCAGGTTCTGCGAGGCTATAAAGACTCCGATTCGCAGCGGCGATGAGGTTACGGGGATTCTCGCTCTAATCCGCGATATAACCGAGCTCAAGGCGACTCTTGACAACGCGCAGACAGCCCGCGAACGCGCGCAGGTCATGCTTGATACTTCGCCGATTGCCTGCTTCATCGGCGACAGGGAAACCGAAGTTATCGACTGCAACGGCGAAGCCTTACGGTTGTTCGGCTTAACCGACAAGCAGGAATTAATTGATATTTTTCACACTCAGCTTTCTCCGGAATATCAGCCGGACGGTCGGCTTTCAATTGATGTAAGGTTAGAGATTGCAGAAAGAGCCATGATAGACGGAAGATACGTCTTCGAGTGGACGCATCAGCTCCCCGACGGGACTCCGATTCCCTCAATCGTTACAGTCGTTTGCACTAATTACAGCGAGGGTGAGTTAATTCTCTTTTATGTTCAGGACTTGCGTGAATCCAAGCGCATGATGAACGAACTCGGCAGACAAAATATGCTTCTCGAAAGCGCGAACCGTATTTCCGAAATACTTCTTGAGCCCGACTTGGACGACTTCGACGGTTCTATGATGAAGGCAATGGATATTATGGGTACTGCGGTTAAGGTAAACCGCGTCACAGTCTGGAAGAACTACATAAAAAACGGAATCGCACACAGCCTGCTCACTCACGAGTGGGTGCATAACGCAGACCGGCAAGACCCTGCGGGAGCGGATATTCCTTACGGAAACAGCCCATGGCACAGAACGCTGCTTGCCGGTGAATGTATCAAGGGTTTAGTGCGCGAGATGGAGCCTTCGCGGCAGAAGGCACTTAAAGACAGGGGGATTCTCTCCCTTTTCGTAATGCCCGTGTTTGTACACGACAGCTACTGGGGCTTCGTCGGCTTCGACGACTGCGTTAATGAACGGCATTTCACCGAGAGCGAGGAACGGACAATGCGCTCGGCAGGGCTGATGATTGCGAACGCGTTTATCCGTAACGATACTACCCGCGAATTAGTTGATACGACTGTTCAGCTCTCCGAAGCCGTAAAGGACGCGAAGGAAGCTGAACAAACCAAAACACATTCTCTTAACGCACTTGATAAAATACTCAACAGTATTGATACTATGATTTACGTTACAATTCCCCACACGCATGAAATTCTGTTCATGAATGAGGGTATGAAGCGGCATTACAAAATTGAGGGCGACCCAGTCGGAAAAATATGCTACGAGGTTTTGCAAGAAGGCATTACCGACAGATGCAGCTTTTGCCCCTGCCGTCAAATTGACAAAGACCACGATAAGGTCGTTATGTGGGAGGAGCACAGCACTCTGACCGGAAACTTCTACAGCAATACCGACAGATACATTAACTGGCATGACGGACAGAAGGTACATATTCAGAGCTCTGTTGACATCACGGAATTAGTGCTTGCGAAGGAGCAGGCGGAGCAAGGAAACCGCGCGAAGAGCGCGTTCTTAGCGCATATGAGCCATGAAATCCGCACACCGATGAACGCGATTATCGGCATGACCGAGCTTGCGCTGCGCGAGGATAACCCCGACGATTTACGTGAGCACGTTCTCACAGTAAAACAAGCGAGCTCTAATATGCTGTCGATTATCAACGATATATTAGACTTTTCGAGAATCGAAGCGGGCAACTTGAAAATCGCCACGCGAGACTATCTCTTCTCTTCCCTGCTCAACGACGTAATTAACATTATAAGAATGAGAATTATAGATTCGCCTGTGCGCTTTGCGGTTAACGCCGATTGTAATATCCCGAACTCGCTTATCGGCGACGAGGTGCGGATTCGTCAGATTCTGATTAATCTTTTGGGTAATGCTGTTAAGTACACGGATAAAGGCTTCGTGCTTTTTGAGGCTTACTGCGAAGAAACCGAAAACGGCACGACAACGCTCGTCATGGAAATATCAGACAGCGGCAGAGGAATCAAGCCCGAAAACTTAGAGAATTTATTCGGTGAGTACGTGCAGGTCGAAGACGAAAACAGACAAGGAATCGAAGGCGTCGGGCTGGGGCTTACTATTACTAACAGTCTTGTGAAAGCTATGCATGGCACAATCAGCGTTGACTCCGAATACGGAAAAGGCAGTAAATTCACCGTCAGACTGCCGCAGAGAATCAACAGCACAGAAAAATTAGCCGCTATCGAAAACCCCGAAAACAAAAAGGTTCTCGTTTATGACCGGCGGGAAATCTACGCAAGCTCAATCCAAAAAGCAATCGAAAACATGGGCGGACACTGCACTTCTATCGCTGATGAAACCTCACTTGAAAAAATATTAGCTGATAATTCCTTTAATTTTATTTTCACTTCGTATACTTTATATGAACAAAGTAAGGAGGTTTTCGTCGCTTCCAAGCATAACGCGCGGATTGTTCTGCTTGCAGAGTTCGGCGAGAAGATAACAGAGCGGAATCTGAGCGTCCTCTCAATGCCTGTTTATTCAATGGCAATCGCTAATATCCTTAACAACATCTCCGACAGCTATCTGTACAGCGAAATAAATGAAGCAGTCGTAAGGTTCACTGCGCCCGACGTAAAGGTTCTCGTCGTTGATGATATTAACACGAATTTGCGCGTTGCGAAGGGCTTGCTGATGCCTTATAAAATGCAGATTGACCTTTGTAACAGCGGCATGGAGGCGATTGCGGCGGTCGAAGCTGTTAAATACGATATTATCTTCATGGACCACAGAATGCCCGAAATGGACGGCATCGAAGCCACCGGTCATATAAGAAGCATGGGCTTCAAAGATGTTCCTATTATCGCGCTTACCGCAAACGCTGTTTCGGGAACAAGGGAGCTTTTCTTAGAGAACGACTTCAACGAATATTTGTCAAAGCCGATAGACACCGTAAGACTTAATTCTGTTTTAGAGAAGTTTATTCCTAAGTCAAAGCAGAGAAGCTTGTCGGAAACCCGCAGCCTGACTCTCCCGTCAATTGAACTCGAAACAAAACCACCTATTGAAATTAAAGGGCTCAACGTGAACAAAGGTATTTCTCTTTCGGCAGGCTCGCTCGACAATTATATTGAAACACTCAGAGTTTTCAGCGAGGACTGCACAGAGCGCACAGAAACGCTCAAAAGCTGCATAGAAGCAAACGACATGAAGCTCTATGCAACCTGCGCTCATGCAATTAAGAGCGCGGCAAGAAATGTAGGTGCTGAGAAAATTTCCGACTTCGCTTATGAGTTAGAATTCGCCGCGGGCTGTGACGATTCCGCGACTGTCAGTAAGCTGCACAGCGAGTTTCTAAACGATTTAAACGAGCTGCTCAGCAGAATAAAAGAAGCTGTTCCTGCCTCTGCTTCAAACGATGATATAACCGCCGAGGAAGTAGCTTTATTAAAACCGCAGCTTGAAAAACTCGCGAAGGCACTCGATAAAATGGACGCAGGCGCGATGAATTCCGTAATAAGCGAGCTGCAGAAAAACGCAAGAAGTGAAAAGCTTGCTGACGCAATCAGAAATATTTCAACAAAAATCCTCATAAGCGAGTACGGCGAAGCGGCGAAATTAGTTCAGGAATTATTAAAATAGCAAACAAAAAAACACTGTCGCTTGACAGTGTTTTTGTTTTATTATGAAAACTACTTCTTAACGATTAAAACAGCTTCGGTCACAAGGCTCGGCTCACCGAAAATTATTGTTTCAAGGCGTTCGTCGGTCACTGCCCAGGTAGCCGCGCTCATATCGACTCTGCCCGAGGTTACAACGTCGTCAATATCCTCATAATCAACGATAATAACGTCCACGTCCATTCCGAGATAAAGTGCAAAACGCTGAACCATTTCCATATCAAAACCGACTAATACGCCGTTTTCATAGTAGCTGAGAGGGGCGTAATTTCCTGTGTCGCAGACTCGCAGTGTCCCGTTTTCAGCGGTAAGCTCAAAGGTTGGAATATCCTCAAACGCAGGTAAATCCTCGCCGAGCCAGCGGTCAAGAATTTGAGCGAGCGTTCCGTCAGCTGTGATACCCGCGAACCACTCGTTATACTTGTCCCTCAATTCCTCTGTGTGAAAAATATGCGCGGCTCTGTTGATGTAAATATATTCAGGCACGCTAATGTATCTGAATTCCGGGTATAATCCGCTGTTTTCAAGTCTGCGGACGAAGCCGTCGCTAATCAGAATCGCGTCAACACCGCCGCTGCGCAGAGCCTCAAGCATACTGGCGGTATTTGAATATTCCTGCGTTCTCGCTTTGAATAAATTGCGCGACAAATCACCGTAAACATCGCCCGCTTCGACAGCTATGCGCTTCCCTGTGTCGATGAAATCTGTGTATGTGCGCGCGCTCCCGCAAGCTGTCAAAGCCATAACAGCCGCCAAAAACACAGCTAAAATTAAAGTTTTTCTTTTCATAATTACCCCGTTTTTTTATATTTTTAATTCTTCAGCGATTGCGTTTTCTGCTTCTTCAAAATCGCTGTGCATGATAAATTCTTTTATTTTTTCTAAGAAGGCAATCGTTTCCTTTGTGCCGTTTTTGACCTCGGCGAGCGCGCTGAGCGCACCTCTTCTGTTGTAATCTGCAGATAATTCCTGTATAGCAAGAAGCTTTTCGCGTATATCTGAAATGCTCAAATCACCTTCGCTCGCGCTGTTACTTTTTTGTTCGGATTCCATTTTACCCAGTAAAATACTCAGCTTGTTCAGAAAATCGGGTGCGGAAGCGACTACCGCTTCCATGTTCCTTTCGCGGCTGTCTGTTTCCAATTTAAACGCGAGCTCCGATAAATTCTTTTCGCCGATATTGAACAGCGAGCTCTTGATTCCGTGAGTGAATACAGTGAATTTCCGCAAGCCCTCTTCGTCTTCCTTGAGGTTTTCAAAGCTCGATTCATTTGATAATTCTTTAAGGAAATCCACTACCTTGCGCGCGTCTCTAATGAAGGATTCGAGCAGCATGGAATCTATTTCCTGCGGTGTCAAGTCGCTTGCGGCGGGTAATTCATTAGCTTGATTCTTTAATTTTTCAAGAACCTCGGGAGGCTGCTTGTCCCTTATCAAGTTGTTGAGAACCGAGTCTAACTGGCGCGTGTCAATCGGCTTTGAAATAAAATCATCGAAGCCGTTTTGCAAGAAGACCTTCGACTGCCCCGTGACCGCGTTTGCCGATAAAGCGATGATAGGCGCGGTATATCCGAGCTCGCGGAGCTTAGTTGTCGTTTCGATGCCGTCCATTTCGGGCATCATGTGGTCCATGAAAATAATGTCGTAAGTATTACCGTCTTTAACTTTATCAAGAGCCTCATACCCGCTCATGGCTGTTTCGATTTGCAACTTATAAGGTCGCAGAAGCCCCAGTGCTACGTACAAATTAGTTTCCACGTCGTCAACAACTAACACTCTTCCGTAAGGCATGATGTTGCGCGCTATGCGGCTTCTCTTCCTCTGTTCCATGTAATTAACGCGGAATTGTGATAAATTTTCGGCTATTTCCTTGCCTAAAAGCTCATCGTCAATTATTCCCTGCGGAAGCTTAACGGTGAACGACGAGCCTGCGTCAAGCTCACTCTCGGCAGTGATTTTACCGTCCATAAGGTTCACTAAACGCTGTGTAATTGCAAGCCCGAGCCCTGTCCCTTCTATGGACTGCATCGTATCCTCTGTGAAGCGTGAATACTCGAAAAACATCTTATTCAGCTGTTCTTCTGTCATTCCGCGCCCTGTGTCGATTACGTTCAGCACAAGCATTATGTAATTATCCCACGCTGAGGTTTCAAAAGTCACCTCTAATGTCACCTTGCCCTTTTCGGTATACTTGAACGCGTTTGAAAGCAGATTGTTTAAAACCTGTTTAATTCTCAGCTCGTCGCCGATTAGCTTTGACGGAATATTTTCATCGATTCTCAGCTCAAATTCAATAGGCTTGCTGTCAATACGCATCATGTTTAGGTGCGTCGAGTCGTTAATCAAGCTCGCGATTTTATACTGAGTGGGGGTAATATCAAGCTTGCCCGCTTCAATTTTCGAGAAGTCAAGTATATCGTTTATGATTCCGAGGAGCATATCACAGGAGTTGTAAATCTTGCCAAGCCCCTCCTCAAATTCAGCGGGAATCGTTTCATTCTGCATTAAAATCTCGGTGATGCCGAGAATCGCGTTCATCGGCGTGCGGATTTCATGGCTCATATTAGCAAGGAACGAGGACTTACTCCTGTTTGCAATTTCCGCTTCCTCCCGCGCTTGGTGCCGCTCATGACTGGAAATCGCGAGCGCCATCAGGTCCGCCAAGGACGAAACAAAGCTCTGCTCCTTGATGAGCCATTCGCGGCTCATCGGATATTCTGCGCAGATGTTCTGCTCGGCACAGACAGCACCGACTAACTCGCCGTCAACACGAATCGGCGCGTCAAGCAGTGCGCATAAATCCTCACCGTAGCCGCCGCTCGTAATGTCATACGAGGCTTCTCTGATGTTATTAGTTACAATCAGCCGCTTGGTTTTGAGCAGGTTTGCGTACTCTTCCCTGCTGATTAAATCGAAGTCGGGCTGTACGGTATGCCTTCCGCTTTCGCTGTTGTAGCAGGAAATATTTATCAGCGTGTTGGAATCCTCCGACAAGCTCCATATGCTTATACGGTTAGTGTTGAGCGCGAAGCAGCCCTCTTCAACGATGATTTCGGCGGCAGTTTTTATATCACCTGTGGAAATCGCGGGGTTTTTTGTGATTCTTGTTAAAGTATCGTTGAGCTTATTCGCGTAGTCGTAGTTTTCTTTTATCGTATTTTCTGTTTCTTTTATTTTTGAAATGTCGTGCGCGATTCCGATTATACCGATAGTTTTCCCGTCTAAAATAAGCGGAATCTTGCTCGTTTCAAAGAGCAAATGCTCCCCGTCTGCGCGCGGTATGTATTCTTCGACCGTGACCATACGCTCCTCACGTATTGTTTGGCGGTCTTTATCATTATACCATTCCGCCATTTGCGGAGAAACACCGAGCCCGCTTTCATCGTTTTTTCCGAGAATCTCATCCTTGCTTTTTCCGAAATGCTTTAAAAAGGCTTTGTTACAATGTGTGTAGAGTAAATCCGAATTTTTGGTGAAAATAAGGTCGGGGATTGAATCGAACAGCGTATTCAAGGTCGTTGTTTCAAGCGCGACAAGCTTTTCTAATCGTCTGCCGACATGGCGGCTTTTCGCGAGCAGCGAGATTACAAGAACAAGCACAAACAGCGAAAGCACCGTAACCCCAATCATCCACGGTCTCTGCGCTAATAATAGCTTAATATTATAATCATAGGTTTTATGAAGCCACTGCTCCGATATTGTGTTCGTGTCGATAACGCCGAGCGTTTTATCAATAATAGAATGTAAAAGCTCCTGCTCTTTATTTATTCCGAAGGTCGATTCAAAGCTGTTATTAAATATAATATTCGCTTTAAAATTCGGAAGCTCAAGATAATTCGTAAGCGACAGCAGAGTCGAATAGCTGTTCATAATCATATCAATTTCGCCCCGCGTCAAAGCTTCGCGGGCGTCGTCCTGGCTGTCAAATACAATTGTATCGGGGTGGTCGGGAAAATAGTTGTTGAAAAATTCAGTATGCGCGTTGCTTTTAACTAACCCGACTGTCGTGGAATAAATTCTGTTAACGTTTATATTCGGCAGGTCAATCGTGGATATAAGAACCGACTGTTCTGTTCTGAAGGAGTTCGTCGGCCAGAGGAACTGCCCTTCCCTGTTCGGCGACTGAACCACCTCTGAAAGTATATGTATTTCGCCGCTTCTGAGCATTTCGAGCAGCATGAAAAATTCTGTCGTGTTGTCGTTAATAATTTCAAATTCCAAGCCGGTCAGCCAGCTGATTTCCTCAAGCACATCGAAAGCTATTCCCTGCCAGCCATTGTAGCGTCTGCTGTAAAAGCTTACAGGATAGTTGTCGTATTCAACGCCGAGCGGTATAACGGAATTGTTTCTTAAAAACTCGCGCTCCTCCGGCGTAAACTGCATTAACAGTTTGTTTCGGGTATATTGCCTTCTACCCTCGTCGTATAAATCGCTTAAATGACTGAGCCCGCTGTTTTCAAGTGCCCTTTGAACAGCATTAATTATCGGCGCAAGCTCAGCGTTTCTCGTTGAAAGCGAAACAGGCGAGTAGATAAGCGGGAAATAATTCTCAGTTACAATATCACCAAAAGCATCAAAGACAGCTTCCGCTGAGCTTTCCGCGAGCATGGCGTCCACCTCACCGCTCTTCAAAAGCTCGTAAGCCGCTACGTATTCGGTAACCCACACAGGCTCAAATTCATAAAGCGCATGATTTAAAACGTTTTGCGCGCTCGCGGTATTAGCGAGAAGCGCGTAGCGCGGCAGGCGCGGCGTCGCGATTTCGATTTCAGTAAGTGGCTCGCTGTCTGCGATTCTGAAGTATTCCACCCAGCGCATAGCTATGGGCGAGGTCATGAAGTAGCCTTGCTCTAACCTTGCTTCCGTGGCGGTCAGCGTCCCCGAAAAATCAATCTGTTCTGTTTCAAGACCGCTGATTAATTCCTCCCACGGTAGTATCGCGGGGACAAATTCAACGCCGAATAATTCAGACAGCCAATCGCACACAAGAACAGTGTAGCCTGCGATTTCGCCGTTTTCGTCATAAAACGTCTCTGTGCTTTCTAACATTGCGTATGTAAACGAGCTTTTCCTTGACAATAATTCTTCAAGCTCATTTATGTCGTTCGCCGACAGCCCCGGTATATCCTTATAAGACGTATAAACAGTGGATTTACCGCTGTTGTCCTCTGCGGTGTTACAGCCCGAGAATACAGCAGAAAATATAATTATTGAAAGAAAAACGCATAATAATCTGCAAACATTTTTCATTTGTAATTCCCTTTCAAGCTTTAGTTTTTATTCCGCTAAATACTTCCGCAGTATATTAAACACTTTTTCAACATCGAACGGTTTTGCTATATGGTCGTTCATTCCTGCGGCGATACAGGCGTCTATATCTTCTTTAAAGGCGTTCGCAGTGATTGCAACGATGGGCAATTTCTCGAGTGTGCACTGCGGAAGCTCGCGTATTCTCCTTGTAGCTTCATAACCGTCCATTTGCGGCATTCTTAAATCCATTAGAATCATGTCATATTTTTCGGGGCTTTCGGTTACTGTGTCTAACGCTTCCTTTCCGTTAGCGGCGCAGTCAATTTCAATTCCCGTATCCTTCAAGAACGATAAAATTATTACGCGGTTTATTTCAACATCTTCAACGACTAATAATTTTTTACCGTTGAATGTATTCCCCGCTGTGTCGCCGCGGAGCGACTTATCGTTAGTTTTTACAGTTTTATTTCCGCGCTGTGCTTTAACAGTTATCGTGAACCTTGTGCCCTTATTCAGCTCCGACTCTACTTTGATTTGTCCGCCCATCAGCTCGATTACCCGCTTGGAAATAGCAAGCCCGAGCCCTGTGCCGCCGTATTCGCGGCTGATTCCGCTTTCCGCCTGCTCAAAGGCGTTGAACAGCTTGCTCTGCTGTTCGGGCGATATTCCTATTCCGTTGTCCTCGACTATGATTTGAAGCTCACAGCTTCCGCCAACGTCTTCAACTAAAGAAGCGTTCAGATTTATTACGCCGCCCTCGGGAGTGAATTTCACCGCGTTAGACAGCAGATTGGTTATAACCTGCGATAAACGCTGGTCGTCGCCGATTATATAAGCAGGTATTTTTTCATCTATATTTATGTTAAGATTCTGCTGTTTTTCATCAGAGCGGAAGCGTATAATCGTCATAATCCTCTGCATCATCTGCTCGAAATTATACTCTATAGGCGAGAGCTCCAACTTATTTGCTTCAATCTTTGCCATATCTAAAATATCGTTGATTATACTTAGGAGGTGCGACGAAGCCTCACTTATACTGTCTAAGGATTTATTTTTCTCTGTTACGTTTTCTGCTTTTTGCGCAATGCTCGTCATGCCTATAATCGCGTTCAGCGGTGTTCTTATTTCATGGCTCATGTTGGAGAGGAAGTCGCCCTTCGCCTTGCTCGCGGTGTTCGCTGTACCCAAAGCGGCTTCAAGCTTAACAGCGTTTTCTTTTATATCAAGAATCATCTTATTGCGGATAAATGAATTCGCGATTAACAAGCTTACGGAGTGCATAACTGTTTCTTCAGCTTCGTCAAAAATCCTCTCCTTTTGATAATCGTCGAAGCAAACAAATCCCCAAAACTCGCTCTCAATAAATATTGGTACGCAAAGGAACGAGAGGATTCCTGTAGGTGTTAAAAACGACTTTGTATCTGTTGTAATCTCCCGCGTTATTACGTTTAAATTCTTTCCGACTGCTAAGGTTTCCCGCCATTCAATTATGAAGTTGTCAAACTTGAAAACCTCTCCCGCTGTAAACCCGAGCTGTTTTGAAGAGCTGTCGAATATTTGAGTACAGTATAATTCCCCGCCGTCAGTGTGATTGCGCCATAAATTTACGCTGTCGACCTTAACTGCCTTTGCGACCATGCCGACGCTTTCGTGCAGAACCCGCTCGAAGGAATCTGTGTCTGCTTCATAAAGCAAAACGCCCATTTGGTCTACGATTTGCAGCAATTCATTTCGGTATTCAAGGTCTTTCGTGATTTTATTGTATTCACGTAAATCGCGGGTGTAACCGACAACTACGGTTTCGCCGCTGTAATTTGAGCGCACAAGTATGACCTCTGCCGGTATAAAAGTATCCTCGTTCGGCATTTTGTGCATCCAATCGAATTTGCAATAGCCTTCCTCAAACGCAATATTTACAAGGCGCACTGCTTTTTCATCGGAGCGTTGCCCGTCAGGCTGATACTCCGGCGAACAGCTTACTATAAACTTTTCAGCGTATTCCTGTCTATCCTTGAAGCCGTAAAGCTTTACAGCCGCTTCATTACAGTCGATTGTATTTAAGTTTTTATCCCAGATTTGCGCACAGGTCGGAGAGGTATTCAACATTAAAGACGCGCGCTCGTTTGCTTCCTTTACCGACTTCTCCATAGAAGAGAAAGCCGATTGCGTATGCTTGAATTCTCTTTTCACAAAATGAATCGAAAAGATAATAAATATGCAGGCAAAAATTATAGAAAACAAAACTGTTCTGATTCTGATTTCGTTTATGGTGCTGTGAACGTTTTCTGCGTCGAATTCTATTCCCACAACACCAATCACATTGCCGTCCGCATCAAAATATGGAAAGTATGTTACATATAAAACTCCGTATTCCGAAATTGCAATTTCATTATGAAAATAGGGCTCTTTAGCTTCAAAGCATTCTATTAATAACGCCGTAAATTTTTCTTCAACTAACATTCCTGCATGAGTAAAATATTTATCGTCCTTATCCAAAGCGTCAACTAAGTAAATTAATTCGCCTTCGTCGTTGAATTTCACTGTATATAAAAACTTAATGCCTGCTATTCTCCTGATTTCATCTAAGCGGCTGTGCACTTCTAAAAACAATTCGCTCGTCTGGTCTTCAATAGTATTTATTTCGTAAAATATGCGCTCGTCGATAACTCTCTCAGCGTGCTTAAAAATATTTCTCGCGTCCTGCTCATAGTGATATATCGTTAAATTATAATGCTGACTGAAATTAATAAAATAAATAATAGTCGTAATTGAAAATATAGCCAATAATAAAATCGCTATTACTTTGATTTGTAAGCTTCTCCAAATGTTGCGTGTCATGTAGTTACCTCTTTTTTCAATTTACAAGTAAAGCTAAATTCCGCGCCCTTATTCGGTTCAGATACAACGCAGATTTCACCGTCAATCTTTTCGACAATCCGCTTTGATAAGGCAAGCCCCAGCCCGATTCCGCCATGAGTCCGCGTCGCGCTGTCGTCGCATTGCTCAAAAGCATCGAAGAGCCCTTTTTGTTTTTCCTGCGCTATTCCGACTCCGTTGTCAGTTACGATAATTTTGAGTGAAACCGATTCTTTATTTTCTTCAAGTAAATTAATATCCAAATTTATAATGCCTTTTTCGGGCGTGAACTTAAATGCGTTCGACAATAAATTATTAATCACCTGCTCTAATCGGTTTGCGTCACCGATAAGCCGCTGCGGAACAGCAGGGTCAAGCTTAGCAAAGAATTTCTGCTCCTTCGCCGCTGCGCTTTCGCTCGCTGTTTTTGATATAGCGTCAAAGAATACGACAGTGTCAAATGCTGCTTCAGTCAGCTTAAATCCGCTGTATTCCATACTTGATATGTCAAGTATATCGTTAATAATTCCGAGCAAATGATGCGAAGCTTTGTCGATTTCACCAAGACACATATCTACCTCGTCGGGTATATTCCCCTGCAGCTGAGCGATTTGCACCATGCCCATTATCGCTGTCATCGGCGTCCTCATTTCATGGCTCATGCGGGAAAGGAACTGACTTTTCACCTGACTGCTTTGCTCTGCTATTTCTCTTTGATGCTCTGCTATTCTTTTCGCTTCGGTGAGCTCTTCTTTGAGTTTCAATTCAATATTCAAGTCGCGTTCAATTAAATTACGCTCGATAATTTTTATTTGATTCTGCACTCTCAGCTTAACAATAGCAGTTTTAAAGGGCTTTCTGATATAATCCGCCGCACCGAGAAGCAGACCCTTTTCCTCGGAATCCGTACTGTCTAAGCCCGTAACAAAAATTACGGGAATAGCCTTCGTTTTCTCATTATTTTTCAAGTCGGTAATTACGGCATAGCCGTCTATACCCGCCATAACGATGTCAAGCAGAATCACGCTCGGTGTAAATTCCCGTGCGATTTCTATTGCGTCCTGCCCGTTATTCGCCGCGTAAACGACATAATCTGTGTACAGAATAGTTTTTAAAACACTGATATTTGCTCTGTCGTCATCTACGATTAAAATGCTGTATTTTTTGTTATCCATTATTATTGACTCCATTCCATCATAATTTTTTGTAATTCACTGTATGCCTGTTTTAAACTGAATTCCTCAATAAGCTTCACTAACTGCCCGCTCCCCGGTATTCTTCGGATTTCATCAAGCATATCCTCACATTCCGGGTTTTTTGCTTTCAGCAGCGGCTCTAACTTTTGGGTTATTCTTATTATCTCTTCTTTATCGGTAGTTTCAACAACCTTGTTCTGATTAAATTCATCAAGCAAAGGCGCAAGCTTTTCGAGCACTAACTTTAATTCTAACTCGAGAATATTTAAGCTTTGCTTTGGAATCGGATTCTCGCCGTCTAAGATTGATTTCTCAACCTCAACTGCCGCCTTCCTTAAATTCGCCTCGTCAAGATGACCTGCGTTGCCTTTGAGCGTATGCACGATTCTGTGAGCGGTTTTATTATCGCCTGCGTCAAGATTTTTTACGAGCTCTGCAAATGTATGCTGATTATCTCGCACGAAATTAAGCCTTACCTGCTTTTGTAAGCTTTCATCATCATTATTATTGCTTCCGACGGCTGAAAAACCGCTGATGTGTATAAACCTGCTTAAACACTGCCATAACTCCTGCGTCGTAAACGGCTTCCCTATGCAGTCAGCCATTCCGCATTCCTTGTAAAGCTCCATGTCGTTAGACATTACGTTCGCTGTGAAAGCAATTATCGGGGTTTCAATACCCATTTCTTTAATTTTCGTTGCGGCTTCCAGCCCGTCCATGACAGGCATATGAATATCCATGAAAATTAAATCAAAGGGCTTTTCACCATTTCGCAGACGCTCTGCAACAAGCTTTACGCCGTCCTCGCCGTTATAAGTCACCACAGTTTGAAGCCCGACTCTCGATAAGTGGTCGCAAATCACCTGCTGATTTAAAGTATTATCCTCGCAAACTAAAATCTCACCCGTGAAATTAGGCTTATCAAAACTGTTCATGAGAATCTTTTGCGCGGGAAGCTTAGAGGTATCATCAATTAAATCAAAGGTGAGCTCAAAAGCGAATCTGCTGCCGATTCCCTGTGCGCTTTCTACCTGAAGCTCGCCGCCCATGAGTTCGATTATATTCTTTGTGATTGCAAGCCCGAGCCCTGTGCCGCCGAATCTGCGCGTCACGCTGCCGTCAGCCTGCACAAACGGCTCGAAGATTCTCTCGATTTGCTCGGGTGTCATTCCGATTCCCGAGTCTTTAACCTCAAACATAATCGTCGCTGTTTTTTCAGTAGAGGTTTTAATAGATGCGAGTAGCTTGATTGCGCCTATGTTTGTGAATTTCACTGCATTTGAAAGCAAATTAATGATGATTTGCCGCAGTCTCACCGGGTCCCCGAGCATCTTTTTCCCGACAGAGGGCTCAGCATAGCAATACAGCGTGGTGTTTCGCTCCTTTGTTTTCGGAGCGATTACCATTTGGCAGTAGGCAAATATACTCGGTAAATCAAAAGGAATTTTTTCAAGCTCGATTTTACCCGACTCAATCTTGGAAATATCTAATATGTCATTGATTATATCCAAAAGCACTACCGCGCTTTCGTGGATATTATCAAGGTATTGGCGGGTTTTATCTGAGATTTTATCGTCCTTTGCAAGCTCGGAAAAGCCGATAATGCTGTTCATCGGCGTTCTTATTTCGTGGCTCATGTTTGCTAAGAAGGCTGTTTTAGCCTTGTTCGCGGATTCCGCTATGGCGCGTTGATTTTCTATTTCTATTATGCTGTTTTTCGCTTCAGTTATATCCATTAACATTCCCGCGACCCGCAAGGGATTTCCTTTTTTATCGCGGATTGTTTCTCCCGAAGCGCGGTAATATGAGTATTCATCGTTGTTTTTCAAGAGCCTGTATTCAATGTAATAGGGCGTCTCGCCAGTTTTATCAAGTATGTGCTTTGTGAAAACATCAAGCACTCTTTCCTTATCGTCAGGGTGCAGGCGGTCGCTCCAGCTTTTCAGCACGTTCGGAAAGTCTTCCTCTGTAAAATAGCCCAGCATATTTCTGAAATCGTCCGACCACATAAAATTATTATCGGGGTTTATAGGGTCGTGCTCTATAATTTCCATATCCCATAAGCCTATGTGCGTAGCTTGCACAGCTAAGTTCAGCTTCGCAAGCTGTAAGTTATTATCTTCATTTAATTTAGTCAGCCGCTGTTCAATCGTTGTCGAAAGGAGTCTCGCGCTTACGAAGGTAGTGCCGAGAATTATCAGCGTGATTAAAGAACCGGTCAGTATGAAAAATACAACCTTACTCGTATCCGCCGCTGTATAATATCCGACGCATAACATTCCGATGATTTCGTTGTTTTCGCCGTAAAGCGGCGAATATTTCGCAAGCACGTTTTTATCGAAAAGCTCTATTCTCCCCGTAAATACTTCTCCCGCGAAAACTGCATTTGTTATTTCCTCATCTGCCTTCGAGCCTAATAAAAATCTGTTGTTGCCGTTAGTAACAGAAGTAGACACACGTATATCGCCCGAGAAGAAAGTAACCTCACAGCCTGTTGTAGCCTTCAGCTCGCGCACAAATTCCTGGCTGTCTAACCTGAAGCCCAACGATACAACGCCGATAATTTCATCGTTGCTGTTATATATCGGCGCGCCGCCATACGCGGCAAGACTTACGGTAATGCCCTGCGCAACATAGGATTCCACCCTGCCTTCAAGTGCCTGCTCTATGTGCGGGAGCATCAGCGGCTGACCGTATTCGTCAGGCGCGTGAGTTCTTATAATTACAATGCCTTCATTGTCGAGTATAGTGCAGAATTCCACTCTTGCCATAATCTGAAGCGCATTCGCTATATACATGATTCTGTCGCGGTCATTGTTAATCACCGCTTCTATTAAATCCTGATTGCTTGCAATACCGATTGCCGCGTTGCGCGCGTTAGCTTTTAAGCTTTCGATTTCGCGCTCAATTACCATTTTAGCTACGTCGTTTTTGTCGTGCATTGCATTATTAAGCTCAACACTAAACAGCAAAACCGAACAGACAAGCACAGCCACGCACGATAAGACCGACAGCATGACCATTGGAGCATATATTTTTCTTTTGATATTCATACTCTGTTACCTGTCTGTTAATAAATATTTACGCAGTAAACGGAACAGCTCGTCTATGTCTATGGGCTTGCCTATGTGCCCGTTCATTCCCGACTCGGCACATTGCTCAATGTCTTCCTTAAATACGTTCGCCGTCATGGCGATAATCGGAACAGCTTTCGCTCTGCTGTGATTTAACTTTCTTATTTCGCGCGTCGCTTCATGCCCGTCCATCTTCGGCATTTGAACGTCCATGAAAATCAAATCGTAATAATTATCGGGCGATTCCGCGAACTTATTTATCGCTTCTATGCCGTCAACAGCGCAGTCTATTTTTAACTCGGTGGCTTCGAGCAGAGCCATTAATACCTCACGATTCACCTCAACGTCTTCCGTTAAAAGTATTCTGTTCTCCTTGAAAATTCCGCTTACGTCGTCGTCGTGCTTATTATTCTTAGCTTCGCTGACTCCGATTACCTCCGTGATTGCGTCCGCAATCGCCGACGGGAACAGCGGCTTCGACAAGAACCTGTCAACGCCCGCCGCTTTAGCTTCGTCAGCAATATCACACCATTCGGCGGCTGAAATCATGATTACAACTGTGTTATCCGGCTTTTCAGACTTAGCTTTTATTTCCTGCGCTAAAGCTAAGCCGTCCATACCCGGCATCTTCCAGTCAACGAAATATATGTCATACATACCGTTCTGACCAATAAGCGATAATGCCTCCATGCCGCTTTTCGCTGTATCGCAGGAGGTTCCGAAGCCCTGCATAACATCAACAAAATAATCAAGGATTTCAACATCATCGTCTACTGCCATAATCGAAACATTATTCCAGTTTACGCCGATTTCTGAAAGATTCGCAGACTTTTTTGTGCCGCGCTCCGCTTGGAAGGTAAACGAGAAGGACGAGCCTTTTCCTACCTCAGATTCAACCTCAATCGTACCGCCCATCATTTCAACGATTCTCTTGGAAATAGCTAAGCCGAGCCCCGTCCCGCCGAACTTCCGCGTCGTGTTTGATTCAGCCTGCTGAAACGATTGAAATAGCTTTTGCTGCTGCTCGGGAGTTATGCCTATGCCTGTGTCTGTGATTGTAACGCGGATAGTATACACGCCGTCTTCCAAAGCGACAAAGCGGGTGTCAAGCTTGATTGAACCTTCCTCGGGAGTGAATTTTACTGCATTTCCGAGCAAATTTGTGATTACCTGCGCTATTCTGTTGTCGTCGCCGATGAGTCTGCGCGGTATAGATTTGTCGATAAACACTGTCAGTTCCTGCTTTCTCTCGGTAGCGCGGAAGCCGACTATGTTTATAACCCGCTGAAGCATTTTCTCAAAATTAAACTCTTCATAAGACAGCTCAAATTTATTTGCTTCGATTTTAGACATATCAAGAACGTCGTTGATTACACCTAATAAATGCTGTGAAGCGTTTTCGATTTTTTCAAAGCAGTACATCATGCGCTGTGCGTCAGAAGCGGCTTTCCCGATAATCGTCATGCCGATAATAGCGTTCATCGGCGTCCTTATTTCATGGCTCATGTTAGCTAAGAATGCACTCTTTTGCTTGTTTTCATAATCGGCTTTTTCTCTCATGCGGTCGATGTAAATTAAAATCAGAATCAACACTAAAGCAAGCAGTGCACCGGTTATGGTAAGCGTCACCGCCATCGTCGTAACATCATTGAAATACTGCGCTTTCGGCGTTACGAAGCCTAAATACCAGCCGTTCGGAAGCCTTTGGAAGAATGCTAATGATTCCTCTCCTTTAAAGCTCATCATTTCGTATTCAAATACTTTGCCGATTCTTTCTAATTCCTCAGTCATCGCCCAAGCAGGAAAGTTCGGGTCTCTCATGCTCATGCCCACGTATTCGGGATTAGGGTGCGAGAGTATAATAAAGTCTCCGCTCGCTAACATTCCGTAGCCGCCCTGCCCTGAAGACGCTTCAACTATATCATCTGCAACGCTTTGAAGCGGAACGTCAATGCTCGCTACGCCGATTAACTCCCCGTCGTCACAAAAAAGCGCGCGGGAAAACGAATAAACTAATTCGCCCGTTCTCGCGTCGGGATACGGTTCTTCCTCTGCGATGCCGCCGTTCGCCGCGACTGCCGCTATAAACCACGGTCTTTCCTGTGGAACATAATCCGCACCGGGAATCCAGTCGATTCCGCTGATGAAGCCTTCTTCCCCGTCTAATGTCTTAAACCAGCCGTAAACATACCCAAAGTCGTCCGGGGCGGCGGTTTCAATCATTAAATATTCGCAAAGCGTTTTTATGTACGCTTCAAGCGCGCTGAAGCTGTATCCCTGCAGAATCATGTCATTCACAGTGCTTGAAAATCCGTGAAAGGTCAGCTTTGACTCACTGATGACAGTTTCAACCATGATATGCTCTGCTTCAATTGTGTTATTTGCATGATTTACTATATGCTCGTATACGATTTCTCTCATAAAGCTGTAGCTCAAAGCAACCATCGTTATAAAAGCAAGCAGAACAAAGGCAATTTGTATGTATAAGGATTTAATCTTTTTTAACATTATTTACCCCTCCGGTACTATAAAATATATAATGTCTAATAATATAGCGTAACACAGATTGAGAAAAATGTCAAGTTTAGCAGCTTTCGTTCCTACACGTCGGACACATGAACAACCTTGTTTTTTCCTGTCCTCTTCGCTGTATAAAGCGCCTCGTCTGTCTTGTCGATAAAGTCCCTCAATTCAGTTTCGGGAGCAGGAACAAGCGTATTTACGCCTACGCTCACAGTTATCACGGTCAACTCGCCGCTCAAAAGCGGAATCGGCGTCTTTTCAATTTCCGAGCGGATTTTTTCCGCGACCTCCATGATTCCATTTTTATCCGTATTCGGAAGCAGTACAACAAACTCCTCGCCACCCCACCGCGCCGCAATGTCGGTCACGCGTCTCAAGGAGGTTTTCAGTATATTTGCAATCGTCTGCAACGCTATGTCGCCCTGCTGATGACCGTATGTATCGTTATAATTTTTAAAGTTATCTGCGTCCAAAATCAAAAAGCTAATCGGTAATTTTTCGCGTATTGTTCTGCCCCATTCCCTGTTCATATACTCGTCGAAGCCGCGGCGGTTTTTAATGCCGGTAAGCTGGTCGGTGACGCTTATTCTGTTGATTGTACGAAGCTGATTAATCATATCTATTTGGTTTTTAATCCGCAGCTTAACGATGCTCGGGCTGAAAGGCTTCGGGATATAATCTGCCGCACCTAAGTTTAAGCCCTTTTCTTCATCGCCAAGATTATCAAGACCGGTAATGAAAATCACAGGAATGTTCCATGTTTTCTCGCTTTTTTTCAATTCCGCGATTACCTCATAGCCGTCCATGTCGGGCATAATCACGTCGAGCAGAATTATGTCGGGTGTGAATTCCTCAGCAGTTTCGATACCGTCTCTTCCGTTTTTCGCCGCGTATATCTTATAATCCGCATTCAGCAAGGTTTTCAGCGCGCTTATATTTGCTTTTTCGTCATCTATGATTAAAATGCTGTTCTTATTTTCCATCGCTTATCTCCTGCTCTTTCTTGATTTTTGATAATTCATTTAACGCTTCCTTAAAATTAAAATCATCAATATATTCAACTAATTCATCACTGCCTGGAATCGCACGTACCTCGTCGATTAAGTCCTCGCAATCCGGGTTTTTCGCGAGCAACAGCGGCTCTAACTTAGCGATTATTTCATTTATTTTTTCTTTGTCTGCTGTTTTTTCAATCACCTTGGAAGTGCTTTCCTCTAACAAGGGCGCTAACTCAGTAAGAATCGACTTTAGCTCGGTTTCAAGGGTGTTCAGCAAATCCTTTGAAATCAAGTCTTCCTTGTTCTTGCGCGCGATTTTAGACGGCGAAAGAGCGTTTTCTATTTCAATCGCTATGTTTTGCAAGGCTTCGCTGCCGATTTGACCTGCGTTACCTCGCAAGGTATGTGCAATTCTGTGCGCGGATTTCAAGTCGCCGCTGTCTAATTTTTCTGCGAATTGATTGAAGGTATTCTGATTATTTTTAACAAAATTAATTACAAACTGCTTTCTCATTTTTTCATCTTCGGCGGCTTGACGATGATTCTCGACATCGGAATAGCTTTCAACGGGAATATGCTTGCTCAGAATACGCCACAACTCCTGCGACGTAAACGGTTTACCGATAAAGTCGGTCATTCCGTTGATTTTATAGTGCTCTAAGTCGTTAGTCATTATATTCGCAGTTGAGGCGACTATGGGCGTTTTTACGCCTAAGCTCGAAAGCTTGCTCGCGGCTTCCAAGCCGTCCATAACAGGCATATGAATATCCATAAAGATTAAATCGAACGGCTTTTGGTTCTTACTCACGCGCTCTGCGACTATTTCAACGCCAATTGCACCGTTATGCGCTACGACAGCCTGCAGTCCCACTCTCGCCAAATGGTCGCAAATCACCTTTTGGTTCATAACATTATCTTCGCAAACCAAAACCTCGCCTTTGAAATTAGGCTTTCTGATATTGCTTGTAATTGTCTTCTTGGTCGGGAAATCATTAGTATCCTCAATTAAGTCGAAGGTCAGGTCAAACTTAAATTTACTGCCTACTCCCGGCGTGCTTTCAACCTGAAGCGTCCCGCCCATTAGCTCGATAATATTCTTAGTTATCGTAAGACCCAAGCCCGTACCGCCGAAGTTCCGCGTGATGCTTTCATCTCCCTGCATAAAAGGCAGAAAAACTCTTTCTATCTGCTCGGGAGTCATGCCTATGCCGCTGTCCTTTACTTCAAACGTAACCGTTGTTTGTCCGTTTGTGCTCTTAATAGAAGCTAACAGCTTAACCATGCCCTTGTTGGTGAATTTCACTGCATTAGAGAGCAGGTTAATGATGATTTGCCGCAGTCTCACAGGGTCACCAAGAAGCTTTTTCCCGACAGACGGCTCGGCATAGCAGTAGAGCATAAGCCCTTTTTCCTCTGCTTTTGGCATGATTACCGACTGGCAATGCTCGAATATATCCGGTAAATTAAACGGAATGTGCTCCAGCTCAATCTTACCCGATTCAATTTTAGAAATATCTAAAATATCATTGATAATTTTCAGCAGCCATTCCGCGCTTGACTGTATGTTATACATATATTCGCGGACTTTTAAAGGAATATTATTGTCGTCCGACGCAAGCTCTAAGAAGCCGATAATCGAATTCATCGGCGTTCTGATTTCATGGCTCATGTTAGCTAAGAAGGCGGATTTCGCTTTATTTGCGACCTCGGCGGCTTCCCGCGCGTAGCGCAGCTTAATCTGCGTTGTTTCTATTTCGGCAAGATATTCCTTATACGCTCTTAAATCCCGCGTGTATACAACAACAACATCTTCGCCTTTAAACTTAACACGCACTAAGGTCAGCTCGCAGGGAACAGGCTCGCCGTCGTCCGGCATCCGCCCCATCCATTCGCACTGGTAGTAGCCGTCTTCAAGTGTTTTATATACGATTTCTTTGATTTTTTCCATCGTGTCTGTGCCGTCCGGCTGAGCTTCCGGAGAAAGCTCAAAGAATCTGTCGAAATACTCCTGCTTGTCTTTCAGCTTGAAAAAATCTACCGCCGTTTGGTTGCAGTCGATGTTGTTCATATTTTTATCCCAGAAATTAATGAAAAGCGGCGCAGAATCAAGCATAATCCGCATACGCTCTTCCGCTTCGAGAATCTCGTTTGTCCGCTCCTCCACTAACCCTTTAAGACGCTTACCCTCGCCGCCTTTAATGAACAGCACGATAATAATAAGCAGAATAATAACAGAAAACAGAATAATTACGCCAATCAGCCACGGCTGCTGCGCTTCAATTACTTTCGAGCGGTAATCAAATGTCCGCTGAAGCCACTGCGCGGAAACCGCCTCAACGTCCGTCATGCTCAAAACCTTGTCGATAATCGAGCATAAAACAGCCTCGTCTTTAATAAACGTAATCATAGTCGGGACAGGCTCGCCGAAGGCTCTGTTCACCTTATAGCCCGGCTGTTCCTGGAAGTGCGTTAAATGCAGAACACGATTGGAGCCGGTCATAACCATATCTATTTTATCGTTTGTTAAGGCTTCGAGAGCTTGGTCAATGCCGTCAAATTCGATTATAGCAGTGTGACTGGGAAACCACTGACGAAACATATTCGCGTGGCTCGTATTGCGAGCAACGCCTACTCTTACGTGAAGGATTTCATTAATCGTAACCTTCGGGAAGTCCGCTTTTGATATGAGTGCCGCTTGCTCGTCAACAATTATGTATTCAGACCAGACAAAGCTTTCCTCCCGCTCCTTTGACCATGCTAAGGACGGGATTACACGCGCCTCCCCCTCTGCAAGCATTTGCAATAAAACCGGAAAGTTTGCGGTTTCGTCATGAGCGACTTCAAAGGTCAAGCCTGTGAGCGCGGTTACTTCGTCTAATAAGTCAAAGTAAATCCCCTGCCACTTATCCTCGCGCGGGTTGTAAAAGCTCAGCGGATAATTGACATTGAAAGCAGTAATCGGAACTACAGGATTCTGTGCGATATAAACGCGTTCTTCCTCTGTAAGGATTTGCGATATTTTATATCCTCTGTACTCTTGGTATCCCGAATTATATAAATGACTTAAATAAGGCATCGCGCCGTTTCGCAGAGCCTTGTTAACTATAGAAATAATCGGCTCTAAATCATTTTTAGCCGTAGCCATTGAAACTGGATTGAAAATCAAAGGAAAAAAGTCTTCAATAATCACATCGTCATAGCCGATAAAAAACGCGTCGATTATCCCCGTAACGATAAAGGCGTCAGCCTCACCGCTCGCAATCATTTCATATGCTTCGATATACTCTGTAACCCACATAGGCTCATATGTACTGCGGTCAGTTACGGAAGCGATAAATTCTTCAACAGGTGTGTTTTGCATAAAAGCAAAATTTAACGGACGCTCTTCTAAAATCTCGCTAAAGGCAAGACTGTCTTTGATTCTTACGGTTACGAACTGCCTTTCAGCAATCGTATCAGTCATGTGATATTTTAAAAGACGCTCCTCCGTAATCATTATGTTTCCTGTGAAATCAATCTCATGGGCCTCTAACTTTCTGACAATATCATATGACGAAAGATTTTCAGGGATAAACTCAATTTCAAAAAGCTCTGTCAGCCATTCGCAAAACAAAGCGGCGTAGCCGCCCATTTCACCGCTTGACTTCATAAATAATTCAGTAGACGGAATCATTGCGTAAGAAAAAGACTCATATTGCTTCTGCAATTCCTCGATTGCGGCGATTTCCTGCGCCGTCACACCGGGAACATCGCGGAACGAAGCGAACGGCGGCTCTATAACATCAGAACGCACCGAAGTACTCGTCGCGCAACCGGAAAACAATATGAGTAATAAAGTTATAATCGTAAGTACAGCTACTGTGATACGCGCTTTTCTTTTTGTGTCCATAATTATAAAATCCACCATTTCTTCTTTTATGAATTACGGAATTTCTGCGATTCCGCCCGAAAGTCCTCTGCCGCTTCTAAAAACACTTCAACAAGCTTAGGGTCAAAATGCGAGCCCGAATCATTTTTGATGATTTCTACCGCCTTTTCATGCGCGAACGCTTTTTTATACGGGCGTTCAGAGACTAACGCGTCATATACATCTGCAATCGCCATTACCCGCCCCTCGAGCGGAATGTCCTCCCCGCTGAGTCCCCGCGGATAACCCTTGCCGTTCCATTTTTCGTGATGGCTCCCTGCGAAGCGTCTCGCATAAACTAAAAAATCATCTTCCTCGGTTTTATCAATGATTTCGCTGATTATGCGTTCGCCCTCGGGCGAGTGCGTTTTAATTATATCGAACTCTTCATCGGTCAGCTTTTCTGTTTTGTTGAGTATAACGTCGCTTACAACGATTTTCCCGACGTCGTGCAGCTGTGCCGACGGCAGAAGTAAAGCCATATCCCAAGTGCGGATTTCATCAGCGTAAACATTCATCGCCATTAGCTTTTCAACGAGTATCTTCAAATAGCCCTGCGTTCGCTCGATATGCTTACCTGTGATTTTGTCGCGGCTTTCCACTAAGTCAGCGATTACGCCGATTGTAGTTGTGTGCAGTCTTTGCTGTGCCATGAGGCTTTTCTTGATTAACTTATCGGTTTCCAAGTGCGCTTCAACCCGTCTGATTAAAACAAGCGGCGAAAAAGGCTTCCCGATAAAATCGACTACGCCGCTTTCAAAGCCGAGCGCTTCCACCTCGTAGTCAACAGTTCCTGTCAAAAATACCACGGGAATCGCCTTGAAGCGTGCGTCAGACTTCAAGATTTTCAAGGCTTCAAAGCCGTCCATAACCGGCATTTTAATATCAAGCAGAATTAAATCCGGTATTGTTTTTTCGAGTGCTTCAAACATTTCGGCGGCAGATTCAAGCGTGTATGTATTATAATCCTTTTCAAGCGCGTTTTCAGCCACTATTCTGTTGATTTCATTATCGTCAACTATAAATATTGTTTTCATTTTTACCCCTTTGATTAGCCCAAAATCTTCTCAAGATTATCCGCGAAAGCCGCAAGCTTATCTTTAAAAGCAGGGAGATTTTCTTCTATTCTTGCGACATCGCTGTTTTTTGCATACATTTCAAGCTGAAGCGCAAGCTCTGATAAATATGTCGCGCCGATGTTCTTCAGCGAGCTTTTATATCCGTGAACCATTACGTTGAAATCAGAAATTTCATCAAGATTAATCATTCGGTCAAATCTTTCCTTATCGTTTCGCTCGTTTTTCACAAAAACTCTGAGGATTTTAAAATAAACCGCGACCATGTTCATGACGTTTTTAAGTCCGCTGTCAACGTCAAGCCCCTCTATGTTTCTCAGCGCGAGAATCTTTTCATCATCCGTTAAAAACATATGAACCCCCTAAAATATATTGATTTCAACACTTCTTGTAAATCTGCTCGGCGCGACTCGAACGCGCAATCAACAGAGTCGGAGTCTGTCATGTTATCCATTACACTACGAGCAGTAATCGCGGCAAAAAGCCGCATCTTTCATTTTAACACAATTATCACGATTTTGCAAGTAAAACTTCAATACTTGCAAGCTTTACGCAGGCACAAAATATTTCCATTGCGCTTTCAAGCTCGCCGAGCGGCGGAAAAGTCGGTGCTATTCTGATATTCTTATCGTCGGGGTCCTTGCCGTAAGGGAAGGTCGCGCCCGCCCCCGTCAGAATCAAGCCCGCCTGCTTACAAAGCTCAACCACGCGCTTTGCCGTGCCTTTAAAGCCGTTGAAGGAGATAAAATATCCGCCGCGCGGTTTATGCCATTCGCCGAGGTTATTTGGTTTTAAGTCGCGGTCAAGTATTTCGCAGACTAAATTAAACTTAGGCTCAATGACGGCGCGGTGCTTTTGCATATGCGCGGCAAGAGCTTCGGAATTCGGCAGGAATTTCGCGTGCCTAAGCTGATTAAGCTTGTCAAAGCCTATAGTCTGCACGGACATTTCTTTTTGTATTGCTTTTATATTTACAATGCTCGAAGCAACTGCGCAAATCCCGCCCCCCGCGAACGTAACCTTCGAGGTTGACGCGAAAACGTAGGCTCTGTCGGGGTTGCCCGCCTTTGCACATTCGGCGATGATATTCGGAATCGTGTCGGGCGCGTCTGCAAGATGATGCATGCAGTAGGCGTTATCCCAGTAGATTTTGAAGCTTTCATCAGCTGTTTTCATCGCGGCGAGCCGCTTGACAGTTTCCGCGGAAAAGGTGAAGCCGTCGGGGTTAGAATAAACCGGAACGCAAATCATGCCTTTTATGTCTGCGTCCGAAGCCGCAAGCTTTTCAATTTCGTCCATATCGAGGTCGCTGTTTATAAAAGGCACAGAAATCATTTCAATCCCGAAGTGCTCCAAAATCGTGAAATGCCTGTCATAGCCAGGCACAGGGCAGATGAACTTTGTGCCTTTTGCATATTTTGCTCTTGCAAACGTATCGTACATCAGCTGAAGGCTCGCGTTCCCGCCGAGAATAATTTCGTCGGGATTTTCAATCCCCAGCATAGACATAAAAAGCCTTTTCGCTTCTATAATCCCATCAAGCATACCGTAATTGCGGCAGTCGAAGCCGCTTTCGCTCTTGAAATTGCCTAAATCTATGTAAAGCATATCTTTTGAGAGGTCTAACTGCTCACTGCAAGGCTTCCCGCGCGACATATCAAGCTTCAAGCCCTTGCTTTTTAACGCTTCGTATTCCTTTTCAAGCTCGGCTTTGAGCGCAATTAATTCCTCTTTGGTTCTTTCTGTGTACATAACAATCAATTCTCCCGCTTGTTTTATCCTTACTATTATAAATCATAATCGGATAATTTGCAAGTTGTTTTTGAAAATTTGTTTAAGTTTTCAAAAAAACTGCCGATATTAATAATTAAGTGTTAATATTTTCCTAAAAGGGAGGCAGATTTTATGATTATCGGCAGTAGTTTTAATGTACATAAGCTTACAGATACCAACATTATTAAATACTCGAAGCCTGCTAACAACGACAAGGTCGCAGGGTTTATGAGCAAAAACCGCTTCGATTTTCTTGAAATCACCGACGACAGCGAGTTTTCCGCAAGATTGCAAGCCTTGAAGCGGAAGTTTTTAGGCGAGCTCAACGGCTTGACGCGCGAGGAGCGGGAAAACATCGCCTCCACGGCTTACATTGAAATGCAGAAAATTTTACTTCGGGAAATCAAAAAGGAAGAATCCTCTATTGAAGCCTTTAAACAGCTTTCAGAGGAGCGCGATACCGAGGGATTTGAGCAAAGAATGGAGTCACTGCTTCGCGGAATTCCGGGCTTCCCCGGCAAGCTTTCAAGCAGTAAATTTAATCTTTTCGGCGAGATTTTCTCAGCGGTCACAGGCATTAACTCGTCGTTCTTGAAAATCGGCAGTGATTCACTTTGCGGGCGTCCCGACCGCACTGAAGAAAATTTTATCAGTGAAGCCAATAAAAATATTAACAACCTAAAAGCGCAGTCTGACGCGCTTTACAGAATGTACCGCGATTTTTTAGGCGAGGAAGATGATGAAGCTGCAGAATCCAAGCAAAAGCTCATCAAAAACGGCGAGCTTCTCGCCTTGCTGTCTGAAATCAAGCAATTGTTCACAGAGGCGGGATATATGATAATTGACGAAAGGAGCAGCCATGAATACAACGTCGATAAGCTTTATGAATCATTGCGCGAACGCTATGGCGAGAGCGAATAAGCTTGAAAAGAAGTGCCGGGTTGAAAAGCATTTCGGCATGAAAGTCGATAAAACCGACGTTTTCTATCATATTTTAGCGAGCGACCTCCGTAAAATCGAAGAGGAAAAGCTGTACGGCAGGTCTGATAAGTCGAGCGATTTCTTCAAAAGACGCTTCGACAGGTGGGATTGAATAAAAATAAAAAGAGTGCGGCAAATTTATGCCGCACTCTTGCTTTTTACGCAAAAATATGCTAAAATAGAACTACTTTGAATTTAAAAGGAAACGGACTTATGAAAAAGCTGAGCATTAAAGCCTTATTATTCATACTTCTCGGAGGTGCGGCGGTTTTGAGCCTTGTCTTCGCGGTTGTTATGCTGTTCATATTATCGCATTACGAGAACAATGGCGTGCTTTTCACAGTTGTCTGCGCTTTTGCGGCTTTAATTCCCGCGCTTCTCATAGCGTCAGCTTTCCTTTTGACGCGCAGGCTTTCAAAGCCGCTCGCGTTCTTAGCAAAATGTATTTCGGACATAGCGGAAACAGGAAATATTTTCCTTGACGACTACGCTTATAAACAGACTAAAATACTTAACAGCCGCGCGGACGAAATCGGGAAAATCTCCCGCAGTGTCGGCGATATGCTCGCGATGTTCCGCGATAAAATAAAGTCACTCAACGCCGTCAAGGACGGCGACTTAACTACAAAAATCAACTGCCGTTCACAAAAAGACACAGTAGGCTCGGCTTTAGTGAAAATGACCGAGAGCCTTAATATAATGTTCGTCGATATTCAAGACGCGTCGAACCACGTTACGCAGGGCTCATTTAAAATGAACGACGACGTGCTCGCGCTTGCCGAGGTTACAGGTGAGCAAGCCGAGGAAATCGGGCATTTAAGTGAGCAAATCGGCAGAGTAGCCGAGCAGACCGCTCACAGCTCAGAAATGGCGGCTGAATCCTCCGAGCTTTCTCTTTCTGTAAAGGAATTAGCGGAGCGCGGCGGCGAGCAGATGGCGCAGATGACAGAAGCTGTTAATCAGATTAATGAGTCAAGCAGAGAAATCGGCAAAGTAATAAAAATCATTGATTCTATAGCTTTTCAAACGAATATTCTCGCACTGAACGCAGCGGTTGAAGCGGCGCGAGCGGGCGACGCCGGCAAGGGCTTCGCTGTAGTTGCCGACGAAGTGCGCAATTTAGCTTCAAAAAGCGCGGATGCCGCGAGAGATACAAGCGCGCTGATTGCGAATTCGCTTGAAAAAGCAGAGCTCGGCTCGCAAATCGCAGAAGAAACCGCGGCTTCGCTGAACGAAATAGTTCAGCGCATAACTGAAAGCACGGAATTAGCGGTAAAAATCGCGCGTTCCTCTGAAAGTCAAGCGGCGGCAATCGCCGATATAGATAAAGGTATCGAAAAAATAAACGGCACAGTTCAGAAAAACAGCCACACAGCGGAGGAAAGCGCGCGCGACAGCAAGGAAATCAGCGAGCAGTCGGAGCGGCTGACGGAATTTATTGGCAGATTTAAAATTAAGGCATAAATTAGTTATTGAAATCCACGGATTTTTGTGTTATAATTAATCAAAATAAATAAAGTATTTCGGAGTAAATGCTCATGAAAACAGCTATAATTGACAGGAGTCTCTGCGGAGTTATTTTCAAGGAAATAACGAGCAAAACCGATGTTTATACATACGTGCTGTCGCTTAAGGAAGCGGGCGCAGACTACGTTGAGCTTGACCTCAACGCTTTGCTTCGGCTTCCCGAGCCGATGGGTGCAGAGAATTATATTTTCCGCGTTGAGCAAGCATACGAACACGAAATCGCGAACGCTTTTCCTTTTTCTTATGCAGTTTTACCGCTGAAATTCGCGCATTTAATCGAAAAGCTTCAGATTCCCGTGATTCTTGAAATAAAAACAGGCGATGCCGATATTCCCGCTCTGCTCAAGGTTGTCGCGGAAAGCATAGACTTGACGAAGATTGCGCTTCTGCGGCTTGTCGGCGATTTTAATAAGCACCCCGACGAGTTCAAGTCGATTTTGGCAAAGGTGCGAATGAGATATGCTGTACCCTTTGATGTTTGTCCGCTCAACACGACGCTCTGCGCGCTTTCGGCGGCAGTGACGGCGTATGAAGTCGGCATAGATTCGCTGACGCTAAACTTCGGCAACAGCAATAACTTCACGCCGCTTGAGGAATTCCTTATTTCAATGGCAACAATCCATAAAGTCACGATTAATCGGAATTATATCTCGGGGATTTGCAAGGCTTCTGTCATGTCCTCGCTGATTTGCGAAATAGAAACGACAAATTTACAAAAGCTGATGAAGCGTTATCAGCTTTCGCCGCAGAGAGTCGAGGTTGCGGACGGTCAGCCGCTGAACCTAAACCCTTGGAAAGGAAAAAAGCACCAAAGACGCTCGCTGATTGAGCGCAGGCTTGACTATATGGAGGTTGAAGACGACCTCTCGCAGGAAATCATGACACAATTAAAAAAGTGCGGCGTTGATTTCTTCGCGAACGACAAGAAAGACAGCTATCTTAATTAGGCACCTTAGGAGGTAACAGAATGAGTAATAATTACGAGCAATTAAAAGAGCGGGTTTGTAAGGCTAACAAGCTTCTACCCCGAAATAATTTAAGCCTTTTCTCGTGGGGGAGCGTTTCGGCGATTGACCGCGAGCAAGGCGTAATGGTTATTAAGCCGACCGGCGCGTCCTTTGACAAGCTGACGGCAAAGGTAATGTCTGTAGTAGATTTAAGCGGCAAGCTGATTGAGGGCTCGCCGCCGTCTATTGACACGCCCGCGCACTTAGAGCTGTACCGCTCCTTCCCGCTTGTGGGCGGAATCGCGCATACTCACTCGAAGTGGGCGACGATTATGGCACAAATCGGGCTGGATATACCTGTGCTCGGCGCGGTTCACGCTGAGTATTTCTACGGCGACATACCCTGTACAAAGCAGCTCACCAACGAGCAGATTCACAAGGATTATTCCCGCGAAACAGGACTTCAAATAGTCCGCGCGCTTTATGAAAAGAAGCTGACCCCCGAGCGTGTCGGCGCGTGCCTCGTGGCTTCGCACGGGCCTTTCACCTGGGGCGCAACTGAGCTTGTGGCGATTCAGAACGCGATTGTGCTTGAAGAAGTTGCTATGGCGGCTTGGCATACGATGCAGGTGCCTTTCAAGGTTGGCAGAATCCCGCAGACGATGTTAGACGAGCATTTCTTTACAAGAAATAGCAAGCAGACGCCGATGGGGGAGGTTCCTGAGGTGGTGTGAGGTTCAATTATGGCTATCAGAAATTCTGCAAAAGCAATAATAATTGCTGACGGAAGAATATTACTCACAAAAAACAAAGATGCTGACGGCGATTTCTATTTATTGCCGGGCGGCGGACAGGAAAAATTTGAAGATATTCATGAAGCCTTACATCGAGAAGTTTATGAGGAAACATCATGCAGGATAAACATAAAAGATATTCGTTTTATTAGGGAATATATAGCAAAACGGCATGAATTTGCAGAATATGACAGCGATTCCCATCAAATTGAATATATGTTTGAATGTTCTTTAACAGATGATACTGCCCCTTGTAACGGAAGCGTTCCTGACGCCTACCAAACAGGCGTTGAATTTATACCCCTGTCACAAATAAAATCAATAAGATTATATCCGACTATCTTAAAAAACGTTATACATGAAGACGGAACATTTGATGATAAGATTTATTTAGGTGCAGTGAATTAAAAAGGAGGACAGCTAAAATGCAAAATAAAGCACTTGAGGTTTATGTAAAGCAAGCGGAATACATATATGATGACCGCGGCACTAATGCCATGAATTTTATTACAGACGACGGATATTTCTGTATCCAAAGAGGCGTGTTCATTGAAACTGATGAAGCTCCCATGTACAGCAAGCCTTATATTGAATTAAACGAGCAAAATGGAACTTACTGCGATTTTCTTGAGGTTCTGTTCTCGGAGAATAAAGTTTTTATTGCTTTAGAAAAGGATTTTTTAGATTATAGGCAGGTTACGGTTAATATGACAGAAAATATTGATTTGAAAACTATCGACTTTTTTGTCAATCATTTATATTTGGGCGACGTTGTAAAATATGCAGAGGATATAGATAAAGCTATGCAGATAGAGCAAACAATTTTTCCGGAGGAAATATAGATAAAAATATTTTCACTTACATAAAACCGCACAGGGAACGATTACTCGTTCCCTGTTTTTTTATCCACTCTTCTGATGTATGCAATCTCAATCAAACAACACACAGAAACTAATAAAAACATAAAACTGCATACCATCAGACCGCCAATGTGGGTCAAACCCCATTCGCTGTCTATAAATTCTACGTCACTTGAAAAATACCCGTCCAACCCTGAGTATGCCAATAAAACAGCACCGATGAAAAAGACAATGGGAAGTATAAACTTTTTCTTGTTATCGAACCTTTTTCCTATGCCTATGCCGCGAAAACAACATTCTGTAGCATGAAATGTCATAATAAGAACCGTGCATACATATAACGACACAGCGGGATATGCCCAAAAAATGCCGTTTCTTATAAGCAGAAAATTTAAAAAATTAACTAACAGCGCAAAGAAAAACCCGTGCTTATAACAGCTGTTAAGAATATTAAGCTGTCTTTCGTCAAAACCGTCTATGTTTTTTAGGCTGATGTTTTTAAGACTAAATTTTTTCATCACTGCTCTCCTCCCAAAATAAATCATTAAGTGTCTTGTCAAGTGTGCGGCAGATTGCCGTGCAGAGCTTTATGGACGGATTGTATTCGCCGAGCTCTATGGCGTTTATAGTCTGGCGGCTTACACCCGCCGCGTCCGCAAGGTCCTTCTGCGTCATATCCTTCGCCGCCCGCGCAGCTTTGAGCCGTAAGTTTTTGCTCATTCAGCACCACCCCCTTAGCATATTATATCATTTATATTTCTATTTGTCAAGTATATGTTACATTTTATTTTAAAAAATATTTTCAAAAAAGACTTTCTTTTCTTGTCCGTTTGTGTTATACTTAATAAGTAAGGCAAAAAATGCCAATATATCTAAATTTTAGGAGGACATCTAAAAAATGAGCAAACAATTCGTTTATCTGTTCAAAGACGGAGACGGCTCCAACAAAAACCTGCTTGGCGGTAAAGGTGCGAACCTCGCCGAAATGACAAAGCTTGGTCTGCCGATTCCCCAAGGCTTCACTGTTACTACCGAGGCTTGCACTCAGTACTATGAAGACGGCGAAGTAATTAACAACACAATCCAAGCAGAAATCATGGAAAACATCGTGGCGATGGAAGGCATCACCGGCAAGAAATTCGGTGACAAGGAAAACCCGCTCTTAGTTTCTGTACGTTCGGGCGCACGCGCTTCCATGCCGGGCATGATGGACACTATTCTTAACCTCGGCTTAAATGACGAAGTTACAAAGGTTATCGCTGATAAATCGGGCAACGCTCGCTGGGCGTATGACTGCTACAGAAGATTTATTCAAATGTATTCCGACGTTGTTATGGAAGTCGGGAAAGAATATTTCGAGAAATTAATCCACGCGATGAAAGAAAAGCTCGGCAAGGTGCTCGACACAGAGCTTACTGCTGATGAATTAAGCGAGCTCTGCGAACAGTTCAAGGCTGAATATAAGTCAAAGCTCGGCGAAGACTTCCCTTCCGACCCGAAAGAACAGCTAATGGGCGCAATTAAGGCTGTTTTCCGTTCATGGAACAACAACCGTGCAATTTACTACCGCCGTATGCATGATATTCCCGGCTCTTGGGGAACTGCTGTAAACGTACAGGCGATGGTATTCGGAAACTTAGGCGATACATCGGGTACAGGCGTTGCATTCACACGTGACCCTGCTACAGGCGAAAAGAAATTATACGGTGAATACCTCATCAACGCGCAGGGCGAAGACGTTGTTGCGGGAATCCGCACTCCCTCGCCTATCACCGACCTTGAGCGTGACCTCCCCGAAGCATACAACGAATTCGTTGCAATTTGCAACAAACTCGAAAACCACTACAAAGATATGCAGGACATGGAGTTCACGATTGAAGATAAAAAGCTGTTCATGCTTCAGACGAGAAGCGGTAAGAGAACAGCGGCGGCGGCTCTCAAAATCGCCTGCGACTTAGTTGACGAAGGCATGAGAACCGAGCAATCTGCACTCTGCATGATTGACCCGAAACAGCTTGACGCACTTCTGCACCCGCAGTTTGACGCGGACGCTCTCAAAGCGGCGAAATCCGTCGGTAAGGGCATCGCGGCTTCTCCCGGCGCGGCTTGCGGCGAGATTGCATTCTCGGCTGAAACAGCGGCGGCTTGGGGCAAAGCGGGCAAAAACGTAATCTTAGTCCGTCCCGAAACCAGCCCTGAGGACATCGAGGGCATGGACGTTTCTAAAGGTATTCTCACCTCTACAGGCGGCAAAACCTCTCACGCGGCGGTTGTAGCGCGCGGAATGGGTACTTGCTGTATCGTAGGCTCGAGCGACCTCAAAATCAACGAAGAAGCACTCACCTGCACAATCGGCGGCGTTGCTTTTAAAGAAGGCGACGTAATCTCGCTCGACGGTACCTCCGGTTTAATTTACGGCGGCGCAATCAAAACCGTTGAAGCTACCATCGGCGGCGACTTCGACAGAGTTATGCAGTGGGCTGACAAATACAAGAGACTTACAGTTCGTACAAACGCTGACTCCCCGAAAGACGCGGCAACAGCTATTAAGTTCGGCGCACAGGGTATAGGCTTATGCCGTACCGAGCATATGTTCTTTGAAAAGGACAGAATCGCAGCGATTCGTGAAATGATTTGCGCTGATACTGTTGAAGAGCGCGAAAAGGCTCTCGCTAAATTAGAACCCATGCAGCAGGGCGACTTTGAAGGTCTGTTCGTGGAAATGGGACAATATCCCGTTACTATCCGCTTCCTCGACCCGCCGCTTCATGAATTCTTAGCAGGCTTCAGCGAAGAAGACATGGCTACTCTCGCTAAAAACGTTAACAAATCTGTTGCTCAAATCAAAGAAATCATCGAATCTCTCCACGAATTCAACCCGATGATGGGACACAGAGGCTGCCGTCTCGCAGTAACTTACCCCGAAATCGCGGCTATGCAAACTCGTGCAGTTATTAAAGCGGCAATTGCTGTTAACAAAAAAGGCATGAGCGTAGTTCCCGAAATTATGATTCCGCTGATTAGCGAAGTTAAAGAATTGGCTTACGTTAAAAAAGTAGTTGTTGATACTGCTGAAGCGATTATCAAAGAATCCGGCGCGAACCTCAAATACATGGTTGGTACTATGATTGAGATTCCGAGAGCGGCTCTTACCGCTGACGAGGTTGCAGGCGAGGCTGAATTCTTCAGCTTCGGAACCAACGACCTTACACAGATGACCTTCGGGTTCTCTCGCGACGACGCAGGTAAATTCCTCGATGCTTACTACGAAAAAGGCATTTACGAGTTTGACCCGTTCGCGAAGATTGACTTCATCGGCGTTGGCGAGCTTATGAAAATCGCTTGCACAAAAGGACGTCAGGCGCGCCCGAACCTCAAGCTCGGTATCTGCGGCGAGCACGGCGGCGACCCCGCTTCTGTAGCGTTCTGCCACACAATAGGGCTTGACTACGTTTCCTGCTCACCGTTCAGAGTACCGATTGCAAGACTTGCGGCGGCGCAAGCGGCGATTGAAGACGGGAATATTTCTAACAAGGGTTAATTACAATTAATAAAACCTCCGGCTTGAAAAAGCCGGAGGTTTTTGTTATTCTGCAAGCTCCCTTGAATAAATATTCATTAAGCCGTCTGCGTTTCTTCTGAAAGTATAAAGATAGCGAGGAACATCGTTATATGCTTCGTTTAAATCTAACATTTTGGGTGTCCATAAGCCGCCGCCCCATCGGTATTCATCTGATAAAACAGAGCCTATATCTTCATTATCTGCACGAATAATGCGAATATCTTTACCATAACTTTCATAACGAAAATAAGCTTCCACTATTTCAAGATAATATATATCATCAGCAAAATAAACATCTTCTATTATGGGTGAAGCATATATTTCACTACGATTTGGACCTGTATAACCACAAATGAAAAACAAACCCGTTTCTTCGTCCCATTCCCAACCCCAAGATTCAGTGCTATAATCGTTAAAATTATAGTTCATTATAGATAGATTCGGATTAATATAGGTTTTTAATATATTCTCTATTACTTCGGGTTTGTAATACAATGCACACCAAGACGCTAAATGGCAACAAAAACCGTATTCATTTACAACACAATTTTCACCTATTATTTCCTCGTTAGGTGTATGTGTGTTTCTGATAAAACGGTTATTTACCCATATGTAGTCAAGAAAAACTTCAAGAGAAACACTGTTTATATCGGTAAATTCATTTAGAAAACGATATGGTATTTGAAAACCATATGTTAATTTCAGCATATCAAGAACATCTTCTGTGCTTACCGTTTCAAATTCGGGTGTGACGTAAATGATAGGTTCGGGTTCCGGTTCGGGGTCGGGGTCGGGTTCGGGTTCGGTCATTATTTCCGGTTCGGGGATTATTTCCGGCTCGTCAAACGGGACGACAGGGTCGTCGTCCCCTACGTCGGGTTCATCAAATACATCAAACTCGCCGCAAGCCGTAACGCCGAGCAGTATCACTGCCGTGAGGATTACTGCGAATATTTTTCTCATAATTCTGCTAACCCTCCGCTACCATTCTGAGCATCATCAGCGCGTCAGCCGACGTAATTACGCCGTCGCCGTTATAATCATAATGCTTAACCAGTTCGCTTTTTATATTATATAATCCCGCGGAATGACGAAGAACCACGAGCGCAAGAGAAGTGGTCGGAGTCCAAAGCGGATTTATTCGTTCACGGATAAGTCGATTTTTACGGCTGTCGACACACTCCCATAAAAGCATTTCATTGTTTCTGCCATAAACAGCAAGTTCGTTTATGAGCTTGCTTATTTGTTCATGTTCCCTTTCTCCGCCGAACATAAGAGCATCGTAAAATCGTTGGGGAAAGCTTTTAAGCATTTCCCATGTGACATCGTTTTTGAATTCATTACGGAAAGAATCAAGGGAAATATCAAGTAATTCGTTACGCGAATTAACTATGTGAGCACCATCGAACCTCATTATAACCTGGCGCGCTGTCAAAAAATCGGATGCAGTAAAATTCAAAGCAGGATATTTTTCAAAAACGCTGTTAATCATGCTGATATATTCTGCTTGAGAGGTTAGCGATGCAATCCAAAAATCCACACTGTCAGCGTAATAAATCGGGCGGATAAAAAACGTGCTTCTTTCCCAAGAGGCGGCTTTCCAGGCAGGTGCTGCATTACGAAACTCTTCATCAAATAATGAAGCTAAAAGCTCGCTGTAAGGGCTAAGCGCGTGGGCAACCTCATGTAATGCAACTTCAACAAATACTTCGCTATGCGCGCCGCTGATAAAAGCAAGGCAATTACCGTCTGTACCTGCCGACATTGAAAAAACGCCGCCGTAACCCCCGTTTGCAAATTTAAAGTCTACATGGTTTAAAACGAGCTCAAGATATTCTGCATTAAAAGGAAACACCCGTGACAGAGTATCTTTGCGGAAACCTTCAACAAACACTTCTCTAAATTGTTTCGCAAGTGTTATTTCAGCTTCAGTAAGCGGCGGCACAGATTTCCCCGTCATCATATCGTTAAATAGATTTGGCGAAGTAAAATTGTGCGCTTCTTTTTCATAAAATTCTGCGAGAGCTTCCGCTAATGCGCCGTTGCTCGGTACGAAATGAAGATTCGGATTTCTGAACTTCGGGGTATCCCAGGGAGCGGCGTTCCTGCTCGCAGAAACGGAGAGTGTCAGCGTGTTTAATATTATAATAAATACTAAAAACGCCGCAATTTTTCTTTTCACGACCACACTAAACCCCCGCGACCATTTTGAGTATCATCAGCGCGTCTGCTGACGAAATCACGCCGTCGCCGTTTAAATCATATCTCGCTGTCTGCTCGGGTGTAAGCGTTACTGTTCCTGCCGCCGCTCTTAAAACCGTCAGAGCGTCATTAGTTGTAAATGCGCGGGAAAGCTCAAGCGCAAAGGTATAATTCTGCTTGCCGTAGGTGATTGTAACACTTTGCGCACTCTCGGAATTTTTGTCATAGCCTTTGCACATATCGGCAATTAAAGGCATATACGACGCTCCGTGACTATCACAACTCAGTATTAAAATCAGATTTAACTCGTTAATATCCCTGCCTGTTACTAATATCGGATTTGCCGAGGTTGTTCCAATTCCGGAAACAGTTGTTTCACAGCTGCCTACGAATACCTGCACCCAGTTATTCACATCGGCATATCCGGTTCCGATATGAGAGAAGTCAGCGGTTAAGATGTTTTCTTTGTGACCTTGGCTGTCCATCCAGCTTTGCATTACTGCGCTCGGCGAACGCTGTCCTCTTGCGATGTTTTCACCCGCCGTCCGATTAGATATGCTCAAGTCCGAAAGGACGGTAAAACAAACGCTTCCGTCCGGGCGGTTATGCGAAAAAACTGTTTTAAGCTCTGCCGAACGAACATTCGCCGCTCGCTGAAGCGTATCAAATATGGAAAGCGGGGTTAGATTTACTTTTGCACGTTCAATGTTCGTGAGCCGCAAGACCTCCCACTCGTTATCAGTCCAGAACTGCGGAACTGATGCTGTTATCTCCGCGCTTGCCGATAACGGAATCGACAGCATTACTGCCGCAACGAATATTAAAACTATTTTTTTAATCATATCTTTGCCCCCATTTCAACTCTGTCTGTCGAATTAAACAGCGCGACATCACGCGAAATCAACCCTTTGCGGTAAAAATCAATTATAACATCGTCCATGAGAGCCATGCCGAGATTCTTCCCTTGCTGCATAATCGTTTCAAGCTGATGGCACTTGTTTGAACGTATCATGTTTTTGCAAGCGTCCGTGCCAAGCAGGATTTCAAGCGCGGCGATTCTTCCGGTTCCGTCACTGCGCGGCATCAGCGTTTGGCTTATGACGCACTCTAAAATCTGCGAAAGCTGAACTAACATCTGCTGCTGAATGTTGTGCGGGCAGGCGTCGATAATACGGTTTACGGCGTGGATTGCACCTCTCGTATGCAAAGTAGCGAGAACAAGGTGCCCTGTTTCTGCCGCTGTAACAGCAAGCTGCATAGTTTCGTAGTCGCGCATTTCCCCTACGAAGATAACGTCGGGGTCTTCGCGGAGCGCGCTTTTGAGCGCCGCACTGAAGCTCTTGACATCTCTGCCTATTTCGCGCTGATGAATCGTCGCCATTTTCTTGTCATAGCGGTATTCAACAGGGTCTTCAATCGTGATAATGTGGCAGGGACGCGTCGCGTTAATGAAGTCGAGAATAATGGAAAGCGTCGTAGTTTTGCCGCTCCCCGAAACACCCGAAACGATAATCAGCCCGTTTCTTTTAAGCGATAACTCCTTCAGCACCGGAGGAAGCTTCATCTCCTCCATAGTAGGAATCGTGCTGTTGAGCAGACGGATTGCACAGGCTAACTTCCCCATCTGACGGAAGACGTTGCAACGTTGACGCGCGCCGTTTTTAAGCTCGAACACAAAGTCAACGTCGTTCCCGTTGTTAAAGCTTTCCTCCTGGTCGGCGTTGAGCAGCTGTATAATCATGCGGTTGCTCACCTGAACGTTGCTGAGCTCAGGTATAGATGTGAGGTCGCCGTTTATACGGAATACGGGCTCCATGTCTACGGATAAATGTATATCAGACGCGCCCTTCGCTCTTGCGGAGAGAATAAATTCTTCAAAAGTCATATGTATAAAATCCTTTCTAAAATATGATTTAACCTTTAATCTTAAAGGTTATTCCGCTTGCCGAAAGATGAACCTCGTTGCTTAAATTGGCTATTCTCTGGTTGACGTTGCCGAGGATTTCTCTGAACCAGCGTGCGTCCTCCTGCGACGGAATCGGACAAAAGCCAAGCTCTGTCGATAAAATAATAATGTTCCCGTTTGATTCCCTGACGTTGTTCAAAACGTCAATAATTTCGTTAATAACCTGCTGCTCGATTTCCCTTCTGATTATATCATTCATGTCTGAATAATCAGGGCATTTCCTGTACGCCGCACGGTTTACATAAGCCGCCAAGCTGTCCAAAATCGAGAACTTGCGCCCCTTTACGAGCTCGGCTAAGTTATCAGCCTCCGTTTTTACTTCCCACTCAATTCCGCGTTCCTTGCAGTTATAGTCGATTCTCCTTGCCGTATCGTCGTCAAGACTTCCCGATATAACCATGTACAAAACGTTATCGCAGCCCGCGAAATGAGTTACTGCCCAGCGCGACTTCCCGCTTGAGGCACCGCCTGTAATAAAAGTTACTTTTGCCACGTTGCACCATTCCTTTCTGTAAATATTTTATATTTCTTTAATTATTCCCGCAATGTATCTGAGGATATTTAGTGCGTCGGCTGTATTAATAACGCCGTCGCCGTCAGTGTCGTATCTTACCCGCTGTTCCGGTGTCAGCGTCGTCACCCCTGCAACATAGCGTAGAATGTTCAGCACGTCGGCGGTGGTGAATGACTCGGGTTTTGGAGGTTCTTCAAGCTTTTCGGTTGGGGGCGTTGTCGAGGTATCTGCTGAAGCAGATGAACTGCCGCTTGAACCGCTTGGTCTGCTTCCTCCTCCCATACCGTAGATTACTCTCAAAGCGTCAGTAAGTTGCACACTTGACAGAACACTGTCTATCATTCCGTCTTTAACTGCAAATGCGGAAATTTGATTATACGTACCGGAAATTAAAAATGGTTCGGTATACAAGAGGGAACTTTGAGTCGCGGTATAATAAATTGTCACATCAGGGTCGTCGTGCGTGATTTCAACATACGCATTTTCTCTGAAGTAAGTACCTGTATAGTTTAAAAGCTTGATTGTAGGCGGCGAAACCTGCACTTCGTCTGCATTTGCTTCAATAATATTGAAAACACTAAACTGCGGAATAGCTTGATACGCGGTTTTTGAGCCTGCGGGGACATATATTGTTGTGAGATTATCACTCCCCTTAAAAACATCAGAACCCAATGAAGGCGGTATCGCTGACCCGAAGATTATTGCTGTGAGATTCGGACAGTTCGCTAATGCATTATCAAAAAATCCTTTTAAACCATCGTCAACAGTCAGCGTTTTTATAAATGTATTTCCATCAAGAGCATTTCTTCCGAGATATTCAAAATCATAATACGTACGACCATCATAAACACCGTGCCTTGTTGATAGCATACTATGAGAGTAATGCGGATAATTATTAGAGGTAATATTAAGCACCGAAAATACTGAACCTCCGATTACAGTTCCGCCAATTGAACCACCCAAGGTACTCATGATAAGTCTCCCGAAACGCTGATGCCCCGGACAGGCAACGTGCCCCTGCTCTTTACAATTAATAATCATGCAACCTGTACAAATACGCGGATACAAGAACGATTCTCTGCAAGGGAAACAACCTGTAGTAGCATTACCGCTCGTGGCTGACGTTAATGGCATTGCCGAAGCCGTCACAAAAATCATAACCACCGCAACAAGCACGGAAAAAACACGTTTTCTCATAGCTCAAACCGCCCCTCTCCATAAATTAAAACTATTTGGAATTAATTATAACATATTTTGGTTGACAAGTCAATCTTAAATGTGTTACACTATATAATAAGATATAAGAACGTAATAAACAGGAGGAAGTTTTCATGAAGATTTTATACGCGGCAAGCGAAGCACAGCCCTTCGCCGCTTCCGGCGGTCTCGCCGACGTTGCGGGCTCTCTGCCTAAGGCATTAGTTAAGGAGGGGCACGAGTGCGCCGTGGTTATGCCTTTTTACAAGAATACGATTAAGGAAGAAGACCAGGCGAAGTTTAAGTTTCTGACGAGCTTTAACATACCTGTGGGCTGGCGCACACAATACTGCGGCGTGTTTACATACACCGCGCCGGAGGGTGTTGTATATTATTTCCTTGACAACGAGTATTATTTCCGCCGCGACTTCGGGATTTACGGCTACTATGACGACGCTGAAAGATTCGCTTACTTCTCGCGCGCGATTCTCGAAATGCTGTTTCATATTGATTATAAGCCCGACGTGATTAACTCCAACGACTGGCAGTGCGCGCTTATTCCTGTTTATTATCAGATTTATTATAAGTACAATCACGAGCTCAAGGACATAAGAAACGTCTTCACGATTCACAATATTGCATATCAGGGGCAGTACGGCTTGAACCTGCTTGAAGAAATTCTTTCGATTCCGAGACACATGGCGAACATCGTTGAATACGACGGCGACGCGAACTTCATGAAGGGCGCGATTGAAGTAGCTGACAAGGTCACTACGGTTTCACCCACCTATGCAACAGAAATCCTTGACCCGTGGTTCTCGCACGGCTTAGACAGAATCCTTGCAAGTAAGGAATATAAAACCTGCGGCTTCCTCAACGGTATTGACATTGATATGTACAACCCCGCAACCGATAAGGACATCGCCGCGAACTTCTCGCTTAAGTCCAAAGCGGGCAAAAAAGCCTGCAAAGCCGCTCTGCTTGAAGAGGTCGGGCTTTTAAACGGTGCTGACGCCGCCAAATGTGATGAGCCTTTAATCGGCATAACCACCCGCTTAGTCGAGCACAAGGGCTTGGATTTAATAAAAGAAGCCTTCGACCGCATTGTGAGTCAAGGCTTTAAGGTTGTAGTTCTCGGCTCGGGACACCCTGCCTACGAGCATTTCTTCGATGAAATGAAGTACCGCTATCCCGATAAGGTTGCGTTCGTTAAAGGCTTCATTCCCGCTCTCGCGAAAAAAATCTATGCAGGCGTAGATATGTTCCTCATGCCGAGTAAGTCAGAGCCTTGCGGCTTGGCGCAGATGATTTCCCTACGCTACGGAACTGTGCCGATTGTCCGCGCTACAGGCGGCTTAAAGGACAGCATTGTTGATTTCGGTGACGAAAACGGCACAGGCTTCACCTTCCAAACCTACCACCCCGACGATATGTTCAGTGCAATTGAGCGCGCTTATAATGCATATCAGGACAAAAAAGCATGGAACGCGCTTATCAACCGCGCTATGAAGGCGGACTTCAGCTGGAGCGTTTCAGCGAAGCTTTACATCGGGCTTTATGAAGAATTGATTAGTTGGAATTAAAAAACAAACATAAAAAATCGGGACGCCCTCTACGGCGTCCCGATTTTTTATATCATATCACAAGCGGTTCGATTTTCGTTATATCAAACGACGTTTTCTGATAAACGCAGAAGTTCAGCCAGTTTGAATACATCAGGCTCCCGTGCGCGAACCAGGTGTTCATAGGTTCCATGCTCGGGTCATCGTTCGGGAAATAATTGAAAGGTAAAGCGGTGTCAAGTCCTTTTTCCTTGTCGCGGACATATTCGCCTTTCAGTGTCCCGCGGTCGTATTCGGGGTGTCCTGTTATAAAAATCTGTCTGCCCGATTTATCAGAAATTAAATACGCTCCCGAAAGCTCGGACGACGCCAAAAGCGTCAGCTTCGGGTGTTTTTTTATGTCTTCAATATTATTTTCAGTGTAAATCGAGTACGGCACGTTGAAAACATCATCGAAGCCTTTAAAGAGCGGGTGATTTTCAACGTGAACCTTCTGCGGGAACACGCCGTATCTCTTTTTCTCAAGCTCGCGCTTTTCAATTCCGTAGTGGTAATAAAGCCCCGCCTGCGCGCCCCAGCAGATGTGAATAACAGAATATGCATTAGTTTTTGACCACTGCATGATTTTGCAGATTTCCTCCCAGTAAGTGACTTCCTCGAAGGGTAACTTCTCCACAGGCGCGCCTGTAATGAACAGCGCGTCGAAATGCTTATCTTTAATTTCGTCAAAGGTAGTATAGAACATCGAAAGATGCTCCTGCGAAGTGTTTTTTGATAAATGCGTCGCAGTCCGAACGAACGTCACGTTGACCTGAATCGGCGTGTTCGACAGCAAGCGCAGAAGCTGAGTTTCCGTTTCGATTTTAGTCGGCATGAGGTTGACAATCGCGACCTCAAGCGGGCGAATGTCCTGCTCTTGTGCGAGTGACTCGCACATAACAAATACATTCTCGTCCGAAAGTGTTTTGAAAGCCGGCAGGGTTTGCGGTATGTTTATCGGCATAATTTATATCTCCTCTATTTCTAAATCCTTGTAATAATATTTCATGTCGCGCTCGCCTATTTCGCGCATTACCTTGCACGGATTCCCGACAGCAACGACGTTCGGCGGTATGTCCTTTGTTACTATGCTTCCTGCGCCGATTACGGAATTATCGCCTATTGTTATCCCCGGCAGAATCACCGCTCCTGCGCCGACCCACACGTTGTTGCCTATTCGCACCTCGGCGTTATACTGCCCTTGACGACTGCGAAGCGGCGGGTGAATCGGGTGCGTGGCTGTGGTGATAATCACATTCGGCGCGAAAAGCACGTTGTCGCCTACATAAATATGAGTATCATCAACCATAGTCAAGTTAAAATTCGCGTAGACTTTTTTGCCGAAATGCACGTACTTCCCCGCCCAGTTAGCGTGAAGCGGCGGTTCTATGTAGCAGTTCTCACCGATTTCCGCGAACATTTCCTTGAGCATTTCTTGTCTTTTATCAAGCTCGGACGGGCGGGTCTGATTAAATTCATAAAGCATATCAAGCCGCTCTAACTGCTCCGCGACAAGCCGCTCGTCATTGCAGAAGTACAGCTTTTTGCTATGCATACGCGCTTTGATTTCGTTAAGTTCCATCATTTTCCTCCCGTGTCTTCGATGCAGAGCCTATAAAATAAGCTATCATATATGTAACCTGTGCAATAATGTGATAAGCAAATGCAAATCCGAGCATCCAAACTAAATCACCAAAACCGCCGCCGCCCGCAAATTGTTCATACGGCTTAAAAATCCCCACAAGTATTAAGCACAAACCGCAAGCTATTATCAAAATTAATAAGCCCTGCCAAAACCCGCGCTTCGCCTTGCGTGTGCGAACGGCAAACGTTATCCCCGATGCAATTGACGGCAGAATAAGCATGATAAAGAATAACATTCCTCCGGACAAAGACAGCACGATTAAAGCCGCCGCCCAGATAATTGTATAAATAATTATTGATATAATTGCAGATTTTAACACAGCAGTCACCGCCTTGATGTTTAATTATAGCATAGAATTGCATAAATTTCAATAGTATATATTATAATGGAGGACAAACTATTGAAAAACAAAACTATGCTTGAAAACGCCGCGATTCTTTTTATCGCTATGGCAGTGACGAAAATCGTCGGCGCGCTCTTAAAAATTCCGCTTGGCAATATCCTCGGGGGCTTAGGCATGAGCTACTTTTCCTCGGCGTACAGCGTCTTCGGCCCTGTCTTCGCGCTGACAGCCGCGGCGATTCCGACTGTACTTACAAAAATTGTCGCGCAGAACGCAGCCGCCGGGAAATTCAAAAACGTGCGTAAAATCAGGAAAGTCGCGCTTCGTGCGGCGGCTCTGCTCGGCTTCGGGGGAACGGTGCTGATTTTGGTTATAACCGTGCCGTTCACGCGCTTTGTCGCTGACGCACCAAAGAGCATACCTTCGATGCTGATTATCGCGCCGTCTGTGTTTTTCTGCTGTATTGCTTCGGTTTACCGAGGATATTATGAAGGCTTGCGAAACACGCTTCCGACAGCGATTTCGCAGGTTATAGAAGCTGTTATTAAATCCGCGCTCGGAGTTACACTTTCTTTTTTTGTTCTGCGTGCAACAAGCTCGCTGTCCTACGCGGCGGCGGCGGCAGTGCTCGGGATTACAATCAGCGAGGTTTTCGGCTTGCTATTCCTTATTCTGCGCGGCTTTGCAAGTGACGGTATTTCAAAAGAAGAGCTTGATTTCAGCCCCGAACCCGAAAGCGGAATGAGGCTGCTTGGGAAGTTTTTCAAGGAAGCTTTTCCGATTACTCTCGGCGCATTAGCTGTTAACTTAAACTCGCTGATAGACTTACTTACAATCACAAACTGCATTAATTACGCGATAAATCTCAACCGCTCGTTCTTCCTTGCACGGTTTACTTACGGGCTTCAGGGAGGAATCGCGCTCGAAGACTTAGGGAATTTCATCTATGGAAGCTATACGGGAATCGTTGCATCAATTTTCACTTTGATTCCTGCAATGACAGGGATGTTGAGTAAAAGCGCGCTTCCCGCCGTTACGGCGGCATGGGAACGCGGTAATATTGACGGACTTCGCCGCAGCTTAAAAATACTTTTTAAAAGCACTTTTGTGGTCGGGCTTCCGCTCTGCCTCGGAATGGCAGCGTTCTCAGAGCCTGTGTTAAACCTGCTTTACAGCACAAAGCCTGCAGAGGCATACGTCTGCGCCCGCCCGCTTTTAATTCTCAGTCTCGGCGGGATTACGCTCTCGCTGACGGCAACCTTGTTCGCGGTTTTCTTCGCAATCGGGCGTTCAGACCTGCCTGTAAAGCTAATGCTCACAGGCGCGATAGTGAAGCTCTGCATGAACCTTTGGCTTCTGCGAATTCCGCATTTAAACATAAACGGCGCGGCGATTGCGACTATCGGCTGTTATGCAGTGATTTGCATTTTAGGGTTTATTTGTCTTGCGCGGCTTGTTAAAATCAAGCTCGGACTGCCTGTGTTCTTCGCAAAAGCACTGCTTAACTCCGCGCTTTGTGCGGGTTCTGCGCTACTCGCTTTCAACTTTGTTTTCATTAATAACGGCAAAATCATACAGCTTGTATTATCAATAGCGACAGGGGCTTTTGTATATGGCATCGCAACCTTAATCACTGACAGAAGCACTTTTATGAACTATGCAAAAAGATTCATCAAAAACAAAGCTCAATCGTCCTTGCAGTAATTTCTTCTGTTTATATCAACAACATCAGAAAAATCTTCGTCGAACATATCCATAAGCTCGTGCGTACCGTTTTTAATTTTGAAGTCCATTTCCTCTCTGTAAATCGGAATAAGCTGATAAAAATGTACGAGCTCCTCCGCGCCAATATCGGCTTTAAAGGCTTTGCTCCCGAATTTATGCGGCATTTCCACTAACACACAGCAAAAGCCTGTGTTCTCAGCGAACACCTCGCCGCCGGGCACAGTATGCCCCCAGCCGAGCCAAACGCCCTGCATGACCGGCATACGCGCTAAGATTTTCAGCCATCGTAAGGGCCAATAAAGCTTTTCATCGGGCTCGCCGTCTTCTTCGTCGCTCGTCTGTTCGGGGAATTCCCAGTGCGCAGGGAGACGTATTATGTACTCGGCGCGCCGTGAGTTAATCGGGTGCTCGTAGTCCTCGGGGATTTCCATTCTGAACGCACCCGCGCCACTCGTAACAAGCGTGTATCCCTCATGCTTTTCAGTAGGTTTAATCAGCAGAATATTTACCTGGACGCTTTCCGATTCCTTCTCATGAAAAACCTTTTCGGCTTTGCCGAAGTGCGTTTCGATATGCGCTTTTAATTTTTCGCCTTGCTCTTCTGTATAAGCGCAGGGTAGTTTTTGTTCTTCTGTCATGATTTTTCCTCCTGTTTTAAAGGGTTGAATTTTTATAAGATTTCTGATATAATTAAAAGAAAAAGGCTGGTGATAATCTTTGAAAAGATGCCCTAAATGCATGAAATACGATAGCGACAACGTACGCTTTTGCAAGTCCTGCGGCACTGAGCTTTTCTTTGAAGAGCGTTTTGAATATGAAGAAAAAGAACCGGGCTTTATTTCAAGGCTGTTCAGCCGCCTCAAAAACATTTTTACTTCTTCACCGAAAAATTAAGCTCGCCTGCTATGTGCTTCCCTTCAAGTGCTTCCGAAAACATCATGATGTTTTTATAGACTTCGCTTTTTTCGGGTTCAGTTTTCCCGCTTGCAAGCTCCTCGTAATATTTTTCAAGCAATCTGTAAAAAGAAAGTCTGCGCGCGGTTTTGAGCGCGCTCTCGAAGTCCTTCTCGTCGCTCAAAATCAAACGCGAGAAGGAACGCCCGATGTCCCCTAATGCACAATACAGCGTATAATTTTTCTTTATCGCGCTTGTTATGTTCAGCGTGACCCTTGGGAGCGGCAAATTCCTTAGCGCGTCGGTCATTTTGGCGGCGCGCGCTTTTATTTCTGCGCGGTTTTCACTGAAAACAAGCTCGAAGACCTCCTGCCCCGCGAGCCGCTTTTTCTCGTCAGCCTCGCGGTTCGGCTGAAGCGTGAAAATTCCGTCAACAGAGTAAATATCGTCAAGCTTCAAGCCGTGGAACGCCATCGCGTAAAGAGAAATAAAACCCATGCGCTCCCGCGCGTCGGACAAGTCTATAATCTTCGTATATTTTTCCTCGCCGTAAATGCCGATTACAGTTTCCTTGGCGAACGACAAGCCCTTCGCGGTCAGATTATGGTGAAACATTTCGCTGTTGAAGTGCGTGACGAATTCAAAGTCGCGCTTTGCCGAAGCGAGCAACGCCCGAACCGCTTCTCTGTTGATTTCTTCAAGGTAGCCTGTTATTTTATTCAAGTGCGCGCCGCTGACCGGCGAGACTTTTTGTTTTTTGCTGAATTTCTTATTAAGCTTAGGACATTCCGCGCTCGCTTCAAAAATTATCTGCTCGGGCGGCGAAAACTCAAAACAACCGTCGTTCATGAAGAGCCTACTGAAATAAACCCGCTTACCTTTTAGAATCAGCTTCAGCAGCAATAATCTGCGCGCGTCCTCCTCCGAACCGCCGGTCTTGTTAGTTTTCACCTTAAAAGCAGACAGCGGCTTTGCTTCAATGAGAATCAGCTCGTGCTTATTTATATTAAATTTCTGCGTGAGGCTCCTTGTTTCAGGCTCGATAATCTCGCCCTCCACGCCGAGCGCGTATGAAAGGCTGTCTTTTTGAAGTAGTGGATTGTCTTTGAGTAAAACTTTCATAATTATATTATAACACATATTTGCATTTTAAGCAAATGTATGGTATAATTAATTTTAATAATTAAATACATAAGGAGAAAAAACATGAAAAAGCTGTTGGTGGTTGTGTTGGTTTTTGTTTTATTTACGACTACTGTAGGTGCGGAGAGCATAAAAAGCGACATTAATCCCGATTATCACAAACTCACCATAAATATACCGATTGGTGGAATTCACGGAACTCCGGCATACATAAACTTCTGGGATAAAGAATTAACCGAAGATGTATTGTTTAAATTCTTTCCGGGATTTGAGCGCTTCGATTCGATTGAAAGAGTTCATGTAAATTTTAACGGCGATAAACTACTTGGAATTTATATAAGAATTATGTACTCTGTTCAAACTTACGCTATAGTAGGTATCGTAGGTGATTTCAATACAAGACATGATTTTGAAAATGAACCGCTGACTTCTGATATTTTGGGGATTCATGTAACTGCATGGGGTCTCCCGCTTTGGGTTTTTAGAAATCAATTAGGGGCGCGTTTTAACTTAGATAATATTTATTATAACATAAGAGTTGATGAAACTGATGAAAATAAAGAATACAGTCCATTTCTTGAAATGCTTGTGAATGAAATTATACGGAGTAGTGTGATTGACGGCTTAGAAGCGGAGTTAAACGCTTTTGTAAGGGCAACTATGTTTTCCACTGCTGACGCGATAGAGATTCTGCGGTTTGTGGCAGGATTGGAAAATTATGTTGAGAAAGGTATTCGTGCATTAGCCTCCGCAGACTTGAACGGTGACGGGAAAATAGATACAGCGGACGCAGTGGAAGTTTTGCGTAGAGTCGCAGGATTATAATAAAAAGGAGATAAAAAATGAAAGACATCAAAGCTTACAAGGAACAAAAAATCGCGGAGTTAAAAGCGCAGATTGGTGATAAAAAGGCTCTGCTCGGGCTTTCGGGCGGCGTGGACAGCTCGGTTTGCTGTGCGCTTTTGGCGCAGGCAATCGGAAAAGGGCTGTACTGCATTTTCGTTGACCACGGGCTTATGCGCAAGAACGAGGGTGACGAGGTTGAGGCGGCGTTCAAGGACATGAATCTTAACTTTATCCGCGCCAATGCGGAAGAGCGGTTCTTAGGCAAGCTCGCGGGCGTCACTGACCCCGAGCAGAAACGCAAAATCATCGGCTCGGAGTTTATCCGCGTTTTCGAGGAGGAATCGAACAAGCTCGGTAAGATTGATTTTTTAGCACAAGGTACGATTTCGCTTGACGTGATTGAATCCAAGGACGCAATCAAGAGCCATCACAATGTCGGAGGCTTGCCTGCCGACGTGAAATTCAGCGGTATCGTTGAGCCGCTCCGCGAGCTTAACAAAGAAGAAGTCCGCGCGCTCGGGCGCGAGCTTGGGCTCCCCGCACACTTGGTTGAGCGGCAGCCGTTCCCGGGACCGGGGCTTGCAGTGCGCTGCATAGGCGCGCTCACAAAGGAACGCCTTGATATTCTGCGCGACGCTGATTATATTTTCCGCAGTGAGCTTTCGGCGGCGGGACTCGACAAAAATATAAGCCAGTGCTTCGCCGCGCTCACCGACATGAAGGCGGTCGGGGTGAAGGACGGCAATCGGACTTACGGTTATATCGCGGTGCTTCGAGCCGTGAAAACTACTGACTTTATGAACGCGAAGGTTGTTAGAATTCCGTATGAAGTTTTAGAAAAATGCTCGGCGAGAATTATATCTGAGGTTGACGGAATCAGCCGCGTGGTTTATGATATTACAAGCAAGCCGCCGGGGACGATTGAGCTTGAATAAGGAGCAAACATGAAAAAACTCTTACTCGTCATCGATATGCAAAACGACTTCATCACAGGCGCGCTCGGCTCGCCGCAGGCGCAGGCGATTGTTCCCGCTGTTAAATCGAAAATCGAGCAGTATAAGCGCGAAAATCACAAAATTATTTTCACACGCGACACGCACGGCGAAGATTATATAAGCACGCAGGAAGGCAGATTTTTACCTGTTCCGCATTGCATAACAGGCACGGAAGGACACGAAATCACGCCGGAGCTTAACACAAGCGGCTGTGAAATTTTCGATAAACCCACTTTCGGTTCTTTGGACTTAGCGGAGCAAGTTGCCGCAAATGAAAACTACGATGAAATCGAGCTTTGCGGGCTTTGCACGGACATCTGCGTGGTCAGTAACGCGCTGATTTTAAAAGCGAAGCTGCCCGAAACAAAAATCGTTGTTGACGCCGAGTGCTGTGCGGGCGTTACGGCGGAAAGCCACAACGCCGCGCTTCTTACCATGAAATCATGTCAAGTTGAGGTGTTAAATTATGTTTAACGCAAAGGAAACAAAAACCCGAATTGTGCAGTGGATTGCAGAATATTTCGAGAACAACGCAACTCCCGAAACCAAAGCCGTCGTCGGTATAAGCGGCGGGAAAGACAGCTCGATTGTCGCCGCGCTCTGCGCGGAAGCTCTCGGAAGAGAGCGTGTTTTCGGCGTGCTTATGCCGCAGGGTAAGCAGCATGATATCGACGTTTCCTATGATTTATGCAAAACGCTCGGAATTGAATATATCGAGATTAACATCGAAAAATCAGTACAGGCTTTATATGACGAAATTGCTTCAAGCGGGCAGAAGCTCAACGACGTTGCGGTTTTTAACACACCTGCGCGTATTCGCATGACTGCGCTTTATGCAATTTCTGCAATCGTTGGCGGCAGAGTCGCGAACACGAGCAACCTCAGCGAAGATTACGTCGGCTACGCTACAAAGTTCGGCGATTCCGCAGGCGATTTCAGCCCGTTGTCTGATTTAACAGTCACAGAAGTCAAAGCCGTAGGACGTGAAACCGCGCTCCCTGCAAGGTTCATCGACAAGACGCCGCTTGACGGCTTGTGCGGGAAAACTGACGAGGAGAACTTAGGCTTCACTTATGAAGCTCTTGATAAATATATACGTGAGGGAATCTGCGAAGACGAAGCAGCCAAGCGGGAAATCGACAGACTTCACAAAATCAGTCGTCATAAGCTTGCGCCGCTTCCCATCTTTAAGCTTTGAAAACTTGCACAAATGCAAAGGGGCAGGCTATTGCCCACCCCAACATTTCATTGCTAATCGGTTCTTATTTCTTAACCTTTGCTTTTGCTACGGATTCCTTCAAGAGCTTACCTGCTTTGAAAGCCGGAACCTTCTTCGCAGCAATCTTGATTTTCTTTTGAGTCTGCGGGTTGATGCCTTCTCTTGCAGCTCTTTCGCGAACTTCAAAAGTGCCGAAGCCTACTAAAGAAACTTTTTCGCCCTTTTTGAGAGCGTCGGTGATGCTGTCGATTACAGCGATGAGAGCTACCTCGGAATTCTTTTTGCTGAAACCGGTCTTCTCAGCGATAGCTGCTACTAATTCGATTTTTGTCATTCTGAACTTCCTCCAAATAAACATTTATATGTCATATTATATCATAAAATGGCGTTTTGTCAATTAATATGCGCTAAAAAAAACAAAAAATTACTTTTTCGTGATATTTACTTAAATATTTGCCCGTTCGGCAAGCCAATGTAGTATAAATTGCACTAATAAAATTCATTAAGGTTACAAACAAAAAGGAGGTAAAGGAAATGTACAAACGCGAAAAGTATACTAAAATTTTGAGAATCGGCGCGCTGATTATAGCGATTATCTTTATTTTAGGCATAATTCTCGATTCAGTAGGTCTGTTTTAGTTGACAAGACCTGCAAATTATGATAAAATTTAAGCATATTCATTAAAATATGCGGGAGGATTTATCATGGCTAAGGTTATAGTAGAAACATCGGCAAGGCACGTACATCTTACACAAGAGGCACTTGAAGCGCTATTCGGCGCAGGCGCAGAGCTGCACGAGGTCAAGCGGCTTTCACAGCCCACGGAGTTTTCCACAGAAGAACGTGTGACAATCGTAGGCCCCAAGCGCGAAATCCCGAACGTAATCGTTCTCGGACCCAACAGAGCGGCTGTTCAGGTGGAGGTTTCGACGTCTGACGCACGTTCGCTCGGCATTAAGCCTGTGATTCGCGAATCGGGCGACGTCGCGGGGACGCCCGGCTGTAAGCTTGTCGGTCCTAAAGGCGAGTATGAAATCACTGAAGGCGTAATCGTCGCAAAGAGACACGTACATATGACGCCGCCGTTCGCAGAGCAGCACGGCTTCACAAACGGCGAGATAATTAATATAAAAGTAGAGGGAACAGGCAGAAGCGCGCTTCTCGGCGACGTAGTCTGCAGAATCCGCGATACTTTCGGGGAAGCCGCGCATATTGACACCGACGAAGCCAACGCAGTTGGCGCGACACCCGATTTAATGGGAGAATTAGTTAAGATATGAAAAAGCTAATTTCGATTTTAATTATCACAGTGATGATTCTGACATTGTCGCTATTCGATTCCGCTGATGAAACGAACAGCGAGCCGGAAACCGCCACTGCCGATGATTATATATTCCTAACACTTTTCCTTGGCGTACCCCTCGTTATAATTTTCGGTTACAGACTTCTAAAGCTTAACATGAAGCACAAAAAAGAGCGGGAAGAACGTGAGCGCGAGTGGGAACGCGAAAAAATGGAGCACGAGCTGAAGGTTTTGCAAATGCAGTCAAAAATGTTTGACGACTCGGTGGAAGACCTCGCGAAAAAATACAATTATACCGAAGAATAGATTAAAACGGACGCGTTCAGCGTCCGTTTTTCTTTATAGTTGTGATTACAAGATACAAAAACTGATAAGCAATGCAGGTTGAAATCACTATAGGAACGTTATGCGGGTTTTCAATCAAGAGATTAGTGGTGAGAATACCGTCAAGAAGCGTTCTGCGGAAGCTGAAATTCAAAATGAAGGTAACAGCAACCGCAGCCTCTAAGACTATCGAATAATGTAAAAGCCACTTCGCGAAGCATTTTTTGAGGCTTGATTCGTTACCGTCCCGCTTAGAAAAAATAAAAACGTATAAATACTGATAAATTGTTACCGCGATAAACAAAAGCAGAAGCGCGTCTGAAGCCTGTATGAAGCTCTCAAAAATAATGTATCTGAAAAACAGCCCAGAAATGATAAATGAGAAAATATAAATTAATTTCATGTTTAATCACCTCTGCTGTAATTATAGCACGGCTACGGCTTTTTTTCAACTGCTTTCTTGTGAAATATTTCCCGCAGTCCGACGAAGACGAGCAGCCCTGCGAAAAGCTTCCGAAGCAAATTCTCGTTAACAACGCCGAGCAGAAGCGCACCGCCCGCAACCCCGACAACCCCCGCAATGCAAATCGGTGCAACGAGTTTCCATTCAATCAGCTTGTTTTTAGTGTGAATAAGCATTGAAATAAGCGCAATCGGCAGAAAGAAGAGCAGGTTTATGCCGCCTGCCGCTACCTGCGCCGTCCCCGCGAAAACCGTCAGAAAAATAATCAGCACGAAGCCCCCGCCAAGCCCCATTGAGGCAGTAACGCCCGTCAAAAATCCCGCAATCGCAATCCAAACAATACTCATAAAAACAAAATCCTCACAGCCGAAGCCAGCACAACAACCCCGAAGATTCGCCTTAACAACGAGTTCGGGACTTTTTTCAGTAACAGCGAGCCTAAAACAGCTCCTGCGATTCCCCACGGTACGTAAGCAAGCGCGGTTTTCCACTCTAAGCTTCCGCGAAACCCGTATGCAATCACCGACATTATAGACAAAAAGAAGATGATTGCAACCGATGTCGCGTGGCTTTTTCGGGCTTCAAGCCCGAAAAGCCGAAGCATAGGCACAGCGATTACGCCGCCGCCCGACCCGAACAAGCCGTTCAGCAGACCGCAAAGCGCGCCTGTTAAGGCTTTTGCCTGCTTTTTAATAAAATCCTTCATAAATAATAGTATTTACTTTTTTATTTTAAAAAATAAGCTAAAGTTTTGGAAATATATTCCGATATTATAAGAGAAAGATTGTTTTATTTGCGTCAGAAAGGAGGCGTATTCGCTATGATGAAGTCATTAGCGCCGATGACTGCGATGTTTTTGAACTCGCAGAACAAAAAGAGCGCGGCTAATTTCTATGTCCGCGTGGCAAATAACAGGGCTTCTGCGAAGACTGCCTCTGCTATTGCTATGGATAGAATGTCTTGCGAGAGAAGGCACCCGCTCGCCGACGTAAATCCCAACAAAGAAAAAAATATAGATAAGTTCGAGGGTTACAGCAAAAGCGAGTGGGACCGTGGCGAAGACGTTGCCGAGCGCACGTTCGCAATGCTTTACAGAGAACTCGAAAACACAAAGGTTAAAGGCAGCACAATGGACGTCATGGTTAAGTGCATAAGAATCGCAAACCGTATTCAGCGCGGCGATTTTGTTCCGCTTCGTGATGATAAGTTCCTGTTCGATAATTACCCGCAAATGCACCTTAGTGCATGGATGCTCCGTAAGTTCAAGGAAGACCCCGAGGAACACGAGAGCGAGCTTTGCGACGAGTGCGATGTGGACACGGTTAAAATTAATATAAGCTCATCAGGCACTTCAAGCTCAGCGTGTTCAATCGAAGTCAGTATGCCCGAAATAAGCATTGCTTAAAATATTTCCGAATTTCCCCTTAAAAGCTATTGACTTTTTCTCCTAATTAGTTTATAATTTTAAGGAGCTAAATAACTCCCCGAGTACCTGCTCGGGGAGCTGTATTTTTTAAGGAGAAACAAAATATGTCAAACGTAAAATTCATGTCCGGGGAGAATATCCCACTCGAAATGCACAAAGTCCGCATGGTTCAGAAAATCAATCTTCTTCCCGTTGAGGAACGCTTAAAGGCTATTGAGGAAGCGGGATACAACACCTTTCTTCTCAAAAACCGCGATGTGTTCTTAGACCAGCTGACCGACAGCGGCGTTAACGCCATGAGCCAGGACCAGTACGCGGCAATGATGCGCGCAGACGACAGCTACGCAGGCTCGGAGACTTTTTATCGTTTAGAAGAGGTTCTGCAGGACGTTTTCGGCATGAAATACTTTTTGCCCGCGCACCAGGGGCGTGCGTGCGAGCATCTTCTTGCAAAGATTCTTGTTAAGCCGGGCATGACAACAATCATGAATTATCACTTCACGACGACCAAAGCGCATATTACGCTGATGGGCGGAATCGTTGAGGAAATCGTGATTGACGAAGGCTTAAAAATAAACAGCGATATGCCTTTCAAGGGCGACTTAAACATAGATAAGCTGAACGATTTAATCAAAAAGCTCGGCAAGGAAAAAATCGCGTTCGTGCGCATTGAAGCCGGCACGAACTTAATAGGCGGTCAGCCTGTTTCCATGAAAAATATGCGCGAGGTTTCCGATATTTGCCGTAACGCAGGGATTCCGCTTGTTTACGACGCGAGCCTGCTCGGTGATAATCTGTACTTTATAAAAGTCCGCGACGAAAAATATAAAAACGTTGATATTAAATCAATCTGCCGCGAAATCGCGTCAATGATGGACATTGTTTACTTCTCCGCACGGAAGCTTGGCTCAGCGCGCGGCGGCGGTATTTTAGTCAATGACGATGATATGTATTTAAGACTCCGCGAGTTAATCCCGCTCTACGAGGGCTTCCTCACCTACGGCGGTATGTCGGTGCGCGAAATGGAAGCTTTAGCTGTTGGTCTACAGGAAACTATGGATTTTGAAGTAATTAATCAAACGCCAATAATCGTTGAAGCTTTGTGCAACGAGCTGCTTGCCAAAGGTGTTCCCGTTGTTACGCCTGCGGGCGGACTCGGCTGTCACGTTGACGCTACGGCGTTCTGCGAGCATCTGCCGCAAACGCAGTATCGTGCAGGTGCTTTAACTGCCGCGATTTACATTGCGAGCGGCGTGCGTAACATGGAGCGCGGCACAATGAGCGAACAGCGCAACGAGGACGGAAGCGAGCGTTTCGCGGAAATGGAGCTTGCACGGCTTGCAGTACCAAGACGTGTCTTTACGCTGTCACAGGTGAAATACACCGCAGACAGAATCAACTGGCTTTACCAGAACCGCAATCTGATTGGCGGACTTGAATTCACGGAAGAACCGCGCGTTCTGCGCTTCTTCTTCGGCCGCTTAAAGCCAATCGGAAACTGGCCCGAGCAATTAGCGAAGAAGTTCCGCGCGGATTTCGGTGATAGCTTATAAGATTTTGTAAGACAGGGAGAATATTTTTATGGAAAGCAACGTAAGCGCGAGCGCGATTACCACTCAGCAGTTCCCTTTCGGCTCGGTTATTGTTTCGGAAAATTCTCTGAAGCAGATGATTGTTGTGCTTCAAGGAAACGCGGGCGTCTATAAAAACTACAAAATGACCAACGAGACTTTCGTGAAGTCCGTGGGTCAAGGGAGCTTTGCCTGTGAGCAATCGCTGTTTCTGAACAAGGAGCACGACGAGACCTTAGTCGCGCTGACGGACGTTACGGCGTTTTCTGTCACGCGCAATAATTTAAAGGAATTCTACACGAAATACCCCGAAGTTGCGTTTTCAGTTACCGAGCAGATTTATAAGCGGCTTGCGGAGACTTCTGCCGCGCTTGAAAAATACGAGCGGCTGCAGCCCAAAGAAAAATCAGAACAGAAGGCGCAGAAAAGCTCGCTTTTCCCCGAAGGTCACGCGGGGAACTACACGTTGCCGCTCAATCATAATCAATCGACTATTATCTGCCTTAACAAAACCGCTTGTCCCCTTTGCGGGCGCAAGTTTGAAACGCATTATATTTTGTCGTCGAAGCTGCGCCGGCTGAACGCCGACGACGATATGCGCGTGCGGTACAAGGACGTTGAACCGCTTTATTATAATATTATTACCTGCCCGAACTGCCTTTACAGCGGAGAAACTACAAACTTCGGCGAAGCATCAAAGCGTCATTCCGACGCAGTTAATGCGAAAATCGGTCCTTACAGGCTCGAAACCGTGATTCAATCAGGCAACGACCGCGATACGCATACTGTTTTTGTCGGGTATTATCTTGCACTGCTTTGCGCGCCGATTGTAGCTGAAAATCATGAGCTTACAGTCGCGGGATTGTGGCTGAAAATCAGCCGTCTTTATGAGGACTGCAAGGATTCAAAGATGTGTTTGTATGCAACGCGGCAGGCGTTAGACAGCTATAATTACGTCTACTCAAATCTTCGGATTACTGACAATCAAACACAGCAGGTACGTTGCTTGCTTGGCGAATTGTATTATAAACTCGGCGAATACGACGCGTCAAGGCAGTTCCTGTTCATGATTAAGTCCGACAAGGACGCACCCGCCTCGCTTAAAAGGCAGGCGGAGAACAGACTTGAAACGATACGGGAGATTAAGAAAGCCGAGAGTTAAGCATAAAGAAGTGAGCAGTTTAAAAACTGCTCTTCTTTTTTTATTATTTTATTTTATGTAAGCCCCGCAACTGTTTGCAAAATCCTAAGCGCGTCGGTAGTAGTCGGCACACCGTCAATCCCGAACCTCGCAATCTGCTCGTCAGTAAACTCAACCAACCCCGCAACCGCGCGAAGAATCAACAGAGCGTCAGCGGTTGTTAATTCCCCGTAAAGCAGAACCATAATTTCATTAGTATTTGTTAAATCAACAGCTTTAATTTCAGAAGCTCTTGCTTCTCTAAAACTAATATTTTGTTCCATATTGTGTGATTCAATATATATTTTTTCATTTTCTTCGCGTGTAAAAGTTAAACTATAATAAGGGTTACCCAAATACATATTTCTGGCATATTTTGCCCCTTCTGAAGCTCTAAAATCTTTAGGTAAATATATTATCCACACATAGTTTTCATTTACTTGAACAAAGTGTACAAAAAAGTTTTCAGGAATTTCTGTCAGTAAGTAAATTGTTTCAAGTTCTATAAATCTTATACATTCCACAATATTTTTATCTTCACTTGATACTAACACCTCAAAATCTATAAACTCATTAATTTCTTTACCTTCTTTAGCGGTTAAATAGGCTTTCAAAAAATCTTCTAATGACGAAAATTCAACGAAAGAAATCGCTGCTTCAACCCCTGCCGATTCCACCGCTGATAATGAAAAAACCAACGAAAACATAATCAAAATAACTAAAACTTTTCTCACCACGGCTTCACTCCTCCCACGAATTCATCAATTTTCTTAATCCCGTTAATATCCATATAATGCTCCAGCCCGCCTATAATTTTCAGCGGGGCGAGCGGGTCGGAGATAATCGCTGTGCCTATTTGCACGGCTTTTGCACCTGCGAGCATCATTTCTACCGCGTCCTCTGCAGAGTTAATCCCGCCCATGCCTACAACGTCGATTTTGACGGCGTTAACCACCTGCCAAACCATTCGCACAGCCACGGGAAACACAGCAGGCCCCGATAAGCCGCCCACGTTCCTGTGCAGAATCGGGCGTTTTGTGCGTATGTCGATTCTCATGCCGAGCAGTGTGTTTATCAGCGAAACAGCGTCTGCACCCTCGCTTTCAACGGCTTTTGCGATTTCTGTAATGTCTGTCACGTTCGGGGTTAATTTAATCATAATCGGCTTTTTTGTAGCCGTGCGGACTGTTTTGGTTACAAGCGCCGCGCCTTCACAGGAAACGCCCCACGCCGCACCGCCTTTTTTCACGTTTGGGCAGGATATGTTCACTTCGAGCATATCAACGTCAGTGCCGTCAAGCTTACTTGCGATTTCAGCGTAGTCCTCGGGCGTGTCGCCGGCTATGTTCGCTATAATTATATTTGCACCCTCGCGCTTCAAGCGTGGGAGGTGCTTTTCTATGAAAGTGTCAACCCCGGGGTTTTGCAATCCCACGGAATTAAGCATACCTGCAGGGGTTTCCGCGACTCTCGGAGGGGTGTTCCCCTGCCGTTTATGAAGCGTCAAGCCCTTGCAAGAAATCCCACCGAGCAAGCTCAAAGGATAAAGGTCAGTGTAATACTCGCCGAAGCCGTAAACGCCTGAAGCCGCAATTACGGGATTCGGGAAGGTAACGCCCGCGACTGTCGCGGTTAAGTCCCACTTCTTTTTCATAATCATTACAGCACTACCTCCTCGCCTTTAAATACAGGGCCGTCGCGGCAAACCATGAGCATACCGCTCTTTAATTCGCAGGCGCAAACCGCGCACGCACCTACGCCGCAGCCCATGCGCTGTTCGAGCGAAACCTCGCAGGGGACGCCGCTTTTTTCACAGATTTGCACAATCGCCGCGAGCATCGGCTGAGGCCCGCAGGCGTAAACCATATCTACGTCGCCTTTCGCGAGTTCAGCTTCCAAAGGCGCAGTGACAGTGCCTTTTAAGCCTACGCTTCCATCGTCGGTGCAGGTAATTACGTGAACATCGTTCTGCTTAAAATCGTTCGCAAGAATAATTTTATCGTAGCTTCTGAAGCCGAGGATTGCCGTTGCGCTTTCACGGAAAACCTTCGCGACACCGAAAAGCGGCGCAGTGCCGATTCCACCGCCGACAGTGATTATTCTGCGGTCGAGCGCAATGCTTTCCTGCAATGTAAAGCCGTTGCCGAGCGGCGCAATCATGTCGATGCTGTCGCCGACGTTTGCGTCTGTGAGCTTCGCCGTGCCGTGCCCGCGGATTTCAAAAACTATGCGGATTGAACCGTTTCTGCGGTCAATATCGCAGATTGAAATAGGGCGGCGCAGGGTGAAGCCCTCGACCTTGATATGCACGAACTGCCCGGGCTTCGCCGCTTCCGCGACATCGGGGCATAAAATCACATACGAATATACTCCCGCCGAGATGGCGGTTTTTTCTATAATGTGATAAGAGCCGCATTTGTAAGGCATGATTTTTTCCTTTCGGGGCGTCGAGGACGCCGCCCCCTACATTATGTTTTTATTATTAGCAAAATTTTACTTCATAATACAAAAATATTCATCACTATCCCAGTTCAACGGGTTTTCATCTATGTATTTCCATATTCGGTTGTATTCTTCCTCGTCACGGATAATGCGGTCGTGGTATGAGCGTTGCCAAAATGAAAAACCACACTCTTTATTTGTATATCGTTTTAATGTCGATATGAAACTTGGAATTTTTGCGTTCGTAGGGGTCGGCGTCCCCGACGACCCGCTTTCCGGCACTATCGATAATTCGCTGTTAACAATGCAAACAATCATATGTATGTGATTAGGCATGATAATATATTTTGTTATTTCTAAATCATTGTATAAATTGTTCATTTCTTGAATACGCGAATCCACAATCTGACCTATTTTTGATAATTCGCAATACGGGGCGTCGATAACATTTATCGGGGCGTCGGGGACGCCGCCCCCTACGATTTCGCCCAATATTTCGTGCTTATCTTTCACGCATATCGTCACAAAATAACACCCTGCATTTGAATAATCATAACCTTTCAATCTTAGGCACTTTCTTTTCGGCAGTTCCTTCCTCATATCTTCGTAATATCCACCATCTCCACATCGTCTATCGTCATTCCCGATTCGAGGCAGTCGGCGAGCGCGTTTGCGGTGTCGATTGAAGTAAGGCAGGCTATGCCGCGTTCTACGGATTTGCGGCGGATTTTCACGCTGTCAAGCGCGGGGTCTCTGCCTGTTTCGGACGTTGAAACAACGTAGTCGATTTTCCCGCTTTCAATCAGCGAAATTACATTCGGCTCCTTGCCGTCTTTAATGCGGTAAACGAAATTCGCGGGAATCATGTTGTGATTCAGCAGTGAAGCCGTTCCGCTTGTGGCGTAGATGTCGAAGCCGAGCTTCTCGAATTTCCCTGCGAGCTCGATGATTTCGGGCTTGTCGGAATTACGCACCGAGAATAGAACTCCTCTCGGCTTCCCTTCTTCCGACTTCTTGAACTTGAAGCCTGCCGCGAGCAAGCCCTTAAAAAGTGCTTCCTTAAAGGTTTTCGCGATTCCGAGCGTTTCGCCTGTAGACTTCATTTCAGGGCCAAGCTGAGTATCAACGTCGTGCAGCTTCTCAAAGCTGAACACGGGAACTTTCACGGCGAAATACTCGCTTTTGGGGAACAAGCCTGTCGGCAAACCCTGCTGTTTTAAAGTCTGCCCGAGCATGATTTTAGTTGCGATGTCCACCATCTGCACGCCCGTTACCTTGCTGATATACGGCACGGTGCGGGACGAGCGCGGGTTGACCTCGATTACGTAGACCTCGTTGTTGTAAACGACGTATTGAATATTCACCAAGCCGATGATGTTCAGTGCTTTGGCCAATCTCTCGGTGTAGTCGATAATCATGTTTTTGATTTTGCCTTTTATTATCGCGGGATAAACAGAAATGCTGTCGCCCGAGTGAACGCCCGCGCGCTCGATATGCTCCATTATTCCGGGAATAAGGAAGTCTTCACCGTCGCAAATTGCATCAACCTCTATTTCCTTGCCCATTAAGTATTTGTCGATTAAGACAGGGTTTTCGAGCTTTGTCGCAGTGATTATTTCCATGTATTCCTGAACGTCGCTGTCGCAGTGCGCGATAATCATGTTTTGCCCGCCGAGAACATACGACGGTCGCAGAAGCACAGGATAGCCAAGCTTACCTGCGGCGTTCAAAGCTTCCTCAGTGGTATAAACCGTCATGCCCTCGGGGCGCGGTATATTGCACTTTTCAAGCAGTGCGTCAAAGCGCTCGCGGTCCTCCGCCGCGTCAATGCTGTCGGCGGAAGTTCCGAGAATATTCACGCCTTTGTCCTGTAGGTGCTTAGTAAGTTTAATCGCAGTCTGTCCGCCGAATTGCACCACAACGCCCCACGGCTTTTCTGTATTTATTAAGTTATCAACATCTTCGGGGGTGAGCGGGTCGAAGTAAAGCCTGTCGCCCGTGTCAAAGTCAGTCGAAACTGTTTCGGGGTTGTTGTTAACGATTATCGCTTCATAGCCCATTTCCTTTAACGCCCACACGCAATGCACCGAGCAGTAGTCAAACTCAATCCCCTGCCCTATTCTTATGGGCCCCGAGCCGAAAACTATAACTTTCTTCTTTTCAGGCGAGTTCATAAATTCAAACGCTTCGTTTTCCTCGTCGCAGTTTACGCCGTAGAAATAAGGCGTTTGCGCCTCAAACTCAGCTGCGCAGGTGTCAACTAATTTATAAACGCAGTGCTTTTTGTCGATGTTTTTTTCCGCTAATTTCTCGCCGGAAAGCCGTTCGATTGTCTTATCTAAGTAGCCGTATTTTTTAGCAAGCTGATATTTTTCAGCAGTTAAGCCTTTTGCTAAGTCCTGCTCAAGCTTGCACAGATTGCGTAGCTTTTCAACGAACCACTTATCAAACGCGGTTATGCGGCAGATTTCTTCGGTTGTCACGCCGCGCTTCAACGCTTCAAATATGCAGAAGATTCTGTCGCAGTCAATGTCGCTGAGCTTGGCGATTACTTCATCGTTTGTAAGCTTCTCGAACACAGGCTTAGTCAGCGTATCTAAGCCGAGCTCAACGCCGCGCACAGCCTTCATCATCGCTTCCTCGAAGCTGACGCCGATTGACATAACCTCGCCCGTAGCTTTCATCTGCGTGCCTAATGTTTTCTTCGCGTAGACGAACTTATCAAACGCAAAACGCGGAAATTTTATGACAACATAGTCAAGCGCAGGTTCAAAGCAGGCGTAAGTCTTGCCTGTGATTGCATTCGGGATTTCGTCAAGCGAGTAGCCGATTGCGATTCGTGTCGCAACCTTTGCAATGGGGTAGCCTGTCGCCTTTGAAGCGAGCGCGGAAGAACGGCTGACGCGCGGGTTTACCTCGATTACAGCGTACTCAAAGCTGTTTGGATTGAGAGCCAGCTGCACATTACAGCCGCCCTCGATTCCAAGCGCGTTAACGATGTTCAGCGCGGCAGTTCTCATCATTTGAAAATCTTTTTCCGAGAGCGTAAGGCAAGGCGCGACAACAATACTGTCGCCCGTGTGAACGCCGACGGGGTCTACGTTTTCCATTGAGCAGACGGTAATCACGTTCCCCTTGCTGTCGCGTATGCACTCGAACTCGATTTCTTTCCAGCCCGAAATTCCTTTTTCAATCAGCACCTGCGTAATCGGCGAAAGACGCAAGCCGTTGTCTGCAATTACGCGCAAAGCCGCTTCGTCACCCGCTATTCCTCCGCCCGAGCCGCCCATTGTGAAAGCAGGGCGAACCACCACAGGATAGCCTAATTTCCCCGCGACTTCAAGTGCGTCATCCAAGGTTTCAACCACCTTTGACGGTATGCAGGGCTCGCCGATTGCTTCCATTGTTTCCTTGAAAATCTGCCTGTCCTCGGCTTTGTCGATTGTGTCAACCTTCGCGCCGAGCAGCTTTACGTTATGCTCGTCAAGGAAGCCTTCCTTCGCGAGCTGCATCGAAAGTGTCAGCCCTGTTTGCCCGCCGAGCGTGGAAAGCAGGCTGTCGGGCTTTTCGAGCTTGATGATTTTTTTCACGCTGTCCAAAGTCAGTGGTTCTATATAAATTATGTCCGCCATGTTTTTGTCTGTCATTATCGTCGCGGGGTTGGAGTTCACGAGCACAACCTCCAAGCCCTCGGCTTTAAGGGCGCGGCAGGCTTGCGTTCCCGCATAGTCGAATTCCGCGGCTTGTCCTATAACTATAGGCCCCGAGCCTATTACGAGGATTTTTTTGATGTCTTTACGAAGTGGCATAAGATTCTCCTTTTCTTTATCTTTTATATAATTTGCTATGTTGTGTTATTTAATTATAAGAGCTATTATCCCTATGATTAATAACACTATTAACATTCCAAAAATTCCAATTATATTTAATGTTATAATCTTAATTACCTTATTTGCTTTTATACTTTTGTGAGCATCATATTGCTAACCTTTTTTCTGCAAGTATTCTTCCCAAAATTGCATAATGAGATGAAAAATTAACTCAAACATTTTCCTTTTTCCTAACTATCTTAAAAGTATAACTACGAACCACCCCGTCAACCAGTCTGCGGACTGGTTGCCACCCCTCCTCGGAGGGGAATTTAGTTGAACGTGATAGGTTTGCTCAATGCGGGGTGGTTTTCCAACATTTCCATAACTTTGTTTAAATTATTAAGCACATCGTATGCTTGTATGCGGATTACAGTTAAACCTAAGCTCGTCATAAAACTATTGCGGTCGCCGTCATAAATTTCTTTGTTGTCGTGAGATTTTCCGTCAATTTCAATCACAACTGCACAATCAACACAATAAAAATCAACTATGTAATTTCCTATTATTTTTTGACGGTCAAAATCGTAGCCTTTGAATTTTTTCTTATTAAACTGCTTCCACATTATAACTTCACATAGGTTTCCCGCCTTGCGTAATTCTCTTGCTCTTTCCCGCAATTCCGGATTAAAAGGCAGTGAACTATAATTTACTATATTTCTCATTTCAACCACCCCGTCAACCAGTCTGCGGACTGGTTGCCACCCCTCCTCGGAGGGGAATTAATTTTTACTTTTGATGTTCCCAATTCCCCTCCGAGGAGGGGTGGCGCGAAGCGACGGGGTGGTTTAATTCGCAGTTGCTTTAATTATTTCACCAACCCCAAGAACCTCTCCACCAAATAAGCAGTCGCATTCACTCCGCTCATGTCCGACGGAGCAAACTGCATTGACAGTGCAGGGAAACTGCTGTAGCTTATCGCCTCGCAGGTTTTATCGTTTGCATTTATGTGCGTGATTTTACCGACAGCTTCGGGCAAATCTGAAACATAGTACCCATGATTCTGCGCAGTGATATAAGTCCTGCCTGATTCAAGGTCAACTACAGGGATATTTGCGCCTCTGTGTCCGTGCGTGTGCTTTGCGGTCGTACCGCCTGCGGCGAGGGCGAGAAGCTGATGCCCCAAGCCTATTCCCAAAAGCGGGATTTTCGAGGCTATGAGAGCCTTTACGGCTTCGATTTCTTCTGTACATTCGGCAGGATTTCCCGCGCCGTTTGACAATACAATGCCGTCGAAATCAGCGGGGTTTATTGTTTCAGTGAAAGGCACAACTGTTACGTTACAGCCGAGCTTATTAAGTAGAGCGACTATGCTTTTTCTGTGCCCGTAGTCGATTAGAGCGATGTTGTGTTTTGCATTTTCGGCTCTGTACGTGACGCTTTCCGTGCCGCTGATTAAAGTAATTTCCGGTGTGAAAGATTTCAGCTTGCTTATATCTGCGCTTTCTGTAGTTGAAATCACGCCGTTCATCGTGCCTTTTTTGCGGAGAATTCGCGCGAGCTTACGCGTGTCAATCCCGCAAAGTCCGATGATTCCGCGCTTTTTCATGAACTCGTCAAGCGTTTCCTCCGAGCGGAAATTCGACGCTACTACGCTCTGCTCACGCACGATTAAACCTGCCGCGCCGCCGTAATCCGACAAGTCGTCGTGGCTGTTTGCGCCCGGGCAGCCCGCAATCGGGAACGTCTGCACCACGATTTGCCCACTGTAATTCGGGTCTGTCAGCGTTTCTTGGAAGCCTGTCATGCAGGTCGTGAAGACGACTTCGCCTATTAGCTCGCCCTCTGCTCCAAAGCTTTCACCCTCAAAAACCGTGCCGTCCTCTAATGTCAGAAATGCTTTTTTGTTCATATTTTTATTTCTCCTATTATATTTATCAGTTCGTTTTTCATTCGTAGAACCTCCCGCAGTGCCGCGCTTGCGTAATCATTCTCGTCGCACTTTTCCTTTTGCCACGCGCACATAACCGCGCGTGAGCTGTTGACGATTCCGCCGAGCCCGCGAGAATCAAACGCGGCTTTTAAGTCCTCGCCCTTGCCGCCCTGCGCGCCGTAACCGGGAATCAGAAAGAATATAAACGGAAGCTTTGCGCGCATTTCTGCGATTTGCTTCGGATAAGTCGCGCCGACAACCGCGCCGACTGCCGCCGAGAATCCGTACTTGCCTAAGGACTGCAACCCCCAGTTGCCGCAAAGCTCGCCCATTACTTCATAAACAGGCGTATTATCAATCATTTTGTCTTGAATCTCCCATGACGACGGATTAGATGTTTTGATTAGCACGAAAATACTTTTATCATACTCTTCGCAAATTTCAGTGAAAGGCTCAATTCCGTCCGAGCCGAGATAGCCGTTGACTGTTAGGGAATCCACAGGGAACGGCTCAAACTCATTTGCACCTATTTGCACTTTTCCGAGATATGCCGCCGCGTAACCCTCGGCGGTTGAGCCGATGTCGTTGCGCTTGCCGTCGGCGATGATGTACATTCCGCGCGCCCGCGCATATTCGCAGGTTTCATAAAACGCCTTAATGCCGTCCACACCCAGCATTTCATAGAAAGCAAGCTGCGGCTTTACCGCCGGAACTTCTTTATAAATCGCATCGATTATGCCTTTGTTAAACTCAAGAATCGCGCACGCCGCGCCTTTAAGCGTCTCGCCGTGCTCGGCGAAAGCGGCGGCTTTTATAAACTCGGGGACATATTCAAGCTTCGGGTCTAAGCCGACTACAGTAGGATTTTGAGTTTCCGCGATTTTTTCGATTAAGCGGTCAAGTGACATGGTTTTGGCTCCTTTAAAAATTTAATAAATGTTTGCTTTTATTTCAAGTTCTTCATAATCATTTTGAACATGAAACCAATAGCAATAAAACACAAACCTATAGGTATGAAAAACCAATCTCCATCTACGACACCCGAAGCAATAAATAAAATTCCGCTTAATGTAAAAAGCAACAACAAGAGATTTCCTTTGTTTTTCATTTTCAAGCCTCCAATTATATAAATTCTTTAATCCTCATAAACTACCTCCCCGTCCACAATCGTATACTTAACTCTGCCTTTCAGCTTCATGCCCTTGAAGCAGGAATTCCTCGATTTTGATTTAAACTTTTCGGGCTCGACAAGCCATTCCTCGTCGGGATTGAACAGCGTTATATCCGCCGCCTCGCCGACTTCTAATTTCCCGCCATCAATTCCGAGGATTCTGCGCGGATTCACGCACATAAGGCGCACTACATCGAAAAGGTCGATTTTGCCTGTATGATACAGGAACGTCAGCGTGGCAGCGAGCGAGGTTTCTAAGCCTATAACGCCGTTCGGCGCGCTTCTGAAATCCGCTTTTTCTTCCGGTGAATGAGGCGCGTGGTCGGTGATAATGCAGTCAATTGTTTTGTCCGCAATCGCTTCAATAATCGCGTCTACATCGGCTTGCAGGCGCAGAGGCGGATTCATGCGGTAATCGGCGTCGCGCGTGCGCAGTGCTTCTTCCGTAAGTGCAAAATAATGCGGCGCGGTTTCGCAGGTCACGCCTACGCCCTCTTCTTTTGCGGCGCGGATTTTCGCGCAGGCTTCCTTGGTGGAAACGTGCGCTATATGCACTTTTCCGTATAAATCCCGCGCAAGGTCAATCTCGCGCGAAGTCATTATGTTTTCGCTCGAACGGTGAATCCCGCGAACGCCGAGCTGAATACTCACAAGCCCCGCGTTCATCGCGCCGCCACAGGCTATGCTTAAATCCTCGCAGTGCGAAATGACCGCAAGCTTCAAATCGTCGCCTTTTATAATCGCTTCGCCCATTAACTGCGCGCTTTTGACGGGTCTGCCATCGTCGGTTATTGCAACTGCTCCAGCCTTTGCGAGTGCGGCGAAATCGCAGAGTGTTTTCCCCTCCTGCTTCTCTGTAATCGCGCAGGAAACGTGAATTTTAACTTTGCAGTCTTTTGCTTTTTCCGTGATATAATTTATAGTTTCCACACTGTCAATGACAGGCTCAGTATTCGGCATGCACAGGAAGCCTGTAACGCCACCCGCCGCCGCCGCTTCGGCGCAGGTGAGCAGATTTTCTTTATGAGTTTGCCCGGGGTCACGGGCATGAACATGCATATCGAAAAGTCCCGGAATAGCCACCAAACCCGCGCAGTCAATGACTTTGTTCGCCTCTGCTTCGATGTTTTCGGATATTTTAATTATCTCCCCCGCGTTGATTAGAATGTCTTGTATTTTGTCTGTAACCGTTGTGTAATCAACAACACGAGCGTTTTTAAGCAGTAACATTTTTATCTCCTCGGACGCGCAATGCGCGCCCCTACTAATTTTACTCAAATTAATTAATTATATCATATTTTGGAAATAATTGCAAGAAATATTTTTTGAGTTTTTGAAATTTAGATAATGCTTATAATGCGAAGTTAATCGTTGTCTTTTTCCTCAATAACATACCAGCCAATAAAACTTTCAAATTCCTTGAAGAATTTCTTTACAAGCGGCTCTAAATCTTTTAATGTCACAATGCTAATGTAATTTGCCTTTTTTCTATTATAATTATTACTGCTCCATGAATTGTAATCTTTAACAAGCATAAACTGTAATGAAAGAAAGGTTTCGTTATGAGTAAATAAGCCTTTTCCTTTGTCAGTAAATTTATTATTTAATAAATATGTTTTTATTCTTTCTAATTCTTCTTTTTCCCAAGTGCTTGAGATACAATTTCTAATAACAAAATAGTATCCATAAAACGCAGATTCCATTCGCTGTTACAACCTCCCATTATATAAATAGAGCCAAAAATAAAAGGGGGAAATATTCCCCCTTTAAAATTATTTACCCAATGCCTTTTTAACAGTTGCGATAACGCCTGCGGTTGTAAGTCCGAATTCCTCCAATAACTGTACAGCAGGTCCGGAATAGCCGTATGTGTCGTTTACGCCGAGCTTTGTAACAGGAACAGGGCATTTCTCGGAAACTAATTCCGCAACAGCAGAGCCGAGCCCGCCGATGATTGAATGTTCTTCCGCGACGACGATTTTCCCTGTTTCGCGCGCGGCTTTGAGGACAAGCTCTTCATCAAGCGGTTTAATAGTATGAATGTTGATTACACGAGCGTTAATGCCCTCTTTCGCAAGCTCTTCAGCCGCTTCGATTGCGGGATAAACAAGCAAGCCTGTTGCGATAATTGTAATATCGTCATTCTCGGAAGCACGCAGGGTTATGCCTTTGCCGACTTCAAATTTATAAGTTGCGGCGTCGTTGAAAACAGGCACTGGAAGCCTGCCGAAACGCAGATATGTCGGGCCCTCGTAGTCAGCCATTGCGACTACTGCCGCTCTCGCTTCAACGTCGTCGGCTGGGTTAATTATCGTCATGCCGGGAATAGTGCGCATGAGTGCAATATCCTCGCAGCATTGGTGCGACGCGCCGTCCTCGCCGACAGAAATGCCAGCGTGAGTTGCGCCGATTTTCACGTTCAGCTTAGGATAGCCTATGCTGTTGCGGGCGATTTCATAAGCACGCCCTGCCGCGAACATAGCGAACGCGCTTGCGAAAACAAGCTTTCCTGTTGACGCGATTCCTGCGGCTACGCCGAGCATATTACATTCCTGAATCCCGCAGTTGAAGTGTCTGTCGGGGTTTTCTTTCCCGAAAATATTAGTCATGGTCGCGCAGGAAACGTCCGAATCAAGCACAAATAAATCGGGGCGTTTTTTCACAAGCTCGTTGAGCGCGTTGCCGTAGCTGATTCTTGTTGCAATTTTTTCCATTTTATTTGCCCTCCAGTTCTGCAAGAGTCGCCTGTAATTCGCTCATTGCCGTTGCGTACTGCTCGTCATTAGGTGCGGCACCATGCCAGCCGACTTGGTTTTCCATGAAGCTGACACCCTTGCCCTTTGCGCTCTTTTGAATAATCACAGTCGGCTGTCCTGTTTTGCACTGCGCTTCATAAAACGCTTTCTCGATTTGGTCAAAATCGTGCGCATCTATGCAAATCACGTTCCAGCCGAACGCCTTAAACTTCTCGTCTATCGGATTCGGCGACATAACGTCGTCGATTTTGCCGTCGATTTGCAAGCCGTTGTTGTCGAGAATTGCACATAAATTATCAAGTTTATAATGCGCGGCGAACATCGCGGCTTCCCAAACCATGCCTTCTTGTATTTCGCCGTCACCGAGAACCGCATAAACTCTGTAGCTGTCGCCGCTGACCTTGCCCGACAGCGCCATTCCGCAAGCCACCGAGATTCCCTGTCCGAGCGAGCCTGTGCTCATGTCGACGCCGGGGACTTTGTCCATGACGGGGTGTCCCTGCAGACGTGAGCCGCTCTTGCGCAGGGTTTTGAGCTCGTCCACCGGGAAAAAGCCGCGGTTCGCCAAAACCGAATACAAAGCAGGCGCGCAATGCCCCTTCGACAGAACAAATCTGTCGCGGTCGGGCATTTTCGGGTTCGCGGGGTCAACGTTCATGAGGTGATTGTAGAGGTAGGTGATTGTGTCGGCGATTGAAAGCGAGCCGCCGGGGTGACCGGATTTCGCGTTGTAAACGCCCTCAATGATTCCCATTCGTACCTTGGTAGCGGTGATTTGAAGCCGCTTTTTGAGTTCTTTGTCCATAAGTTTCTGCTCCTTTATTTTGAATTTATTAGATAGAAATATAGTTACTTAATTGCAAGTCTTAATCTGTACGAGAAAATAATTTCAAACTCGCTGTTAAGGTTTGATTTTACCAAATCGCAAAACTCATCAACATCATTTTGAAATGCTTTGTCAAGCTTTAATGCGTCTTGAATACCGCCTTGACTGAGTGCAATCCCGATTATTTTTTCGTGATTACATTTCTCGACATTATGACAAACCACTTCTTTTGCGAACCGAAATTTTCCGAATGTGTTAATCCTATTTACATACGAGCTTTTATCGTTTCGGATTGCGTGTTTTTCTTCGGATTCGCAGATTTTATCAGCTTTAATTCTGATTTTATCAAATGCTTCCTCAACCCTCCAATCAACCGCCGGAAGCCAGTCGCAGTCAAAGATTGCGAGAATACCATCGTGTTTCAATATTCTGTATACTTCTTCCAATGTACTGTCAATCGGAAACCAATGGAACGCTTGTGAAACTGCCACAACATCTGCGGATTCGGAAGAAAGTGCCGTATCATTTGATAATCCTTTTTGAAACGAAATGTTTACTGCGGTTATGGTTTTTTCCGCTTCGCTGAGCATATCATCGTTAGGTTCAATTCCGATTACAGTTTTGGCTATGTCTTTCCATATCAACGCAGACAGTCCTGTGCCGCTCCCTAAATCTACAACGACGTCGGGATTATTTTTCAAATACAGCAAAACGGCTTTTGTAATTATTGGGGGAGGAATAGGACGAACCGCATTATATAAATCCGCATATCCGCTGAATCTTTCTATATTCTTTTCGTTTACTGAATTCTCCATAGGTTTCTGCTCCTTTATTTTGAATTTATTATGATAGATAATAATTATTTTCGGTAGATTATTTTTTACATTTTAAAAAGTAGTAACACATACTCCCCATATAACTTTCACCACGACTTTTAGCACAAATCATGTCTGAATCTTCTATTTCAAAATAACCCTTCAACAAATCTTCAAATTCATGTGGCAACATATCAAATTTATCAGGTCGTCCCATATATTCCTCCACCATCATTGCCGACCGTCCGCTTGGGCTTGTGATATTTGGAATGTCAAGCACGAGCTTACCGTTGGGTTTCATCAATCGGTGAAATTCTTGAATTGCTTTTAAGATAAAATCTCTTTCAAAATATTCAAGAACACCGATGCAATCCCCGATGTCAAAATAGCTTTCAGCAAATGGTGTTTTGTGTACACTTCCACAGTATAGAGAGCCGATTGACAAACTATTTTCCACAACATATTTGTAAAGCAGATGAATGGTTTCCTTGCTAATATCAACACCGAAATATGTTGACAACCATTTGTCATAACCTTTAAGCATTAGGCTCAAGTTGCAACCAAGGTTAATAAAATTCATGTTTTGGACAGGTGATAAATAGTCTTTTAGTTTTTTACGTCTGACTTCTTCCCAGTCGCTTTCATTTTCTTTTACTCTATGCGGATAATCCGGGTGGCTTGTAATATAATCCGGCAAGTTATCGTATGAAAGTCCGTTCTTTTTTCCATGCTCAAAGACGTGTCTGTCATAAGATTTTGCAATCTGCTCCAGTTGATTTTTTATTTTCATTACAACCTCACAAAATATAAATACTACGCCGCCGCTCCGAGCTCTAAAATCTCCTCCGCTTCATAAAGCGGCATGAAAATTAAGTAGCACTCGTCCGAAACATATTTATACGTCATTTCGCGGATATACTGCGTTTTTAGCAGAAGCGGTTCACTGTACGTGTCGGAAAGCCGCTTTGTCATATCGGCGGGGTCTTCAACTAAAAGTTCAAATATCGTTGCTATATCTTCATAATAGGAACTCATGCCGTAATCATAAGCAAACGTTGTTCCGTGCAGCTTTTCCCGCCACACGCGGTCGTATCTGTCGCCGACATATTCAAACTCGCCGTTGAACGCCTCCATGTCGCGCTCGCTCTGTTCTTCGCTTATGTATTCTTCGATTAAATAGTGAATCGTATGCCCGATTTCATGCGCTAAAACAGGCGCGGTGATTCCGCAGAGCGCGGGGTCGTTGTCAGAATACACGGTTACAATTATGTTGCTGTTCCAAACCGCGATACCGTACTGGTCGTCGTTGTGTCCGTCGACACGGATTATATAAGTCGCTCGGTGTTCCTTGTGAAAAATATCTGCCAAAGCCCTCATAAAAGCAGGCGAAAACAGCATTAAAGCGTGTTCAATTTCCTGCATATAATCCAAGCCTTCGTCAGTGTTAAACAAGTCGTCCCTGTCTTGCAATATAATCGAATAATGCTCCCAAACGCTTTCGGCGAAAGCCTCGGGCGAGGACGTGTCAAGCTCGGGTGCAGGCAACGGCGAAGCCTCTCTTATTCGCTCCTGACGCGGTTCCTCGGATGCTTCTTTTTCTTCGTTTTCATCGTTTTCTTTTTGCTCGGACTGTTCGGCGTTTCTTTCAATGTCGCTGATTAATTCAAGGTTTGCCGCCGCCGCAAGCTCGCGGTTTACCTCGTGAACAATTTCACCCCAGTAATCGCACGCGGTTGCAGAAATAATTATGAACAAACAAAGTAGAAAAGAAATCGGTTTTTTCATGATTAATTCACCCTTTTCAAGTACTCAATAATCTCCCGCACAGCACCGTTGTTATTATCGCATACGGTTAAGTCCGCCGCGTCCTTAACGCAGTCCTCGGCGTTCGCTACCGCGACTCCCAAGTCCGCCATTTGAAGCATTTCGAGGTCGTTCATGAAATCGCCCGCCGCGACTATGTATTTATCGTTTATGTTCATGATTTCAAGAAGCTTTTTAAAGCCTGTTCCCTTGTTCGAGCCCGCGGGTAACATCTCATAAAAAACCGGCGCACTGCGTACCATATGCACGTCCTTGAAGCTCTGCTCGTTTATAAAATCTATCGCTTCGTCAATAGCCTCGAATTCGCCTACAAGCAGGGTTTTAATCCAGTTGTCGCGCGGAATTTCATCAAAGCTGCAACGAATCGGATTCTTACAGCCGAGCCGAATATGCTCTTCCTCGCGCTCGTTTGTCGCAGGGACATAAACCTCATCGCCGCGCAGAATTTCAATCCCGAGCCCGGGAAACCGCGCCATTAATAATTGCATATGATTGCGCGCTTCGTCGGGGAGCTTGCTCTGCCACAGAAAAGCTTCCCGCTTAAAATCATATACCGCCGCGCCGTTAAATATGACAGCAGGGAGCTCTAAATTCAGCTCGTCCGCAAGTATTTTAGTAAGCGCAACGCCGCGCCCAGTCGCGATTGTGAACAAGCCGCCGCCCGCAATAAACTCGCGGATTGCCGCCTTATCGGTGTCAAGAATCCGCTTGTCATCAGTGAGAAGCGTACCGTCCGCGTCGGTTATTAAGAAGATTTTGTTAAGGTTCATGGTTAATTCCAATTCACTTTATCAAAAGTTATAAATTCTGTTTCGTTATCTGTTTCGGCAATAGCTTCAAGTTCGTCGGGGAGGGGTATATCAGTTGGGATAAACTTTAAAACTAAACCGTAGAGTAATTCAAGGTCTTTTGATTCTATTTTATCGCTAACTAAATTGCATATCATTTCTCTTGTTGACATATAAAATACCTCCTATATTCCTTTATATGCTTCCCCGCGCGGAAGAACATACCGAATTATTATATTTTCAACTGTCATTTCAAATATTATTCTAAAATCACCCACACGAAGCCTAAATAATATACTTTTTGTTCCTTGCAATTGTTTTATATCACCAAGCGGAATTTTATTTACGGCATTTTTTATACGCTGTTTTGTAGGTTTGTCAAGCTTCTCTATTTGTTTTACCGCCTGCTTTGTAAATATGATATTCATTTAGTCCTCATTATATTTTATTACGCTAAGTGTTAAGGTTCATGGTTGGTTTTTACCTTAAATATTAATGTTTGTTTAATGCTTATAATGTGAAGTTATTTGTTTATAATAACTCGCTTTCTATTGACGTTATATAAATCAAAATTCGGGTGTTTCCAAAATTTTTCTAAGCCTATTTCATTATAAACATCAACTTCTTCTTTATAAATAGGATACATACCACTAAGATGAACCTTATAATCAGGCAGGTGTATTGTTGCATCAGCTTGCTCTAAAAATGAGGGTGCAAAAACAAAGAATCCGGTCATCTCACTTTCGTTTGAAATAGGAGTATCTGTTGTGAAAATCGAGCCATATGTAAAAGACTTCTCTCCTTGAAAATCAGAAGCAAAGATAGCTGTCCCTATTCCCCAGCTTTCATCATCGGTTTCTAATGATAAAATAATTTCAGGTTTGCTATATTTCCAATCAGGATGATTCGCTTCTGATAATCCGTATGTGACAGATGTTAAAATGCCTTCCTCGGGAATATCACGCCAAAACATAACCGAAATAGGTAAACTGTTATTCTCATGCTTTACTGTGCGAATAATATAAGGTTCACCAAACATATCAGTTATATTATTAAGAAAAATCTCAGCATTTGATTTTTGATTTTTCTTTTTAAAGCTAAACAATCCCATAATAATCTCCTCTATGCATTATATAAACACTCTTTGATTTTACCTCTCCCTCAACTGCCCCAGCAGCTTCAAAAAATACTCCGGCAGCTCGCTTTCAAATTCCATGTATTTTTCAGTCCGCGGGTGAGTGAAGCCGAGCTTGTTAGCGTGCAGGCACTGCCCTTCGAGCCATTTCGGTTTTCCGTTTCCGTAGACTTCATCACCGAGAACCGCGCGCCCGATATACGCCATGTGAACGCGGATTTGATGCGTGCGCCCCGTTTCAAGGCGGATTCGCAGGTGTGTCGCGTTTTCGTAATTCTTCATGACTTCGTAATGCGTGACCGCTTCGCGCGGATTCAAGCCGTTCACAGCCATTTCTTTTCTTCTGATTTTATGTCTGCCAATCGGCGCGTTTACAGTTCCCGATTCCTTTACAACGCCGCTCACAACTGCCTGGTATTCGCGCGTGACACTGCGGTTTTTAAGCTGCTCGGCGAGCCTCGTATGCGTGAAATCGTTCTTCGCGACGAGCAGTAAGCCGCTTGTTTTTTTGTCGATTCTGTGTACGATTCCCGGGCGGATTTCGCCGTTTATGCCCGATAGTGAATCGCCGCAGTGGTGCATAAGGAAGTTCACTAAAGTTCCGCTTTCGTTGCCGTGCGCGGGGTGAACGACGACTCCGCGCGGCTTATTCACGACTAACAAATCATCGTCTTCGTAGATAATTTCAATCGGCATTTCCTCGGGAATAATGCCTACGGGCTTCGCGTTGGGAATTATAAGCGAGACCTCGTCGCCTGTTTTTAGCTTGTAATTTTTCGCGATTATGACATTATTAACTGTGCAATTTCCCGCTTCTATGAGGCTCGCCGCCATGCTCCGCGATATGCCTTCAAAGCTCTCTGAAATCCACTTGTCAAGCCTTTTCCCAGCTTCTGCTTCGTTATAAATCATCGTATTTTTTTGCTTTGTTTTTATTGTTCATCAGTTCTTCCCTTATTGACGCGAACACGGCAATAAACACGCCCGTCACTACGCAAATATCTGCAAAGTTAAATATCGCAAAATTTATAATTTCAAAGTCGATAAAGTCAACAACAAAGCCGTAAAACACGCGGTCGATTAAGTTTCCCGCGCCGCCCGCGACAACAAGCGTCAGCGCGGCAATCATCAGCTTGCTTTCAGTCTGTCAGTGAGAAGGAAAATCAACACGCCTGTCACAAGCAGGCTCGTTGTAATAATCAGAAAAAGCCTGTGCCCCTGCAGAAAACTGAACGCCGCGCCTGTGTTTTCAACGTATGTGAAATTCAAAATATTCGTGTCGTTTATGCTGATAATGTTCACGGAGCGCGGCTTTCCGATTTCGTTCAAATTAACAACTGCGAGCCACTTCGTAAACCTGTCAACCGCGATTAACACTGCGATTGATAGCAGTATAATCAGCCGCGTTAAAAGACCGCGCGTACTTATAAATAGTTTCATGCTTTTACTACTTGCGAGCATCTCGCGCAAAGCTCGTTTTCATTTGCGTTTTCCGAATAAATCCAGCACCGCGGACACTTCACGCCGCCGGCTTTTTGCACGATGATTTCAACCGCCGAGCCGGCGGCGGCTTCTGCGCCTTTTTCAAGCTCAACCTGCGAAACTATAAACGCAGACGCGAGCTCCGAAAGCAACGCTGATAAATCCTCGCCGCCTTTGAGAATTACTTTTGCTTCAAGCGATTTACCGATTACTTTTTCTGCACGTTTTTGTTCGAGCGCAGTTAAAACTAAATCACGGATTTCTTTGATTTTCGTCCACTTCGCAATGAATTCCGTGCTTACGCTTACGCCTGTTTTCGCGGGCATTTGGTTGAAGATTATGCTGTTTTTATCATCATTTGCAAGCTTGGGAAGCTCTGCCCAAATCTCGTCAGCCGTGTAGCAAAGAATCGGCGCGATGAGCTTTGTAAGCCCGTGCAATATAGTGTAAATCGCGGTTTGCGCGCTTCTGCGCTTTTGTCCTTTTGTTTCCTCACAGTATAATCTGTCCTTCAAAATATCAAGATAGAAGTTCGACATATCAACCACGCAGAAGTTATTAACCGCGTGATAAGCGTAGTAAAAATCGAAGTCCTCGTATGATTTTACGACCTTTTCAACGAGCGCATCAAAGCAGTTTAACGCCCACTTGTCAAGCTCTTCAAGCTCGTTTACATCAACCGAATCCGCTTCGGGGTAAAAGTCGCCTAAGTTGCCGAGGATATAACGCGCCGTATTGCGGATTTTCCTGTATGTTTCGGAAATCTGCTTCAACAAATCATCGGAAATTTTCACGTCCGAATGAAAATCAAGCGAAGCAACCCAAAGCCGCAAAACGTCCGCACCGTATTTGTCAACAATGTACGCGGGCGGGATTACGTTGCCTTTGGATTTGTGCATTTCCTTGCCCTCGCCGTCTAAAACCCAACCGTGCGTGCTGACGGCTTTGTAGGGCGCGCGGTTGTAAACTGCAACGGAAGTCAACAGTGACGATTGAAACCAGCCGCGGAATTGGTCACTACCCTCTAAATATAAATCACAAGGATTAGTTAATTCCTCGCGCTGACCGCAGACTGCCGCGTGCGAAACGCCCGAGTCAAACCAAACGTCAAAAATGTCGAGCTCTTTCTCGAAGCTGCCGCAGCCGCAGGCGCATTTAACGTCAGCAGGTAGGAATTCCGAGGCTTCTCTTATATACCACGCGTCCGCGCTTTCTTTTCTGAACAAATCCGAGGTCGCTTTTGTCGTGCGGTCGTCGCATAAAGCTTCGCCGCAGTCCTTGCAGTAAAACACAGGAATCGGCACGCCCCATCTGCGCTGACGCGAAATGCACCAGTCGCTTCTGTCGCGAACCATGTTGAGGATTCTGTCCTCGCCCCAAGCGGGAATCCACTTCGTCTCGTTAATTGCTTTTATGGTTTCATCTCTAAACTTGCTGACCGCGCAGAACCACTGGTCTGTCGCACGGTATATAATCGGCTCGCGGCAACGCCAGCAGTGCGGATACGAGTGGGTGAATCTTGTTGCGGCGAAAAGCAAGTTCTTACTTTTTAAGTCTTCGCCGATGATTTTATTTGCTTCTGCGGTTTTCATTCCTGCGATGTTCGCGCCCGCTTCGGCGGTCATTCTGCCGTTTTCGTCAACGGGAACGATAATCTCGAATAGTCCCTTATAAGAGTTGCAAACCTCGTAGTCTTCAACGCCGAAGCCGGGCGCAGTGTGAACACAGCCTGTTCCGCTTTCGAGCGTGACGTGGTCGCCTGTTATAACTATACTCTTGCGCGGCAGGAAAGGATGCGCGGTTTCTATTAAGTCTAAGTCCGCGCCTTTGTATTCGCCGACTAATGAGTACTTTTCTATTTTGCACTGCTTTGCAACTTCTTCCGCAAGCTCCTTCGCAACAAGAACATAATCGCCGAACGAGGGATTCGCTTCGTCTTCTACTTTAAGAAAAGTGTAGTCGTAAGCGGGTCCGAGCGAGATTGCTAAGTTCCCGGGAAGCGTCCAGGTTGTCGTCGTCCAAATAAGCACGTAAGCCTTGCTCAAATCTATGTCTTTGAATTTTCCCTTGTCGTCTGTAACAGGGAATTTTACATAAATCGAGAAGCACTCGTCGTCTTCGTACTCAATTTCTGCTTCGGCGAGGGCGGTTTTGCAGTCTGCACACCAATGCACAGGCTTTAAACCTCTGTAAATGTAGCCTTTTTTATACATCTCGCCGAACATTTCAATCTGTTTTGCTTCAAAGTCGGGCGCGATTGTCAGATACGGATTGTTATAATCAGCCCACGAGCCGATTCTCTTCATCTGTTCTTTCTGTCTGTCAAGGCAGGATATGGCGAACTCGCGGCAGTTTTTGCGAAGCTCCGCCACGTCAACCTTCTTATTATCAATGCCGAGTTCTTTAAGCGCGCGCAGCTCAATCGGCAAACCGTGACAGTCCCATCCGGGCACGAAGGGCGTCGAAAAGCCTGTCATAGCCTTGAATTTTACGATTATATCCTTTAATATTTTATTAAGCGCGTGACCCATATGAATATCGCCGTTCGCGTAAGGCGGGCCGTCGTGCAGAATGTACTTTGGTAATGCTTTGTTCTTCTCCGCTAATTTGTAATAGCTTCTTTCTTTCTCCCATTTTTCGAGCATTGCGGGCTCACGCTCGGGCAGGTTAGCCCGCATTGGGAATTCGGTTTTCGGTAAATTTAATGTACTGTTGTAATCTTTTGACATCGTTGTTTCCTCTGTTCTTTTTAATCGTCGGACGCGCAATGTGCGCCCCTACTTTATTAAATTACGCGACTGTAGGGACGCCATTAATGGCGTCCGTAAAATCAATTATGCCTTGAATTAGCGAATTAACCTGCGAATACAGTTTTGCTTCCGCACATATCGCAGAAGTGCGTTTCGTTGGGGTAGATGAATTTTCCTGTGTGCTGACCGCACTGCGTATTAGTGCAGATGTTGATGTTGGGCGCGGCGTTGTCGTGCTCGGGTAAGCCTGTGCCGCAGGATTTGCAGAATCTTGATTCATTTCTGTAGGCTTCTGCGCCGCAATTGTTACATTTTTTCATGTTGTTCCTTTCTAAACGGGTTTCTTCTTCTTTCTATAAAACGCGGAGATTTCTCCGCGTTAAATATTTTACTTTTTCTTGGCGTTTTTTGCATTACTGCCGAATTCTAACACCTCGCGCTCTTTTACGGTGCCCTGCGTTTTCTTGTAAAAGGGCGTAGCGTCGGCTTCTGCGGCATCTTCATCAGACGGGAAAACCTCTGAATTTATTTCTGTGGTTTCGTCCGCTTCTTCCTCTTCATCGAAGACGGGCTCAAAGCCGATGTCGGTAGTTAAGTCTGCAAGGAAGCCGTCTTCCATCTTCATTTCAAAAGAGGTTGACTTCTTGTCCTCAAGCATCTTCGCCGCGAATTCCTCGAAAAGCGTGTCGCCTTCTGCCTTTTCAGGCTCGGGTGCTTTTAAAGCAGGCGGTGGTGCTTGCTTCGGAGTCTCCTGCGCCTGTGCCGCCGGCACAGGCTTAACAGCAGGCTTTTTGAGCGTGACGTTCTTCTCCTTTTGATAGTCAGTCAGCGTTTTCGCGATGAATTCATTCTCGCAGGATTCCGGAATCGCTTCCATGATACCTGTTACGCGCTCAAAATCTTCAAGCAGCTTTTGTCTGAAGCGAACTACCTCTGTCTTGGTTCTCGAAAGGATTTCTTTGTTTGTGTCGAGTCTGTTTTTGTATTCCTCTTCCATTCTCGCAAGCTTGGCGGCGGCTTCGTTTTCGATTCTTTTAGCTTCGTCGTTGGCGTTCTTTAAATTTAAGTCCGCTTCTTCCCTTAGCCGCGTGCTTTCGTCTCTTGCTTCCGCGAGCATTGTGTCCGATTTGTTTTGCGCGTCCTCGACGATTTTTTTCGCCCGCTCCTTTGCTTCTGCAATAGTCGCGTTGCCTTGCTTCTGCGCGCCGAGCATGGCTTCCTTTATTGCGTCTTCGTCGTCGCGGTATTCGCGCACTTTGTCAGCGAGGACTTCAAGCTTCTTCTCCAAATCGCGGTTATCCGACTGGAGCTGCGAGAATTCTGTTGATATTTCTCTTAAAAACTCGTCCACTTCGTCCGGCTTATATCCGTTAAAGCCTCTGTCAAATTTTCTTGACGAAATTTCCTTTGCATTCATTTTTAAAATCCTTTCAAAATGGGGTTCTCTTTTTTAGAATAAGTCTGAAGAGCTCTCGAGTTCTTCAATAGTGTCGCCCGAAATTTCAACGTTAAACGGCACTATCATGTAAGTAGTGTTCGAGATTCTTTTCAGGTCGCCGTCGCCCGCGTAAGCCACGCCACCCAAAAAGTCGATAAGGCGGTTAGCTACGTCCTTGTTCGTGTTTTCAAGGTTGAGGACGATAGTTTTCTTGCTCTTGAAATGGTCTGCGATTTCCGCCGCTTCGCTGTACTTCTGCGGTTTGAATACGATTACCTGTAAGTGCGTGGTTGCTGCAATCGACAGAACTTTACTTCCTGTTGGCTTTGATGTGCTTGAGCTTCCGTAGCCGAAGTCGTCACTGAAGCGCGAGCTGACTGTTGGGGTATCATCGTTGAATTCAGTGCCTTCGCCGTCTCCGTCGATGAAGCCTGTTCCTGTGATTTTCCCGATAAAATTACCTAATCCCATGATTTTCCTGTCCTTTCATTTTTACTTTTTACTCTTTTTGTTTAGTATTTGCTTATTTATCTGCTTCCAAACAGGGCGCTTCCTATTCTTATAATATTCGCGCCGTGTTTTATTGCCGTTATATAATCCCCGGACATTCCCACGGATAAAGTGTCGAACACGTCCGGCTGTCTGACGCTTGCCTTTGCGTCTGCGAAAAGCTTCTGCATATCTGCGTATATTTTTTCCTCTGCATCAACAGGCGGAATCGCCATTAACCCGCGCAGTCTTACGTTTTCAAGCTCCTGCGCTTCGGCGAGCAGCTCGGGGAGCGCGCTTGCTTCTATGCCGTTTTTTGACCATTCACAGCCAATGTTGATTTCAACGAGCACGTCCATTACGAGCTTGTGTGCCGCGGCGCGCTTGTTTATTTCCGCGAGCAGCTTCATGGAATCTGCCGATTGAATAACGCTCACCTTATCAATTATATACTTAACTTTGTTATTTTGCAAGCCCCCAATGAAATGAATTTCGATTTTCTTTGTATTTCTTGCATAAAAAGGCTCTTTTTGCAAGAATTCCTGCGCTCTGTTCTCGCCGAGCAGGTCTATTCCGAGTTCAATCGCATGGTTTACTTTCTCGTAAGGAACGCCCTTCGTCACTGCCATTATGCGGATTTCGTCTTTTCTGCCATGATTAATTCTTGCGTTTTCGACGTTTTCTGTTATTTGCTTAAAATTTTCCGAAATATTATTAAACTCGGTCATTGAACTATTTTTCCTTCGTATAAGTCTCTGCCTCTTACCACCACGCTGTCGTAAAGTGAGATGAAGCCTGTTATATCCGTGGTGTCTTCAACTAAAAAGTAATCGCTTTCTATGGTTATAACCTCGATTCTTCTGAAAACAAGCTCTGCACCCCTCTGCACAAACACGCCCTGTTCGCCGTCTGCATTTATATGCACAGCCCTTGTCGGGATGCGAATCCCCTTGAAGCTGTCAAGCAGTATACTAAACTGCGAAACCCGCCGCGACGCGAACTCGGGAGTTAATACGTCGCACTCGAAGATAAAAATGCTCATTCCGTCTTCAATGCGGATTTGCCTTAGAATTGTCGCTTTTACGGCTTGAGTACTGCCGCCTGTTCTGAATTCCACAGTTGTACCCTCGAAAAGCTTGAGCGCGTTAGCTCTTTCGGTGCTTATGAGCCCTGCAAAACGCCAGTTGTACCCGTCAATCATCTTGCCGATTATATCGCCGGCAACATCGAGCATCGGCTGTCTTATTATATTTTCAATTTCTTCCCTTGAAATCGTCATGAGCTTATCGAAGTTCAGCAATCCCTCGTATCCGTCAACCACGCTTACGAAATAACCCGCGTCGTCTATTGATATGTTTCTCGGTAATGTGCTCATCTGCGCTCTCAAAGCCGCGATTTCACTGTTCATCAGATTAATCTGCTCGTTGTAATCAGTTTCGTCTCCCATGAGAATCCGCCGTCTGCTTTGCAAGGAAATATACTCGCTTTTATGGCTGTCAACCGCACCGTAATCGCTTGCAACTGTCTGCCCGAGCAGAAGAGTATGGCGGTTAGTTATCTGGTTAATATAGGATTCAAGCTGAGAATTATCGGTGGTTGTCATTGTTTGCGCGCTTTCAAGCAGCTGCACACGCTCGGTTAATTCGTCGATTCTTCTTTGAATTAAAATATCCTCGATAACTCTGTAGCTCTGCGCTACGACTGAGTTTCTGCCGAGCTTTGAGCCGTCGGGGTGAATGTACGAAACTACATCTGCGCCGCCGTATCTCACTAAGCGTTCATTGCGAATGTGCACACCCTTGAAGTTTACTGTTTCGGAGGTTTCGTAAAGCATGGCGGTTTCGATTACGAGCGGGTTGTAAAAATAAATGTAAAACTGGCTCGCCATCAAGATAACAAAAAATAAGCTGAGCAATACCCAAATTACTTTAAGGATTAGCGTGGTATTTATTGCTGTGTTTTTCTCATTCATTGCGGCTTTGCGATGCCTGCTCTTCTTTGTCGAAAACATCGAAGACAGAAATAGCCTTCAGCGGTGTGATTGTCGAAATCGCGTGCTTGTAAATCATGTTTTGCTTCCCGTCGGTGTCGAGAATGACAATATAGCTGTCAAAGCCTCTGACCGTGCCCTTGAACTGAAAGCCGTTCGTGATGTAAATTGTCACGGGGATGCGTTCTTTTCTCGCTTGATTTAAGAAAACATCTTGCAAATTTATGTCCTTAGCCATTTCCTTCTTCCCTTTCCAAAATAATACTATAGAATATTATAACACAAATAGGACGGCTTGTCAACTAATTTGTGTTATAACATTTAATATTAATTTTTCGGCTTCAATAAAGGCTTTTTCGGGCGTCAGCAGGTGAATCCGCGAATCTTTTTTAAACCACGTCAGCTGCCGCTTTGCATAATTTCGCGTTATTTTCTTTAAATTTTCGATACATTCGGCAAGCTCGGCTTCGCCGCTCAGATAAGGCAGGAGCTCTTTGCAACCGATGGCTTGTGTTGCGGTTTGCGTGTTTTCGGTCGGGCGTGGAAACCCGACCCTACGATAGAATTCCTGAGCTTCGCTCAAAAGCCCCGCTTCAAGCATTAAATCTACTCTTCTGTCGATTCGTTCATATAATTCGTTTCTGTGAAATTCTATTCGCAGCATCAGCGGCTCGTAGGGCGACGGATTCAGTCGGCTGGCGGCTTTATGCTCGCTCATGGTCTTACCCGTGACGTGCAGAACCTCCAAGGCGCGGATTACTCGTTTTTTATTGTTTTCGTGTAGCTCTGACGCCGCTTCGGGGTCTTTGAAGCGCAGTTCATCAAGAAGCTCGGCGGCTTCCCTTTTCTGCATTTTTGCGCGGAAATCCATGTCGGCTTCGACCTCGGCGAACTCAATGTTGTCAATCAGCGAGTTTATATAAAGCCCCGTTCCGCCGCATAAAATCGGCAGTTTGCCGCGTGCTGTTACCTCGGTGATTTTCGCCCGTGCGAGCTCTACGTAATCCGCGACTGAAAAGACCTCACGCGGCTCTAAAAAATCTATTAGATGATGCGGAATTCCGCGCAGTTCCTCGGCTGTCGGCTTGGCGGTGGCTATGCTCATGCCTTTGTAAATTTGCATAGAGTCAGAGCCTATGATTTCGCCGCCGAAACGCTCGGCTAAATCCACAGCCAGCGCGGTTTTACCCGAAGCAGTGGCGCCGCAAACCACCACTATAAAAGTTTTTTTCGACATTGACATTCAAGTTCTCCCGAAATTTTTTTCGATTTCGCGTCTGCTGATTTGCGTGATTATCGGTCTGCCGTGCGGGCAGAAGCGCAGATTTTTGTCGTTCATGACAGCGTTTGCAAGCTGTTCCAAGTCCGAAATTATGCTTTTATCGTTTGCTTTTATGGAAGCCTTGCAGGCAATTGAGTGCAAAACCTCGTTAAAAATGCTCTCTGTGCCTATTTCCGAACCTCCGCTTTCAGCGAAAATCTCTGCTATTTCACTCAAAACTGCTTCAATATTATCGCCAATAAGTATTTCAGGCAGTGCGATTATTTCAATTTCGTAGCTTTTGAGCGGAATTATGTCAATTCCTGCGTCGAGCAGAGTCTCTCGACCCTGTTGTAATGCGTCCCAACAGCGCATATCGAACTTCACGAAAATGCTTTCGGCGAGTAACTGAGAGGTCGCTGTGAATTCTTTTTTGAGCTTTTCAAAGCAGATTCTTTCATGGGCGGCGTGCTTGTCAATCAGGACGAGATTTTCGTTTTCTTCGCATATAATGTAGGTTTTCCAAAGCTCGCCGATTATGCGTAGTTGGGGTTTTGGCTCGGGTTCTGCGGGGATTTCATAGGTCTGCGAATCCAACGGGCGCGCAATGCGTGCCCCTACAGGCGGCAATGGTGCAGGGTTGAAAATCGGCGGCGGTGCAGGAATTATCGGCGTTTTTGTTACGATAAATTCCGCTTTGCTCGCGTTGAGTGCGGGAGCGGGTGTTAAGGTCTGTTGAAATGCGGGCTTTTCGAGAGGCGGCGGTGGCGGAATGTATTCATTTTTTACTTGAGGAATTTCTATTTCCTTTACGTTTTCTGCATTTAAAAGCGCGTTCTTTACCGCAAAGTAAACAGTGTCAAAAACCGCGCTGTCATTGGCAAAACGGACTTCCGTCTTCGCCGGGTGTACGTTTACGTCCACTTCATGCGGGTTAATTTCAATTTTAAGGGCGCAGGCGGGATATTTCCCTGTCGGTGCGGCGTTTTTGTACGCTTCCTCCATCGCCGCCATGATTTGTAAGGATTTTATGGGGCGGGAATTGAGGAAAAAGTATTGCATAGTGCGGTTTCCGCGGCAGAAAAGCGGCGACGAAATAAAGCCGCTGATTTTAATGCCATGCTGTGCAAAGTCAACGGGAGTGAGACTTACAGCGAATTGTTTACCGAAAACCGAGTACAGCGCGCTGTACAGCTCGCCGTCACCCGCGGTAATCCGCACGGGCTTATTATCGCGCAGAAACCGAAAAGCTATGTGCGGATGCGCTAAAATCAGCTTGTCCACGACAGCTTGAACTGCGTTCGCTTCGGAGATGTCTTTTTTGAGGAATTTTAGGCGGGCGGGTGTGTTGTAAAAAAGCTCGCGGATTATGATTGTTGTGCCGTCGGGACAGCCGGTTTCCATGTGCGAAGCCGTTTCAAAATCGCCTCCGTGAATTTTGTAAAGCGTGCCTGTTTTATCTTCCGAGCGCTTTGTGAGCATTTCTATTTTTGAAACTGCCGCGACAGAAGCAAGCGCTTCCCCGCGAAATCCCATTGTCACTATGTTTTCTAAATCTTCTTTGCTTGCAGTTTTGCTGGTTGCGTGGCGGTGAAAAGCCTTCGGAGCTTCGTCAAAAGCGATTCCGCAGCCGTCGTCGGTGACGCGCATAAAGCTCACTCCGCCGCCTAAAATCTCGACAGTAACCTGCTTCGCACCTGCGTCTACGCAGTTTTCGACGAGCTCTTTTATGACACTCGCAGGGCGTTCGACGACCTCGCCCGCGGCGATTAATTCGCTGACCTCACGAGCGAGAATATTTATTTTAGGCATGAATTCACCTCGTTTTGGGGTTATTTAATGTTTGCATTTTTTGATAATAATCGAAATTATTATAAATGGGAGTACATAATAAACCATGCAAGCGATTACAAATATAAACGCATATTGCCAAATTGCCGCATATAAACCATCAGCTTTGTTTGTATATAAAAGTAATTCCCGTATTGCAATAATTAAAGGAGATAACGGCGACAAGAAAAAACCTGATACGAGTGCTTTAAATCTGCATAAATTATATTTGAAAAAGAAGACAACAGCTACAATTGTTATTAAGTATACAAGTACAAAAATCATTGCTTCTGATGTGTTGCTATAATAGGCAAGTATACAATACAAAAAAACTAACACGCTTGGATAAAATAAGTATATAATTGTAAATATTTTCTTCATTTCATAGCCTCATAATATCAAGTAAAAATACGCAATCGCGAACAAGAATCCCGGCAGTAAATTCGCCGCTTTTATGTCGGATTTGAGTGCCATGTTTAAGCCGATTGCGAGTATCATTATTCCGCCTGCCGCCGAGATTTGCGCGACTAATTCCTCGGTCAGAATATTTTGCAAAAAGCTCGCAAAAAACTCGATTACGCCTTGATAAATGAGCACAATTACAGCCGAAAGAAGCACGCCGAAACCGAAGGTCGAAGCGAGTATCATCGCGCTCACGCAGTCGAGAATTGACTTGGTAAAAATTATACTGCGCTCACCAGCGAGCCCGCTTTCAATTGAACCTACTATCGCCATCGCACCTACGCAAAACAGCAGTGTCGCCGCGACAAAGCCCTCTGCGAAGTCGTTTTTTTCTTCGCTTTTGCTGAGCTTTTTTTGCAATCGCAAGCCGAGTTTATTGAGCGCGCCATCGATGTTTAATAAGCCGCCCGCGAACGCTCCAAGCGTCAGCGATATGACTAAAAGCATCAAGTCGCCTTTGAGCGCGCTTGAAACCCCGATAATGCAGACGCAGAGCCCGATTGCGCGAGTTGTGTTCTTGGAAGCTTTCGGGGGGATTCTGCCTTTCAGCAGAAGCCCGAGCGAGCCGCCGGCGAGCACTGCGGCAGAGTTGATTATTGCACCGATTGGCATGAATTCACCTCGTTTTTAGGTTTATAATATTATTTATATTATTCACAAAACGCCGTTCCCATTTCAATTTCAAAAAGCTGCCTGAAACCTGCTTCGTAAGCAATTTTTTCAGAATACGGACTGGCGAACCATGTAAAACAATGATTAAATCCGTTACTTTTACAAAACTCAACCGCAAAATTCATCATTTCTTTTCCATAACCTTTACCGCGATGTTTTATTGAAGTTAAAATATAATCGAAACTTGTGCAACCATATTTTGATTTATGAAATGATATAGTAGCTACGATTTCATCACCCAAAAACCCTGCAAATAAATAATAATTTTCGTTTTTAATTCTGTTTTTTTCGGGTTCAATGGCGTATTCTTCTTCGGACGGTATATAAACATCAGTCGCTAACCTTTCGTCCCACTTCTTTATCCTGCGAATGTCAAGCTGAGGTTTTATAATTATAGAATTTTCAGCAGACAAAACAAAAAAGCCTGTCATTCCGAATATTTTTATTTCAAAACCGTGACGATTAAATATTTCTTTTCGCTCGAAAAAATATCCATTGATGAAAGGTTGATATAAACGTGGTGAAAGTCTTTTTGATGTGTAAAAATCTTTTATTTCAATCAAGACCGTTTCAAAATCCGCTATCTTTTCAGGATATAAAACAGCATGGTTGCTGTCATGAGAAGTTGGTGCTTTTTCGTTATAGAATAAAATTCCCCATTCCCGCTCTTCATAGTGAGTAAATAACATTTTTGATTTCGCTTCTTCTTTTAATATGATTTCTTTTAAATTCATATTTACAACTCCCCTTTCAACTCCGCTAAAACCTGTAGCGCTTCAAGCGGCGTTAAGCCGTTCACGTCTAATGTTTTCAGCCTATTAATCACGCTTTCTCGGGCTAATAACGAAAAGTCAATCTGCGCTTCCTCTTCCCTCTCGCGCAGCTCGGTTTCAAGCTCGATTTTGGAATTCCGCTCCATTATTTTCAGCGATTCCTTCGCGCTGTTAATGACTTTTTCGGGAACGCCTGCAAGCTTCGCGACCTCGATTCCGTAGCTGTCGTCAACGCCGCCCTCGACGATTTTATGCAGAAAATGCAGCTCGTCGCCGCGCTTTGAAGCTGCCGCGCTGAAGTTTCTGATGCCTGAATTCTTGCGCTCTAATGCGATTAATTCATGATAGTGCGTGGCGAAAAGCGTTTTACAGCCTGTCTTTTTATTGATGTATTCTGCGACAGCTTTCGCGATTGAAATGCCGTCAAAGGTAGAAGTTCCGCGCCCGATTTCGTCAAGAATTACTAAGCTTTTTCGCGTTGCGTTTTTGAGAATTTCCGCGACCTCCGTCATTTCAACCATGAAGGTTGACTGCCCTGCCGCGAGGTCATCGCTTGCACCGACGCGAGTGAAAACCTTGTCAACAACGCCGATTCTCGCCGATTTCGCAGGGACAAAAGAACCGATTTGCGCCATGATTGTGAGCAGTGCTACCTGCCGCATGAAGGTAGATTTGCCCGCCATGTTTGGACCTGTGATTATAATTAAGCGATTTTTTTCGGTGTCAAGATAAATGTCATTAGGCGTGAAAACGCTTTGTTTAAGCACCTTTTCAATGACAGGGTGTCTGCCGTCTTTTATTTCAATTACGCTTTCTGTGCTGATTTCGGGGCGCGTATAATTGTTCTCAATTGCACACTGCGCGAAGCCGCCAAGCACGTCTAAAATTGAAATAGCTTCTGCAGTTCTCTGCGCAATTTCGAGCTTTGTTTTTATGATTTCAGTGACCTCGGTGAAAAGCTCGGCTTCAAGCGCGATGATTTTGTCGTTTGCGCCGAGAATTTCGTGCTCGATTTTTTTAAGCTCCTCGGTTATGTAACGCTCGCCGTTTGTCAGCGTTTGCTTTCTGATATAATGCGCGGGCGCAGAATTTATATTACTTTTTGAAATCTCGATATAATAGCCGAAAACGCGGTTGTAACCGACTTTTAAGTTCTTAATTCCTGTTGCTTTTCTCTCGCGTTCTTCAAGAACTGCGAGAATATTTTTATTATCCTTTGTGATTAATCGCAGGTTGTCAAGCTCGGAATTATAGCCGTCGTTAATGTATCCGCCGTCTTTTGTGAGCGCGGGCGGCTCGGGTTTAATTGCGCTTTCTACAAGCGAAAAAATCTCTGTCATATCAGATATTCTTGTGTTTAATTTTTGCAAAAGCGGCGAATTAAACTGCGCCAAAATGCACTTTAAATCGGGAATTTTTCCGCAGGTCGCGCCGAACGCAGAAACATCGCGCGGGTTAGCTTTGTTGTAAATAATGCGCGTCATGAGCCGTTCTATGTCGTAAACTCCGCCGAGCGATTCGCGTAAATCGCCAAGTCCTATAACGTTTTTCATGAGCTCGTCAACAGCCTCCAAGCGGCGCAGCACGCGCATGTGGTCGGTCAGCGGGCGTTCGATGAATTGTTTCAATCTTCGTCTGCCCATTGACGTGCGGGTGCGGTCTAACACCCACATCAGCGAGCCGCGTTTGTCGCCGCCGCGCATGGTTTCCGTGAGTTCTAAGTTTCTGCGCGCTGTCAGTCCTAAGTCCATAAACGCGCTGTCGCTGTGCATTTTCAGTTCAATGAAGCGCGGCGTGTCGCTCAAGTGTGTCTTCTTTATGTAGCCCAAAAGTGCGGCGATTGCACCCGCCGCGAGCGGATTTTCCGTGACTATTTCCAGGGGAATAAAGTTATAATTCGCGAGAATTCCCGTGCTGTATTCGCTGTCGTCAAGCGTTTCGCCGACACAAGCAGGGATTTTCGTTTTTATGAAGCTCGCGGTGTTTTTCAGCGACATGAATTCGGTGTTAAACAGCACTTCAACAGGCATGAAACGCGCGATTTCCGCGATTAACGCGTCTTCATAATTCTTTCCGCTTTTCTCAAAAGCGTTCAGCTCACCTGTTGACAAATCAGCGAAAACCGCTCCGACAGATTTACTTTTCATGTAAAAACAAGCGATGAAATTATTACTCCCCGCGTCCAGCATATTGTCCTCAATCAGCGTCCCCGCCGTGACAATCCGCACAACCTCGCGCCGCACCAAGCCCTTGCCCGTAACGTCGCCCACCTGCTCGACTACTGCGACCTTATCGCCCTGCTCTACGAGCCTTTTTATGTAATTTTCGGCGGCATGATGAGGCACGCCGCACATCGGGGTTTCAGCGCGGCTCGTAAGCGTCAATTCCAGCTTTTTCGACACCTCAACAGCGTCGTCAAAAAACATCTCGTAAAAGTCGCCGAGACGATAAAAAACGACGTAGTCCTTGTATTTTTCCTTGATTTCGCAGTAATGCTTGAGCATGGGGGTTAGTTCTTTGTTCATTTTATTAGTTTTTCCTTTACAAACTTATCCATAAAGCAGGACGAATTCCGCTGCTCAATTCAATATAATTACCGCCATTATTAGAAGGCTCTCCTCTTATACCAACAATTACAGCCCCCTCACCACCAAGAGCGGGTGTACGAAGCCACCACCAATATTCACGACCACTGCCGTAAAACGCTATTCTTTCTGAATCGTTTGTAAAGTATAAATTGGCTTCATCCAAGCTCAATAAAAATACTTTATCCGTAGTATCATTACCACCGGAGGCTAAACTGCCATATGGATTGTCATTGTTGATTATAATAGTTTCAATAATTCGGCTTTGCTCTTCCGGAGTGAAATTGTTTTCAATAAATTCACCGTTCAAATATTCGCGAATAGTGCTATATTCCCATGTTATTTCTACTCGCTCTGCATGATATTTTTTTATTTCTATTATCTCTTCGCTAATAATTAACACCTTATCTTCTTGTCTGTCAATTATCCGCCAATCACGACCGCCAAACTGAATAATTTCTTTTTCATTCGCAACAGTATTGGTGTTGCAAGCCGTCAGTCCCAATACCAATACTATCACAACAATTGTTACAATTAAATTTTTCATAATTACCCGCCGCAACCTCCGCAGCTCCCGCAGCCGCTTCCGCAGCCCTTTGCCGCCGGTTCGCAGGTTTCGGGGTCTGCACCCTCGCAGCACATCGCGACGATTTGATTAACGCCGTTCAGCATTTGGTCGAACTCGGCTTTCGCGCCGCTGTACGCTCTCATGTTCTCGTTGCTCATGATTTCTGCGTAAGTCCCGCGCATTTTCTCGTTGAGCTCATCGATTTTACCTTGTTTTTTTTCACCCTCGGCTTTGGAAAGCTCCATGCTTAAATTTTCGCGCTGTAGGTTAAATTCACCGATAAGATTTTGAAGAGCCTCGTCGCCGTCGTTTTTTTCCTTTGCTGTGAAATAAGCTTTGAAACGGTCGTCCGCTTGAATAGCCTTTCCGAGTTCTCTTGCTGCTTGAATTGGGTTCATATTATTTCTCCTTTTAACGCCCATGGCAGGGCTTTATTAACTTTAATATCTACGAATTTCCCGCGTAATTCCGCGCTTCCTGCCCCTGCGGAAAAGTCCACAATTATGCCTTGCTTGCTTTTTCCCGTAAGTAGTTTGGGGTCGCTTCTGCCTTCGCCGAGACATAAAACGCGCAGTGTTTTTCCTGTATATCGCTCGTATGAACGTTCGCTTATTTTGCCCTGAACATCAAGCAATTCCTGAAACCATGCTGACTTTTCTTCGGCGGAAGCAGGGGCGTCGAAATCCGCTGCCGCTGTTCCCTCGCGCTTGCTGTAAATGAAGGTGTAGGCGGAGTCGAAGCTGACTTCACGAATCAAGTCGAGCGTATCCTTAAAATCCTCGTAAGTCTCGCCCGGGAAGCCTACTAAAATATCGGTGGTGAGCGAGATTTCGGGGATTTTTCGTTTAGCGTATTCAGCGAGTTCGATATATTGCTCGCGGGTGTAACCGCGGTTCATGAGTTTTAAGATGCGATTGCTACCCGATTGCACGGGCAAATGCAGGTGACGAGAGATGTTGCGGCTTTCGGCGATGAAGTCAATTAGCTCTTTTTTGCAGTCCTTCGGGTGGCTGGTCATGTAATTAATAATGAATTCGCCGTCTATATTGTCAAGCTCCCTCAGAAGCTCCGTAAAACCGCTCGCAGTGCCTTTCCCGTAGGAGTTTACGTTCTGTCCGAGCAGTAGAATATCCTTGCGGTTCTCGGCGATTAAGCTTTTCACCTCGGCGACTATATTTTCGGCAGTACGACTGACCTCACGCCCGCGGACAAGCGGCACGACGCAGTAGGTGCAGAAATTGTCACAGCCGTTCATAATAGGAACGTTTGCTGAAAATTCGCCCTCGCGCAAGGGCTTCACGTCCTCGTCAAGACTGCCGCCCGCCTCGGCTATATGCACCTTTGCGCCTTTTTGCGTTTTTGATTCGGCTGATTTTATTATTTCCGGTAAAGAAGCGATTATGTTCGTGCCGAGAATCGCGTCTAAGAACGGAAACTTAGCTTTAAACAGTTCTGCCGCGTGCTCCTGTTGAGTCATACAGCCGCAGAGAATTATAGTGAGCTCAGGCTTGTCCTCCTTCAACTTTTTGAGCGCGCCGACATTGCCGAAAACGCGCTGCTCCGCGTTTTCGCGGACGGCGCAGGTGTTGAAGATTATGAGGTCGGCGGCTTCGGGCGTTTTGACTGCGATGTAGCCCAAGGTCAGCAACAGTCCCGTTATTTTCTCGCTGTCAGCGAAGTTCTGCTTACAGCCATAGGTTCGCACATAGGCTTTTCTAAAATTTTCCATACTATATATTGTATATGTTTTTTGCGGATTTGTCAAGTGCGGAAATAAAAAAAGCAGAGGCAAAATGCCTCCGCGTTCTTTTATTTAAAGTGAATTTTAGTATGAGAAATATATCTTTGTAATTCATCTATTTGTTTCTCGTCAATTGGATTTCCGTCTAATATTAAAAATTCTAATCTATACAATTCGCAAAGCGGGGTAATATCTGATATTTTATTATTACTTAACCCTAATCCAATTAGGGTTGTTAACTCGCTGAGAGAGGTTATATCTGTTATTTGGTTATTATTTAAAAACAAATTATTCAATCTTTTCATTCTTGTGAGCGGTGTTAAATCACTAATTTGATTATCCGATAAATTCAAAGAACTAAGATAAATTAATCGTTCAAACTCGAAAATAGATAAATCAGTTATATTATTGCTGTGAAATTCTAAGGTAGTTACGAAAACTGATATTTCGCCGTTTTCTATCATTTCAATGAATTGTTCACCGGTTATATTTCTCGAACCCAAATGAATATGTAAAATACCCATCGGCGGCAATCCCTTTGCAATTCGTAAAATCATCAACGCGTCTGTGCTGTCAACTTTGCCGTCTTTGTTTACGTCATACCGCTCTAAGTCTGCTTCGGATAGTGGAGCTATTCCCGCCATATAGCGCATAACAGTCAGTGTATCTGCTGTCGTGAACTCGCTTTCAGCGAAAGCAACAAGTGGAAATATAAGCGTAAGCGATAAAGCAAGGATAAAAGAAAACAGCTTTTTCATAGTCTTCCTCCGAAATAATAATATACTGATTCTACCACAAAAAATAATTTACGTCAAGCCAAATATCGGCAATTTTCTCATTAATTATCGCTTATAATAAAAATATGCTTTACCCAAACATCATTTACATAGATACGCTCATAATTATCAATCTCTACGTGAATTTTTTTCTGATAAAGGCTTGCGGGGCTTTTCTGCACAGGAAAATAAGCACGGCGAGGTGTGTTTTGGGTGCGGCTGCGGGCGGGGCTTCTTCGCTTGTAATTCTGCTGCCGTCCCTGCCGCTGACCCTGAGCAGTACGATTAAGCTTGCCTTAGGCGCGGTGCTCGTGCTGATTGTTTTCGGGCGGGAAAGATTCGTGAAAAACGCGCTTGTCTTCTTTGTTATTAATGTGATTTTCGCAGGTGTAATGCTGATTTTGAGCCTTTTTCTCTCGCCGCTGAGCATGATTTACAATAACGGCACTGTCTACTTTGACATATCGTTTCTCGCGCTTTTAAGCTTCACGGCGGCGGCGTATTTAGTTATTCGGGTGCTTCGGTATTTTTTAGATGTGAAATTTAATGCAGACAGAATTTACTCGCTTACTTTTCAGTACGAAGACGTGAGCAGAAAGCTGCAGGCTTTTGCAGATTCGGGAAATACGCTGACAGATTTTTTCACGGGGAAGCCTGTGATTATCTGCGATAAAAGCACCTGCGCGAGCTTGTTTCCCGAATTCGACATAAACAACCTTGAGCTTGTAAAAGGCTTGCGGTTACTGCCTTATTCGACGATAAACGGGAGCGGGATTATCCCTGTGTTTAAGCCGGATTTGATTACAATTGACGGGAAGCAGATTGACGCGCTTATTGGAATTTCAAAAGAAAACATAAATAAAAACGGCGTGAACGCCATTTTCAGTCCGAAATTATTATTTTAAGGAGTAAAACCATGCACGATTTACAAACGGTTTTGCAAACGATTATTTGCAAAATCAGACGAGCAAAAGAGAGAGAAAAAGACAGCATTTTCTACATAAACGGCGCAGAATCACTGCCGCCGCCGCTCTCAAGAGAGGACGAGGAAATCGCGTTCAAAAAGCTCGAAACCGACTTCAACTCTGCGCGGGAAACGCTGATAGTGCATAATTTGCGGCTTGTGGTTTATATCGCGAAAAAATTCGAGTCAACGGGAATCGGCATTGAAGACCTGATTTCAATAGGTACAATCGGACTTATCAAGGCAGTAAACACCTTCAGCCCCGATAAAAATATAAAGCTCGCGACTTATGCTTCGCGTTGTATTGAAAACGAAATTCTCATGTTTCTGCGAAAAACAGGCTCGCAGAAATACGAGATTTCTATTGACGAGCCTTTAAATATTGACTGGGACGGGAATGAGCTTCTGCTCTCCGATGTCCTCGGAACTGACAACGATATTGTCAATGTCAACATCGAAAACGAGGTTGAGCGCGACCTGTTGCTGTCGGCAATCGGCAGGCTCGGAAGCCGCGAAAAGCAAATCATGGAAATGCGTTTCGGGCTGATTGACGGCAACGAGCGCACGCAAAAGGAAGTAGCGGATTCAATAGGCATTTCGCAGAGCTATATTTCACGGCTTGAAAAGAGGATAATTAAGAGGTTGAGGAAGGAATTGGAGAGACTGTGCGGGTGAAGCTTTACAACCCCGCCACCGCTCTCAAAATTCTCAGCGCGTCGGCAGAAGTCGGCGCGTTTTCAATTCCAAACCTCGCACTCTGCTCGTCACTAAGTTCAATCGTCCCTGCAACAGCTTGCAAAATAATCAAAGCTTCCTCAGTAGTAAAGGGCTCAGGCACATAAACCCACGGCGAAACGCCATACAAAAACTCAAATATTTCTTCGGGGTTAACCGAACGAATAAGCGATTTTTCTCCGGGATAATCACCGGGATAATAAGTTATCCTAAAAACAAAATTATCAATATCTATAATAAAAATAAAGTTAATATTACCGTATCGAGTCATTATAAAATCTCTTGAATTCATGTCGGAATAGACTTTTACAAGGTCTTCAAAATTCATATCAAGTTCAAACAAAAATTCCCATGTTTCGATTTTACCCCTTCCCGAAAGTTGGAAGTTGTATAACTCGCCAATATCAGTTCTAAATGAAACATCTATACTGTTCCAATGCGGAAAGTAAGAAATACCATTCAATCTAATTTCGGAAGTACTCGGAAGTGGTAAAGAATCAAAAAGCGTTAAAAGATTTATAAGCATTTCACGGGTTACGTGCTGACCTCTGTAATGTTCATGACGTCTTGCGTATTCTCTCAATTTTTCATCATCTGCTTCAACTATTTCTCTCAGCTCTGCTAACCCTTCTTCACCTCTAACGACAATTTGTACAGGGGGTGGGGCAGAAGCTAAAAAAGTTATGAGTATAAGAATAGCAAGCGGAATCAACAAAAGTTTCTTCATAATCACATCTCCTTATTAATCCTCATTATCGACAACGCTTTTCCCGTTTTCTCGTCAACCTCGAGCAGAACCGCGTTAATGCTCATCTTCCCTGTTGCGAGCGCGTGCTTCTTTGGATAGTAGCAGGTGAAGCGTTCGATAATCACGTCCTTGTCAACGCCGAGAACCGAATCATGCGCGCCTGTCATGCCGGTGTCTGTAATATAGGCAGTGTGCGAGTTTATAATCTGCTCGTCAGCCGTCTGCACGTGCGTATGCGTGCCGAGAACCGCGCTGACTTTCCCCGCTAAGTAATAGCCCATCGCTTTCTTTTCGGCGGTGGCTTCGGCGTGAAAATCGACGATTATATTTTTAGTTTCAATGCTTTCAAGCAACTCATCAACGCATTTAAAAGGATTATCAGCCGGAGCCATAAAAGTGGTTCCGGCTAAGTTTATTACTGCGACCGAAAAGCTTCCGCGGTCAACAATGCAGACGCCTTTTCCGGGCGCGCTGTCGCTGCCGCCGAAGTTCGCAGGACGCAGAATAAAAGGATTCTCGCGGTAAGAGCAATCCATTTCATGCCGCTTGAAGCAGTGGTTGCCCGTGGTGATTGCGTCCGCGCCCGCCTTGAAAAGTAGGTTCGCGGAGTGCGGCGTAATGCCGTTGCCATCGGCAGAATTCTCGCCGTTAATAATAACCAAGCCCTTGCCGATTCCGAGCTCGTGCTTGAAATTCGGGAGAAAATCGCAAAGCCTTTCGCAGGCGTCCTGCCCGACTATGTCTCCGATAAATAAAATTTTCATACAAATATATTAACATATTATTGCATTTTTGTCAAATTTTAATTGTTCTACTTTCTTTTAATCAAACATATTTTAGTATGGACAAGTAGGGGCGCGCAGTGCGCGTCCACCAAAAGAAAGGAATTAACATCATGGACAGAACAGTATTTATTATTTTGATTATTTTAGCGTTGCTTATGTCGGCTTGCGCTGTTGACGAGCCGTTGAAAAGCCCGCCGCCGAGTAATTCCCCGCCTGTTACGACAACGCAACCCGCTGAAGAAATTATCCCCACATTTTCTGCGGACAACCCCCGCGAGTTGGATTACACTGAGGTGAATTTTCGCATACGGACAAGCTTCATCACAACCGACACGAGCTGGCTCGACTTTGAGCTGAATAACCGCTCGGGGACAGAGTTTTTGTACGGCGAGGTTTTCACGCTTTACAAGGATATTAACGGCTCCTGGGAGTACGTTGACATGATGTATGGCGCGGATTTTAACGACACGGGCTTGATTTTAATGCCCGATTCAATTAACAACGGCAGTATCGACATCGGGTACTTCTTCGGGTTTCTCGGCGAGGGGAATTATCGCATTGAAAAGGATATTTTCTCGCTTGACGAGTGGTGCATTGTGACTGCGGAATTTGAGGTTTTTGAGGCAGAGAAATAAAAGAACGCGGAGGCAAATGCCTCCGCGGTTTTAATGCAGTTCATTAATTACATAAAAATACAATCGGGAAGAGCTTCACGTAATGACTCTATATGCTCTCGAGCAATTAAATTATTCTTTAAAAACAAATAATTCAAATTTGTCAACCCATAAAGTGAGGATATGTCGGTTATTTGATTATGTGAAATAGATAATTCATTCAAATTCTTTAATCCGCTAAGAGGCGTTATATCAGTAATTTGATTTGCATTTAAGTGTAATGTCCTTAAATTCGTTAAGTCGGAAAGCGGAGTAATATCTGTTATTCCACTATTGCCTATACCTATATACTCTAAATTCGTCAACCCACCAAGGGTAGTTATATCTGTTATATTGTTCATTCCTAAATATATTATCCTCAAATTCGTTAACTGTTCAAGCGGTGATATATCAACGATTTCATTCAAATGTAAATTCAAAGATTCAAGATTAACTAATCTGCTAAGTAGTGTTAAGTCGCTAATTTGGTTAAAAAATAGTATTAATACTTTCAAGTTAACCATTCGCTGTAGCGGAATTATATCTTCGTCAGTGAGCTTTTGTCCCGTCAAATCAAGCTCCGTCAAATATATGCTGTATCTTTCACCTTTTATAATTATATAATCGAGTTCTGCCGCTCGCCTTAGAATTTCAAGCGCGTCTGCGCTGTCAACTCTCCTGTCGTTGTTAAGGTCGTATCTTGCGATTTGCTCGCTTGTAAGTTCAATTAATCCCGCTGTATGGCGCAGAACCGTCAGTGCGTCTGTTGTTGTGAACTCAGTTTCAGCCGAAACAACGAGCGGCGTTGTCAGAATTATCGCGGCAGCGAGCAGAAACGCGGTCAGTTTTTTCATGTTTAATTCTCCCGTATATACAAATAATAATGCTATTCTACCATATTTTAGCAAGCTTGTCAATTAAATATTGACATTTTTTCCGAATTATGTTATACTTATATGAATTATGTTTTGGTGCGAGAGGACGCGTTCTATGAGAGACTCAAAAAGAATCGGATTGTTAGACGAAATACGCGGTTTCGCGATTATCTGCATGGTGGTTTATCACTTTTTATTCAGCCTGCAAAACTTTTACAGCGTTGATGTTCCTGTGTTTTTTGACGATTGGTTTTCTATAATCCAGCGTACCTTTGCAGGTGCTTTTATATTTATTTCCGGCTGTGTCTGCCGCTTTTCCCGCAATAACTTAAAGCGCGGTACGCAGTGCTTTTTTCTCGGCATGGTTATTACGTTTGTGGTTTCGCTTGTTCAGCCTGCTTTTCCGATTCATTTCGGGATTCTGCACCTGCTCGGAATCAGCATGATTATTTACGCGCTTGCTGAAGCGTTTTTCGATTTTGTGCCGCCGCTCGCAGGGATTTTGATTTTTGGTTTTCTCTTTTTTGCACTTTTCAATATCCCTCACGGTGACCCGGGTTATATAGGTTTTAACGGGCTTTTTGTCATTCCTATGCCCGAACTTCTTTACGACGCGGGCGCGCTCTTTCCGCTCGGTTTCAACAGCCCCTACGCGAATTACGGCGATTATTTCCCGCTTTTGCCGTGGTTTTGTATTTTTGCGGCGGGTTGCTTCTTCGGAGTCTATGCGCGCGATAACGCGCTTCCCCGCTGGTTTTACAAGACACGCGTGAGATTTCTCGCTGCTACGGGACGGTATACAATTTGGATTTATCTGCTTCATCAGCCGATAATAATTGCAATTTTAAATATAATTTTCAACGAAAGGACGTAAAACAAAATATGAAAAAAACAGGACTTAATGAGCTTCGCGAAAGCTACTTATCTTTCTTCGAGGGGAAAGACCATTTGCGCCTATCGAGCGCGCCGCTGATTCCAAAAGATGATAATTCAATACTGCTGATAAATGCAGGAATGACACCGCTTAAAAAGTACTTTCAAGGTGTCGAAGAACCGCCGAGAAAGCGCGCGGCTTCCTGTCAAAAATGCATACGCACGCCCGACATTGAGAACGTCGGGTTCACGTCGCGGCACGGCACTTATTTTGAAATGCTCGGGAATTTTTCGTTCGGCGATTATTTCAAAAGCGAGGCTTGCGCCTGGGCGTGGGAGTATTTTATTAAGGTGCTTGAAATCCCCGAAGAACTGCTCTGGGTCAGCGTTTATCAGGAAGATGACGAGGCAGCGGAAATTTGGACTCGCGAAGTCGGCGTGAAGCCCGAACGCATTGTTCGCTTCGGGAAAGCCGATAATTTTTGGGAGCACGGCAGCGGACCTTGCGGGCCTTGCTCGGAGATTTACTTTGACCGCGGCGCGGATAAGGGCTGCAGAAGCCCCGACTGCAAGGTCGGCTGTGACTGCGACCGCTATATTGAGGTTTGGAACTTAGTTTTCACACAGTTCGACAGCGACGGAAAAGGCAATTACACCCCGCTTGCAAACAAGAATATCGACACAGGCATGGGACTTGAACGGCTCGCCTGTGTAATGCAGGGCGTGGACAATCTTTTTGAGGTTGACACCGTGCAAAATATCATGAAAAAAATCTGTGAAATTACCGGAAAAACTTATAAAACAAACTCAAAAGAAGACATTTCGATTCGCATAATCACTGACCATATCCGTTCAACTTCGTTCATGATTGGCGACGGCGTTCTGCCGTCCAATGAGGGTCGCGGATATGTGCTTCGTCGCTTACTGCGCAGAGCCGCACGGCATGGGCGTTTGCTGGGTTACGTGAAGCCGTTTTTGCATGAGGTTTGCGACACGGTTATTAACGAAAATCTTTCCGCCTATCCCGAGCTCGGCGAGAAGCGCGAGTATATAAAAAAGACGATTAAAACCGAAGAAGAGAGCTTTGCGAAAACGGTTGAAAAGGGATTGGAACTATTAAACGAGCATATCGTAGGGGCGATTAGTAATCGCCCGATAGATGGTGATGTGGTCTTCAAATTGCACGATACCTTCGGCTTCCCTGTTGACCTTACGCGCGAGATTTTAAGCGAAAATAATCTAACTTTTGATGAAGCGAAATTCAACGAGCTGATGAAGATTCAAAAGGACACAGCAAGGGCGAATCAAGCATTTAAAGGCGGCTGGGACGATGCACAATTGACGATTGACAACGGCGAGTTGACAGTTGAATTTGTTGATTGTTTTGAAATTGAAACGAAAGTTCTTGAAGTTTCGGGTAATATAGTCGTGCTTGAAAAAACTCCGTTCTATGCCGAAAGCGGCGGACAGGTCGGAGATGCGGGGACAATTTTTAAGGGTGTAAAGGAAATTTTCAAAATAACTGACACGCGCAAAACACCGTCCGGCATACCGTTTTGTATATTTGAGGCGATTCTTTTCCCGGCAACATTGAAAAAAGGTGATAAGGTTATAGTCGGAATCGACAATGAGCGGCGATACGCAATAATGCGTAATCATACAGCGGCGCACCTGCTCCAAACGATATTACGGAGCGAACTGGGCTACCACGTTCAACAAGCTGGGTCGCTCGTGGACGAGAACCGCTGTCGCTTTGACTTCACACACGGACAAGCATTGACCGTTAATGAGATTGCCGAAATTGAACGTGGGGTCAATTTCCAAATTCTTGCACGCAGGCAAGTTACCGTGCAGGAAATGCCGCTTGAAGAAGCTAAAAAAATGGGTGCTATGGCGCTATTTGGTGAAAAATACGGTGATACTGTACGTGTTGTTAATATATTTGATGGCTTTTCTGTCGAACTATGCGGAGGTACGCACGTCAAAAACACCGCTGAAATCGGGCTTTTCAAGATTATTTCTGAGGCGAGCGTTGCGGCAGGAGTCCGCAGAATCGAAGCTGTGACGGGCTGGGGTGTGCTTGAGCTTCTTGCTTCAAAGCAGAGCGAAATAAACGAAGCTACTGAAAAAATAAAGCAGTTGAATTCTGCTCACACTAAGGAAGTAGCGCGGCTGAATTCCGAAATCGCGAAAATGCAGGCGCAGAGCTCTGAGCTTGAAGAATTCGGCGAGAAAGACGGCATAAAGCTCCTTGTTATGAAGCTTGCAGGTGCTAACGGCGACGCGCTTCGGCAAGCGGGCGATAAGTTGAAAAGCGAGAAGAGTGATTTCGTTGCTGTGCTCGCGGGTGAGAATAATTTCTACTGTGTTTGCGATAAAAACGCAGTCGCGAAAGGCTTTAACGCGGGGAATATAGTGCGTGAAATTTCCGCAGTTACAGGCGGGAAAGGCGGCGGCAGACCCGACAGCGCGATGGCGGGAATCGGCGACGCTTCTAAGGTTGACGAGGCGCTTGGAAGGTTTAAGGAGATGGCGTGATGAAAATATCTGAAAAATATCTTATCGGACTAAAGCAAGCCTATATTGAAGTTGGCGGTAGTGAAATATGGGAGCGGCTCGAAAAAGTTAAACATGGTGCAAGTGCAGAAGATATTCAAAAACTCAAAGAGCAATATCCCGAAATCCCCGCTTCATTGTTAGATTTGCTTGACTTTGCAGACGGCACACATTGGAGAGCGTACGGTGATGAAAAAGTCAATATGCGGGTTCTCGGTACTGCCGATTCACAGGAATTCGGGTATCATCTTTTGTCAGTACGGCAAATGCTTGAGAATCAGAACTTGGTGAAAAAGCATGAAATCTATTGGAAAAGCATTGACAGGAGATATGATGAAAGTGATGTGAAGGTGGACGATAGAATCATTAGCGATTCAAGTTCTGTTAGCTGGCTTCATTTTGCCGATATTGATTATTCGCAGTTATTTGTTGACTTTACGCCCTCTGCCAAAGGAAAAGCAGGGCAAATTGTAAAGTATATTCATGACCCCGATGAGTTTACAGTAGTCGCAGACAGTTTCGATGATTATTTGCAAATATTAATTGATTATGAGTATATTTTTGTCAATGAAGACGCTATTAAAGAATAGGAATATTTTAAACATAAACGAACAGGAGAATAAAACATGAACGACTGCATTTTTTGCAAAATAATTAATAACGAAATACCGTCGGAAAAGGTCTTTGAAAGCGAAGAAATCATAGCTTTCAAGGATATAAATCCGCAGGCACCCGTGCATATTCTTGTGATTCCGAAGCGGCACATTGACGGCGCGGATACGCTCGAAAAGGAAGACGCTGAGCTTGCGGGACGCTTGATTTTGGCAGTGGCGAGAATCGCCGAGCAGTTTCATCTCGGCGGCGGCTACCGCATTGTTACAAACATCGGCAAGGACGGCGGGCAAACCGTTCGTCATCTGCATTTTCATCTGCTCGGCGGTGAAATATTGAAGGACAGTTTTTAGGTGAAACTGAAGTCAGCCCTTATTGGCTTTTCATATCTTGCGGGCTTAATCTGCGCGTTTTTGCTTGGTTTTACGCCGCTTCAAAGTGTTTTAATTTCACTGATTATTTCATTTATCGGTTCGATTTTATTATTTTTGAAAGTGAAAAACATCGGTATTTTCGCGCTTATTTTCGGAATTGCTTTCGGTGTTTATGCGGCTTATCGTTTCACATTCATGGATTCTGCGTTCGCACTCGACGGCGAAACGCGTGAGATTTCCGGCGTTGTACTCGATAAAACCTCGCCGTCGCGCGGCATGGCGGGTTACACGGTTGAAGCTGTAGTTGACGGCGTAAAAACGCGGTTTTCCCTTTACGCGCCCGACATTGGCGCAGAGGTTGGCGACACGATTAATTTTGAGGCAAAATTCTCACTTTTACAGAATAATACCGCCTTCGACGAAGCTTCTTTTTATATGAGCAGAGGCGTTTTTCTGAAGGCGAGCACGCGGTCAATGCCTGTCGCCGTGAAGAGTGACAGCCTCTCCCCCGTACTTTTAATTCGAGGTTTCAATGAGAAATTAAAACACAGCATTATGATAGCTTTTTCTAATGATACTGGTGCACTGATTTGCGCTGTTTTTCTCGGCGACAAATCATATATTTCCGACGAGCTTTCAGCAAGCATAAAACGCGCGGGAATCGCGCATTACACCGCTGTTTCCGGGCTTCATTTAACACTCATGGCGCATATGCTTATGTCGGTTTTGAGCTTAACAAGATTGCAAAAAATGCGTAGGCTCAAGTTCGCAGTTTTAGTGTCAATGACGCTCATTTTCATGGTTTTTTTCAACCTCTCACCGTCGGTGACAAGAGCGGGGATTATGCTGATTATTTTCTACGGCGGCGAGCTTTTCATGCGGCGCGGAAACACCCTTAATTCTATCGGCTTCGCCGCTTTGATTATACTTTTGACATCGCCGTATTCCTGTCTTGACGCGGGTTTGCTGCTTTCGATTGCAGGCACAATCGGTATCGGTGTGATTGCTCCTGCGGTGAACAATCACTTTAAATCCGAGCGTTTTAAAAAGGCGCGAGAGGTCGTCGGCATGAACCTTTGCGCGAGCTATTCTACGCTTCCACTTGTTGCGATTTTCTTCGGCGGCGCGTCGCTTGTTTCGGTTTTAACGAGCATAATTCTGCTTCCGTTTTTCACAGTTTTGCTTACGATGATGGTGATTTTCGCGCTGACTGCGGGCTTTGACGGCATTTCACTTTTGATTGCGGGAATAATGTCGCGTTGCATGGAAATAATCATCACTTTTTTCGGCGGATTCAAGTTCGCGTACATACCGTTAGATTACGGTTTTGTCTTGCCTTGGATTGTTGCTTCTGCTGTTTTAATTACGCTTGTCGCGCTCGTTTATAAAGAAGCAATTGCCGGCGTAAAAGCCGCATTTGTGAGCCTTTTTGCACTTGCGACGATGGTGATTTCGACCGAGTATTTTAATCTTGTCAGCACTCGTTTTGAGGTTTACACTGACGGAACCTCGGCTTGCATTTTTCTGCGCTACCGCAATAATTCTGTCGCGATTATCACCGATGACAGCAGGAGAACTTCACTCGCAACCTTGGACTTTTTACACGAAAATTATCTCGATGAAATATGCTTACTTCTTGTTTTGAACAGCACAAATAACGCACTTCGCTTTTTTGAAAGCATACCCGCGATTACATATTCCGCGCCGAGTAAAGAGCAGATAAACTACGATGTCGGCGGGGTTTTCACGGTTATGAAAAACGAAAACGAGGTTTTAATTCATCACAATAACACAACAATCAGCATCGCGCATATTAAATCTTCCTCCGACGCAAATATAAACGTCACCTACAATTTTTCGGTTAATGCGGGGGATTTCAGCGGTGATGTAATTCACACCTCGCGCCGCGCAGAAGCGGAGGAAGAAAACGAATTTAATGCTTACTATGAAAGAATAAATTGGGTTTTGAAATGAAAATAACCGAAGATATTTTAAAAGAAAATCTAAAATTAAATAAGCTTTCAAATCTTTACTACTTTTTCGGTAAGGAAGTTTTTCTTGTAAAGACTTATGCTGACCGCGTTCGCGAGAAGTTCGCGCCGGATTTGGACGAGTTTAATTTAATCAAGTTTTCGGGTACTCCCGACTTTGATTCGCTTGAAGAAGCGGTTGAAACCTTGCCTGTTTTTGCAGAAAAAAAAGTCGTTCTTTTAAACGATTTTGATGCAGAAAAAATTGAAATTGATACACTTGAAAGAATGATAATTCTGCTCTCGGATATTCCCGAATATTGCGCGGTTATAATAAACATTACAGGCTTTGAGCCGAGCAAAAATGCTAAGACGAAAAAGCTTTTAGCAGCTGTTGAAAAGCATGGAATTGTCTGTGAATTTGATTTGCTGAGCAGAGCAAAAGCCGCAAGACTTATCGCCGACAGAGTTGCTCGACTCGGCTGTATAATCTCACTCGAAAACGCTGAATATCTTTACGATTTAACGCTCGGAAGCTTGACGCTTATCGGCTCGGAATATAAAAAACTTGCTTCTTTTACGGGTGTCGGAAACGAAATTACAAGAGAAATTATCGACCGCTTAACGCCGCGTCTGACTGAAACAAGCGTGTATGAGCTTGCCGCCGCGCTCACTGAAAAGCGCGCGAAAAAAGCCTTCAAGATTCTCGATGATTTAATGGCGCAGAACGTTCAGCCTGTGATAATTTTAAGCTCACTTTCGGGCGCATTTACTGACTATTATCGTGCAAAGCTCGGCAAGAATTACAAGCAAAATCCCGACAAAACTGCCACTGATTTTAACTACCCGAAGAACCGCGCATGGCTGATGAAAAAAGTCCCCGCATCCGACTTGAATAAAATCAAAAACTGCATTTCACTGCTATATAAAGCCGACATAAAATTAAAATCCACAACGTTAAATAACCGCACTGTGATTGAAAAAACCATGACGGAGATATTAGTATTATAATGTTGAAATTGAAACAAGCCGTGATTGTCGAGGGCAAGTACGACAAAAAAAAACTCGCGGAAATTCTCGACGCGGTTATAATTACAACCGACGGCTTCGGTGTTTTTAAGAGCCGCGAAAAGCTCGATTTAATCCGCATTTTCGCGAAGAAGCACGGCGTAATTATTCTCACGGATTCAGACCGCGCAGGTTTTCTTATCCGCAATCATCTCAAAGGTAAAATCAACGACGGCGAAATTCACAACGTTTTTATTCCCGATGTTTTCGGGAAAGAGCGGCGCAAAACCGCCGCTTCCGCCGATAATAAAATCGGCGTTGAGGGAATTGATTCCGAGGTTTTAAAAGAGCTTTTCGCAAAATACGTAGGGGCGCGCACTGCGCGTCCGTACATCACGCGCGAGCGATTATTCGACGACGGCTTGAGCGGAAAAAACAACTCTGCAGACCTACGCAAAAAACTGCAAAAAGCATTAAACCTACCCGAAAATCTTTCAGCAAAACAACTCCCAGCCGTGTTAAATTCGCTGTTTACAGAAGAAGAATACGCAGAGGCGTTGAGTAAAATTAGAGGAGAAGAAAGATGAAAAAACTATTATTGATTCCGCTTGCTATTGTTATACTCATAATCTTCATGTCTACTTCCCCTCCACCGTCAAGAGATGATATTACCATCGGAAGTGAAGAAGAATTATCGGAAATGCGAAAAATGGTAGAGGCAGATAATAAAGAATTTTCGGAATATTTGCTCCGTATAACAGATATAAACAGCCGTCTTTTAAATCGTGAACATATTGTTTATTTATTAAAAATTCTTGATTCTTTTCCTACGATAAATAATTCAGAAATGAAATTTGAAAGAATATATTATTATTTTGGCGGTCCATTTATTGGTATTACATTTTCAAATGATATTAGCGAAAGATATAGTATTTGGCATGGCAGAACTGCAAATGAAAACGTACATAATGAATTATTATTTACACTTAATATGAATTATGAAAACCATGTAAATGTTTATTCTGCCGCAAACTCACAGGGTTTTGAATTAGATGAACATGGTTCTGTTTATTTTACAATGCATATAAGTAATTTTATTGTAGGAGTTATTTATAACCGCGGAGATAATGAGCATATTCAATCGGTTAATCCCGAGGAAATATTTAAAACTTTGTTCGGCGTTTCGCCGTGGGTTTATGTGCCTGAGCCGTTTACTACTGAGGAAGCTTTGATTATTTTGCAAGCGGCGGCGGGGTTGATTGAGCTTAGTGATGAGCAGAGGGCGAGGTTCGGGATTGACGATGTACCGAAAACTTCTGATGCTTTGCGGATTTTGCGGGCTGTAGCGGGCTTATAAAGGAGCAGATTTTATTTATGGTCTTTTCAAGCATACCTTTTTTATTCATGTTCCTGCCGGTTGCGCTGGCGGTTTATTATGCGTTGCCGCGGCGTTTTCAGAACCTTTTTATTCTGATTAGCGCGTTGTTTTTCTATGCCTGGGGTGAGCCGAAATATATTATTATAATGCTTTTTTCTATACAGATTGACTATTTCGCGGGTATAATAATGTGGAAGTATGACGACCGCGCAAAAGTCCGAAAAGCTGCGTTGTTAGTGTCTGTAATCATGAATATCGCGCTGCTCGGCTTGTTCAAATACGGCATTTTTATGACCGACAACATAAACGGAATTTTCGGTACTGATTTGAGTTATCCGATTTTTCAAATTGGCAGCTTTGTGATTCCCATTCGCGCGCTTCCACCGATTGGCATGAGCTTTTTCACGTTCCAGTCAATGTCTTACACGATTGATTTATACAAGCGCAACATAAAAGTACAGAAGAATCCGATTACATTTGCGGCGTTTGTAACGCTCTTTCCGCAGCTTGTCGCAGGGCCGATTGTTCGATACTCTGATATTTCCGCCGAGCTCGAAAACCGCAAAAGCTCGTTCGCAATGACCTACGACGGCATTATGCTGTTCATCACGGGCATGGGGAAAAAGGTTCTGATTGCGAACAATATCGGCGCACTTTGGTCGCAGGTTAAACTAATCGACACAGGCGAGCTGTCGGTTTTAACCGCTTGGCTCGGAATAATTGCGTTTACTTTTCAGATTTATTTTGACTTTTCGGGCTATTCCGATATGGCAATCGGGCTCGGGAAAATGCTGGGTTTCAACTTCCCTCTCAACTTCAATTATCCCTATATGTCGCGCGATATTTCGGAGTTTTGGCGGCGGTGGCACATTACGCTCGGCAACTGGTTCAAAAGCTACGTCTACTTCCCGCTCGGCGGAAGCCGCAAGGGCATGAAGCGCACGATTTTAAATCTTGCTGTAGTCTGGCTTCTCACCGGAATATGGCACGGCGCAAGCTGGAATTTCATCGTGTGGGGCTGTTTTTACGGCGTTATAATTATCTGCGAAAAGCTTTTCCTCGGCAAGCTTCTCAATAAGCTCCCGGGACTGCTTCGCTCGGCTTACGTCATGGTGCTTGTGATTCTCGGCTGGGTGCTTTTCGATACTGCGAATTTGCCGACTGCGTTTAAGTTTATGGGCGCGATGTTCGGAATCGGAGGAAGCGGCGCGCTTGCGGATAATATTGCACATTACGCACTGCTGAATTATGCAATTATTCTGCTCGTTTGTGTTGTAGCCTGCACTGATTTGTGGCGTAGAATTTATGAGCGAATATATACAAAAATCCCCGCGATTCTCAATTACAGCGGGGTTTTATATCAGTCTGTGGTTTTCATTTTTGTGATTGCTTATCTCGTTGATGCTGGATATAATCCGTTTTTGTATTTTAATTTTTAGGTTCATTTAATTTATATAATGTGAGGTTCAGAATGGCGAAAATAATTGCGTTATGCGGCAAAGTTTGCAGCGGAAAAAGCACATATGCTGAAAAAATACGAAATGAATACAATGCGGTTGTGCTAAACGCAGATACTCTTATGCTCTCTCTTTTCGACGAACAATTAGGAGAAAAGCACGATGAAATTGACAGAAAAGTTATATTATATCTATATTTAATGGCTGAGAAAATAATTAATACCGATACAAATGTAATTCTCGACTTTGGTTTTTGGACGTGTAAAGCAAGGCAAGATACAAGGGCATATTTTATAGTTAGAAACATTGACATTGAATTTCATTATGTTAATACGCCGATAAATGTAATTAAAATGAATGTCGGAAAAAGAAACGAAAACAGAGACGGAGCAAGCTACTATATTGACGAAAACATCTTAAATAAATGCTTGGATTCATTTGAAGAGCCGAGCGATTCAGAAACGGATTTTTTGGTTATCGAAAACTTCGCAAAATAAAAAATTAGAGGTTAAAATGAAAAATCTTCACAAAATCATAATGATTATTTTCTTCTTCGCAGTAATAACAATAATCCCCATTGTATCGCTGATAACAATGCCTCGGGAGGAATTTGCATTCTCTGAAAACGAAAATCGCTACCTTGCGCGGTTTCCGCAGTTTAATGCGGAAACCTTTGAAAATACGCAGTTCATGAAAGGCTTTGAGGATTGGGCGAACGACAGGGTTTTTGGACGCGAAGCTTGGATTCAACTAAAAAATAATACCGAGCGTCTGCTCGGTAAGCTTGAAATTGACGGCGTTTATATCGCCGAAAATCGTATGTTACAGGCGTGGAATGAATACAACGCGGCGAGCGTGAACCGCAACTTGGAAGCTGTTAACGCCTTTGCAGAGCGGCACGCCGAGGTTCCAATGTACTTCATGCTTGTGCCGACATCGATTGAAATTTATCGCGATTTTCTGCCCGCGAGCGCGCCGATTGGCTCACAGCGCGAGTTTATCAAAAACACATACGAAACGCTTTCAGAGTTAAATCATGTCGACGCGCTCTCGCTGATGGAGGAGCACGCCGACCGTTATATCTATTACCGCACCGACCACCACTGGACTGCGGAAGGCTCGTATATCGCGTACACCGCGGCGGCGCACGCGCTCGGCTTCACGCCGATTGAGCTTAACCGTTTCAACGTCGAAAATGCAAACAACTCCTTTCTCGGCACGTTGCACTCGAAGACTCTAAACAACAGCGTTACTCCCGATATAATCAAGCTTTACACACTGTCCGAGGGCGAACCCGAAGTAACCATGATTATTAACGACGGCATTTCCGAAACGCAATTCGACAGCCTTTATTTCCGTGATTATCTCGAAACTAAAGATAAATACTCGGTTTATCTCTCCTCGCCTGTGCCTGTGGTGCAAATTGAATCCAATCTCGGCGGCGCGGGCAGAAGCCTGCTCGTAATCAAGGACAGCTTCGCACACTCGCTCGTGCCTTTCTTAGCGAAGAATTTCAGCAGTATCACAATGGTTGATATGCGCTTCATAAACCAGCATTACAGCGAGGTTTTCAACGTTTCGGAATTTGACGCCGTTCTTTTTGTTTATAACGTTATTACGTTCGCGGAGGATACGCATTTGGTTAAATTAGGGCGTGAATAAGCAATTTAAAATTGCTTTTATTTCACAATCTGGTTCATCACGAGCCCCGTCGTCAGCTTCGGGTAGAAGTAAGTTGACTTCTGCGGCATTTTCTCACCCGCTGAAACAACGTCGCCGATTTCGCTGATTTCGCAAGGATTGAGCAGGAAGGTGCAGTTCCCCTTGCCCGCGTCAACCGCTGACACAGCCTCATCTGTACTTCTTGTGTAAGTAAGGTTTATTTGATTTGCCATGTTTTCCTTATCAATACCGAAAATCCGCTCAAGCACCAGTGTATGCAGAATACTGACATCTAATTTGCGGAGCCCGTCGCCTTTTTCGGGCATAAATTCTTTCATCACGTTTATGTCTTTGAGCTTCAAGAAAGTAAAATCGCCGCCTCCCGAATAAAGCACGAAAGCTTTTTCACCGTTTGCAAACGCCTTTGAAAGCGCGGTTTCCGATTCGGCGCGGTTTAAATTTAATGTAATACCGAAATACTGCTCGCACTTATTTATTATTTCAGCTTTGTCGAACTTTTCGAGGTCGCGGACGATTCGGTGAGTCGGCAGAATAACCAAGCCGTCGTCTGCCATATCAACCAACATCATCGGTACAAAATCCGCCGAGCCCTGCCCCGAATGTTCGTCGCGGTATTTCAGCGCGGTTTCATAGCGGTGATGACCGTCTGCAATGTAGAGCTTTTTATCCGCCATAAGTGCGGTTATTTTTTCGCAAATATTCTTTTCACTGACCGCCCAAAGCTTATGCGTAACGCCGTCGCCGTCGGTGAATTCTGAAGTCGGTGCAGTCTTTTGCACCTGCGCGAGCATTGCGCGGATTTCGCCGCTTTCATCAATGTAAAGCGAGTAAATCTGACTGAAATTACAGCCCGTGGATTCCATTAAATTAAAGCGGTCGGACTTGTCTTTTGACAGCGTTTCCTCGTGCGGAAGGATAATGCCTTTTGAAATATCCTCAACCTTAACAAGCGGAATGAAGCCTGTTACGCTCTTGCTTTCGCCGCCGATTTCAAAATCCATCTGATAAATATAAATGCTGTCAGCTTCATCATTTTTGAGTATGCCGTCAGCAAGCCACGCACGTAAATATTCGCCTGATTTTGCGTAAACATCAACCGCAGGGTCGTCCGAAAGCGAGCGCGGCAACTCTAATTTTATTACGTTGTACGGATTTGCACTGTGATAAATTTTGCTCTGTTCCTTTGAAATAATGTCATAAGGCGGACAGCAAAGAGTCCCGATTTCACCCGCCTTTTCAGTATAACGCAAGCCTCTGAATACTTTAATTTCTGCCATTTTTATTCTCCTTTTTTGTTTTATGTTGTTAATTTTTTTCAAGCTCGTTCGCGTATGCTTCTGCCTCTGCTTCCGCTTCCTCAAACTCGCTGTGCATTACAAATTCCTTGATTTTATCCAAAATCTCTTTTGTTTTCTTTGAGTATTTCGTTATGCCCGCAAGCGCGTCGAGCGCGCCTTTGCGGTTATAATCGGCGCACATTTCATTAATTTCCGCAAGCTTTTCCGGTAAGTCCTTCGCGTCTTCGCCGCCGGCGCAGTCGTTTTTATTTTCCTTTTCGAGCCTGTCTAACAATGCGCGAAGCTCGCTTAAAAACCCGGGCGCTTCGGCTGTTACGAAGTCCATATTTTTCTCGCGCCCCGCGTGCTCTAATTTTTTGGCGCGCTCGGAAAGCTGCGCCTCGCCGACGATTCCCGATGAGCTTTTTATTCCGTGAACAGTGATTATAAACTTTTGCAGGTCCTTGTCAAAATCAAGCCCGTCAAGCACTGCGACGGCTTTCCGCGCGTCTCTTATAAACGACTCAATCAGCATTAAATCTGCTTTCGCGCTTTTATTTTCTGCACTGCTTTGCTTTTTATCAGAGAATTGCGAACGCGCCGCGTCGATTACTTCCTGCGATTGTTTATCACGTACATATTTATTTAACAGCGAATCTAACTGGCGAATATCAATCGGCTTTGAAATAAAATCATCAAAGCCATTTTGTAAAAACACATCTGCCTGCCCTGCAACTGCGTTTGCCGTCAACGCGATTATAATACCTTCATAACCGAAATCGCGCAGATGCTTTGTTGCTTCGATGCCGTCCATTTCGGGCATCATGTGGTCCATGAAAATAATGTCGTAAGCGCCGCCGTTTTTAATTTTATTTATAGCCGCGCGCCCGCTCATGACCGTGTCGGTTTGCAATCTGTAAAGCTTCATCAAGCCCTCTGCAACATATAAATTAGTTTCCACGTCGTCAACGATTAATATTTTTCCATAAGGCATCGGGTCGCGCTCAACCTGTATTCTTTTCTTGTGCGTAATGTAATTCATGCGGAACTGCTTCAAGCTTTCCACAACTTCTTTTCCGATTACGGTAGTGTCAACCGTTCCCTGCGGAAGCTTTACGGTAAATTTTGAGCCGACGCCCTGCTCGCTTTCAACGTGAATCACGCCGTTCATAAGCTTGATTAACCGCTGAGTAATCGCAAGCCCCAACCCCGTCCCCTCGACAGTGCGGTTTTCATTTGAATTAAAACGGGAATACTCGCTGAACAGCTTTCCGAGCTGTTCTTTATTTAAGCCGCAGCCTGTGTCCTCAACACACAAAACAAGAACCGCGCCGCTCTCCTGCGATTCCAACGACGCCGACAGCGTGACTCTTCCGGCGCTTGTATATTTAAACGCGTTTGAAAGCAGGTTGTTCAAGACCTGTTTAATTCTGAGCTCGTCGCCTACAAGCTTCGCGTTGATGTTTTCATTTATTTCAAGCTCGAATTTTATCGGCTTTTCATTAATGCGCATTACATTCAAATGCACAGAATCATTAAGCAGGCTCGCAACGCTGTACTGCGCGGGAATAATATCAATTTTACCCGCTTCTATCTTGGATAAATCTAATATATCGTTGATGATTCCGAGAAGCATATTGCAGGAGCTGTATATTTTTTCAAGTCCCTCCTCGACCTCGGGAGAAAGAATTTCGTTTTGTATTATTATTTCGGTGATTCCGATAATCGCATTCATCGGCGTGCGGATTTCATGGCTCATATTCGCTAAAAATGAGGACTTAGAATTGCTCGCGGCTTTCAGCTCTTCAATATTATCCTGAAGATTTTTTGTCATGTCGTTGCGTAAAAATGCGTTCCCGATTAGCAGACAGCCCGAGCAAAGAATCGACACCTCGTTTTCGGAAAAAAGCCGTTCCCTGCGGCAATCGTCGAACTCGACAAAGCCCCAGAAATTATCCCGCAAAAATATCGGTGCCACAAAGACAGACTTTGCGCTCATCGCTGATAAAAAATCATGCGAGCTGCAGGAAATTTCACGCACCGTGCTGTTTATATACTGCCCTTTTGAAAGGATTTGCTTCCACTCAGGTATGCTTTCGTTATATGAAACCTTTTCGGTTATTCCGTCCTGCGCGAGCGCGTCATCAACCGCCCATTCATACAGCTGCGTTGCGTATAATTCGCCGTCGTGAAGATGATTTTTCCAAATAGAAACCCTGTCCGCGTTAACCGCTCTGAGCAGTAAATCCATACTGCTGTACAGGTTATTTTCAAAGCCGGAAACCTCTGTATCAAGGAGCGCGGAGGCGGCTTGATTCAAGGTCTTCAGCAGAAACTCGCTCCGCTCTTTTTCAATGTGCGTCTGCTTTTGTTCCCGCAAATCACGAATATACAGCGAAACAAAAATCTCGCTGCCGCAATCTATTCTATTTAAAACCGCTTCTGTCGGAATAGTTTCCTTATCAGGTCGGTACATCCATTCAAAAACTACACAGCCGCTCTTAAAAACCTCACGTATATAGCAGCTCATTAATTCTGATGAAAGTATTCCGTTTGACTGATATTTCGGTGAAAGCTTTGAAAATCTTTCGATAAATTCATGTTCTTCGTTTATTCGGAAAACTTCCGGTAAAAAGTTCATCGTTTTCCCTCCCGGTTTTAATAGACAACCTTTAGTTTAAGAGAAAGCTCATCATTCCCGACAGTCCGCGAAATGACGCGCGTTTTATCCTTGGAAGCTATAGACATATTCTGCCCTGTAAACACAAAGGGCTGAGAAAGATTAAACGCGTAATCCGTATCGCTGAGGCGTAGCTTCGCGCTGCCCGCGACTATGTTCACGAGCTCACATAAGGTATCCCTGATGTCCGCCTCAGTTACTTCCTCGGGGAACGCGCCAATCATATAAGCGCACAGCATTTTTATATCAGGCTCGTTTGCGGAAATAAAAAGCGTACCGTTTTTCGCGCCTTTCAGGCTCATGACACCGACCATTTCCTCAAAGCTCTCGTCGCGTTCCTGCGACATAACTTCAAGAGAAAAGCCTGTTATAGTTGAAATATCGTCGATTAATGATTCGGTAAAAAGCTGACCAAGATTCGCATCTATATTCATTGCCGATTATCCTCCTTGCCCTATACATTCGAGAATTTTAACGTTTAAGTCTTCAACGGAAAAGGGCTTAACCAAGTAGTTATTCGCGCCCGCACGAACAGCGGCAATAATGTTGCTCTGCTGCCCCTCCGTCGTAACCATCATTACCGGAATATCCTTATATTTTTCATCGCCCTTGATTTTCACCAAAACATCATAACCGTTTTCCTCCGGCATATTCCAGTCCAAAAGAATCAAACCTATTTCTTCATAAAATTCTGTCAGCTTTTCAAAAGCCTCCACGCCGTCCTGCGCTTCGAGCATTTCCATGTCAAGCATTTCGACTGCCGCTCTGATTACTTTTCTCATTACAGCGGAATCATCGGCTACAAGTAATTTCATAAGCTCACCTTCTTCTTTGAAAAATATGTTGAATTATTATAAGGCTTTGTTTCAAAATCCTCTTTGAAATAATCATACAAAACATAGTTCCCGGTAAACAGCAGACCGTCGTCAACTAATACGTCGCGCATTTTCGCAATCATTTCTTTTTTCATCTCTTCAGAAAAATAAATCATTACGTATCTGCAAAATATAATATCAAACATTCCAAAGGATTTGTAGCAGTTTTGCAGGTTGAAGTTTTCAAACCTCACCGCGTTTTTTATTCTCGGGTCGATTTCCCAAACCGCGCCGTTATTTTTAAAATACTTTGTTCTGTAATACTCGTTTAACCCGCGCATTATGCTGATTTTATCATATCTGCCGCTCTTCGCCGTTTCCAAAACCTTGCCGGAAATATCAGTAGCAAAGAAACTGAAGTTGGATAAATCAACGCCCTTTACAGGGTTCTTGCTCAAATAATCATCGACGCACATTGCCGCGGAATAAGCCTCCTGCCCGGTCGAAACTGCGGCGTGCCAAAATCTGATTTTCTGCTTTTTCCCCGAAGCAAGCTGCTCGACAAGCGCGGGCAGTGCAGTTCTTTCAAGCACATTCCAAGGCATAGCGTCACGGAACCACATCGTTTCGTTAATCGTCATGACGTCGATTATTTTCTGCGGCAGACTTGAATCAGCATTTGAAATTATGTAGTCATAAAACTCGGTAAAGGATTCCGCTCCCGCGTCAAGCATAAGCTTAGACAGTCTCGTTTCAACTAAATAAGCCTTCTCGGGCGGGATAATAATCCCGCTGATGCTCAAAATATAATTGCTGAAAAGAGTGAACTCATATTCGCTGATTGAGCCCTGTAATGACTTTAACACCATATCATTATTTCCTTCCCTTTCCGAAATAACTTTCAATCCCTCCCGCGATGTCTGCGAGATTTAAAATTTTATCTGCGTAAGTCTCCGCCGCTTTGGGCATTCCGTAAACAACGCAGGTCTTTTCATTTTGAATTATGCACACGCAATTCTTTTTTTCCTTCAGCCTTGCGATACCGTTTTTTCCGTCGCTGCCCATTCCTGTCAGAATAACCGCTAAAACATTTTTACCGTCGAAGCTTTCAGCCACCGATTCAAACAAAACGTCAGCGGCAGGGCGAACGCCGTTCAGCGGGTGCGAGTTGTCGTATAAAATTTTATTTTTTTCATTAAGCTTCGTATGCACCTTGCCGGGTGCGACGTAGACTGTTCCCGCTTTAATTATTTCGCTTTCCTCGGCGACCTTTACTTTTAAAGCAGAAAGGCTGTCCAAACGCTGTGCCAAGGTTTCAATGAAAGGCGGCGTAATATGCTGAACAAGCAGAATCGGTACAGGCAAGTCCCCGCGAAGCTTAGGTATAACCGCTTCGAGTGCTCTGGGTCCGCCTGTTGAGGACGCGATAAGAATAATTTCGGGCTCGAAATTATTATAATCACATTCATGATGTATTATTTCTTCCGCTTTTTCTTCGCATTGAGCTTCGGTTTTTAGCTGTTTAATTATATCCGAAAGCTTGCACCTTATTGCTTCTAAGTTCTCCTCATAAGTGTCATGAATAGGCTTAATCATACATTCGGACGCGCCGTTAGATAACGTTTCAAGAAGGATTTTCGTTTTCACTGCCGAGGGCCGCGCCGTGACTAATATAAAAGCTTTGGGTACGTTGGAAATAATAACGTTCAGCAGCTCCGTTAAATCCATGCCCGGGAGCTCCGCGTCGATAATAACAACATCGAAGCTTTTACGCACGACCTGCCCGACAGCCATGCCGCAATCAGTGACACTGAGAACATCGGCGTCACTGTTCACCGCCTTCACGGCAGCCGTAAACATTTTTCTGTATGTAGATGAATTGTCGGCAATCAGCGTTTTAAAATTTTTCATGTCCTTAATTCGTTTTATACCTTGAAATCATTTCTTCTAAATCGTTTGCTATTTTAAGCAGCTCTAAGCTTGAGGTTTTCGTGGAGTCGGCGTTCTTCTGAACTGCGCCGGTCTCCGCGCTGATAAGCTGAACGCTCTTTGAAATCTCCAAGATTCCCGTCGCCATATTCTTGACGGTTTGATTTATTTCGTTCATGTTGTTGGAGGCGCGCTCAGAGTTCATCGCTACCTCCTGCGTTCCGATAACAAGCTCGGAGGCTGACTTCGCTATTTTGCTTACGCTCTTCGACGAGTCGATAACAGTTCTCGTAACTGAGCCTGCGTTATCGGAAATCATGTTTATTTCGTTTGTTATTTCGTTTAATTGTTTTGCGGCGACAGCGAACTCGCCTGTTATTTGGTCGCTGAGCTTTTGGTGCTCGCCGATTTCGGTAGCGATTGAATTTATAAATTCTGTCATTGAATTTATTATCACTGTGATTTCAGATACCGCGCTCACCGCTTCGGGCATATTTCTCTGCATATTCTCGATTTGGTCAGCTATTTCGTGCGTAGCGTCCGAGGTTTGCTTCGCAAGCTCTTTTACTTCATTAGCTACAACCATGAAGCCCTTGCCTGCTTCGCCCGCGCCCGCCGCTTCAATCGCGGCGTTCAGCGCCAGCATATTTGTCTGGTCGGCAATGTCGCTGATAACATTAACTATTTTTCCGATTTGCCTGCTCGCTTCTTCTAAGCGGCGAATAATTTCATTTGTATTCTTTGCTTTTTCATTTGCGTCGGATACTTTATTTTTTGTGCCCGCGCTGTGCTCATTTACTGCCGCGAGCGACTTATCTTTTTCGTGAAGGCTGTCAGCAACGCTGTTAAACGCGTTGGACACAAGGTTCGCAGAGGTCGAAGTTTTAATGATACTTTCCTGAATATTGTCAACAAGCGTGCTTGATTCATGCACCATTGTGCTGGTTTGCTCAGCGGCAGTCGCAACGGTCGCGAGGGTGCTGTTAGTTTCTTCTATAGAGGAAGCAACGGAGCTTATATGCGAGCTTGCGATTATGAGCGTGTTTGAGGTTTGCGTCATGCTCGCCGAGAATTCTTCCGTCGTCGTGCCAACGGAGGACGTCTGCTGGTTGAGCCCTTTGCAGCTTTCTGCCATTTCCGACGAAATTGCAATCATACCCTGTGCAGATTCGCGCAGCTTGTCAATGGCTCTTGCAAGGTTCACCGCGCTCATGTCTTCAGCTTCGATAACCGCGTTGCAGGAGCTGAAAAGCTGCCCCATTTCCGCGCCGTATTCATCAGGCAGTCTGACAGTAAAATCGCCCGACGCCAATATTTTCATTATCTCGACACATTCTAAAATCGGCTTGCTTATAGTCACGGCAAAAAAGATACCGAAAACAACGGTCAGTGAAACTCCGAAAATAGATAAAATAATGAGTATTATAAGGCTTTGCTGTGCATTTGCTCTGTTTTGCTCTATTAAATGCCTTGTCAGCAGCAGGCGGTTTTCAAACATGAAGTCAATAGCTTCCATGCTCTGCTCGGAAATCCTTGTCAGCGTGCCGATAAAATAAGCTTGATTTGGGTGACCGTCATCTATTGCCGCTATGAAATCACGCAGAGTAATTTCATAGCTTACCATATATTCTAAAAACTGGTCATATCTCGCCTGCGTTTCTTCAAACTGGAAGGACTGCCTTAAATCGTCCATGCGCGCTTTTAATTCTTCCTTTTTGCTCAAAAGAAAATCAATCATGTTGTATAGTCTCTGCGGATTTTCCTCTTGGATATAACGGCTTTCCGTGAGCCTTAATTCCATATCGGTCAAGAGCGTCCTTGACTCTATTAAATTCTCAAACGGGTCGGCTACGTAAAACGTCATTTCCTGGCTCGTTTCAGTCGTTTGCCCCACGTTTAAAATCGCAACAGAAAGAGTTACGAGCATAATCACCGCAACAAGCAGAAAAGACGAGATTAACCTGGTTTTGAGTTTCATGTTATTGAGAAGTTTAAACATTATTTTTCCCTCCGTTATTTTTATATTTATTTGCAATAAAGTTAATATCCAAGACCCTGTAAAGCCTGTCGTCTTTTTCTGCGATTCCCGAAATACAACCGCTTTCCTCCGCACCCGTAGTCAGCGCCGGCGGATAAATCGAGGCGTCGTCTATGTCTATCAAGTCGCCCGGGCTTTCTATTATCAAGCCGATTTGTCCGTCGCTGTCCGCCTCTGAAAGGGGTTTGAAAATAATCGCATTTATATCTTGTTCATCTTGCTTTTTTTCTTTTCGCCCGAGCAGCTCGTCAAGTATAAAAACAGTTACGACTCTACCCTTTTGATTAATTATACCTGCGACCTCATCGGGTGCAGTCGGAACCGGCGTGATTGCAACCTTCCGTGCAACCTTCTGCACAAGGTTCACATCTACAACGAAGCTCTCACCCGCGGCAAGGAAGCTTAAACCTTTCATGTAGCTCCCTCCTTTTTGAGCGTTTTTCTGCTGACCTTATCTTTTTCAACGCTCTCGGCAATCGCAGCCGTATCTAAAAATATAATTACTTTTTCTTTGTAAACGCTTGTTCCTAAAATATAATCGCTGTAAATCCTGTCATCGTCAAGGGTGAACACGTCGTCGATTTTATCCAAAACTCTACCCGCTAAAAGACCGATTGGCGCGGTGTCGTTTTTAATCGTCAGCATATATAATTTTTCTCTTTCATAATTGCGCTTTTGGACAGGCGCGAAGTCCTCCGGGCGAAGCACTTGAATCGTCTGCTCCGCGACATTCACAAACTGCTCTTCGCCTATTTCTTGAATATTTTCCGCGTAAATTATTTCAATGCGCGCAATGTTAGACGTTTCCACAGCGTAGTATTCCGAGCCCGAGCAGTTGAAAACTACTACGTTTTTCTCGTTTTCGTTTACCTGCTTTTCTTCTTTTTCGATTTCTAACATGAGCAGCTCTTCCGCTTCCCTCTTGACCTCGTCGAGACCCATGTACTGCATGATTCCTTCCGCGTCCAATATCGTGACCGCCTCGCCGCTTCCTAAAACAGTAACGTTTGAGTAGCAGGGGCAGTTATGTAAATAAACAGGAAGCGGCTTGACCAAAACCTGCTCGGTGTCAAGCGCGTCGCTTATTAAAAGCGCGAAGTTAGCACTGCCCGTCTTCAGCACAAGGCACTTTACAATACCGTTATAGCGATTCTGCTCAAGCAGTGTATCGGCGGAAACAGGTTCAAGCCCCTTTGCCTTAGCCTGCATTTCGCTCATTGTAACAATAGGAATGATTTCCCCGTCAAGGACGAGAACTAAGGATTTATTTACTCTTTCTATATATTTTGAAGCCGTGTTGCCGCTGATACGAACGATTCGCTCGACGTTTAAATCGGGAACAGCATACGGAATATCGTCGATTTTTATAATAAGCGTTCTGATAACAGATAAAGTCAGCGGGACATTCAGCCGCATGACCGTGCCCTTTCCTGTTTCGGATTCAATTTCAACAGTGCCACCTAAGTTTTCGATATTAGTTTTAACAATATCCATGCCGAAGCCGCGCCCCGAAAGGCTCGTCACCTGCCGCGCGGTGGATATTCCCTGCTCGAATATTAAATTAAGTATCTCATTTTTCGGCATTAGAAGCAACGCTTCTTCTGTCATTATGTTTAACTCGACTGCTTTTTTCTTTAAGCTGTTTACGTCTATTCCCTTGCCGTCGTCAAGGATTTCAATGACAATCATGTTGTCGCGCATATAGGCGTTGAGGGAAATTAAGCCCTTGCGAAGCTTACCCGCCGCAACTCGCTGCTCGGGGAATTCAAGCCCGTGGTCGGCAGAATTCTTTACAAGCTGCGTAATCGGGTCAGTCAGTGCGTCTAACAAATACTTGTCAAGCATTACGTCGTCTCTGATTATTTCAACCGCGATTTCTTTTCCCAAGGTTTTCGCGGTGTCGCGGATAATCCGCGGGAATTTCTCGAATATTACGCTGATTGGTTGCATTCTCGTGAACATGATTCTCTCTTGAACCTCGGAGGTAAGCCGACTCACATCATAAAGCACAGGCGCAAGCCCTGCGTTTGACTTTGTGTAATCGGAAACAATCGAGAAAAGCTGATTCCGCGTCAAAATCATCTCATTTGCTAAGTCCATAAGATTATTTATCACCGAAATATCAAGGCGAATCGAAAAATTACTCTCAAGCTCGGAGGACTTAACATACGCTTGTCCGTAATTTGCTGTAGTATTTGCCTGGAATATCGTGTCTTTATCCAAGATATGTATATTTTCTTTTTCTATTCCAAGCGCGACAGAAAGAAAATCGCTCTCCAAAACGCTTGTAAGCAGGATTTGCAAAAGGTCTGCCCGTTTAATCGTTTGAACGACAGTGCCAATCGCCATAACATTGCTCATTATTTGGTCAAATTGCGCTTCATCTTTGAACTTCATTTTAACGTAATAAAGCTTGTGACCGTGCTTGATTGCGTTTGTGAGCGACTTTTCCGTTTCGCTGTCGTTACAATTGAAGGGCAGTTTAATATCTCCTGCGTTGCCTTCGTCGCCGCCGTCCTCATATTCCTCGGTATCGGAATATTTTTTTAACGCTTCGATGAGTTGTTTTATGTTTATCGCAGAGTCGTCGTGCGTGTTGTCAATCAAGTCCTTGAGACAGTCAATACCCTGCAATACAATATCCACAATATTGTCATCTATTTGCAAGCTTTCGTCTTTGATTTGCGCGAAGACGCTTTCGAGCTCGTGCGAAACTGCAACAATTTTTTCAAGTGAATAAAAGCTCGCTGTACCCTTTAGGCTGTGAGCCGCGCGAAACACGCTGTTAATAACACTTTGAACGTCACGGCGAATGTTCGCGCTTAAAAAAGCGGATTCTATCTTTTCAATATGAGTTTTAGCTTCTGCTTTAAAATCGTCAAGGAATAAATCGACAGGTAACTTTTTCACTCGCAAAACTCCTTATATAATCCGTATTTTAGGTACACTGCTCTATTATAGCATATATTTCTTCATTTTTAAAGGGTTTTTTGAAAAAAATATTAGAATTTTCAATATTTTTGTACGAAATTACCAATAATGACATAAAAACACTGCAAACGCTCTGTTCAAGCACCTTGCAGTGTTTCGCTTTTTTTACTTTATACGCCTTGTTCCTTTTTGATTTTGAAAAAAAATCTTAAAAATCCGGCGAGAACCCTCGGACTTTTTACCACAACGATTTTCATTATGTACACCCACCTTAATAAGTTTACGCGTCAGCTTATGCGCAAGTTAACATATACAAGCCGAGCGCTATTAATACGACTGCGAGAATGAAAAACAAGAATTTTGCAGACAGCAGGCAAATCAAAACAAACGCCAACGCCCCCGAAAGACATATAAACGGCAGATTGCGCCCGTTTTCACGCCGTCTGTCCCTGTACCGCCGTCTTCTCATTCTTCACACCCCGATACCCGATATTAATAATACCATATATTATTCGGCAGGGTGAAAATGTGTTACTGCTATAATAATAATGCTGTTGCTAACGCGAAAAATACTATAAGTGACAAAGCGTCAACAATTGTGGTAATCAAAGGTGCCGCCATAACAGCAGGGTCAATTTTGCATTTCTTTGCAATTATAGGAAGAATTCCGCCGACAAGATTCGCAACCACTACTGTAAAAAACAACGTAAAGCTGACCGTCGCTGAAATTCTTATTATATCTTCGCTGTATTCCGAATGTCCCCGAAAGGTAATCCAAACCCTAACGAAGTTTACAACAGATAAGCCAAGCCCCACTAAAAGCCCCGTCCGCATTTCTTTCCAGACGACCTTGAAAAAGTCGCGCGGAGTGATTTCCATTAGTGCCATGCCGCGGATAACCATTGTCGCGCTCTGGCTACCGGAGTTTCCTCCTGTGTCCATGAGCATTGGTATGAATGTTCCGAGAAGCGGTAAAGCCAACATCGCTTCTTCATATTTTCCTATAATACCTCCGGTAATCATAGCCGCAGCCATCAGCACAAACAGCCAAACCACACGGTTCTTAGCAAGGAGAACAGGGTGAGTTTTTAAGTACGGCTTGTCCGACGGCAGAATCGCCGCCATCTTTTGGAAGTCTTCCGTGACCTCTTCTTCAATAACGTCGGCAATGTCGTCAATGGTGATAATCCCGACTAAACGGTTCTCCATGTCAACAACCGGAATACTCAAAAGGTCGTACTTATTTACCTTGTGCGCGACAAGCTCTCGGTCTTCCAGCGTTTCCGCCGTGATGAGGTTCGTATCGTCCATTATGTCGCCGATGATTTCGTCGCGCTCGGCAAGCATGAGCCTTTTCGCGCTTACAACGCCGACGAGCCTGCGCTCCGAATCGGTGACATAGCAGGTGTAAATCGTTTCCTTGTCAGTGCCTGTTCTGCGGATTCGCGAGAACGCCTCACGCACTGTCATTTCACTTTTGAGGTCAACGTACTCAACAGTCATTATGCTTCCCGCGCTGTCCTCGGGATATTTCAAGAGCCTGTTAATCTCCTCGCGCGTTTCCGGCTTTGCTGTCGCTAAAACTTTCTTGGCGATTCCCGCGGGCATTTCTTCAATGAAGTCAACCGCGTCGTCAAGGAAAAGCTCTTCAACGATTGATTGAATTTCCGTCTCGCTGAAGATTCCGATTAATGATTCCTGTACATCGGGCGGAAGCTCAGCGAAAACCTCCGCTTCCATATCCTTTGGAAGCATACGGAAAATAAGCACCGCCTTGTCAACCTTTACGCTTTCGATTAACTGCGCGATGTCTGCACTGTTCTGCTCTATCAGCTCGCTCCGAAGCGCGTTGTACTGTCTTGTGTCGAGCATTTCTTCATAGATTTTGAAGTCTTTCATATTTTTCTCTCCTCAAAAAAAGCTGCGCACAAAAACGCAGCGTTGCATATTGAAGAGCTTACAACGGCGGCGATTTTATACTGCTTATTATTTTTTCCGACCTTCTACTTCGGGGCGGCAAGGGGTCGTCAAAATTTATTGTACGCATAAAATCTCCTCCTTGTATTTATCATGAAATTAATACTTATTTACATTATACATTTTTTCATTCATTTTGTCAACAAATTTTGGCTTGCATATTACAAATTAATGTGGTATAATAATTTTAGCGTAAAAAACGAAAGGAAGTGTCGTCATGACATATGAAAAAATCTTCGCCGATGTAAAAAAAGTTTATTCAAAAGCTGACAAGAAAAAACTTGACGGTGATTTCGCATTTCAGTTTAACATATCCGGTGAGGGAGAAGGTAGCTTTTATGTAGCCTACAGAGGCGGTATTCTCGAGGTCGCCCCGTATGATTATGTAGACAGATGCGCCCTGCTGACCGCTTCAGGCGAGAATTTTATTAAGCTTGCAAACGCTAAGTTCACTCTTGCTGACGCCGTTGCGACCGGTCTCGTTGAGGTTCAAGGTAACTATGACCGCGCGATGGAATTAAACAAGTTAGCTCTCAGCGCACCCTTAAAAGACACTGCGAAAAAAACTAAAAAAGAAACCGCACCTAAAACAACAGCGGCAAAAAAACCTGCCGCCACTAAGAAGACAACTGCTCCCGCCGCAAAAGCACCAAGCAGTCCGACTCAAGAAAGTGCCGCAGTCAACGCAGTGAAATTAATTCATGAAGAGAAAAAGTTAGTATAAAATTTTTAGCGGTCAGCTTAAATGCTGACCGCTTATTTTTTATCAGTTCGCGTGAATCCACTCTGCAATGTCTGCAAGAACCTGCGAATCAACCTTGCCCGGAATTGCATACTGCTCTAAAAGCTCCATGATTCCCGCTTTCTCGCCCGTCATGAATAAATGATTCAAGCCCTCGTAAAGCTTAAACGTGACATTATCGCGTCCGGCAAGTAGCTCCTTGTACAGCTCGAAATCCTTTTCAAGTGAAACCTGTACGTCGTTTTCTGCGTGCATAACAAGAAACGGGATTGAAGTATCCGCAATGAAATCCGCCGCGGGCTTGAAGTACATATCCTTGAGGTAATAAACGTACAAGCCTGCATTTGGGTCGAAAACAGTCTCCCTTGCTTCCTCGTCGGAAAGCTCCATAAGTGCGGCGATTTGGTCGTCCCACGTCTGCATTTGCGCTAACATAACCGCTTTTTCCGCACCCTCGAACATTTCTTCGATATAGTCGATGTTCTGGTCTTTGCTTATATCGAGCAGGAATCTCGGCGAGCCCGCAAACAGAATCAGCCCTGCAAAGTCTCCGCCCTCCGCGTGAATCTGCGGCGCCAACATTCCGCCCATGCTGTGCCCGAGCATGAAGATTCTGTCGCTGTCAATGCGCGCGTCCGCTCTCAAAAGCTCAGCCGCAAAAATCGCGTCTTCAACTTTTTCTTCCCACACAGTCAAGCTTCCGCCGAGCTCAGTGACTATTCTTTCGCCGTGTGTAAAAGTACGCATATCGTAGCGAAGCACTGCAATGCCGTTCGAGGACAGATACTCAGCAATATCGCGGAAAGGTTTGTTCTCGAAAATAGTTTCGTCCATGTCGTGCGCACCCGAGCCGTGAACAAGCACAACCGCGGGGAATTTTTCGCCGTCCGCGGGCAAGGTTAACATTCCGTCCACTGCCCACTCTGTGCCCGCGCCGAGAGTAATCTGCTCTGAAATGAAATCGGCGGCTTCGTCAGCATTAAGTTCTTCCGCAACCTCCGGCGTTGCTCCTGATTCTGCGTCGGGCTCCTGCACCTGCGGCGCGCAAGCCGCCGCAATAAATAAAATACTTAAAAATAAACAAAATAATTTTTTCATAAAGCTTCCTCCCAAACATGATATTTTAATTCTATCATATTCAGGAGGAAATGTCAATATTATTTACTTCTAATTAATTTCAACGAGCTCGACCTCGTATCCTCTTTGAGTCAGCAGGTCGATAATACCATTTTCGCCAACCATGTGCAGCAGACCGACAATGTAGAACACATTCTTCTCTTCTGCGAAATACTGCTCAATCGCGTCAGCCATTACTATATCGCGATTAATCATTAAGCCGTTATAGTATTCCTCAGCGATTTCTGCGGGCATTTCTGTGAGTGTAGCTTCACGCATTGCCGTAACCATTTCTAAGTCGCCGTATCTGAATGTTTCATAAAGCTGGAGCAGTCCCTCAATCATGAGTTCTATGTCTAACGTCTCTTCTAACATATACATTTGCAGGGGCGTGGAGAAGCCGAGAAGTGTTTCCATTTGAGCCAATAAGGATTCGACTTCTAAAATTTCAATGCCGTGCTCTTCAGCTTCCATAAGGAAATAAAAGTCTATGCCGAAAAAAGGTGAAAGTCCAGAGAATTCTAAAGCTAAGCTCGTGAATATATCGCTCCACCATACATACGGCTTAAACATTTCGAGCCCTTCTAAATCCTCAAGCGTAAGCCCTAAGCCTAAGCCTAAAAGCGCGTCAATCGCTTTTATGTAGAGTTCTTCGCCGATTTCATCAACTATAGTCATGCCTTCTTCGTATTCTATCATGGCGGCTACAGCTTCCTGTGCGTCAAAGTCGCTGTAAAATGCAAGTAAATCTACTTCAACCGCTAAGTAATCAGCGGCATAAAAAGCGTCCATAATCGTGTCAGAAAGCGGATAGAGCGAGGGTTCTCCCGCGTGCATCGAGCCGAATAAGTACATTGTCTGTCCATCGGGAGCTGTAACTAACCACATGAGCGGCGTTGCGTCTGACGGCTCAATAAAGAAATCATCGTGGTTTTCGTGGTCGTCGTGTGACGGTGCGGCGGGTTCAGGTTCGGACGGGGCGGCAGGGTCTTCGTCAGCTTCGGGCGTAACTGCTGCGGGAACTACGGGTTCGTCAGCTTCTGTTTCACTTCCGCAAGCCGCAAATGTAAACAGCATTGACAAAGCGAGAAGCAGTGCAAGTAATCTTTTCATTGGTTTATTTCCTTTCAGTAATAAAGGGACGCAGCAGAACTGCGCCCCTTTGATGTTGTTTAATATTGATTATTAGCCGCTGATTTTAGTAACAACGCCCGAACCAACTGTTTTGCCGCCTTCACGGATTGCGAAGCGTAAACCTTCTTCAATAGCGATAGGAGTGATGAGGTCAACGTCGATTTCAACGTGGTCACCGGGGATACACATTTCTTTGTCAGCCGGAAGCTTAATTACGCCGGTAACGTCAGTAGTTCTGAAGAAGAACTGAGGTCTGTAGTTGGAGAAGAAAGGAGTATGACGTCCGCCCTCTTCCTTTTTCAGCACGTAAACCTGACCTACGAACTTTGTGAGAGGCTTAATCGAGCCGGGTTTGCAGATAACCTGTCCGCGTTCGATTTCAGTTCTTGCAACGCCGCGCAGTAACGCGCCGATGTTGTCGCCTGCTTCAGCGTAGTCGAGAAGCTTGCGGAACATTTCAATCCCTGTGATAACAGTTTCTCTTGCTTCGTCAGCAAGACCTACGATTTCAACCTTATCGTTGATATTTACTTGTCCTCTTTCAACACGACCGGTAGCAACTGTTCCGCGTCCCGAGATTGTCATAACCTGCTCAACAGGCATAAGGAACGGGAGGTCAGCTTTTCTTTCGGGTGTCGGGATAAACTCGTCAACTGCTTTCATGAGTTCGAGAATACAAGCGTATTCAGGAGAAGCTAAATCAGTGTTTTCGCTGAGAAGAGCGTTTCTTGCCGAGCCGCGGATAACAGGAGTATCATCGCCCGGGAAGTCGTTCTTGGAAAGAATGTCTCTGATGTCCATTTCAACTAAGTCAAGAAGCTCGGGGTCGTCAACGTCGTCACATTTGTTGATAAATACTACTAATGACGGAACGTTTACTTGGCGAGCGAGCAGGATATGCTCTCTTGTCTGAGCCATAGGACCGTCTGTACCTGCAACTACGAGTATTGCTCCGTCCATCTGTGCCGCGCCTGTAATCATGTTTTTGATATAGTCCGCGTGCCCCGGGCAGTCAACGTGTGCGTAGTGACGGTCGTCTGTTTCATACTCAACGTGTGCTGTGTTTATGGTGATTCCGCGTTCTTTTTCTTCGGGAGCCTTGTCAATTGCGTCATAAGCCGCAAAGTTAGCGAAGCCTTTTAAAGAAAGAACTCTTGTGATTGCCGCTGTAAGCGTGGTTTTACCGTGGTCAACGTGACCGATTGTACCGATGTTTACGTGCGGTTTATTCCGCTCAAATTTTGCTTTTGCCATTAGTCATTTCCTCC
>WQYC01000002.1 GCA_009781425.1 Oscillospiraceae bacterium
CGGAGCCTGCGTTTGGTCGTATCCTCCGTATGCGTGGCTGATTGTGTCGATGGGTTGCGTGATTTCGTAATCACAGCGCGAGCACTTCTTAGATTCCTCGCCTGCTACGACGCAAGTCGGTGCAGTTTTGACTGACCATTCTGCGGGTAAATTGTGGTCGCAAAGCTTGCATGGGCAAGAATCATCGCAGCTATTACAATACTCACAACAATCACCGGAATCATCACAATGCGAGCAATCGGGGCATAAGCATTTACTGCAAACAACACATTCGCCGCAGCCGTCATTGCAAATATCGTGTGTGCCGCTCGGAATTATATTTGTTCTATAATAATTACAATCAGAATAAGTACAATCGCTTCTTTCGAGTCCCGTTTCTGCGCAAGTGGCAGGAGTGATTACCTTCCAATCATCTAAGACATGAGAGCGTATATAGCCGATATATTCTTTTTGAGTTTTAACTTCGCAATTGCATCCCGGTCGTTTACAGGAACGCCCCAAGGTAGCGGGTTTAAGACAATTCGCCGGCTCTATAATTTCCCAATCATTGTCATCTAAAAGAGGTCCTAATGCCGGAAGTGTAACCGTTACAGCGTTAGCTCCGCCGCAATACCAGCATATTCCCGTCGCACTACCCTGAGAATTGCAATTTGCAGGTGAATTTATTGTAGGGTTTCCAATGAAAATATGCCCTTTAGCAGGTAAATTATAAGCTTGTTGTTCATCACAACCCGAATTCAAGCATCTTTGAACTCTTTCGCCGGTTCTCAAACAGGGATGCTGGTTTTGTGCATAACCTATGCCGGAATTCCATTCTCTCCAAGTATCTTCCCAATTACTCATAAAATGCCCTAAAGCATCAATCGTTTCAACACCAAATGTTGCATTGCATCCGTCACGTATGCAAAACCCGCCCGCTACAGAGCCATCATCAGTACAAGTAGGAAGCTTTACATCGCCGTCTATATCATGTCCCAATGGTGCAAAGAAGACTCTGTCTATTTCAGTTGCATCGCATACGCGGGATTTACACGTCCTTGTTGTCGTATGTTCACCCGGTAGTGTACAGGTTGGCTTAATATCCAATACACTTTCATTCCATTCACAGCTTCTGCAAATAAAGGTAGGAAGCTCCGGGGGGGTTCCGTCAGAGCTTGGCTCGCCCCAAGTAAAATGGATTCTTAAAAATTTTTCATACGCATCTACGCTTGTGTTATTTTGGCTTAAATTCGCTGTAAAATCAACTACTCCATCTGCAGTTGGTGACGATATTGTGATTGCACGGTTCTCTAAAGACCCTCGCGGTCCTCCGGAGTTACTTCGCGTCCTTATGTATGAACCATATGCAACGATAGGATTTTGATTTTGAACTATAGGGGGTGAAGGAAGTATTGTGACACCTTCAATTGCAAATCGAAACACAAATCTAAGTGTACCTGATACATTTGTGCTCATTCCAAATCCCATATCGTAAGGTATAAGTAATTGCCATAAAAGCTTCCCGCCAACCAGAACCTGATTACTCCCTGACATAACGGGGGTCAAGGTTGCGTTTCCGGTGCGCATTGTATCAGCGCGTCCCGGAAGATTATTGGGGTTAGCTGTGTGGATAACACCAACCAAATTCCCCAAGTCCGGTACAACATTCGCCGAAGCCATCAAAGCAGGCGGCAAAATCGGCAGCATCGGCATATCCGCTATCATTGACACCAGCATTGCTAAAACGAGAAAAAGTGTGGTAATATTTTTCATTATATTTTTACTGTTCATTTTGTTTCTCCTTCATATATTTTTGACTTTATATGAAATCTTGTAATTTTTTATTATAGTACGCATTAGTATGAACATTTTACCAAATAAAAAATTAAATGTCAATACTTTTTTGTTATAAAATGTTATAAAATATTTTAATTATGCGTCTGCTGTTATCAACATACTAAATGTAGTGTTTATCACATATAATAGGCTTTACGTCCTGCCAATGCTGCGGAGATAAAAAATAATCGGAGCGGGAATTTAATCCCGCTCCGCCTTTTTGTTTATGATAATTTTAAAACTAATTCTCCGGAATCCACACCCGCATTTGATTTAATCCGCGATTCCCCCACGTATAATATGGCACAAGCTTTATTGTACACGGCTCGGCTTCGGGGCTATTGAACGAGTATAAATCGCCGTTGTTTTTAAGGCGAAAGCCCTCGGCTTTTAAGTTATTATCCTCTATTGAAACCGCTCCGTTTTTCTTCACCGCAAGATTTAAAATTTCACCGCCGTTATCAACACCCTCTGCGCAGTAAATCAGCGCGCCTCTTGAAAAAGCGACCTTCCCGTTATTCGCGCTGACGTTGGAATCGGCGTAAATCCGCTTAACACTCATATCAAAATCAACAGTAATAACATCGCCCTCCGCGAACGCGCCTTTAATGTAAGCGTAGCCGTCCTTAGCTTCGTATTCGCAGCTAATCTGCGTGTTTTCGCTCCAAAACGGCAGACGAATTGCAAGCATTTGATTAACCGCTTGCTTGAATTTATAAGTTACCTTTCCGTCAAAGGGGAAGTTCGTTTCGACTGCGATTTTCCCGTCAAGCTCGCCGTTTATAAATAAATGCGAGTAAATTACATCCTCTTTTTCCTCAAGGCTCCACGCATACTCGCCGATTGAGGTTAGAAGCCGTGCGACATTCGGCGGACAGCAAGCGCAGACGAACCACGACGGACGCTCGGGCTTTGCGTGCCAATGCGTCTTAGTCATACCCGAAATACCGGGAAGCACTTCAAGCGGATTTACATAGAAAAACTTCGTGCCGTCGAGTTCCATTCCCGCAAGCACGCAGTTATATAACGCCCGCTCCATAATATCAGCGTATTCGCCGCGCTTTTGCAGGTCAAGCATCTTCCGCGCAAAGAAAATGAGCCCGATAGAAGCGCAGGTTTCTGCATAAGCTGTATCATTCGGCAGGTGATAATCGGCGGTGAACGCTTCGCCCTCGTAAGCCGAGCCGATTGCGCCCGTGACGTACATTCGTTTTTGCACGATATTGCACCATAAGGTCTCGCAGGCTTTAACCAACGATTCGTCACCCGTAACAGCGGCGTAGTCCGCCATTCCCGCGTATAAATAAACCGCGCGGACAGAGTGCCCCGTTGCTTTTTCGAGCTCGCGGACAGGTGCGTTATTCTGCGCGTATTCTGTGTCGCCGCAGTCCAAACCCCAAACCTGCCAGTCCCGCTTTTTACATTCCTCACCGAAATAATGCGGATTTACGCCTCTTACATTGATAAAATGCCCCGCAAGCTCAAGATGTTTTTTGTCGCCTGTGCATTTGTACATACGCATTAAAGCGAGTTCGATTTCGGGGTGTCCGGGATAGCCCTCCGCGCCATCGGTGACAAAACGCTTGTAAATATGCGCTGTCATGCGTTCCATTATGTCAAGCAGCTTTGTTTTTCCTGTACACTGCGCGTAAGCAACCGCCGCTTCCATCATATGTCCCGCGCAATAAAGCTCATGCGCCTCGGCAAGGTTCGTCCAGCGTTTTTCGGGAGCCTTAACTGTGAAATATGTATTCAAATAGCCGTCGTCATGCTGTGCTTCTGCGATTAAATCAATCACCTCGTCACAGCGTTTTTCAAGCTCGGAATCGGGAAAAAGCGCAAGTGAATATGCCGCCGCTTCAAGCCATTTCGCGACGTCGCTGTCTTGAAACACCATGCCGTAAAACTCGCCGCTGCACTTCCCTGTTTTGATTACCTCGGCGGCGTGCCTGAAGTTCTCGACTGCGTGGCTTTTTTCCGCACCTGCGAGCTCGTCCTTGATTGCCTTTTCCTGATGCGGAATGATTGTGTCTTTTGCGAGCTGTTGATACCGCCCGAAAAAGCCGCCGTTAACCGTGAATCTTTTTAAAGTATTTTCCATACTGCCTCCCCTTGCTTATAGCTTATAAATAATTTTCTTTTGTTAGTTCATAATCCGCTACGTTGCTTTCTTCCTTTATTCCCGTGACTTTGAAGCCGAGCTTTTCATAAATGTGCCGGGCGCGATGATTGTCCAAATCAACATCTAAAATAATTCTCTCATATCCCAAGTTCATGAATAACTCTTCAATCAGCATAGACAAAAACCGCGTACCATAGCCTTTATCGCGCAATGCTGGGTCATGAATTTCAATACTGATTTGCGCTGTTTTGCAGCCCATGTTGTGGCAGTTCATCTCGCCGATAGCCTTGTCGCCGACTTCAATTACTAACTGCATATAATTTTCGTCAGGCGTCAAACTGCGGATTGTCAGTTCTTCTTTTTGAATAAGCATTGACTTTTTCCTTTAAACTTGTTATAATTAAGAAAACACAAAATTTTCCAAAGGAGCAGTTATATGAAAAACACATTAGTATTGCACAAATCTGCACTTAAAACAAAATCGCTTGTAGCCTTAGCGGCGATTGCCGCCGCGGTTGCGCTTCCGCAAGTTTTCCACTTTCTCGGCGTGCTTTCGGGAATCGCAAGCCCCTCAGGTATCGGCGCGACCTTCCTGCCTATGCACATTCCTGTTTTCATCGCCGCTTTTATGGCAGGGCCTGCCGTCGGTTTAATCGCGGGTGTAATGAGTCCGCTCGTCAGCTACGGCTTCACAATGCTCGCTTTCGGTACGGCAATGCCCGCTTTGGCATTACTGCCGTTCATGATGCTTGAGCTCGCAGGCTACGGATTCGCGGCAGGTCTGCTCAGCAAAGCCAAAACACCGATGCTTCTGAACCTCGTGATTGCACAGGCTGCAGGGCGCGCGCTTCGCACTGCTGCAGTTTTAGTCGCTGTTTTTATTCTCGGAATAAATAATCCGCCGTCAGCCGTCAGCACAATCTGGACGACGATTACAATCGGACTGCCGGGAATCATGCTGCAATGGGCGTTAATCCCGCTGTTCATTCACCGCTTTAAAAAGTCATGACCGACCTTGAAAAAGCAAGAGCCTTGTTAGCAGACGGCAGCTTCGGCAATTGTATACTTTACAGGAACGGTACGATTCACGCTTCTCACGGCAAGGGAATCGCTCCCATGCTTGAGTTTTTGGAAGCAGGAATCGACATGACGGACTTCTCCGCCGCAGATACAGTTGTTGGGAAAGCATTAGCTTTTCTGTTTGTTCATGCAGGTGTTAAAGAGGTTTATGCCGATGTTATGAGCGAGAGCGCAGTTAAAATTTTATCGCTTTACAGAGTCCGCCATGTTCACGGCGAGCTCGTCGAGCAAATTAAAAACCGCGCCGGCAACGGAATCTGCCCGATGGAGAGCGCGGTTGAAAATATAGAAGGTCACGACGAGGCTTACGAAATTTTGAAGGCTAAATACACTGCCTTGACTCGCAATACTCGCAGGTAGCCACGCCGCCTTTTATAATAAAGCTGTGCGGTAAATGCGGTTCTTTCTGTAATATGCAGTTCTCATTTTTGCACTTTATGCCACCATCGCCGTCTTGCGCTTCGCCTTTAAGAAGCACGGGCGGCGTTATGTTGTAGTTCAGAATAATCAGGATTAACGCCATTCTGACGTACATTCCGTAGTGCGCCTGCTTGAAATAAAGCGCGCGCGGGTCGCTGTCAACAGCGACATCAATTTCATTGAGTCTCGGGAGCGGGTGCATGACTATCAAGTCATCGCCTGCTTTTTTCATTTTCTCCGCGTCTAAAATATAACGCGAAGCCTGCTTCTCATATTCCGCCTCGCTCGCGAACCGTTCCTTTTGAATCCGCGTCATGTAAAGCACGTCCAGCCCGCCAATTACCTCATCTATAGAATCAGACTTGCTCCATTTTTCAAGCGGCGCGGTTATGTATTCGGGCATTTGCAATTCCTCAGTCGAAATAAAAACAAAGCTGTTCCCCTCGTAGCAGGACAAAGCCTTGACGAGCGAATGCACAGTTCTGCCGTATTTCAAGTCGCCGCAAATCCCGATTTTCAGCCCCGTGAGTCTCCCCTTTTCCTTATGCAGGGTCAGCATATCGGTGAGCGTTTGCGTGGGGTGCAGGTGCCCGCCGTCGCCCGCGTTTATAATCGGGCAGTCCGCGGTTAGCGCGGCGGCTTTCACCGAGCCCGCGACAGGGTGCCGCATTACCATTATGTCGGAATAGCCCGAAACAGTTTTCGTGGTGTCCTTGAGGCTCTCACCCTTCATAACGCTCGAAGCCGTAGGATTATCAAAGCCGATAATCCCGCCGCCGAGCCGAAGCATCGCACTCTGGAAGCTCATCTGCGTCCTCGTGCTCGGCTCATAAAACAGCGTTCCCATAATTTTTCCGCGGCAAGAAGCCTCATAAATATGCGGGTTGTCCATAATTTTTTCGCCGAGGTTAATAATTTCGTCCCACTGCGATTTCCCGAAGTCGTTGAGGTCGATTAGGTGGTTGAGGTTTTTCATAAATTTTTCCTTTTCTTTTTATGTAGATAATGCTTATTTTCTATGAACATCCAAGCTCCAATTCAATCCATTTTCGGATTATTCTTCGGTTTTCAGAGTCATTTAATGAAATGTTAAATCCGGCAAGTTTATGAGGCGGATTATTACAACTTAAATATTCCTCGCCGTTGTGATAAATTCTATAAGGTCCTTTTTTGCAATTTCTGCCGCAAGTACAACCATCTTCCTTTAACGCATTTACAAATTCCTCGGAAAGCACCGGAGTTATTTCATCAAGGTGTCTTGCATTTTTTGTATTTGGAGTTACTTTACATCCCGATATTATCATATCAATTCTGCAAATCATTTGTTTGGTTTTTCGTGATGTGTATGTTATGATTGCGTAATCCCAAATTTCGGCGTTAATATGACAATTATTATCTACCAGCAATTTATCTAAATCGATTAGCCAATCCTTTATTTCCGGGGGTTGCGTATCAACGAAATTTACCATTTTCATATCATGCCATATTGACGTTTCGCTTGCAAGAGGGTAAAAATCGCAACGCATAAAACCGTTTCGCAAATAATCCCAATCATTTGGAATATTCTCTTGAGCTTTTGCGAGCAATTTTAATCCGATAATTAAATCCGAATTATTTTCATTAGATACATAAAAAATTTCGGTTTCCGACAGTTTCACTGAATTTGAATAATTAATATCTTTAAAATGGAATCCCATTTCGGATAAAAATACAAAGATTTCAGCTACACGTTTACCTGACATTTTTTTCATTGTTTGATGAGGATAGCTTCTTCTCTTTGTTTTGACAAGTAAATCACTGCCGCGAACATTTAATTCACGTTTCGGTACTGTTTCAAGTTTGCCTTGAACTCCCATAAAATATAAAATCGCAGAGAGTTCATCTATAGCGATTTTAGACTTATCGGTAGCTATTTTGTCATATAATTCATACAAAAATGTGCGAAACGCATTTATTCCTGCGTTTATTTCCGTATTTGTCAATCCATAACGGAATTGTTCCACAACAATAAAATCATTTGGCGTGTATTTGATAATAACATTTTTTAAATAATTGCAAACATCGGTTAAATTAAATTTCATTTTTTCCTCCGTAAATATAAATTCTATCAAGTTCTACTTATACTTATAAAGCGAAATCCGTTCAAATCCGTCTAACAGCTCCCCCGTATGCCTAAAAGCTAATCCCACGCCTCTCGCCACGCACTCTGACGGCTTATCCGCCGCTATGCAGGGTGCGCCTACGAATGAGGTTATAAGCCTGTCGAGTCCGCCGAGCAACGCCCCGCCGCCTGTCAGCACCACGCCGTTTGTATGTATATCGCCGACAAGCTCCGGCGGCGTTTGTTCAAGCACGCTGCGAATCGCCGCGATGATTTCGTCAACACAGCTCGAAAGTGCTTCCTGTATATCCAAGTCGTTTATATCCACGCTCACAGGCAGTCCTTTTAAAATTCCGCGCCCCTTGACAGCCATGACTGCCGTTCCGTCGGGGTCGTAGACGTTGGCGATTGCTTTTTTTGCGGCTTCGGCTGTCTTTTCACCGATGATTAGCTTGTATTTGGAATTCAAGTGCTTGATTATCGCCGCGTCCATTTTGTTTCCGCCGACTTTAACAGAAGCCGAGCTTACAATGCCGTTGAAGGAAGCGACAGCTATATCGGTAGTTCCGCCGCCGATGTCAACCACCATTACGCCGTTTGGCTTGGTAATGTCGATTCCCGCACCGAGTAGCGCGGCTATCGGCTCGTCGATTAAATAAACCTTCCGCGCGCCTGCCACCATAGCAGTTTCTACAAGTGCGCGCCGCTCAACATCGGTAACAAAAGACGGCACGCAGAGTGCTATTCGCGGCTTGACTAACATATTTCCGCTGACCTTGCGGATAAATTCACGAACCATAATTTCAGTCATGTAGTTATCAGAAACCACACCCTCACGAAGCGGGTGCGCGGCGATAATATACTCGGGCGTTCTCCCAATCATTCTGTACGCTTCCTCGCCAACAGCGATGACCTGCCGCTTTTTCTTGTCATAAGCGACAACGCTCGGCTCGTGAAGGACAACGCCCTTACCGCCGATAGTTATGATTACATTAGCTGTTCCGAGGTCAATTCCAATATCCACCGATGACATATCACTTACGTCCTTTATTGCATTTTAATTAGTTCTAGTAACGCTTCTCTTGTGTTTCCCGCCTGCCCTGTGATTACTTTATCGAGTAAATCGCGCAGCTTTGCACCAATTTCCTCGCCTTTATAACCAAGCTCTGTTAAATCATCGCCGTTCAGTGCAAGGCTTCCGAGCGTGAAACATTCGCCGCTCCGGGCTATTTCACGCGCTTTTTCAATTACATCGCGGTGCTTTTTTATTTCCGCTTTTACGAAGTCTGCCTTCGCGCTGTCGTCTGCGATTTGCACCTCGCAAAGCTTCAATAATGTGTCAAGCCCGAATCTGTTCAGCAGTTTTTTTACGCTGATATTATCGGCTTCTAAATCATCATTATGGCTCGCAACGAGCAGCTTTATTTTATTAATCGCCGCAGTGTCATAACGCAGGCGGCGCATTGCACGTTCGGCAATCTCCGCGCTTTTCGCAGCGTGACCCTTGAAGCTTCCGTAATTATTAACAAGCTTGAAACACTCGGGCTTCGCAATATCATGAAAGAACATCGCAAGCCGCAGAACCCGTTCTCTCGGAACAGCCGAAACAGTCTTCGCGATATGCGTCAAAACGTCGTAAGTATGATATTTATTTCGCTGGTCAAAGCCCGCACAAGCTATAATTTCCGGGAAGCTAACGCCTAAAACGTCGTAGTACTCGCAAATAATTTTCTCTGCGTGCTCCCCGAGCAAAAGCCTGTCGAACTCAACGCGGACTCGCTCGGGTGCAATTTTATGCAGATTTTCTTTTAAAGCGCGAATAGCTTTTTCGGTTTCCTCTTCGCAGACAAGCCCGCGCTCCGACATAAACCGCAACGCGCGCATTATGCGTAAAGCGTCTTCATTAAAGCGTTTTTCGGGTTCGCCGACACAGCGCAGTATTTTATCCTTTAAGTCCTGCTCGCCGCCGAAAACGTCAATCAAGCCTGTCTTTTCGGAATACGCCATCGCGTTGACCGTGAAGTCCCGCCGTGATAAATCCGCTTCCAAGTCCCGCGTAAACGTAACATTATCGGGGCGACGGCTGTCGGTGTAAACGCCGTCAGTTCTAAAGGTAGTTATTTCGATTTTGCTCTTGTCAGACTCGGTAATAACCGCAATTGTCCCGTGTTTTTCGCCTATATCAACGATTCTGCAGTCATGAAAAACTTCTTTGATTTCTTCGGGGACCGCGCTTGTCGCAATGTCGTAGTCGGGCGGCGTTAAGCCGCACAAGCTGTCACGTACACAGCCGCCAACAACGTAAGCCTCACGACCTGCAGCTTCAAGGCGCGCAATTATTTTTTTTACATTATCGGGTAGGTTCATCGTTTTTTCCTTATAATTGCTCTCAGCGAATCTTCGAAAGGCGGCTTTATAATGCCGTTTTCGGTTACAATCGCGGTGATTAATTCCGCAGGTGTGACGTCGAACGACGGGTTGTAAATTTTGAAGCTTTCGTTATCGGGCGCGAGTCGTTCGCGGAAATAGCCCGTGTGGATTTCCTCTCCGCCGCGCTCTTCAATTACAATATCCTTACCGCTTTTGCAGTTTATGTCAAGCGTCGAGGTCGGGCAGAAAACATAAAAAGGAATCTTGTAGTGCTTCGCCAAAACCGCAACCATACTTGTGCCGATTTTGTTCGCTGTGTCGCCGTTCGCCGCAACGCGGTCACAGCCGACAAAGCAAGCTTGAATCTTCCCCTCGCTCATAACTCTGCTTGCCATATTGTCGCAAATAAGCGTAGTATTTATACCCTCTTCCGAAAGCTCATACGCGGTGAGCCGCGCCCCCTGCATAAGCGGGCGGGTTTCACAGCAGTAGACATTGAATCTATAGCCGCGCTCATTACCTAAAAAAATCCCGCCGAGCGCGGTTCCGTAGCGCGAGGTCGCAAGCGGACCCGCGTTACAGTAGGTCATGATTCCCCAGTTATCTTTAACTAACTTCAGCGCGTATTCGGAAATGCTTCTGCAAACCACGACATCTTCATGCTGAAGCTGCCGACATTCATCACCGAGAGCTTTTAAAATATTTTCGCGCTTCTTCCCTGCTTTTTTGGCGCAGTTCATCATGCGCTCAAGCGCGTAGCTTAAATTCACCGCTGTCGGGCGGGTTGAATTAAGGTAGCTCTTGAGTTCTTTCAGCGTCCTTGAAAAGTCCGCATTCGCGGGGATACTTCGCGCCAGCACGTAAAGCGCGTAAGCCGCGAAAATCCCGATAGCAGGCGCGCCGCGAACCTGAAGCGTCATAATCGCTTCACGCATTTCCGCCGCTGTTGTGAGGCGCAAAACCTTAGCTTCACCGGGAAGCTTGGTTTGGTCAATGATTATGACCGCATTTTCATCGGGCGAAAGCTTAATATTGTCAAGCACTATAACGCTTCCTCGTTTTCAATTACAAGCCCGTGCGCTTCATAAGTCACCATGACTGAATACGCCATGTGAACGCTTGAGGTCACTGCCGTTGAAAACTGCATTTGAACTATGTCTATGTCTCTTTGCGCGATGAATCTGTTCACGTCTTTTTCAAGCTCGGCTGCCGCCGCTGATGTAAAAATTCTGATTTTCATGTTTTCCCCCTGTTTTTTATTTAAAATTTTTCAACTGCCGCTTTTACTAACTTCTTGAACAGCGGCGCGCTGTTGTCCGCCGCTTCCATGACTTCTGCGTGAGTCAGCGGATTGTCGGTCATTCCGCAGGCTAAGTTCGCGATAAATGAAATCCCGCAGATTTTCATTCCCGCGTGATTTGCGACAATAGCCTCACACGCGGTGCTCATTCCTACTGCGTTTGCGCCGAGCGCGCGGAACATCTTTATTTCCGCCGGGCTTTCAAAGCTCGGGCCTGTCGCCTGAACATAAACGCCCTCGTGAAGCCCGATTCCGAGCTCTTTTGCAGTGTTTTGCACAACCGAGCGAAGCTCCTTGTCATAAATCTCGCTCATATCAGGGAAGCGGGTGCCGAGCTCCGCGAAATTCTCGCCAATCAGCGGATTCGGCGTAAAGTTTGAAATTTGGTCGGTTATAAGCATGAAATCGCCGGCTTTCATAGCGGAATCAATTCCGCCCGCCGCATTCGTAAGAAGCAGAAGCTCCGCTCCCATCAGCTTCATCAGCCGCACAGGAAGCACAACATCGCTCATGCAGTAGCCCTCGTAAAAATGCACGCGCCCCTGCATGACGACAACAGGGTTTTCGCCAATCCGCCCGAAAACGAAGCGCCCTTTGTGCCCGATGACCGTAGACTGCGGAAAACCGTCGATTTCGCTGTAGTCAATCGTTGCGGCGGCATCGATTTCATCGGCGAGCGCACCGAGCCCCGAACCGAGGATAATAGCAACCTTAGGCTTGAAAGGTATTTTGAATTTAATGCTGTCATAGCACTTATTGAGTTTTTCGATTGGGGTCATGCTCATAATTAATCTCCTTTATTTAAAAATTTGAATGTTTTTAATCATTTCATCAAACATCGCGCTTTCATCTTCTCTGCTCATTTCGGGCTCAGCTTCAAGCCTAAAGGGTTCAAAACTGATTTTCAAAATATTCTCACCATCAACAATGAAATAGTCATAGCTGCGCTGAATCAAAAGCTCTTCAAGGTACGGAGCAAACGATTCGTTACTCTCCAATTGTTCTTCCATGAAATCATTCATAACAACATTAAATTTATAAATATCGTAGCCGCGCACAGACTCTAATATTTCAAAGCCTCTGCCTATGCCTGAACCTGTAAATCCAAAAAACATCACATGAGAAACATCTAAAACATTATCGGCAGTAATTTCCCCATGATAAAATTTTTCTTCTACATTTTCGTTATACCAGCGCGCTAAAGGCTGAAAAATATCCTCGCCGACAACCAATTCAATTGGGTAGCTTTCGTCCGCCGGCAGCGGCATTACTGCCGTCAGATAGCCGTCGTAAGGCATTTCGGGTGTTATATACGCGCTTGGGTATTCATAAAGCGGTATTTCAATGCGAATGTTGTTAGATGCAGATTCTGTTTCCGGTGCAGTTTCACTGCACGCCGAAAAAAGAAAAACCACAAATATCAATAAAACAATATATTTTTTCATGGTGTCTCCTTTCGTTTCAAAGCTAACTTTAATTATACTATTTTTTGCGGCTTTTGTCAATAAAACATTTCAAACATTAAAAAACCGCCCGAACTTAATGTTCAAGCGGTTTTCATCACAAATGATTATTTATGTGCGCTAATCTACGCGCGTTTCAGTTCCGTGAAAATATACCGTAAAGGTTATGTTAGATGTTATTACTGTGTATTCGTTAACCGGTGTATTGCCCGCTAACCATTCGGTTCTATAGGTTGTTATGTATAATATTTCATAAAACGGGGGTAAATGGAAGGTATCTATCCTCTCCTCATCATCCCGCCATGCATTCGGCAACATCCCCACCTGCTCACCGTGCCTGACTATTCTGCTGTTTTCTCCGGGCCAGTTAATTACGCCGCCGAAGGTTCCCAAAACGAATGAAACGGTATATTCTTTAAGAGAAAACCGTGCCTCCAAAGCGGTATTTGCCGTTGCCGCAAAAGTATAGCTCAAGCTGTCGCTTACTTTTGCGCCGCCGCTGTACCAGCCGTCAAAATTATGGCTTGCTTCGGCGTTTGCAATCACCGTAACCGATGAACCGTTATTAAATGCTCCGCCGCCGGAGGCTGAACCTCCTGTTCCCGCCGATACAGAAATATTGTGAGTTACAGGCGGTGCTGTCGTTGTAACAGGCGGTGCGGTTGTCGTTGTTGTAACCGGTGATGCTGTTGTCGTTGTGACAGGCGACGATGCGGTTGTTGTTGTAACGGGGCGCGTTGTTGTCGTTGTAACAGGGCGCGTTGTCGTTGTAACAGGGCGCGTCGTCGTTGTAACGGGGCGCGTTGTCGTCGTAACGGGGCGCGTTGTCGTCGTAACAGGCGGCACTGTCGTCGTTGTAATGGGGCGCGTTGTTGTAACAGGCGGTGCTGTCGTCGTTGTAACAGTCGGCGTCGTTGTTGTGACTGCGCGCTGTGTAGTAGTTGTTGTATTTGGGCGGGTGGTCGTAGTCGCGGCAGGTGCGGAATCCGCTTGAACTGCAGCGGCTGTAGTGGTTACGGGCGGGGCGGATTCTTCTTGACTCTGCTCTGTGACTGTAACGAGCAGACTTTCTGTATCTTCGGGAATAAAATCATGCTCGGTTGAAGCTTGCTGTTCGTCGTATGCTTCGTTCGGTTCTCCCGCTGAAGAAGGCAGTTCTTTGCTTGCCGGTTTATCATCTCTCACATATAAAATCTGAGTAATATTATCGCCCTGTCCTAAAAGCGTAACGATACCGACTGCCAAAACAACGGTAAGAGCAAGCACGCCAATGACAGCTGAAACCACCTTTGCTATTTTAAATATCAGTTTTTTCATTCTTTTAGGGGAGCTTTGAAGAAATTTATCTGCCAAGCGGTCTATAACAGCTTCAAAAAACTCGCTGTTGCTGGCAGAAACACCGTTTTGCATTCGCAATATTTCTATGTCCTCCGGCAAAGCCTCAGGCCATTCAAAGCCCCTCAGCATAACCGGAACAACATTTTTACCCGCTTTATAAGCGTGAGATATTTCTTTATGTACCCAGTCGCCCTCATTGATACAGCGGTCAAGACAGCCTGCCGAGCATACAAGCACAAAATCCGTACACCCGTCAATAATTTCCAACAGTTTATCATTGAAGGTGCCGGCGTTTAAATTCTCCACATCTAAAAAAACACGGTATCCTTTTTCAGCGAGCCTGTCGCGCAGAAGGATAGCCATCGCTTCTCCGCCGTCTCGTCTGTATGAAAGAAAAACATTATACTTCTTTGAATAATCAAGCTTACCCTGCATAAATAATTCCTCCACACTAATAAAAAAGCGGTGGCGTGAAATTCCCACACCACTACCCTGTTTGAATTTAACATGACCCACCCGCGACTCGAACGCGGGACACCCTGCTTAAAAGGCAGAGCTAAAACAACGCTTTAGCCGCATTGTTATTAGGTTTTGTGGTATATGTGACTACTATTTTGACTACTACAATTAAACAATTGCAAGTTTATTTTTCATTAAAAAATCATCTAATTTGCTCATAGAATTTTTCTTAAACTGCTTATCAAGATGTGTATAAATTGCCATCGTAGTTTTTATGTCAGCGTGACCCGCCTGCTCTTTGGCGGTTAAAATATCAACGCCGGCAAAATACATCATCGTTATAAACGTATGTCGTAACCAGTGAGCGGTAAACCTCGGAACTGCATCTGAACCATATTTTAATTTTAAATCGCTTAAATACTTTTCCCACATCTTACGCCATGCCGACCTCGTCATTATTACTCCTCCGGCACTCGGGCATACTAAAAGCGACGTTCTTTTTTGAACCTTTAAAAATTCAACTAATAGTTGAGGAATAAAAACAACTCTCATGCCCGCTTTTGATTTTGTCATATACTTTAAGACCGGTTTTCCGTCTATCATTTCAACGGATTTATTTACATTAATCGTTTTATTCTTTAAATCTATATCAGACCACGTCAGAGGAATCAACTCACCTCGTCGCAGACCCGAAAACATCATAATCATAGCGGCAAGCTGTGCGCGGTGAGGCGTATCTGTTATAAAATTACGTTCATCTTCATTTAATGCTCGCTTTGTAACAGTCTCTGCCGCTTTAGGAATTTTTACGGAAGATGCAGGGTTATAATCTATAACTCTGTTATCAATTGCGATTTTAAATACTGACTGAGCGACAATTTTTAAATCATTCAGAGTTTTTTTAGAATAAGGCTTACCCGTCTGTTCACAGGGTTCAGTTGCATAATGATTTATTAGATATTGTATATCTGAAGATTTTATTTTTGATATTTGCATATTATACAAAGGTTCAAGATTATCAATACGGTTAAAAATAGACAAAAACCAATTATGAGAGACTTCGAGTTTTTTAAAAGTAAGCCAACGTTCCGCCCAATCCTTAAAAGTATCATCTTGCGAGCCTACATCAATACCCTTTTTCAATGATAATTTAAGCGCAAAAACCTTTTCGTCTACTTCTTTTTGAGATTTTCCGTAGACAAATTTATATTTAGAAACTCCATCATAAACACCAAGATAAACTTTAGATTGAAAACGCCCGTCAGCTCGCTTTTTAAGTTTTGACATATTTTCACCCGCCTTTACATTCTTTCGCCTTTAATAAGCACACATCTATCCGCGCCCGCGGACATTCTTCTCTATAATAACAATTCGAGTTGTCAGAATCCGCGTTATACCACTTTTCTAAGTACGAGCAGTATACTTTAGGCGTTCGGGGTTGATGAAATTCTGTTTTAATCATTTAATTTAAAGTAAACCCTCGAACCTTCTTTATATTTTTTTACTTCGTTTAATTGAGAAAGCTCATTCAAAATTTTTAAAATATCATTTTTCATATTTTCATCATATAACTTCAATAAATCAACTTGAGAAATACTCTTATATTCTATTACTCGCTGTTTAACTTCTTTTCTTAACTTATTAATCTGTTTTCGTTTTTCAGTAAATTCTTTATAAGCAATCATTAAATCTTCGTATTCATTTTCCATAAATTCTTCATATCCCTCTAATAAATCATCATATCTACTTTGGATTTCTTCTTCAAAATATGAATCTCCACCTATATTTGAATCGCAAAAATATTTAAACTCCTCATAAAGGTCAATAGCTTTTTGATATTGCTTTTCTATAGTTTCAGGGTTAGTTATACCTTCACCATAAGAAATATTAGATTCAGCTTTCCATAATTTATTATCCCATTTTTGAAGCTCCTTCTTATGTTCATCCTCAAAATTAAAAAGGTCAATAGTTTCTCTCGATAACGAATAATTGTGAGGGGTTTTATTATTTCGATTCATATATTTATTGTTATCATTTATAATTCCCACAATCAAACAAACAACAAAGATAACACCTATAATTATTAACCATTCCATTACAATATACCTCTACCGCCCGTCATTCGGGCGGTTATTTTTTTATTCCATAAACTCCATTTGAAAATGTATGTTCATTATCCTCTTCATATACTCAACCGTCACACCGAAATGCTCCGCAAACTCCCATATCTCGGTTAAGCCCTCACGCTTATTCGCCTTAACTATATCATACTTAGTGATTTTATTCTCGGTAACATACCTATCAGCCCTGCGCTCAAGCTTCCCGCGCATAAGCGGAGAAGTACTCGCATTATAAAAAGTATGAGTTTCACAATGCCCCTGCTCGTGAAGCAATACAGATTTTAACTCGGCAGAGGTTTCAAACTGTCTTTTATCAAGCCCGATTGAACGCGCGCCGTCTTCTTGGCATATTGAAACGGCTCTTATATCCTCAAATTGAAAATCATCTATATCTATTCCGCTCTCGTCTAATTCGTTGATAATTACTTCGATGTCATTCATTTTATGCCCTTTTCCCTCTGTTCTTTCTTAAATTTAGCATAAGCTAATACGTCATTAAGAGCCTCGTCGCTCATGTCCGGGTCTTCAAGCGCGAATTTTAATTGTAGTTTTGAAGGTTGGATTGAGATTTTACCAGAACCTTGACGTTCAATTCTATTTTCAACTGATTTAACTATTTCTTCAAGTCTTAAATCTGAAATATTGTTAGTTTTTAATTCTTCATATTCATTCATCATATTATAAATTTTTGCTAAATTAAGATATTTTTCAATAGTTTTTTTACGCTCTTTAGGTTGAAGCGAAGAAATCATTATAATATTAGTACGACCAAAGAGATAATCCGTAGTTACATTAAAATAATCAGCAATTTCTGTAATATATTCTGTATAGGAAGTTGTTTTTCCGCGTTTCCATTCGCTAAATTTATCTTTTCCTATTTTTAAATCTTCATAAAACGTTGATGTTTTTATGCCTCTTTCGTTTATTAAGTTCAAAATAATATCGATTGGTTTCATACTTTTTATCCTTTCTCTATTGACAAGTCGGAAATATTACGATATAATATAAATATAATACTTTTATGGGAGGACATGGGCATGAAGCAAAAAGCATTAAACACCATTTCAGAGCAAATAAAATTGTTAAATGAACTGGATTTAACTGATTGCGATATTAATACAGTTATAAAAAAAGCAGAAGTAACAGCTTATTTGGCTGAAAGACTTATTAATCTGTTAAATAATCAAGAATAGCCACCTTAAAAGCTTCCAACGCCTTTGCGGTCTCGCTTTGCAATTCTTCTAAATTGCGCTTATCTATAGGCGCATTATAGGAAGCGTTTGAAGATACTCTTGAATTTTTAAAGCGTGCTATTGATTTATTCAGTTTGGATTCTAAATCAGCAGTACATTTCACAAAATTCACCACCTTGTTAAGTATAATAATTTATGGGAGGTTAGAATATGAAGTTTGAGGATTCATTTGTATTATCGACTTGTTGTGATTTAGATGAAAGCAGATACTCTATTTGGTTAAATCCCAAACACAAAAAAATGATTTTAAAAAGTAAAAAGTGGCAAAAATTTATCATTAAAGATTTTATTAAAGATTTTAATCGTCTAATCCGAGAATAGTCCTACGCTTTCCAAATCCAGTTTTAGGTACTTTTATAAGTTTATAATCTTGTAGCCATAGTCGGAGTGCATACTTAAATTCGGAATCCGTTACTTTTCTATATGCATATACATGAAATATAAAATTAGTGCCTTTTATTCTGCGCGTCGTTACAATACTCGGAAACAATTTATCCATAATAAAACCTCTTATACACCTTGCACAAAAAGCAGGGTGTATTTTTATGCAAGTAAACAAATTCGGAATATTTGCGATACAAATTTTAAATTACGTATTGACAAGTCGTAATAATTCCGATATTATATATCTAAGCAATACCCGCAGGCGCAAAAATCCCTCGGATTTATTAATTAAGTTACATTATACCCTAAAAATTACAAAATGTCAACAAAAAGAGGTGAAACCAATGACAGCATTAGCAAGAAATCTAAAAAGAAGCCGCGAAAACGCAAACATCTACCAAGCCGAGCTCGGCAACCGCGTCGGCGTATCGCAGACACAAATAGCGCATTACGAAAGCGGCAAGAAAATCCCGAGCGTGGTAACGCTCGAAAGAATCGCAACAGAGCTTGAAGTTTCTGTAGATTACTTATTAGGCAGAAGCGCATAGCGGCAATAAATTTGATTATTTTAAAAGAGGTATCAACTTTGGTAAATTCAAATATGTTAAAGGGTAAGATTATTGAACGCGGTAGCAGTATAAATGAAATTTCTAAAATTATAGGAGTTAACAAGGCTACATTTTACAGAAAACTAAAATGCGGTGAAAAATTATTTTCTGTAGGAGAAGCAGAAATAATTTCAAAACATTTGATTTTATCTGACGAAGAAAAAAACAACATTTTTTTTGCTTCGTAAGCCGCATATATGCGATTATAAAAAATGAAAGTAGGGTAAAGATATGCAAGAAAGTTATGAAAAAACCATCGAGTATGAATCAACAAAAGACAAAACAGAACATGGTAAATCTGTTAGGTATTCATTTGGTCATACGAGCGAAGAAAAAGAATTTCTTCACTTTAAAGTTGAATTGTCAATGTTCAAATTTAAAAAAGAAAAGTCGACAGAAAAATTAGAAGTTCTTTTAGAAGAAATTTTTAATAGAACAGAAAAAGAGATTATGGATTGCTTTAGAAGTATAGAATAAAAAACACATTATATCCCAACTACTATACATCCACAATTTTGACATGGTTTAACTCTGTGCATCAATTCGCCATCATTATTATGACACAAAACATATTTAATCTGTTTTCTGCACTCATAACAAGTATATCTCCCCGGCGGTAATACTTTATATGGGAAACCTTTGTCATCTTTATCAGTAAGCCAGTATGTTTTGTCCATTTTTGAGACTCCTTATATTATGTACAACCATTATAACACAAACATTTGCAAAAAGCAATATAAAATTTGCATAAATAATAAAATCCGCATAGCGGTAAGAACACCTTTGCAATCGCTTGCAAAAAAATCAACGGTATAACCGCGAGAGTGTTTATATACCAACGGGCAAGCACATTGTCCGACCGGGGGAATCATCGTCTGCCAAGATATGCTGTGACCTCGCAAACAAAAAGTGATGACAGCCGGAAAGACGGCAGTGGGGCGGTGCAATGGTAGCACAGGTGAAAAAACCTTTGGTGGTTCGAGTCCGTCCGTCCCCATCGAAGCGCAACTTGCAGACGTGCAAATTCTTAAAAAAGCGCGTTTAAGATTCCGGTGATAAGTGAGATGTGGTTGCGGCGTTTCACGTTCGGGTATAAATAACCGAAAACACCCCCGCGGCGGTGGGTTTTCAAGAAATTCCCGCCGCCAAACAAGCGGGGTATAAAAAAGAAAGGCAGGTGTTATTCATGGCTCGATATAAGACGTGCTCAGACTGCGGCTCAAATATAGACTTCAGTGAATCCTGTGACTGTGGCGGAAAAATTACCGTACATCCGAGGACATTTTCTCCGCAAAAACCATACAAGAGAAAAATTATACCTGCTACGCCCGATGAGGTGGCAGCGATAATAACGCCACTATTCAAAAAACACGAATTATAAGCGGCAAGGAAAGCTTTAAACGAAAGGATATAAATATGAAAGAAAAAGGATTAATAGACAGCAGAGAAAATAAGCCCACTCGCCTGTCGGCTGAACTCATTAATTTCAGAAAATACAATAAACCAAAACAAGAAACACCGAAAGAGTGGGACGAGCTGCCTTTATATATAAAAACCCGCGACATTGTTAAAATAACCGGAATCAGCTCTCCTACGATTACAAAGTTAATCACAGACGGAGAATTAAAAGCAAGTAAAATAGCCGGAAAGTGGTTTATTTTTAAAGATGATTTCAAGGAATTTATGGTTTCAAAGCAATATATTGCGGGGGTAAATGCGTCATGAAGACATATGAAAAATTATTACCCTGCCGTATTTGTGGCGGAATTGCATCAGAATCAAATTCAAAATATATTGAAGGTAACTACGTAAAATGCACGGGTTGCTACCTTCGAGTCGAGCGTGTTAATGCCTCGCAGTGCGAGCTGCGCAAACTTTGGAATAATCTTATGAGAAAAGAAGAAAGCGTAGAGATATTATGAAAAAAATAATATTTGCAGTTTTTATATGGATTTTAATAATGTCCGCCGGAATCGTAGGTTACATAGCGGCAGAAAAAACAGAGATGGAACTTTTAGAGACTTTAAAATTAATAGGAATCTGCGGTGGAGTTTTGCTGTGGGCGTTGTTTGAGATTATGCTTCACAAAAAACCGAAAGAGATTATCCCTGTCAATCACTTTGGGGTTGTGACCCCGACGCTCATTCAATATCACGACGAACAGGGTAAGAATGAGGTGCGCGGTCAGTCATTAGTAAAACCCCTGCTAACAGCAGACGCGGCGAACCGTTATGCACTCGCCGCCGCGACACTTATTCAGACAGGGTACGGCGAAGCCCCCGGGCAACAGCCGAGAGCGCCGGGCATAGATAAACCGCTCGGCACTGTGGTAAGCACTTCAAAGCACGCAGTTATAACCTCACATTTGGATATATTCCGCAACAACGAGGACGGACAGAGCAATTCCGAACCACTCAAAACCATAATGACAAATCAGCATTTCGGGGAAGTACGGTGCTTTCTGACAAAAGCAAAGTGTATTAATGATATTCACAAATGGGGTAAAGTCAAAGAGTTTCTAAATTCGTATTGCGGGTACAGCATAGCCGACGACGAGATACTATTGTTTGAAATAAGCGGTGTTTATTATTTCATATCAGATATCGGACTTCGTATGCTGACACCGCGGGAGCTGTTCAACGCGCAGGGCTTCCCTTCCGATTACATAATCGACATCGACCATAAAGGCAACGTAATGTCAAAATCCGCGCAGGTTGCGCGGTGTGGCAACGCAGTTCCGCCGCCGTTCGCGGAAGCGCTCGTCAGAGCGAACTTGCCGGAGCTGTGCGGGAAGAAAATTAAAACCATGAAAGAATTAGAGGAGGTTTTGGCGGTATGAGTGATAGGCATTTATTTCGCGGGAAAGACACAACTAACGAAAAATGGGTTTACGGTGCATATTTAAAAAATTATCATTCTTCAAGGTTTGGACGAATAAACGCTATATTTTACAGCGATGAATATAGCACTAAACGTATTCCGATAGATATATCGTCGCTCGGACAATGCACGGGCGTAAAAACAAACGAAGTAGACGATAACTTTGATTATATTTATCTTTACGAGGGGGATATTGTAAAATTCGGTTGTTTAGAGGTGCCCGCAATCGTAGAATGGCGTGAAAAACATGCTCATTTTATATTCAAATTCATAAACGGTTGGGAAAAGATGTTTTATGATATGAATATAGAAAGAGATTGTAAAATAATCGGTAATATCCACGATAATCCCGAGTTGTGGGATAGGAATAAGTATGCCTGAATTATGCCTGCACAGCAATCCAAATTATAAAAACGGCATTATGGAATATCGCTGTATGCTGACTTGTAATCGTGATAATTCGATATGCTGTGACCTTAGAGCAAAAACATGTGAGAATTATAAACATTATAAAGACGGAGGGAAAGCATGAGTCATAAAACAGAAAAACTTGAATCCTACATAGAATGGATTGAAATCAAAGGAGCAAAAGGGTTTGACAAAGATGAATGTTTAAGTTATTTGCGCGATGCATTATTAACAGAAAGATGTTTTGAGGAATTAGAAAATAGACTTGAAAAAGCTGTTGAACTTCCCTTTAAAATCGGAACAACTATCTACTTAATTCGTCCCGCCGATTGTCAAAACAACTGCCCACATATTGACAGCGATATTTGCAAGTATAGCCGGTACAGTATGCCAACAGAGGAAATTATTGCTTGTCAAGAAGCTCACGCTGTTGTGGAAGAAATCGTAGTTGACATGATTGAGGTTTGCGAGGCTGATGAAGCGGTGTACGATACCGGAAACCGTGTGACGGTTAATGATTTCTACGAAATCGCGTCAAGCGAAAGTGTTTATTTTACTCGTGAGGAAGCGGAAAAGGCATTAAAGGAGCGTAACGATGAACATAACCAAGATTGAATGGAGCGACCGAACTTATAATCCCGTCACCGGTTGCCGTTATAATTGCGGATACTGCTATGCCGTCGATATATGTAAGAGGTTCGGCGGATATTCACACGAAGCGTCGCTGAGCGTTTATGGTGAAGAAGTTTATTTTCTGCATAAATCCGTCAACGGCTGCCATGAATTAGATGTTCTGCTCTACAAATACACTAAGAAAGGTAAAGTCGTAAAAGCTCCTTATCCTTTCGGATTCGAGCCTACCCTCCACCGTTACCGCCTTGACAAACCGTCACAAATCGCAAAACCTCAGAATATTTTTGTGTGCAGTATGGCTGACCTTTTCGGCGAGTGGGTGCCGGACGAGTGGATTGAGGAAGTTTTCAAATCCTGCGCCGCCGCTCCGCAACATCGGTATCTGTTTTTAACGAAAAATCCGAAACGGTACCATGATTTAAAGCTAAAAGGATTTTTACCGAAAGGCGATAATTATTGGTTTGGTTTCTCTGCAGTGACTTATAAAGACCTTATAACAAAGCAGAATCAATGTTCATGGTTAGATTATCATACGTTCATTTCATTCGAGCCGCTTCAAAGCAACATTGAATTACCACGAAATAATTACATTAGGTGGGCTATAATTGGAGCAGAAAGCGGAACAAGCAAAGTTAAGGTTATCCCGGAACGTAGGTGGATTGAGAACATTGTAAGACAATGCAGAGAAAAGAATGTTCCGGTATTTATGAAAGACAACCTAATTCCAATTATCGGCGAAGAAAATATGCTTCGTGAATTTCCGTGGGAGGTGTAGAAATGAAAGCAATAACCATATGGCAGCCGTTTGCTTCGCTTGTTGCTATCGGAGCCAAAAAATTTGAAACAAGAAGTTGGAAAACCTCGTATCGCGGAAAAATTGCAATTCACGCAGCAAAGAAACCCTTCACAAGAGGCTTATTTTCCGACACAGAACTTTACCGTTTCGTGGACTCTTTAGGATTGCCCGACATTTATAGTTTCGATGAATTGCCATATAGTGTGATTGTCGCCACGGCAGAACTTGTCGAAATTCATAAAATACTTGTCGACCCTAAAACACACCGTATAGGTTTGATAAGTTCAAATGGGTATCAAGGCGGTATATCATTATGCTCTAAAGAGATTGTTTTCGGTGATTATTCTTATGGGCGTTATGCGTGGGAACTGGATAATGTAAAAATATTTAACGAGCCAATACCGGCTTCCGGAAAGCAAAGACTTTGGGAATGGAATGGAGGTTATAGTTAATGAAACTAAAAGCAATCGCATCACTTTTCAACGCAAATAAAATACTTATAATTTATACTGACAAAGACGGAGAGCAGTGGCTGAGCAACGGAGCGGCGGCATACTCCATGCGCGGTATGCCTCACATGACGCCCGAAATAGTCCTGCGCATTTTCGATGTACCGCCGGACAAGCAATCAAAATGGCACACGCGCGAGGAAGCCCTGCCGGAAGCTCTTGATTTTTCCGACATATCAGAAGCAGAACAGGAAATAGGCGAGCCTTTAAAGGTGGGTATTATGTGGCGAGGAAACAGTTATCATTTTTACAAAGACGGCTCAAAGATTTATAGTTTTAACGTCAGTTATTTTAAGCCGCTTTGTGACGAAGACGCTGAATATTTAACTTTTCACAAACGCGAAACAAAAAACGGAGGTTTTGCGCTTGCAGTAAAAGTCGCGCTTGAACTTAAAGCTGTAATCATGCCGTCGTTTATGCACAGCGATGATGTTTTCACAGATGAAATAAAGCATATATCGCAGTATTTTCAAAAAATGAAAACTTTGAAGAATCTCGCGAACGCAGCTGAGGAGGTTTTCGGAAGCGATTGCAATATAAACGCAGACACAGGAGAAGTCACGGAAAACGAGCAGGGCGAGTTAACGCATGAAGAATAAAAAAGGAAATACCACCATGATTCAAAACATTGACATTAGCAGGCTTATACCGCACCCAAACAACCCGCGCAAAAATTTAGGCGATTTAACTGAGCTCGCCGATAGCATCAAAGAAAACGGAATATTTCAGAACCTCACTGTCGTTCCGGTAGACGCTTCTGATTATGAAAAGAAAATCGCTATGAGAAAGAAATACACAGGCGACTATACAATCATAATCGGACACCGCCGGCACTCTGCCGCGAAGCACGCAGGACTTTCAGAAGTTCCCTGTGCGGTTACGCTCATTGACGAAAAGACGCAGCTGTCAACTATGCTATGCGAGAATATACAGCGCAGCGATTTGACAATCATCGAGCAGGCTCAAGGATTTCAAATGATGCTTGACTTAGGAGAAACAACAAAGACTATATCCGAGAAAACAGGGTTTTCCGAAACGACTGTCCGTAAAAGGTTGTTTGTTGCTTCTCTCGACAAAAAGAAAGCGAATAGTGCATATGAGCGCGGTGCAACCCTCGATGATTATATAAAGCTGCAACAGATTGACAACGCAAAAAAGCGCAACGAAGTATTAGAGTCAATCGGAACAAACAATTTTAACAACTCTTTTGCAAATGCTGTAGCAGAAGAAAAGCGTGAAAAAATTGCACCGCAAATCGTTGAGCAAATCAAAGAATTTGCAAAGCCGACAGAAAAGCTATTATGGGAGTTAAAAGGATATTCTTCTCGATATGAAATGAGAATTTCATATACAGAATACGAAAAATCCGGGAAACTCGGTTTCAAGATTCCGACAAAATTTAAGCCCGATGAATACTTATATCACTTAGGAAAAAACTACATTGATATTTACAAAAAAGATAAAAATATCAAAGTCGAAAAGAAAATGACAGAATTATCTCCGCAAGAACAAGAGGAAAAGCGTGAGTTTAGACGGAATTATAAAGCATTAAAAGAAATGAGCGAAACTGCATATCAGCTTAGACTTGATTTTATAAAATCATTTTCAAAAAATCCAAAACTATTGCATGAACATTATGAAGCATTGTCATACTTTTCGTTTGCGGCAGTATGCTTGGGTAATAAACTCGAATTTAGTAATTATGCTTCATTAGAAGAAATATCTTTCAATGAATCATACTGGCAATTGTCATAGACTCGAAAAAAAGAGCTTTTAAAAGAAACTAAGGCTTCAGCGTTAAAGATTCTTTTAGTGTCGCTCTATTCAACAATGCAGGATAGCGGCGAGAACACATACTATTGCGGAAACGAAACCTCTGCGGAAAAACGAGGGTTTCATAAGGAAAATTCAAAACTTGACGCAATATATGATTGTTTTTGCGCACTCGGCTATCAGATGTCGGACGATGAGCGCGCGCTCAAGGACGGGACGCATGAGTTGTATACTAAAAATAAATAAAAATCAGAGGTAAAATATGGGGCGCAGAAGTAAAAATTATAATATCGAGGGTCAGCTGACGTTGTTTGATTTAGACATTTACAACAAGCAACATCAGTCGCCCGACGATTTCCTTGAGCTTCTGCGCCACGAAAACGTAAAGCTATACCGAACTAAAACGATTAAAGCGGGGAATCAACTTGAATGTGAAATTTTCCCGCTTTTCAATCCGCAAGAAAAAATCAGAGCCAAAGAGCACGAAAAGAGCCGCGAAGCACAGAAAAACCTCAATCACAAGAATACTAAAAAGAATATTACCCGTCTGTCAAATGCGAATTTTACATCGAGCGATTATTGGGGGACGTTCGGGTACGATGATAATAATTTACCTGCAACGCCGGAGGAAGCTTTAAAAGATGTCAAGAATTTTCTTCGCCGGCTTGCAAGATTACATAAAAAACAAGGTTTAGAATTCAAATATATTTACGTCACTGAGTTCAAGCATGATGGTGATGTCGTCAGAGCGCATCATCATATAATGATGTCGGGAGGAATCAGCCGCGATGAAATCGAAAGCAAGTGGAACGGAGGCGCGTATCCGCAAACTCGACGCCTGCGTGTTAAGCACGACTGTGGGCTGAACGGGATTGCGAATTATCTCGCTAAAGGAAAAAGCTACGAAAGATTTTGGGGGCACTCGAAGGGATTGAAGCAACCCAAAATTGATATTGCGGATAAAAAAATCACGAAACGCCGCGCAGAAAAAATCGCATGGGACGAAAACTGCGTGCCCGAAATCTTTGAAAAACTGTATAAGGATTACGCTTTCAGAAGCGTAGAGGTGAAGCGGAGCGATTTTGTTTCGGGGGTTTATATATATGTGCAGATGTATAAAAGGAAGGAGTAATCAGAGTGAATTATTTTAAAGAAGCAGAATATATTTTGCAAAATTACCCTAAATTAAAAACAGCGTTACAGAATTTAAAACGAAGGCAAGGGCAGTTGATTGCCATTTCAACCCCGTCGTATAAAATGTCAGCGGAAACATCGCGAATAGGCGCAGGTTCAGCATATGTCAGCAACACAATTAATGATTTAGAGGAATTATCATATATAGCAAAAGAAATAAATGCAATCACATGGAAAATTCAAGAGATAGAAAATATACTTTCAGATATTGAAGACGACAAAAGAAAAATTATTGAAATGATATATTTTCAAAACCTAACACACGAAAAAGCGATGAAAGATATTTATCTTAGCGGTAAAGCCTCATTTTACAGAAAAAAGAAAAAAGCAATTGAAGAATTTTCAATTCTTTATTTTGGCATATCAGCTCTTGATTATATAATTAAAACGAGAAAAAAATGAGACGATTTGCGAGAAAAAATGAGACTTTACATAACGCAAAATCTATGCTATTATATATAAAGAAAGTTATGGACGGGAAAAATCCCGTCCTTTATTATATGCTTTCGAGTTTATCGGGCTCGTAATGGGTATTAAAATATCAACCACCTATATAAAACAATCTTTAATTTATCATTATTATAAATCCATGAGGGCGGGGGTTGCCCGTCCGGCAGGGGGAGGGTTTCCCTCACCCATGAGGACGCGTTGACGGAGCTTTACTTTTTAAGAAGAGCACTTCCTCATTTTTTTCATACCCGAGAATAATAAAACAAACAAACGAATCGGAGGGATTCAAATGCCGAAAAGAAAACGCGGAGGACAACCCGGTAACAGGAACGCGAAAGGCAAAGGCGCACCGCCCAAAAATAGGAACGCTAAAGGTCACGGCGCGCCGAAAAAAAACAAGAACGCCGAAACTCACGGAGCGTATAGCAAAGTTCATCTTGAAAATCTTTCCGCCGATGAAAGAGCGTACATAGAAAGCATTACTTTGGACGTGGAAGAAAATATGCTGAGGGAATTGCAAATTCTCAATGCAAAAGAGCGGGACTTAGCGGCAAAAATCAATAAATACGAGGACGACGAAATAGCTCTGCACGTTGAAAAAGAAATCGTGACGGAAACAGACAAAGGCGAAGTTACGCAGACTTTCAAATCAAGCTCACTTGAAATCGTAATGAAACTTAATGCGGAGTACAGCAAGACGCACGGAAGGATTTTAAAGCTGATTGATTCCATGCGAGCTTATGCAATCGACTGCAAGCGTCTTGATTTTGATAAGCGTAAGCACGAATTTAACAAGCAGCGTGCTAAAGGCGCATTTAATATAAACCCAGATACTGATGAAATCGAAGACAGCTACGAAGATGAAACAGAATAGAGCCCCGAAGCGTTTTAGGTACTTTGGGTCGTTTTAATGTTGTTGAGGGTTCGTCGACCCCAAGGGTAGCTCAGATACGAAAAAATTTAAACTACTTCCGTGGGGATTGCGGGGGAAATGCAATAGGGGGGATTTATGAAACGGTGTGGGGGACAAGGGGGTATGTATTTTGACTTTATATAGTGTGAAATCGGTTGCGCTGGTTTTGAATTTGAGCAAAAGGCGCGTGCGGCAGTTGAAAGACGAGGGAATCATTGAGGAGTATAAAAGCGCTTCGGGATTGTATGACCTTATTCCGACTGTGCAGAAATATATTAATTTTATTAGAAGCGGCAAGCCTGACGGTGAGGGTGGTGTAAACTATCACACTGAGCGGGCTTTATTTATGAAGGCAAAGCGGCAAGATATTGAGTTTGATTTGGGGCTGAAAGAAGGAAATTTACATACTTCTGAGGACGTAGAAGCGGTTATCGTGGGTATGCTGATAAATTTTAAGAGCAGGCTTTCGGCTATGCCTGCGAAGCTGTCGCCTGTGCTTTCAAAGAAGAGCGATAAAGCGGAGATTAGCAGAATTATTAAAGAAGCTTGCGACGAGGCGTTAAACGAGTTGTCGGACTTTGAAAGTCTGTTTATAAATGAGGTTATAGAAGATGAAAAAAGCGACGCTGAAGTTATTTAAAAAAATATTTCTTACATTAAAGCCGCCGCCGGATATGACGCTTGCTGAGTGGGCGGATGAATATCGCGTGTTGTCACAAAAGACTTCTGCCGCGCCGGGTAAGTGGAAAACGTCAAAAGCACCTTATCAAAAGGAAATAATGAACGCGATTTCGGACATAGGAGTTCACAAAGTCGTAGTTATGTCGGCGGCACAAATAGGGAAAACTGACGGATTTATACTTAATCCGATTGGTTATTTCATGGATTATGACCCTTGCCCCATTATGGTTATGCACCCCGATTTGCAAAGAGCAGAGGAATTCAGCAAAACTCGGCTGACGTCAATGCTTCGTGATACTCCTGTGCTTCGTGATAAAGTAAACGACAAGACACGCAATAGCGGAAACACGATTTTGCACAAGGAATTCCCCGGCGGTTATGTTGCTATTGTCGGTGCGAACTCGGCGGCAGGGCTAAGCAGTCGCCCTGTGCGAATATTGCTTGCTGATGAAGTTGACAGATACCCTACTTCAGCCGGATTAGAAGGCGACCCGCTTTTACTTGCGTCAAAGCGTTTAACCACGTTTTGGAATAGAAAAGAAGTATTTATTTCAACACCTACAATTAAAGGTATATCACTTATTGAAATTGAATTTGAGAACAGCACACAGGAAACATGGAACGTTCCCTGCCCCGACTGCGGCGAGTTTCAGCCGCTTGAATGGGCACAAGTAAGCTTCGATAAAGAGAACCTTGACGAAATTAATTATATTTGCGCTTATTGCGGTTCGGTTAATTCCGAAATTGCATGGAAAGAAAAGTTCACAAGCGGCAAGTTTATTGCGAAGTTCCCCGAACGAAAAACGCGCGGTTTTTACCTTAATAGCTTCGCTTCGCTTTTTGTAGAGTGGAAAGAAATAGTTGAAAAGTTTCTTATAGCGAATAAGGAAGCTAAAAAAAGAAATTTTGAAAAGATGAAAGCATGGACTAATACCGAAATGGGGCAGGTTTGGGAAGAGGAAGGCGATAAGCTTGAACCTGATGAGTTGTACAACCGCCGCGAGAAATATAACGCGGAAGTACCCGAAGATGTTTTATGTCTTACCGCCGGAATTGATACACAGGACGACCGTTTCGTTGTTGAAGTCGTCGGGTGGGGTGAGGAAAAGGAATCGTGGGGAATTATTTATAAAAAAATTTACGGTGATTTAAAACAGCATAAAGTATGGAACGACTTAGACACTTTTTTAAATCAGACGTTCACCCGCGCTGACGGAGCGAAGCTAAAAATTATCTGCGCTTGCATGGACACGGGCGGACACTTTACAAACGAGGTTTATAAATTCTGTAAACCGCGATACACACGCGGAATACGTGCAATTAAAGGCGGTAACACCGGATATGGAAAGCCATTTATTCCTAAACCGTCTAAAAGCAATAATGTAGGAGTTCTTCTTTGGACGCTCGGAGTTGATACCGGAAAGGCATTTATATATTCGCAGCTTGCTATTACTGAAGAGGGAGCTAACTACTGCCACTTCCCTAAAGGTAATAAAAACGAAGACACCGCAGGATATGACGAAGAATATTTCAAAGGCTTAACATCTGAACACAGGGTTACGAGATATAAACGAGGCAGAGCACAGTATGTTTGGGAACTTAAAAATAAAAGCTACAGGCGCAATGAGCCTCTCGATTGCCGAAACTACAACTTGGCGGCGTTAGAGATTTCGGGTATTGTATTAAAGAAAGAAGAAGCAAATAACAAAACACCACAAACAAAAAAGAAAGGCAGAAGTATCCGAGGCGGAATAAAATAAAATATTTCACACAACTTTCACACAAAACCTCTTGACATTATGTCTTGCATGAAATATAATATATGTAAGACATAAAGTGAGGTGATGAATTGAGTCCAAGAACAGGTCGACCAAAGGGCGAAAATCCTATATTCAAAAGTCTTACAATTCGGCTCGATACAAAAACCGAAAAAATACTTAATAAGTATTGTGAGGAAAATCAAGTTAGCCGTGCAGAAGCTATAAGGCGAGGGATTCACCTAATCGGTCAGCAAAAGAAATAAGAGCAACGCTCCACCTTGGACAGTTTAGCGTTACTCTTATCAACCCGACAGAGTTTCCTCTATCTGAAATCCATTATATCAGATAGAGAAGCTCCTGTCAAGTATTAAAATTTGAAAAGGAGTTTTTATTATGGAAAAAAGAACCGTAAATAAAAAGACAAATCGCAAAACACAATCTTGTGATAAAATTATAAATTTTAACAGAACCACACGCGAAAATAGCCCCCAATTATTTATTGAAAAAGGCGGTATTTTAAAAACATTGAATTCATTAGGCGTTACTGTATATTTTACACAACCCAATAGTGTACATTTAAAAATGGACGGTGAACAAAAATATGCTATATTGACCAGAAGACACGATACTGGATTTTATTCAATATATATAAGTAATAAGTTATCTTTTAAAAAAACACAAACCGCATTATGTCACGAACTTGGACACATAGTATTAGGACATTTAAGCAATGAAAAATACTATAAAATGACAACAGAGCAAAGAGAAGATGAAGCCGATAAATTTACATCATTTATGATGCCGTATATTTTCGAGCCGAAATATCGATATAGAGGTGAAAATGTCTAAATTAATTGATTTAACAGGTCAGCGGTTCGGGCGGCTTACAGTTGTAAGCCGCGCCGAAAATGCTAAATGCAGGGTAGCAAGATGGAAATGTTTATGCGTTTGCGGAAATACTACATTTACCAGAAACGACTATCTTATAAAAGGCAAAACTAAAAGTTGCGGGTGTTTAGGCAGCGAACTCGCAAGTAAACGAATGAAACAAAATCCTATTAACAAGAGCCATAATAAATCAAAATCACGAATATATAATATTTGGAGTACAATAAAACAACGGACAACAGACCCAAACCATAAAGAATATCATAATTATGGCGAACGCGGAATTATAATGCATAAAGAATGGTTCAATAGCTTTCAATCGTTTTATGATTGGTCTATACAGAACGGTTATAAAGAAAACTTATGTAATGACCGTAAACAAAACAACGGTAATTATTCACCGGACAATTGCAGGTGGATAACCAATAAAGAAAACTGTAATAATAAAAGAAATAACCGATACATAACAATTAGGGAAGAAACAAAAACACTTTCACAATGGGCAGAAATTTATAAAATTAATTACTTTACTGTATATTCACGAATAAAACGCGGTTGGAACGAAATTGAAGCCCTAACGACACCAGTTAGAAAATAAATAAAAAGCACTCGCAAGGGTGCTTTTATAATGCAAAAGGAGCATTATATGCAGGGAATAACATTAGATATAGCAATTGAAAATTTAAACATTTGGCTTGAAGCCTCACGAGAGGTAGCTATAAGCCAAAGCTACCGAATAGGCAGCCGCTCGTTAACCCGCGCTGACCTCGGAGAAATCAGAAAGCAGATTCAATATTGGAACGCGCAGATAAGTCAGCTTAGCCGCAGGGGTCGGAATCGGGTTTATAGAGTTGTGGTTAAGGACGGATAAATATGACACCAAATGTCAACGTCCAAATATATATGTCATTTTGATATAAACGACAAATATTAGTAGTTGTTGTTTGTAAAAAATCGTCAATATTACCAAACAGAAAGTCTTTCAACTATGCAAAAAAGAGAAAACTTTAGAATGTCTACCATTAATGATTGACAGTATTTTAAATTTGTGTTATTATTATACACAAGTTTTAATACTCATTTTTATTTATTATTCGACAACATACAACATACAGCATAATAACTTATTTAATAGCATTTAATATATAATATAAGCGTTACACAGACAGAAAGAGAGTTAAGTTTTTTAATGGGTAACACAAATCAACCAAAAAAAATGATAGCTTTAACACAGACAGACAATCTTTTCCTTACAATTACCGGTGCTTGGCTTAGTGTATTTGCCAGCACTGTTATTAGAGAAGAAGGCATATTTACAATATTTATAAATGTATTTATACCTGCTTTAAGTGCTCTTTTTTACTGTGTTGCACGCACAAAGGGGAGAACAAACTTTAATTCACAAGTATTTGGTTCTCTTTTGGGAACTAATAGAATAATTAAAAAAATACGTTCTATCATATTCGATTATTCAAGAAGCATATTTATATTCTCTGCAATCTTCTCATGTATTATTTTTATACGGATAGAAATAACATACTCTTTAGTGTGGTTATTTATTCTGGTTATATGGTTAATATCTGATTTTGTATTTATTGAAGAGACAAATTTATAATAAGAGGTGAGCACATTGCCTATATGGCTTGAACAAATATTTGAGCTATCTAAAACAAATATAGGAAACGCTATAATTTTAGCAGTGTTTCTTACGCCGATTATTATTTTAACTATAAAGAAATGCCGTGAAGATAAACCTGTATGTGTAGAAAAAAATATAAAAGAAATAGGTAAAGCGGCAACAAAAAAAAGCAATCAAAATGTCGTATTAAGTAGTTTACACTCACATCCTTGTGGCTCTTATTTTAACGAACATTGTATACGTATGTTAATGAATCGTAGCGATATTTATCCAGTCATTGCTACTTTTAATGAATCTGCAAGTGACTATTATAATCAAGACTTAAATGAAGCATTAATGCGATGTATAAAAATTTGTGGTAATAGCTATGAAACAGAATTTGCTCGCGCGTTATTAGTAAAGGAAATTTGTGATGTAAATAGAAAACGTATAAGTAAATTTAAAGAAATTAAAAGCAGTAGAATTATTACAAATTGTCTTATTCAATTATTGATTGATTTAAACAAATCAAAATAAAAGCACATTGCCAAGCGGCAAGGTGCTTTTTTGATACAAAGAGGTGAAAAACTTGAATTTATTAGAAAAAGCTATCGCCGCCGTTTCCCCCATCACAGGCATGAAACGCGCCGCCGCCCGCCGTTCATTAGAAATTATGAACAGCGGTTACGGAAACTACGGAGCTTCACGCTCAAAAAACTCAATGCAGGGTTGGAACTACAGCGGTGGAAACTCAAAACGCGACATAGAAGACCACCTGCCGACGCTTCGTATGCGTTCGCGCGATATTTATTACGGTGTGCCGATTGCTACAGGCGCAGTCAAAACAATGCGTACTAATGTTGTAGGCGCAGGGCTTTTCCTCAAAAGTCAGATTGACAGCGAGTTTTTAGGGCTTTCGGAAGAAAACGCGCAGAAAATACAAAACGACATTGAACGCGAATTTGCGCTGTGGGCGGAATCAGAAATGTGCGACGCTGAGCGGCAAGATAACTTCTACGAGTTGCAACAGCTCGCATTTTTAAACTGGCTCTTGTCGGGTGACGTGATTGTGCTTCTGCCGTCAAATAAACGCGTAAACGCGCCGTATAACTTGCGGATTCGTCTTGTTGAAGCCGACAGAGTCTGCACACCGCCGGATAAGCTTTTCGACTTTTCAGAAGAGTCGAAAATTATTGACGGCGTCGAAATAAACAAGGACGGCGAGGTCACGGCTTATCACATAAAAAATACACACCCGCTGTCTAACAGCGGGTTACTTAGTGGTAAATGGGCAAAAGTTGAAGCGTTTGGGAAAACAACAGGACGGAAGAACATAATTCATCTAATGAACCGTGAGCGAATCGGACAGCGGCGCGGGGTTCCGTACCTTGCGCCGATTATTGAATCATTAAAACAACTTGGACGTTATCAGCAAGCCGAGATTGACGCAGCGGTTATAAATGCTCTTTGGGCGGTTATAATCGAAAAAGGAGCAGATAACAATGACGATGAGCCTTTCGGTTCGGTTGTTAATGAAATCAGTTCGGTTGTTGACAAAAACAATCAGACAAATACCACTGCCTCCGAGCCGCAAGCATTAGAATTCAGCAGCGGTTCTTTTATTGATTTGGCGCATGGCGAGAAGCCGCACATGATAACGCCTGGCAGACCAAATCCGAACTTTGACAGTTTTGTTACTGCATATACACGGCATATAGGCACATCGCTTGAAATGCCTTATGAAGTGCTGATTAAGCATTTTGCCAGCTCGTACAGCGCGTCACGTGCCGCGCTGCTTGAACTATGGAAATCCGTGCGAATGTACCGTAGTTGGTTCGCCTCTGACTTTTGCCAGTCGATTTATGAAGAATGGCTCGCCGAGGCTGTGGCAATCGGAAGAATCAGCGCGCAGGGATTCTTCTCTGACCCTGCAATCCGTAAAGCGTACAGCGGTTCGGAGTGGAACGGGCCCGCGCAGGGGCTTTTAAATCCTGTGCATGAAGTCAAGGCGGCGATTTTAAGAATCGAAAACGGATTATCTACCCGAGACCGTGAGGCGCAAGAGATGAACGGAAGCGATTTCTACAAGAACGTACAGTCGCGCAGGCGTGAGGAAGAGCTTATGCGGGAGGTTGACGAGATTAAAAATCCAGTTGAACCATGATAAAATAAAAAAGGAGTTAAAAACTATGCCTAAAGCGATTCACAAGTTTTGGAATTTTATCGCCGCCGCGGGGGAAAAGCCTGCGGAGTTAATTCTTTACGGTGATATTTCAAACTATTCATGGTGGGGTGATGAGGTCACGCCTGCCGAGTTTAACAAGGAGCTCGCCGCGCTGGGAGATGTTTCGGAAATCATTGTGCGGATTAATTCGGGAGGCGGTGACGTTTTCGCCGCAAATGCGATTTACACACGCCTAAAAGACCACAAGGCGAAAATTACCGTTAAGATTGACGGCTGGGCGGCATCAGCGGCGACGATTATCGCTATGGCAGGCGATACTATTATGATTCCTGCAAACGGAGTGTTCATGATTCATAATCCTGCTTTTGTCATGTATGATTATCTTGACGAGGAGCGGTTAACAAAATTATCGGAAATAATCGCAGTCATAAAAAACAGCATGATTAACGCTTACGCACTCAAAACAGAAAAAGACAAGGACGAAATTTCTACGCTTTTAAGTGCAGAAACTTGGTTTACAGGCGAAGAGGCTGTAGCCGCAGGATTCTGCGACGAGGTTATGTTCGGTGAAGCGCAGGCATTAGCAAATGTTGCGGCATTTTCTACATACAAAAACGTACCGAAAGCGTTGTTAAATCTGCCTGCGGGCGGAGTTGCAAATAAACAAACAACCGCACCGCAGAGCGGAAACCACCCCGCCCCTGCGGGGCACCCCTCCACGGAGGGGAATTTAAAAAATTCAAAAGGAGAAGAAAGCATGGAATTAAAAACATTAGACGAGTTAAAAGCGGCATATCCTACACTTGTCGCGCAGGCAGAGTCCGCCGCCGCGGAAGCGGCAACCAAAGCAGAGCGGGAACGCATAAAGACAATTGAGAGCGTCGCGCTCGGAGGGTTCGATGAGCTTATTACAAAGGCGAAGTTCGACGCGCCTGTTTCTGCCGAAGCCGTAGCAATGCAGATGATTGCGGCGCAGAAAGCACAGGGCGGGCAGTATCTGAAAGACCGTGAGGCTGATATAGCGGCAAGCGGTATGGAGGGTGTAGAGACCGAAAGCGGAAGTATTTCCGCAGGGAAAGCAGATACACCAAAAGAAAAACAAGTGCAGGCTAAAACAGAAGTAGCGGCTTTACTCGGAAAAACCGGAAAGGAGAAAAAGTAATGACTATAGGAAAAATGGAATATGACGGTTTAATTACTGATTTGGCCCCTGCGGTTGAAGTACGCGGGCGGGTGATTGCGCATTTTTCGTCTTCGATAAATTATCCGCGCGGGACAATTTTCGCACGTTCTGCTTTGAATAATAAGCTTTACCCGCTCGGAAGTGTAGCAGGTACAGATGATACTCTTACACCTGATTGCGTGCTATGCGACGATACCTTCGTTGATACTGTCAATGATGTTACCGTTGCGGTATATACTGCGGGTTGCTTCAACCCCGATAAATGCACCACTAAAGACAGCTATCAAATGACAGAAGCGGACAAGGACGCATTACGCACGCGTAATATAGTCTTTAAAGCCGCACAACAAAACTAAGGAGGAAAAAAATTCATGGATTTATTCACAATTTTTTATTTAATTGCACTCGCGGAAGAAATCGTTCCTAATCCCTCGTTTTTTAAGGACAGATACTTCCCGACAACTGATGAGGATATTTTCGCAGCTGATGAAGTACTAACAGAATACCGAAAAGGCGACAGGAAAATGGCGGCGTTTGTTGCTGAGCGTGCGGGAGATATTCCCGTTGACCGCAGAGGCTACGAAATCCGAAAATATCAGCCCGCATACATTGCGCCGTCACGTATGCTCACGCTTGACGACTTGAAAAAGCGCGGGTTTGGTGAAGCCCTGCACGCAAACAACTCTGCGGCTGAAAGAGCGGCAAGGATTTTATTGCAAGACATGACTGACCTTGACAATCGCATTTTACGCCGGGAGGAGTGGATGTGTGCGCAAACAATGCTTAACAACGCCTGCGAAATTCAAGAATACATCGACGCTGAAACTGTAGGAAACAGCAGAAACATTCTATTCTACGACGGCACAAGCGAACACGTTTACACAGTCGGCGCGACTTGGAACGCTAACAACGGCGATTTCTTCGGTGATGTTACAGCGATGTGCAGAATGTTATCGAAGCGCGGACTTATGGCTGCTGACTTGATTCTTGGCAGTCAGGCGGCAGACGCAGTTCTGAACATCGACAAAGTTCAAAAGCTTCTCGACAATAACCGTATTCATATCGGTAATATCGCACCCGAGCTGACTGCTTATCCCGGTGTTGCGTTTATGGGAACGCTCAACTTCGGAGGATTCAACTTGAATCTGTTTAACGTCAATCACAGCTACGTTAACGACAGCGGAGTAGATACGCCTTACTTCCCGACTGACGGCGCAATGGTAACTGCACCGGATTGCGGTCGCTTGATGTACGGACAGATTTCTCAAATCGACCACGGAAACACAGAATATTCAACGCATACAGGCATACGTATTCCAAAACTCGTAATAGACCAAGACAAGGACACACGCAAGCTTCGCCTCGGCACAAGACCGCTCGCCGCACCGAAAAATTACTGCCCGTACATTTACGCCGCAAGCGTAGTGACATAGGAAGGGGTTTATTATGAAGTTTAAACTTATCAAAATAATCAACGGCACTTACGGCTATAAAAAAGACGGCACAGGCTCGGTATTACCAAAAACACCGAGCGACCCGCCGTTCGAGGTTTCCGAAGCCGAAGCAAAACGCCTTATTGCTCTTAAAGTCGCAGAATACGCAGACAAGGAAAAACAAGAAAAAAATCCATCTCCGGAGGACTAAGACGTGGGATTTAAAGTGCAGATTAAACGCGATTTAAAAGAAGTTTTTCACAATGCGGACGAACACGCGGACATGGTAGATGTTAAATACAACGGGAAGAAATACAATATTCCCGTTGTAATTGACAGCGAGGGCGCGAAAGACCGTAAGCGCGGTTCAAAAGACAACGCTGACGGTATTTTCATCGCCGATTTAACCGTGTACATAAATTATGCCGATTTAAAAACCATGCCGCGCAAGGAGCAGAAAATCAAGATTAGCGGCAAGCAGTACAATATAATTAAATCGGGATTTAACGCGGGAAGCATTACGCTTGACTTGGAGGATTTAGAGGAATGAGTAATTTAAATAAGAGCTGGTTTAATGTTGATATTGAAAGCAATGTATTCGACAGGCTTCAATTGTTTGCAATGGGCATGAAAGAGGGAGAATCATTTAGACAATGGAATATAAGCCTCGGCAGTATTATAAAAAGAGCATCTCAAGCAGCACGAACAGAGGCATGGAGAGGCGTAAAAGAAAAATACAACATAAAACAAGAGCATTTTTATAATTACACTAAAATTAAAACCTATGAATCAGGCATTATTAACTGTGGAAATAGCGCAAATGCAGACGTTACGTTTATTGGCAAAAAAATCCCTTTATATTATTTTGGAACCCACAAAGGAAAAGAAAAATCAAAAAAGCCTATAAAATCTCAAATAATAAAGGGAGGTAATACTTTTACATATAAACGCGCTTTTTATATGTTTAAAAATTATCGCTATGGAATTTATGAACGCACAACACCTAAAAGATTACCAATTCGCGAAATAACAGCGTTAGCAGGGGCTCAGATGATAGGAGATGATGAAATATCAGAAAGAGTCGCAGAAAAAATCATAAAAACCATTGATGAACGTGCGGAGCACGAGATAACACGGCTCTTAAATAAATGGGGTACTAACTGGAGGGTAAAGTAATGACTGATATAGTTTTGCTCAACGAACTTAAAAAATATATCGAGGCTAAAACACAAAACATTATCCTTGATGTACGACCTTTAGAAAATGAACACCCTATAGGGTATGAACCGAGCGAAGAGGAAAAACAACAAAACAATAAAACTATGCTTAGACGTGCATTAGAGGTTCATTTAATGGGATTACCGAATAAGGAAAAAGAAAAAAATTATGTGCCATATATACTGGCTCAATTTCTTGAAGGTGATGACACGCAAACCGCAGGGGAAGAACCCGACAGCACATCTAAAATACGACTCATAGTATGTACCTATTCGGATAATGACAGTAAAGGTGCATATGATGTTTTAAATATCTTGTCTACTCTTCGCATTGCACTACTGAAAGAGCGGTGGGTAGGTGAGCAGTTCGCACTTAAAATGCCGCTTGAGTATATGGTTTACCCGAACGATTGGGTAACGCCTCCATATTTCGCAGGCGAAATGATTCTTACGTTTGAAAAACCAATAATAACACAGGAGGTAGATTATGGCTACTAAAGACAATAAAAATCCAAACCCCGCAACACAACCCGCACCGACTGAACCGACAGCACCGACTGAACCGACAGCACCGGAGGAAAACAAAAAGCCCGCATCGGCAATCGGTCAGTATATGTATATCGGGCCCGCGATTCCAAACAGCGGACTGCGGTGCAGCTGCGTACTTTGCGGCGATATTGACGACATCAAGAAAATATTCGCTGACGAAATCGGGAAATATAAAGGGTTATTAACCCTTATAGTTCCGATTAAAAAGTTAGTTTCTTCACGCAGAGACGTAAAAACAAGCGGTACTCACTTAAATGCTGTTTATAATGAAGTCGCCGCCGAAATCATGAAAGGAGAGCAAACATAATGGCAGATTTTTTTCACGGTGCAAGGACACAGGAAAACCCGACTTCTGTTTCTACTCCTGTAGTAGCGGCAAGCGGGATTACGTTTGCAATCGGAACTGCACCTGTTCATACAACAGACAGCAACAACGTAAACCGCGTAATCAGAGCGGGAAGCTATAGCGAAGCAGTTTCTGCGCTCGGATATATGGACAGCACAGACGGCTGGAAGAATTACGAATTATGCGAAGTCATTTTCAATCATTTCAGATTGTATCAGACTGCGCCTGTATTTTTCGTAAACGTTCTTGACCCCGCAGTTCACAAGGAAGCAATTGCGTCCAAAGCATACCCTATTATAAACAACCGCGCGACACTACCTTTTGAAGCAATTAAAAAGAGCGTTACCGTGCAGAGCTATGAAGCAGGGACAGACTACGCCTTATTCTACACCGACACTGCGCTTATTCTTGAAATCATTGACGACGGAAGTATTCCCGCAAGCACTACGGAGCTAACTATAGGGTACAATGCAGTCAAGCCGTCTATGGTAACAAAAGCCGATATAATCGGCGGATTCAATCTTTCCACTAAAAAGACTACCGGGCTTGAATTAATCGACACGGTGCTTCCCGCGTTTGGAACAGTGCCCGATTTAATTATCGCCCCGGGTTTCTCGCATGACCCCGAGGTCGCGGCGGTGATGAGCGCGAAGGCTGACGGCATTAACGGATTATTCAAGGCGAAGGCTCTGATTGATATTGATGTTTCTGCAAACGGAATAAAGCATTACAGCGAGTCTGTCGCATGGAAGAAAAAGCAGAATATTTTCGACAGCTCGCAAATATTATTCTGCTTCAAGTGCGGACTTGGTGACAGGGTTTTCCATATGTCAACGCAGGCGGCGGCTCTGATGGCTGTCGTAGACACAAGAAACGGCGGAATACCGTCTGAAAGCCCGTCAAATAAAAGCTTGCAAATCGACAGGCTTTTACTTGACAACGGCACTGAAGTTCTGCTTGATATACAGGCGGCGAATTTCCTCAATGCAAACGGAATCGTCACCGCGCTTAATTTCTCGAACGGATTTACGTTGTGGGGGAATTATACAGCGTGCTATCCGGGCAATACAGACGTTAAGGATTATTTCATTTCAGTTTCACGTATGTTCGCATGGCGCGGAAGAACGGCGATATTTACGTTTTGGAGCAGAGTTGACGAGAGAATGACTAACCGATTTGCTACAAGCATAATTGATTCGCTCAATATCCACACCAACGGGCTTGTAGCGGAGGGTCATTTACTCGGCGGACGAATTGAGTTACCTGCGGAGCTTAATAACGATTTATCACTTGCAAGCGGAAAAATCACGCTCAAAATCATTCAGACACCGCCGACACCCGCGCAGGAAATACTATTCCTGCTTGAATTTGATATGTCGTACTTATCGACGATATTCGGGTGACGGTAAAACCACCCCGTCAACCAGTCTGAGGACTGGTTGCCACCCCTCCACGGAGGGGAATTAATAAGTATTAAAAGAGGAGGAAAAAATGTCAAAAATAAGTGAAGCAATTGCTAATTTCAACATATTTGAAGGCGACCATGTTTACTACGGCATGGCGAGCGCAACAATGCCTACAATTCAAAATGTAACAGAGCAAATCAGCGGTGCAGGCATTGCCGGAAGTTATGAAACTGCAATCATGGGTCACATTAACGCTATGACGCTGACTCTGAATTTCAGAAACATGACGACAGACTCATTAAGACTCATGGAGCAACGCAATCATCAAATCGAACTGCGAGTTCCTGTTCAAGAGTTAAATAGACTCCAAGCACAGAAAATCATTACAGCATACAAGCACGTAATGATTATTCAGCCGAAATCGCTCAACGCGGGGCAGGTTGCACCTGCTACCGTCGGTAACGTGAGCGGTGAGTACTCAGTACAGTACTGGGCGACATATATCAATGGCGAAAAAGTACTTGAAATTGATATGCTCAATTTCATATACGAAGTTAACGGTACTAATTACCTCGCGGATATGAAAAGAGCAATGGGAATGTAAACTGAAAAGGAGAAAGCATAATGGCAGAAATTAAAAATAATACGGGTGTATATGAACATACGCTCAAAACACCGCTCACCTACGAAAACAAAACACACGAGAAGTTCACGTTCAATTTCGATAAGCTCACCGGCAAGGACTATATCGACGTTGAAAACGAAATGGCAAACAACAACGAATATATGATTATCGCAGAAGCTTCACGCGGATTCCAGTACAGAATCGCGGCAAAAGCGGCAGAAATCGGGAGTGATATTTTGATTGCTTTGCCTGCTTCTGATTTTAGCAAAATCGTGAACGCCGCGCGTCGTTTTCTGAACAGCACGGAATAAGCGAAAACCCGTGCGATTGGATTAGAAAACAAAGTTTTCGCTTGTCAAGGGCAACACATACGTCAATACCTCACTGGCTCTCGCTGAATATGCGGGAGCTTGTTAAATGGATTGATTTTTTAAACAGCGCGGAGCGCAGCACCTAAAGGTGCGAATAAGGGGGAACACGGGGGCTTTGCCCCCGTCTAAACCACCCCGCCCCTACGGGGCACCCCTCCTCAGAGGGGAATTTTCACGATAGGAGGTAGTTTTAATGAGTAACCGAAAGAATTATGAGCTGATAATGCAAATCAAAGGTGAGCTCGGCGGAAATTTCCGAGGGACATTTAACACCGCCTCCGAATCTGTAAGAGGACTTCAAAAAAATCTTACTGACATACAGAAAACACAGAAAGATATTTCATCGTATCAGGCTACGCAAAAGGCAATAGACGAGCTTAAAACTAAAAAACAAGAGCTTATTAATACCGACGGCGTTAAGGCATCTGAAATAGAAAAAGTAAACAGAGAGCTTGATAAGCAAACGCAGAAGCTTGGTGGATTGAGCGACAATCTCAAAACCGCAGGCGTAGACACTAATAATTTAACTAACGAAAATAATCGTCTTAGTGACGAATACGATAAATTAAAAGAAAAACAAGAAAAATTAGCGACGCTCGAAAACTGGCAGCAGAAGAATTCCGAAGCGTTGTCAAGGGCGCGTGCTGACTTTTTGGCGACAAGTGCTGTCGTTGCGGCGGCGGGAGCTACATTCTATAAAGCATTTATTTCCCCTGCGGCGGATTTTGAATCCGAAATGAGCAATATTGCAGCTCTTACCGGGTATAATGCAGAGCAGATGAAGCGGCTCGGCGACGAAGTGCGTGCTACAGCGCAGGCGACAGGTACGCCCATTGGTGAGCTCGCGGCAAAAGCTAATCAGCTCGTTGAAGTCGGCGGAGACTTAGATTTAGTTGTAGCGCAAATGCGTTATGGTACTAACTTAGCAAATGCGACACGCACCGAAATAGGGCTTGTTTATGACTTCACCAGCGCGGCAATGAAGACTTTCCATATGGAAGCGGAGGAGAGCCGTTCTGTTATGGACAGCATGGCATATACGACTTCGCTCACGAACCTTACGCTTTCGCAGATTTCGGAATCGTATGTAAACGTGGGAGGCTCGGCGAAAACTGCGGGCTTCGGGATTAATGACGTAAATGCACAGTTAATAGTAATGTCAGAGGCAGGGCTGAAAGGCGGCGCGGCGGGAACGTCGTTGAACGCGATTTTGCGGAATCTATCAACGCCCACAGCGAAAGCCTCCGGTGCGCTTAAAGAACTCGGTGTTGACTTATATGACGCTGAGGGCGCAAGCCGCAATATGTTTGATATTATGGGCGATTTACAAAATCGCCTTTCAGATTTTTCAGACGAGGAAAGAAATAACACGCTTTCTGATATTTTCGACACAGTCGCGCTCAAAGGCTGGAATATGATTGCTGACGAGGGTATTGAAAATATTCGAGAGCTTAGCGAGAATATTGAGGGCGCAAGCGAGAAGTATGGCGGACTTGGACAGTCGGCAGGCATGGCAGGCGTTCAGATTAATAATTTAAAAGGCGATTTGGCTCTAAATAAAGTCGCTATTTCAGAGCTCGGAATGTCTGTCGGTGAAATATTTCTGCCGAATATGCGCGCAGGAGCTCAGGGCATGACAGAAATGATAAACAATGCATCTGCTTGGGTTAGAGAAAATCCCGAAACAGTGCGGCAGGTGGTCGAGCTTGCGGGGAAAATCGCGGTGCTGACGGTCGGGGTTAAGGGGTTTACGCTCGCTAAGGCGGCGGCAACAAAGCAAATCATAGGCTTTAAGATGATGGCAAACGGAGCGGCGGCGGGTTCGGGGACATTAGCGCGGTCGTTACAGACAATGAATCCAATAGTTGCGGCAGTAGGATTGACAGCGGCAGGGCTTGCAGTTGCAATTGAGCTTAATAAAAAGAAAATGCGTGAGCTTCGTGAGGAGTACGCTGACCCGATACTTTTTGATAATGGAGGTAGAAAATTAAGTGAAATTACAGACGAGTTTATTAAAAACACTCGTTATGTATACGAAAACGCACAAGCAACAATTGCTGTAAATGAACGCGTCAATGAATTACGTTATGACTTTCAAGGTGCAAGTCGGGACATTGACATTTATGGTAATAATTTAAGACGTAACGGCACATTATCGGCAGATGAAGCTAATGCTTTACGCGAACCAATTGCAGATTTAGCAGAATTATTAAATCAAATTACAAATGTTAGATTTGAAGGTATTATTAACGGTTTTAAGAGTGCTGCGGGAATAGCTTCTGAACTTGGGGTTGACGTCGCAAAAGTTGTCGGCGGACTTGAAGAGCTTAATCGTCGTCATAATGATAACATAACAAATTCACAAGCCATAATTGACGATTATTTAAAAGCTGTTTATTTAGGCGAAGGAACGACTAAGGAAGAACGTTTAGAATTCCAAAGAGAAATGGAATATCAACGCGCTCTTGAAACTCGCGAGGAACGCCGCGCATTGGAAATAGAAACTGAAAGATTTTCACAAATTAATTTCGGCTCTGATTATAAAACAATGCAAGAAAATGTTGAAAGTTTTATTGAGTACAGAGATGATTTAATACGTTCCATCTACGAAGCGAATAAAGCAGACATGGAATTATATAATGATTCAATTTGGCAAGTAAAAGACGATTACGAATTCGGAAAAATATCACACCATGAATTCGAGAACGCTATTAAATTATTAGAATTTACACATAGTGCTACACAAGAATCAGCATACAAAGCTATTGAAGCGATAATTGAAGAAACTAATGGTGTTTTAGAAAGAGCATTAACACAGGCGCAAATAGCAGAATTAAGCATATATAACAACATGAATAATGCAGAACGTATATTATCGGGGTTTGTAGGTAAATGGCATACATCGGGTGACTATGACTCTATTATCGCAGGTTCAAACAAGGCATTATTTGACACAAGGAATTATATCGCAGACAGCATTTTAGGCACATATAACAATCCAATATTTATAGATGCCGGATTACAGCACAGGGTCAGAGAAAATATAAGCGGATTCCTCACACCCGAAGCGTCAGTAGAATATTACACTCAAAAAGGCAATACATTTGACGCTGTTATGCGCGCATTTAACTCCGGTGAACTTGACGATTATAGAATCAATAGCAGAAGCAAAAATAATTTACAACCGATTAACGTGACTATTGACGACAATAGCGGCAAGGAAATAAAAGTTGAGGTGAATTATGCGCCTGTAGTTAATAATTACGGAAATTCTGACGAATTAGAGGAAATGTTAGACAGGCAGAGAATCAAGCTAATGCAGGACGTTGACGATAAACTACGCGAAAACGCAGCGTTTGAGAAGAGAACAAGTTTTAAAATTAGGGGTTAAGTAAAACTTTCACACAACTTTCACATAAAACCTCTTGACATTATGTGGATACATATGTTATAATGATAACAAACAAGGGAAGCTTGTAAATATCATTTAACAGGAGGTGAAAAAATGACTACTAAAGAATTTGAAAGTTTAACCGGTGGAATGGCATTAAACACGATTAAACTAAAACGCGGTGAAATGTCTATAGAAGATTTTGAAAAGTATATGAAAATGACATTAGGCACAGAAATGTTTCAAAAAGCTATAGAAATCTTAGACGGAAAAGAATAACAGCAAGGGGCGGGGAGCCGCCCTCCCTGCCCCTTTATTGAATAACAGGGGGTGAATCGCAACGGAAAAGAAAGCAATGGGCAGACCGACAGACGACCCTAAAAATTTAAGCACAAGAATTAGACTGTCGGATAAAGACATCGAAATGATTGATTTTTGCTGTGATTTTTATAGCATCACAAAGGCAGAGGCAATAAGGCGCGGTGTCAAAGAATTATATGAAAAAGCAAAGAAATAAGAGCAACACTCTACTTTCGACGGTTAAATGTTACTCTTATCAACCCGACAGAGTTTCCTCTATCTGAAATCTATTATATCAGATAGAGAAGCTCCTGTCAAGTATTAAAATTTGAAAAGGAGTTTTTATAATGCAAAAAATCACACAGCAAGAAGTAAAAAACATCAAAAACTATTTATATGAAAATAAAGTCCACAGCTATCCATGCAACTGCGGAAGCTTACCCAGAATCATAGTCGAGCGCACAACATGGGGTACTCCGGTAATAATTATGAAATGCCAAAACTGTAAAAACACAAGCTCAGCAATCGGCACAACTCACATTGATGCATTAAATAAAGCGTTAAACCACTGGAATCATAAACAAGAACGTATTACACTAATGGGGGTATCGGCATAAATGGGTGAAATTGTAACAGTTAAAAATCAAGCCACGATTGAGAATTATTTAAAGGTAGATGAACACAACACGGTTTCATCTATTAAACTGTATGAGTTTTTAAAACTGCCGCCGGATAATTACAATCAATGGTGCAAAAAGAACATTGAGGATAATCCGTTTGCCTTTATCGGTGAGGATTATGCAAATTACTTCACCTACGAAGAGCGTGGAAAGAAGAAAATAACAATTTACAGGCTCTCTGTAGAATTTGCAAGAAAGCTTAGTGTTTTATCCGATTCTAACTATAGATATGCGGCTTTTCATTACTTTAACCGCATTTTAGACGAGCTTGAGCCGAGCGAGTTAAGCACGGTAAATCATTACGAAACAATCGACAGCCGAGAAGTTGCGGAGATGATTGGTAAGCGACACGACCATTTAATCAGAGATATTCAAAAATATTGCGAGGTTTTAGGAGCCCCCAATTTTGGGGACTCCGAAGGAAACTTCAAAATTGAGGACTCCGCAGGAGAAACCAAAAATGGATTATCCGATTTCTTCATTGAAAGCAATTATATCAGCGAACAGAATAAAAAACTCCCCTGCTACCTCCTCACCCGCAAAGGCTGTGAATTCGTAGCTAATAAAATGACAGGCGAAAAAGGCATAAAATTTACAGCGGCATATATCAACAAGTTTCATGAAATGGAAAAGACTTTGCAATCGCCTACAAAATTCAAACAGATTGAATCTAATTTTGATATTAAAACAACAGAAATTAAAATTAGACTATCAAACCAATATTTAAAGCTGTCTAAATTATCCGCGCTATCGCAGGAAGAAAGAGACGCTAACCAAGTAACAATTAACAATGAACAATTAACAGTAGGGGCGAACAGTGTTAGCCCGAATAACAGCGGCGCGAACGGATTAAAAGGCATGACGATTTCTGCTGTTATAATTCAGCGCAATTGGAATGGAGACGGGAAAGACCGCGTTATGGACTGCGGAAGCTTTGAAATTGACGACTTGGGAAGTAACGGCGGTGCTGACAGGGGTTCTACGGTGACCTTGAAATGCACTTCGCTTCCAAATTCATCTACCGTGCGAACGCAGGAGAAGTCACGGGCGTGGGAAAATATTAAGCTTTCGTCGATTGCGGCTCAGATTGCTAAAACAAACGGCATGGACATTATGTTTATATCTGATTTTGACCCTGTTTACGAGAGGCGTGAGCAGGTGCTTGAATCGGATATTTCGTTTTTAAGCGGACTTTGTTATAACGCAGGGATTTCGCTAAAAGTTACGAGCGGAATAATTGTGCTTTTTGACGCGACGGAATTTGAGAAAAAGCCTGCTGTGCGGAAAATTGAACGAGGAAAAGCTGACATTAAATCGTGGCGGTTTAATGCGTCTACCAATGATGCGAATTATTCGCGCTGCCGTGTTAGCTATACGAATCCTGTTACGGGGATTACGATTGAGTATACATACACGCCGCGCGACGCTGACCCGGACGGGATTACGCTTGAAATTAACGAGAAGGTAAGCTCGAGGAATGAGGCGCGGAATCTTGCAATGCGAAGATTACGGCAGAAAAACAAAGAAGCGTTTTCGGCGGCGTTTACACTTGTCGGGGACGTTAGTTTATTTGCGGGGGTTTGCGTAGAGGTCGTAAGGTGGGGATATTTTGACGGCAAGTATATTATTTCACGAAACACAAGCAGTATAACCGGAAGCGGATATACTGCACAGTTAATGTTGAGGCGGGCGGAGGACGAAGAATGAACGTAAGAATCGGGGCTGTGAGTTCGGTTGATACCATAAATAGGACAGCGAGGGTAAGCTTCGCTGATAAGCCGAGCGAAAACGGAAGACCGCTTGTTTCTGCGCCGCTTGCTATTATGCAAAATCCGCCTGTAATTTCATCAATCAGCGTTCAGCCGTGGTTGCCAAAAGTCGGTCAGACAGTACTTTGCATTTTTTTGCCGAATGGCGAGGGCGACGGCGTTATTATCGGAGGGTTGTAAATATGGCACGGATTGGAGCTTTGGGTGATATACCCTTTTTTGTTTCTAATAAACAAATACGCACTTTCAATAATATGCGCTGGGATAGCTCGGCGAGATTCGCCACGCACAATAGGCATAACAGAGACGCGCTTTTAGAATTTACGGGAATAAACATAGACACAATTAGCTTTACTATGAATTTTTCAGTAAATTTAGGTACTAATCCTATGGCGGAGCTTGATAAGCTTTGGAAAGCGGAGCGACGCGGTGACGCGATGGTGCTTATTTTAGGCATAAAAATTATAGGTAGCAGACAGTGGGTTATAACAAGGCTTTCAAGGACGCTCGACAGATTCGATAATCAAGGTAATTTGCTCGCGGCAAGGGTAACTGTGACACTCAATTCATATTCAAGGCGGTAATGACATGAACATAAATATTATGCCCGCCTCGCGTGAGGAGGAAATAAAGCAAAATGTCGCTATGATTTTAGCGACGCCGACATTTTCGGTGCCGCTTGACCGTGAGTTCGGAGTAAGCACGGATATTACCGACAGACCTATTCAAGTCGCGCAGTCGCTGATTACCTCTGAAATATACGAAAAAATAGGCAGATACGAGCTGAGGGCAGAAATAGTCAGCATTACATTTGAGCGTGACGATAAAAACGGAAAGCTGATTCCGAAAGTGGAGGTGACGGACAATGGACAATGAACAATTGACAATTGACAATTTACGAAGTTTACCCGACGTTAATTTTGTTGATATAAACACGGAAACACTTCTGAACGCTGTTATTTCAGCGGCAGAGGTGTTTTTAGACAGGACGTTATTCCCTGCTGACCCGGTACGGCAGTTGTTAACATGGCTCGTGGATATAATAGTTCATGAGCGGGTGCTGATTGATACAGCCGCTAAACAAAATTTAGCACGGTATGCTGAGGGTGATTATTTAGATTCGCTTGCAGATATGTTCAGAGATGTGCAGAGATTGCAACCGCAAGCGGCAAGGACTACACTGCGCTTTTTTATTTCAGCACAGCAAAATTCTGCGGTGACTATTGAAGCGGGCACGCGAGTAAGCGTTAACGGTGAGATTACTTTTGCTACTACCGAAACGGCGACAATACCTATTAATGAAATGAGCGTCGAAGTGCCTGCGGTGTGTTTAACTACGGGAATAATCGGAAACGGATTCACAGCGGGGCAGATTTCGCAGATTGTGGATTTATTTCCGATGTTTGAGCGTGTTGAGAATATCACTACCAGCGAGGGGGGAGCGGAGTTAGAGTCTGACGACTCGCTTTACGACAGATACAGGCTGAGCTTAAAAACATTTTCAACTGCGGGGCCCGAGGCAGCTTATGAGTATCATACGAAGTCGGCGTCTGCGAGAATTGCCGACGCTAAAGCATATACCCCTTCGCCGGGGCGCGTTGATATTCGGTTTATACTTTCGGACGGAGAGTTTCCCGATGAAGAAATGAAGCAGTTAGTATTAAAAACTGTTTCAGCTGCTGATACTCGGCCGCTGACAGACTTTGTAACTGTGAACGCGCCCGACGTTATAAATTTCGACATTGACCTTACATATTTTATTCCTCGGACACGGGAAAACAGCGCGGCGGTTATTCAGAGGGACGTTGAAGCGGCAATCGAGCAGTATAAATCATGGCAGACGCAAACTATGGGGCGGGATATAAACCCCGATGAGCTTACGGCTTTAATTCGGGGAGCGGGTGCGAAAAGAGCCGAAATAAGAAGCCCTGCTTTTACTGTTGTTGATAGACGCGCAGTTGCGGTTCTGCAAGTTGAAAACGTAATTTACGGGGGAATCGAAGATGATTAATGACATTTATAATTTCGATTTTACTCGCACTTTACCGCCTGCGCTTAAAGAAAACCCCGAAATGCTTGCAATCGGAAAAGTAATTTCCGAGGCTATGCGGGAAAATATGAACCTTACGAGAAACGCTGTTATTTATGCGAGGATTGACGAGCTTCCCGAGGATATTCTTGATATAATTGCGCACGATTTGAGCGTGGACTGGTACGACGACAGCCATGATATTGAAATAAAACGGCAAGTAATTAAAGACAGCGTGAGAGTGCATAAGCGTCTTGGGACGAAATTTGCGGTTGAGACTGCGCTGAGTGCTGTTTACCCCGATACGTTTGTGCAGGAGTGGTTTGAATACGGCGGTGAACCGTATATGTTCAGAGTAATAATCACAGCAGACCCGAGCAACCCCGAAAAGCAACGGGAGGCGTTAGATAAGATTCATTTTTTTAAGAATCTGCGTTCGCATTTAGAAGAGGTAGTTTACAGGACGCCGATTAACGGTGAGGCGACAGCGTATGTCGGGGTGAAGCCTGTATCTACATACATGAGAATAAACACGGAGGTGAAATTATATGGCATGGACTGAGACGGTTATAACTAATTCGGGAATTAGTTTATATAATGAGGCTCTTCACGGGAACGGGCTTGATATTGTAAGAGCGACAGGGGGATTTTCTACATATCCCACAGCGTCATTAATGACGCAAACGAGAGTTACTGCGCCCGAAATGAATTTGCCTATTGCGGGAATCAGAAATACAGCAAAAGGCAGAGAAGTTATAATCAGAGTTAATAACATAGGGCTTGAAAGCTCGTATATTTTAAAGCAGGTCGGGCTTTATGCGAGAAAAACAGGAGAGACGGGAAACGACACTTTTATTGCGATTATACAGGATAGTAGAGGTATTGAAATCCCCGCCGAAGCCACGAACCCCGAGTTTATACTTGAATTTGGGTTCTTACTTCCTCTATCTAACGAGTGCGTGATTCATGTTGAGATTGACCCGAGTGTTTTAGCGACGCTTAAAGACTTAGAAGATGCTGTTGAGGGCAGAGAACCCGCCCGCGAAGTAGTACCCCAAGCAGAAGCCGAAACAGGCACAGCGACAACAGTGCGCGGGTGGACGGCACAGAGGGTGAATCAGGCGGTTCTTGCGGTTACGACGGCGATTAGTAACACATTAAATTCAATCAGTAACACGCTTTCATCGCACACAGGAAACACGAATAACCCGCACAGTGTAACCGCGTCGCAAGCGGGGGCAGAACCCGCACGCACTATTGCCTCCGACGCAAATATGCGAATAGGCACAGGAGCAACAATACACACAATGACGCCTGCATTAGTTAGGGCGGGCGCGGCGGGGGCTGCTTTACTCGGAGCAACAGCATCAACAACAACGCCGCTTTCGGTGACAGGATTGCCGAGCGTGACAGAAACGCACTTAACAGGCAGAATAATTACAATACGCTGCACAAACGCAATCAACATGACAGCGGCGACAAATATTCAGCCGAGCGGAGGGACTTCAAGAGCGTTACAAATAAACGGCGCGGCTGTTAGCGCGAGTAACCCGCTAACAGTACCTGCAAGCGCAGAAATGCAGGTTAGACTTGATGGGACGGTATACAGGTTGATTTCTGTTACACCTTTAGTAGCTATAGATACCGGTTGGATAGATTTAGTATTGCAAAATGGAGCTGTTGCATTCGGAGGAACAACTCCAAGATACCGAAGAATAGGGAGTCGTATTGAATTAGCGGGTGCTATTATGTTTCCAACATTAAGTGCGGGCATAAGTTTAACATTTGCAATGTTGCCGGATGGATTTAGACCCTCACAAACCTTCAGAGATTGGGCAGTAGATTTTTCAAATGATGTAACTCGCGGTAGCATTTTTAGCGTATTTATTGACGGAAATTTGCAAGTTACTACTCCGGTTACAGGTGGAAATCTTTGGATTAATAAATCATTCAGTATAAATCTTTAAGGAGAAGTACATGGAACAATATTACAAATACGACAAAAACAACAATAATCTTTACATTGAGCCTGTAATTGACGATTATAACAAAGATAATCCTATGCCTGATGATGTAACTGACGTCAGACCCGATGACGGACTTTACGAAGCGAGGTATATCGTAGAAGAGCGTAGGTGGATTGAAACAGGCGCGCCGCCGGAGGTTGTTTTTGAACCGCTTGAGCCCACTATTTTGGAGCGGCTTGAAGCGTGCGAAGCGACTCTTCGCGCGCTGGAGGTTGAAAAGCCTATAGAGTTTTATGCCGTGCAGACGCGGCTCGGAAATATCGAAATAGGCGACGTTCCCGTAAAAATGAAAGAATCCGTTTCGGCGGAAATTGAAAGGGTGGGTGAAAACTCATGAACTTAGGTAAATTTATCGACGGCATAATCGTCATTATCGGCGCGTGTATTGGCTATATGTTCGGTGAGCTTGACGAGCTACTGACGGTTTTAATCGCCGTCACAGTTCTCGATTACATAACAGGGGTTTTAGTTGCAATCGTGAAAAAACAATTTTCAAGCGAAATCGGATTCCGCGGGATTTGCAAAAAAATCATGATGTTTATGGTGGTCGCGCTCGCGCATATCATCGACGAGCATATTATTCAAAGCGGCTCGGGACTGCGAACGGCGGCAATTTTTCTATTCATTGCAAACGAAGGCGTTTCGCTGTTAGAGAACGCGGGCGCGATGGGCGTGCCGATTCCCGAAAAATTATTGAAAATATTGCAACAGCTAAAGCTGAGCAGTAAGAATGAAGAAAATAAGGAGGAAAAATCATGAGTAAAAAAATTAAAATCACACTCGACCCGGGGCACGGTGAGTTCGGAAATCCATATCCGTATACTAAAGGTTATTTCGAGGGTACGCAGATGTGGAAGCTTGCGGGATTCTTGAAAACAGAGCTTGAAAAGCGGGGCTTTGAAGTCGTGACTACCCGACCGCGTATCATCGATAATCCCACGGTTGATAATCGAGGGAGATTAGCGGGTCAAAACGATTCAGTGCTCATGCTATCGCTACATAGCAACGCCACCGCTGACATAACGCAAACAAGCGTGACAGGTTCAGAGGTATTTTTGAGCGTAAGAGGACGCGAGCATAAATCGCTTGCCGAAAAGCTTCTTGCTTCTGTCTGCCGTGTGATGAATCATAACTCGCGGGGCGTCAAGGAGCGCACTCTTGACGGCAACCCGAATAACGACTTTTTCGGAGTAATACGCAACGCCGCGAACAACGGCTGTACTTGTGCTATGCTCATGGAGCACGGCTTTCATACAAATCCGAATGACGCGCAATTTTTAACAGTAGATTCTAATCTACGCAGACTTGCGGAAGCCGAGGCAGACGTGATTGCGAAGCATTTCGGTGTTATTATTGAAACGCCGCCGTATAAATTAACCACCGCCGACGCGAGAAATATTTTACGTCACGTCGCGGGAATAGAAACACTTACGCTCGAACAGGTCAAGTTGTACGATTTCAACAAAGACAGAACAATTACGACCGCACACGCTTTAAGGATTCTGCGGATTGTAGCGGGGCTTGACCCCGACGCGCCGAGTTCTGCGCCCACGCTGAAAGTCGGCGACCGTGTGATGATTAAAGAGGCGTATGCGGGCAGTGCGTTTGACGCCGTGGCGAGAAGTACCGCGATGATAGGTGCAGAGCGATTTATAACTGAGATTCGCACTGAAAAGGGTGTGAACTTTGCGTTACGGCTCGGGATGAAGCAGGGGGATAAGTCCACGGCGAATACTACGGGGTTTGCTAAGGCGAGAGGGGTAGAAAAAATTTAAACAGAGAGAAAGGCAGTCGTGAGACTGCCTTTTTTGTTTTAGTTATCTCTTATAACTGTTTGTTACTATCTTGTTACTAATTGCGCGGATTTTAGCTGTTTTTCTGTTATCTTTATTACCGTTAAACTTTGAATTTATGCGGTTTTAGGGGGCTTGACTAAGTAGGTATTTTATGGTACACTTAAAGATAGCATTTTAGTAGGCAAAACTCCCTTGATGAATAAGGGTAGAGAAAGGAATCAATATGAAACTTAAAAAGATTTTGACTACCTATTTGACTACCACGTATGCGCAAATATGACATAAAACATATATAATTTAAAAATTTGAAAACATTAATGAATTTATAAAACCGCGCTATCAGCGCGGTTTTATCTTATGACCCACCCGCGACTCGAACGCGGGACACCCTGCTTAAAAGGCAGGTGCTCTGCCGGCTGAGCTAGTGGGTCACATGGCTTTATCAGCCACAACAAGAATCATTATATCAGATTTGAAACAGCTTGTCAACTATATTTTAAAAAAATATTGACAAAAGACGCAATTTCGGTTAAAATATTAATTGAAAAAGATATAACTACAATAAAGGAGAACATATATGCAACAACGCAAAATCATTATTATCGGCGCAGCAGGACGGGATTTTCACAACTTCAATACTTTTTACAGGGGTAATCCCGCTTATAAAGTTGTCGCCTTCACCGCCGCTCAAATTCCCGACATCGCCGACCGCAAATACCCCGCTTCCCTCGCGGGCGAGCTCTACCCCGATGGGATTCCGATTTACGCGCAGGACGAATTAGAAAGGCTTATAAAGGAGCTCGGCGCCGACGAATGTGTGTTTTCGTACAGCGATGTGCCTTATGCGAGCGTCATGAATATCAGCGCGATGGTTAACGCCGCGGGCGCAGATTTCACATTATTGGGACATAGGAACACTATGCTGAAAAGCACAAAGCCTGTAATCGCCGTCGGTGCGATTCGCACAGGCTGCGGCAAGAGCCAGACCTCCCGCCGCATTATCGAAATTCTAATGGAAAAAGGCTTAAAAGTAATCGCAATCCGCCACCCCATGCCCTACGGCGACTTAGAAGCGCAAAAGGTACAGCGTTTTGCAACTGTTGAGGACTTAGCGAAGCATAAATGCACTATAGAAGAAATGGAAGAATACGAGCCGCACGTAGTTCGCGGAAACGTGATTTACGCAGGCGTTGACTACGAGGCGATTCTCCGCGCCGCCGAGAACGACCCGGACGGCTGTGACGTTATTCTTTGGGACGGCGGAAACAACGACTTCCCGTTCTACAAGCCCGATTTAATGGTGACGGTCGTTGACCCGCACAGACCCGGGCATGAGCTTTCCTACTATCCGGGTGAGGTCACGCTACGAATTGCCGATGTCGTCTGCATAAATAAAATCGACAGCGCGGACTTCGAGAAAATTCAAGAGGTCAGAAAAAATATTGAGCTTGTTAATCCGAACGCAATTGTGGTTGACGCGGCTTCTACCATAAGCGTCGAAAAGCCCGAATTAATCAAGGGCAAGCGGGTTCTCGTGGTTGAGGACGGTCCGACTTTAACGCACGGCGAAATGAAAATAGGTGCAGGAATCGTCGCGGCGCGGCGTTTCGGCGCGGCTGAAATTATCGACCCCCGTCCCTTCGCAGTCGGAAAGCTTGCGGAAACCTTCAGAATCTACCCTGATGTCGGCTGTGTTCTGCCTGCAATGGGCTACGGCGAGGAGCAAATGCGCGACTTGCAGGCTACGATTGAAGCTGTTGACTGCGATTCTGTCATTATCGCTACGCCGATTGACTTAGCGCGGGTAATCAAGGTTAGTAAACCCAACACGCGCGTTGAATACAGCCTGCAGGAAATCGGAAGACCCGACATGGAAGATGTTCTTAAAGATTTTATTAACAAAGTTAAATAAGTTCAAAACCCCGCTTAGAGCGGGGTTTTTTGTGCATATTATCCAAAAAAAAAATGTGCTATTTATGTATACAAAACAAATAGAATTTCCTGTCAAAAAATGTTAGAATTAATAGGATATAAAAATCATTTTATTGGAGGAAAATATGTGTTGCAAAGACAAAATAACATCTAACGGCAGAACTGTCGGTTATTGCCTCGAACGAGCAATAGAACTTGTCATCGAGAATCCGTGTGACCCTGATATAGGAGATTTTCTTAAAGCTGCTGAGCAAGCTGTAAACGGCTGTCCGTCGTGTTCTCCGGGATTACAAGATGTAATTAATACTTGTGCAAAAGAATTTGTAAATACCATGAACAGTGTTAATAATAGCGAAGCTACCCCCAATATTATGTTTTGCTCGAGGTGTGGAAAACAAATTGACGCGGAAGCTTTAATCTGTGTGCATTGCGGGGTCGGGACGGAAAAATACAGGCAGGAGCAAGCAATGCGTGAAGCTTCCACTCCTGTCTTTCAACAGCCAAACAATGATACCGCAAACAATACTTATCAGCAAGAACCCCTCGCACCCGGAAGAAAACTTATATTAATACCCTGTTTAATATGGCTTGCAAGCGATATTTTTAATTTTTTCAATTCTGCAGACGGTTCTATAATTCAACTATTTGGTGATTTATATTTTATTGAAGGAATTGGCAGTCCGTTTATTCAGATGTTATTTCTGTTAGCCGGTTTATTTTTAAGTTTAGTTTTTATCTTAGGTATAATATTTCATAAAAACATTAGCAAAGGCGAGCTATTGCGGAAGCTCGGCACAGCCGCAATTGTTATCTGTGTTATTAATGGTACCGCGGAACTTATAGCAAATGAATTTAACGGCTTTGGTTGGGTTATGTTTTTCGGGGAGGGACTTAATATATCTTTATGTGCTCTCTATCGAAAAGGCGCAAAAAAGAATTACGAAGCATATGAATACGGCTATAGCAGTTACGACGACTCAGATTTTGTTGAAATCCCTGAAGATAAAATTATAGACACTACAAATTGGGGTTGTATAAAATGCGGGTGTTCTAATTCAAATTCTACGTTCTGCCAGGATTGCGGAGCTACCAAATATTAAATTCTGTATATTCCAATCATTTTCAACAATTATAAATTCGGGAAGAAAATTCCCGAATTTTTTTGTAAAATTTTTCAAAAAAGACTTGCATTCGGATACAAGATATGGTATAATAATTTTCACGGAGGCTCAAGTTTTGGAAATCGCTGTCGTCGGGGGAGATGGATTTCCAAGGTTTGTCAGCTTCAGGAAGGAATATTTAAAGAATGGAAGAATACAAAATAAAATCGAGCATAATTGACTCGGTTAGCTATTACGGCAAAATCATGTTCGTAAAGCTGAAAAATGAAAAATTACTCTCGTACAACAGTGTACCGCAAAATCTTTTTGAAGAATTCGTTAAAACAGAAGCTCACGACGACTTCTACACAAAGAAAATTATCTCGGCTTTTCCCTCGCGCAGAATGGCGTAATACATAGAACACTTTACATTAAAGGTGCTATCGCGGGTTATTTCTATCCCGTCACTTTACGTTGCAGTAAAGAGGCGGGGTATTTATTTTTAGGAGCAAAATCATGAAAAACGCAAACAAGTACAAAAAAGCTTATTTTTTGCCGCCGACTCAAAGCCTTAACTGGGCGAGCCGAGATTATATCGACGCGCCGCCGATTTGGTGCAGTGTTGACCTGCGCGACGGTAATCAGGCGTTAATCGTGCCGATGAGCCTTGAAGAAAAATTAGATTTTTTCAAGCTCTTGGTTAAAATCGGCTTCAAGGAAATCGAAATCGGCTTCCCTGCCGCGAGCCAAACGGAATTCGACTTCTGCCGCGCGCTGATTGAGCGGAGTCTCATTCCCGACGACGTCACCGTGCAGGTGCTGACGCAGTCGCGCGAGCATATTATCGAGAGGACTTTCGAGGCATTAAAAGGCGTGAAAAATGCAATCGTGCACCTTTATAACTCTACGTCAGCGGCGCAGAGGGAGCAGGTTTTCAAGAAAAGTAAGCAGGAAATCATAGATATAGCCGTGACCGGCGCGGAGCTTGCGAAGAAATTCGCAGGTGCTTACGATGGTAATTTCCGCTTTCAGTATTCTCCCGAGAGCTTCACGGAGACAGAGCCGGACTTCGCGCTTGACATTTGCAACGCGGTAATCGATGTGCTTCAGCCGACGCCCGGCAATAAAGTTATAATTAATTTACCGGGAACTGTCGAGGTGTCCATGCCGCACGTTTACGCTTCGCAAATTGAATATATGTGCAATAATCTGCATAACCGCGAAAATGTAGTAGTCTCACTTCACCCGCATAACGACAGGGGCTGCGCTGTAGCGGACGCAGAGCTCGGTTTGCTTGCGGGGGCTGACCGCGTGGAGGGTACGCTTTTCGGCAACGGCGAGCGCACTGGAAACGCTGATATAATCACGCTCGCCTTAAATATGTATTCGCACGGCGTTGACCCTAAGCTTGACTTCTCCGATATACCCAAAACCGTGCAAGCTTATGAACAGCTCACCGAAATGAACGTCGGACAGCGGCACCCTTACTGCGGCGAATTGGTTTTTGCGGCGTTTTCGGGCTCTCACCAGGACGCAATCGCGAAGGGTATGGCGTGGCGCGAGGATAGAAGCTTAACGGAATGGACTGTGCCTTATCTGCCCATTGACCCTAAGGACTTAGGGCGGCAGTATGACGGCGACATTATCCGAATCAACAGCCAGAGCGGGAAAGGCGGCATAGGCTTCCTCCTAAAAACTAAGTACGGCATGGATTTACCGCCGAAATTCCGCGAGCAGGTGGGTTATGCGGTCAAGGATTATTCCGACAAACAGCAGAAGGAGCTGCAGCCCGACGAGGTTTACGCTGTCTTCTGCGACAGCTTCGTGAATTTTTCAAGCCCTGTTAAGTTCATCACGGTTCATTACGAACAACACAGCGACAGCATTACCGCGACATTAACTGTCAGCGTAAATAAAAAAGAACGCGTGCTGACAGGCTCAGGGAACGGGCGGCTTGACGCAGTCAGCAACGCGCTTGGTAAGAATTTAAGCTTGAAATATAATCTGATAAACTATTCACAGCACGCGTTAGACACGGGCTCAAGGTCGCAGGCGGTTTCTTACATCGAAATCAAAACTGCAGACGGGCAGGCGTTTTGGGGCGCGGGGCTTCACACCGACGTCACAACCTCGGCTGTGCTTGCACTTATTAGCGCAGTGAACAGACAGGAAGGAACGCATTAATGCGTTCCCTACAAAAGAAACTTTTTCTTTTTTTTAATCGTTTTAAATACAGATGAGGAAAGCGAGGTCGACCGCATGACTCTCACCTCCCCGTGCGGGAATGAATACAGCGTTGAGTTCATAGTTGAAAACTACGGAAATATGCTGTACAAATTAGCCGCGGCGCAAATTAGTAACAAAACAGACGCGTATGACGCGCTGCAGGATGTTATGCTTAAAATCCATGCCATTAAGCCAAGTTGGAACGATGAGGAGCACCTCAAGGCATGGCTTATTCGTGCTGTAATTAACAAATGCCGCGACTACAACAAAAGCACCTGGAACAGGCGGACTACCGCGCTTGACGAAGCGTTTCACATTTCCAAGAGCGACCCCGACTTTGAACTGCAGAACGCAGTCGCCTGTCTTCCCGAGAAGTATAAAACCACCCTTTACTTACATTATTACGAAGGCTATAAAATACATGAAATAGCGAAAATCTTGAACGTCGGCGAGAGCGGCATTAAAAAAAGGCTTGTAAAAGGGCGCGAAATGCTCAAAGCCTATTTATAATTACAGAAAGGAGACATCATGAAAGAAAGCAGATTATTCAGTTACGTTGACAACGTCGAGCTATCCGTAAGCATGAAAAACAACCTCATAAAAGGCGATGTCCCCTTTCGCGCTGAGAAATCCTCGCACAGGCGGGGCTTCGCGGTTCTCGGCGGTATGGCGGCAGCGCTTTGCGGTGTTGTTATCGGCGGCTATATGTTCATGAGGAGCAACGATATGCTTCAGCCGCCTCGAATTAATGATGGCGGCGGCGAGCTTGCAGGAGAAAGCGGCATAATCGTAGCAGACAGCTACAGCTACGGCATTTCTCCGGACAATCCAACATTCGCAACAGTTTTTAACACGCAAGATGAATCTATAGGCAGGATTATAATTACCCCTCCTGCTGCCCCTGCCCCCATAACCTCGCGCGCCGAGCGTGAATTTTGGTACAACGAGACACGCGGCGAGGATTATATTTTAAATATTCATAACTCGCTTATATATCACGCGGAATTTGAAGATTTTTCACGGCGGTACGTTCCGCCCGAGCCGATTACAGAACGTACTATTTACACTACCGAGCAGTTCACCTTCGACTTTCTGGAATACGTCGCAATGCCCTTAGTGCTGATTCCCGAGCCTGCGCCGTATTACGACGGTGAAATTATATCTAAAGAAGCAATTCGTCAAACAGAAATCAACTCTACGATAGTCGCGCTTCGGATTGCACGGGCTTTCGCCGAGGGCGACACGAACGAATTAGCTCAGCTGTTTTACTCTAACACGCCCGGGCTTTTCGATTTTGTGAAGAATACGCAGTTTCATGAACTCTCATTAATCGGCTCTGAATTTGACCCTGTTACTCGCGAGCATTTGCACTATTTCGTAATTTCGACAGACGAGGACGACGGCATTTTCGCGCAAAGTAATGAATGGGTCATGCGTGTGGAAACCGGTTATCAGGTATCTATGTTCGCACCCTACGGCAAAGAAATTGACCGCATAAGACCTTATTCCCCTGAAGAGCATCATGATGAATTAGTTAATTTCTGTTACTGGTATTCCAGAAGCTATCTGCTCAGACCGGAAATGAATTTGCGCGGACTCTTTTCTTTTACGCACCTTGGCTACGAGTATACGAATTATAACGGTATGGGTATTGGATATTTTCCTGCTGACGAATTTATCGAGCTTGTTGATTATGTTTACGGGATTGAAATTGACCTCGAAGCTATTATTGAGGAGCAGATGTTCTGGGAGGGCGCGGACGGCGAAATACAGGTTTTAAATTATCAGAACACCTTCTACCCCGATGGACCGCTCGTAAGAGCCGAGCTCATCGAAAGCAACAGACGCAGAGACGGCACAGCGGGCGTTACAATGAGCTTCTACGGTGACGCGGGTTATATGTTCTTAGCCGAGACCTTGCAATTTGAGTTCACAGCGGGTCAGTTAGGCTGGCGATTAGTTTCAACAGAAACGATTTACGATAACCCCGAGGTTAACGTGGCATTTATACATGATTAACAGTATCAGAAAACCCCGCTTGAAGCGGGGTTTTAATTTTAATACGAGTTTATAATTTCTCTGGTTTTTGCATTGTCCTCGGTTACAAAATAGAACAGCCAATTGGAATTCACGATTACTGCCGCGCTGTCTAATTTATACATTTCGGCGGGCGCGTAATCACGGAAGTCAACGCGTCTGCTTTCAAGGCGGCTTTCAACTGCCGATTTGGCGATACTGGCTTCCTCTGCGGTGTTGAATCTGATTATCAGCAATTCATCGGGAAAAGCCCCCGAAGCGCAGATATAAAACGAGAGTTCCGCAATGCCTGCAGTGTCTAAATCGCTGAAAAACGTCGGTATATCCTCAACTTTCTTCTCTACTGACGACGGTATTTCGATTTCGGCGAGTACAGCATTTGCAATTGTCTGCACCTGAACACCGTCAAGTGAGCTAATGCTTTCCTCCGCCGAGCCGCAACCGCCAAGCAAAACTACTGCCAAAATTAAAACTGCTGAAAATACTTTTTTCATTATTCCTTATTCCCTATTCCTTATTAATTGAGAACGCCTGCGACGATTCTGAGAATTATAAGCGCGTCAGCCGTAGTAACCGCGCCGTCGCCGTTGAGGTCATATCTTAATCTTTGTTCAACTGTGAGCGTGTTCAAGCCTGCTCCATAACGAAGAACCACTAACGCGTCGGCAGTCGTGAACGTATTGGATTGCGGAGAATCAGCGAGCGCAACGCTTACAGTAAATAAATTATCGCTTGCGTTGGGTTCTGTTTTGACCGAGTAGGTGATTTTTTCTTCATGCATCGTCATTCCGAAGATGAAGCGGTTCCCTGTACCGCCGAGGTTCGCAGGAACGTGAACAGTTTCAACCGCTCCTGTCACAGGGTCGAACGAAAGAATCTCTTTAGCAGTGCTGAAATATAACAAGCCGTTGTAAGCAGCGAGCCCCGAGCGTGAAACAGGCCAAGCAGTGTAAGGGTTATTATTTTCTGTGCCGCCCGCGTACCAAATCGCTTCAAAACTATGTACGGTTTCTGTGCGCCCTGTGCTCATATTATAGCTTTTAATAAGGTTATTATCTACGCCGCGCTCGATTTTATCGCCGTAATCATATTCAAGCCAGTAAAAATAGTCATCAAGAATCACAACCGCGCTCTTTGCACTGCGGAAAAATGCATTGCTGAACGTAGTAGAGTTCGTCGTTCTTCCGTCGGCAGTCGCCCATTCCCAGTTGAAGTGAGTTTTGCCGATTTCATTGCCGTTAACTAAATAATAATCATAAATAATAGAACCGTGAGAATTACCGGTAGGGTCGGGGTCGTTCCAGGTCGGGTCAATATGATACCAGCTTCCGTCAAGATAAATAATAATCCACGCGTGCGAAATACCGCCGTCTACGTTGCCGGAAGCTATTCTGCTCTCGATTCCCGCTAATTTTAACAGATGCATATACGCTTTTGCGTAGCCGTCACAAACAGCTAACTTGTTAATAAGCGAGCCGTAAGCCGTGTGAGAAAGCGGGCGCGGCGGTCTTGCCTGAAAGCCGTTTATTTCATAGAACGAAAGTAAATCGTTGTCATAGGTTGTATTTAAAACTACATAATTATGCAGAATCAAGGCTTTTTCAAAGTCATTGCGCGCATCACGCACAAGATTAAGCACCTGCATAGCCGCAACGTTAAACGTCTTTAAGTCAGCGGCGTATTGCGCGGGCGTCATTATATATTCGGGCGAAATAGTAAATGTCGAAAAGTCGGGGAAAACCCAGTTCGCCGAAAAAGCTGTACGAACATTAAAAAGCTGCGGGTTATTATCAATAATATACGGAATCAGCCCGCTGATGAGCCAGTTTGCCAGCTCGTGTCCGCCTTCTGCCTGTCCGCGGTTGAGCCATTCACTGTTATTTCGTATGTAATACCCGATTTCAATGCGCTCCGTGAAGCTTTCAAGGCTTGCCACTATGTATTCCTCAAATGTCATTCGTTCGGGGTTCAAGCTCGCCGCCGCCGTAATCGGCGTGATAATCATAACGCTGATTATAACTGCAAAGGTAAGCAAAATGCTCGTGGTTTTCTTAATAGTTTTCATTCTCTATTCCTCCATATAATTAAATATTATACCACAAAATCATATTAAATGTCAATAAGCTGTTATAAAATATGTACCGTCGCTCGCACGAGTTAATATTTCGCCCGGCTCTGTTTCGGGGATTTCAACCCATGCTATGATTTCGCCGTCCGTGTCGGACAGGAACAGCGTTTCACCCGCGCTGAGGTTGAAATTCGTCTGCGGCTTCATCAGCGCGTCCTGCGTATTGTTACTGCGCATTACGATTGTGAGCGATTCCTCGGACGGTATGGAAATTGTCGGAATTTTCCACCTTGTTAAGTTATTTATGTCGTCAGAAAGATAAAAGCTTTTTGTCGAAATTGCAATTTGATTCGGGTTATAAAGCGTGACCCAATCCGCTCCGCCGCTCGCGTTAAGCTCGCTGATGAGAAGCGGCGCGCTGTCGATAACCTTTTCGGTGTGCAGGTTTATGCTGACTTTCCTGCTCGCGTCCGCCATGCTTGCGGTGATTTGCATATCGGCTTCGTAATAATGAACGCCGTTTACTTCCCAGCTTGCAAATTCGTAGCCTGTGTACAGCTCTGCGCGAAGCGGAACGCTGTGCGTGGTGAAATATGCAGTTGTGGCGGCTTCGCCGCTTGCGGAAACCTTGCGTGTGTTCAGCCAAGCGTCCGCGCCCTCTGTGCCGTTTAGGGTTACATCAAACATTTCGGTACCTTCGGGGATTTCAAAAATGCTTTTCATGAAGGTGAGGAAAACCTGCGGTCTTCTTCTCGCAAAGGAGTTAATCTGCTGTCTGTTTCCGCGCAAATCCCACATATTAACTGTTCGCGCGAGCATCGCGGCTTCGAGCTCGTGGTCGCCTATTGCGGCAATCGCGGCAAGCGTAGCGTTCATGTTTTCTGTTGAATAAACCCCGCTGACTAAGTCGCAGATTGTATTCGCGAACTTCTCGCGCATATCCTCGCGCTGAAGCACAGCTTGCAAGAGAACAGACTGCCCGCCCATATGCGCGCTTGAACCGCGCCCGCCGAGCACGTGACTCAGCGTGTTCGCGCCGTCGCCCTGCCCGTAAATCCCGAACGCGAATTCAACGTCGTACATCAGAAACCGCCATTTCCCGTCGTTGAAGGAATGTGCAACAATTTCGTCGTCGTCCGCGTAATACCGCCACATTCTCATGTTGTTTCCGGGCCAGTCGCGGTTGTCTATATAGGTTTGAATTGCATAGTAAAGCATGAAATTGTCAATATCCACGAGCGAGCAGAATTCCTCGAAAACCGCGTCATTAAGGAAGCCGTCCCCCGCTTCAACTGCGCTCTCTGCCAAGCCGTAAGCATACGCCCAGTCCTCAACCGCGCGCTCCTCGCCGTCTCTGCCTGCCTCGGATTTCTGTATAATTTCGTAGTTTTCTTTTAAGCCGCCGTAGCTCTGCACAAGATAGCCGAGACAAAGCGACTCTTTCAGCCATGCAAAGCCGTAATATTCGCCGTTCATGAACACCGCCGCAGGTGCAAAGGACTGCACATCGGGGAAGCCCGCCTGCTTCGCTAAGCTTCCGCCGAGCTCGTCGCGGATATTGGCGTGCTCGCGGTCATTCGCGCCGTTGCGGAGAATAAGGCGGTCAAAACGAGTAATTAACTGCCCGTGATAATTAAAAGTATCATCGAAAAAAGCGTGTCTGAACTTGCCGTCGCTGTATTCACCACGCGCAATCAGCCGCCATGATTTCTGCGAAGCCGCGCGCGACCAACCGCCTTGTATGCGCCCGCCCGCCGCTTGGTGAATCAGCGTATTCCCTTGAAAATCATAAACCTCAACGTAAAAATCGCGCTCGCTTTCGCGCCCTCTTATATTAAAGTTCGCGGGTGCGGGCGGGTCTATGCCGCCGCGTCTGCCGCCACGCTCATTCTCGATGTAATCATCGCGCAGAAAGCCCTCAATCGCGATACCGTGGTTATAATCATAAAGGTCATACGGGGCGGCGGAAAGCATGAAAATATATGTATCAGACGAGAAACGCGTCCAAATTTTCTGGCTCGCTATGTAGCTGTTGGTGACAATCGGGGAATAAAACCCGTCGCAGAATTCGTCCTCAAAATAAAGCGCGACAGCTTTTATCGTCATTGCGCGCACTCTGTCGCCTGCGCGGAGGTGAATCGGCGCGGCGTAAACCTGCGAGTATCGCGTAGGCGTCGAGCCGTCGGTTGTGAAAAATATAACAGCTTCGGGGTCATCGACAGAAAGCTCGATGTTTATATCATCAGCGTAAAACGTCTGAGTATGTGAAAATTCGACAGGCGGGAGCTCCGAATCAACCGCCGTATCATCAGCGATTAATTCCTGCTGCTCGTACAAGTCCGCGGCTGTCATTACCGCCGCCGCTTCTATTCCCTCGTCCGCGTCCGCACTCATGAAAATAACCCCGACAACGCCGAGAATCAAAACCGCCGCTAAAATTATAAACCGAACCATAAATCTGCACCTCCCGCATACTATACATAATAGTATACAGGAGGCGCAGGGAAAAGTCAATAAAAAATTAAATAGCACCGCTTGCCATAATCAAATCGTCGTTTGAATAAAGAAGCTCTGTTGAAACTATTCTTATTCCGTTATCGCCGAATTCTAAGTTATATTTCATAGTTTTAGCAACGAATAAATGCCCTGTATCGCCGTAAAAATCAAGAATTATAACCGCGCCCGTGTCCGTAATTTCCTCCGAAACAACAGCAGGGTAATACCAGTGCCAACCGTGACCGCCAATCTGATGCATAACAGAAGAATCAAGATTAGTTATCCCAAGCATATTTTCTGCTTGTTCAATCACCTCATCAACTGTAAGAATCCACTGACGCTCTTCATTACCCAAATGGCGTTGAATACTATTGAAAAAATATGATAAACGGTAAAGATATGAATGTTTAACGGAAAAATCTTGATATTCAAAATTATCTTTAATCAAGTTAAAATCATTCATTGTTTCAAAAACATTTAAATCTGCTGAAAAAGCATAGCATATAAAAGGCAAATAACCTTCACTGTACCGGCGCAATTCATTTATCTCTACACCCTGCGGCGAAAACTGACGAATAGCTGAGTTTTCGTCAAACCTTAACCTTAATTCCCAGTCCCGCCCGCCGAGCGTGAAAATATCGTCTGTGCCATCTTCAACAGTTATATTAAGCGTTTGAATCCATTCATAACTTTCTTCATTGTATCTCAATTCTATTAACTCAAACTCGATAAAATCAAGGTCATTTATAAACTCAAATGCTTTTCTGCTTCTGTCAGCGAATTGAAAACTTAAAAATTCGATATCTTTGTTAACGAACGCTTCTGCTATTTGTTCCGCGAGCTGTTGGTAGCGTTCTTCGTTTGTCTGCCGTGCCGACGGCGCGGTGGTTGTTACAGGCGGCGGGGGTTCGTCAACCACCCCGTCAGACTGCGTCTGCCACCCCTCCTCGGAGGGGAATTCGTTATCATTTATACCTTGTTCATTCCCCTCCTGTGGAGGGGTGTCGCCGACAGGCGACGGGGTGGTTAAAGCTCCATCAATTTCCGCCGCACAAGCTGAAAAAAGAATGATTCCCGCAAAGAACAGCGCGGTTAATTTCTTCATGAAAAATACCTCACGCCCGCTTCAAATAGCGGCATATTTTTATTGCCGTGAATATTCTTTGCAATGTCCGCTGAAACCCGCTCGGTGTGCGCCATTTTTCCGAGCACGCGCCCGTCAGCGGAAATAAGCCCCTCAACCGCGCACATCGAGCTGCAAGGGTTGAACGCTGTTTCCATGCTCGGCTCACCGCCGAAATCAACGTACTGCGTGAAAATCTGACCGTTCGCGATTAACTCCTGCATAGCCGTTTCGCTCGCCGTGAAGCGCCCTTCGCCGCAGGAAATCGGCGCAGTGTAAATCTCGCCAGTCTTGCACAGCGACAGCCACGGCGACTTCACAGAGCTTACGCGAGTCTGCACAAACTGCGACTGATGCCGTCCGATTTTGTTGGTTGTGAGCGTTAAATCGTGCGTTGAAATAAGTCCGAGCTTCAGCAAGGCTTGGAAGCCGTTTCCGATGCCGAGCATCAAGCCGTCGCGCGAATTTAAGAGGTTTTCAATTTCGCTTTTAATGCGCTCATTGCTCATGAAAGCCGCGATAAATCTCGCCGCGCCTTCGGGCTCATCGCCCGCAGAGAAGCCGCCGGAAAGTGCAATTATATTGCTGCTTTTAACAAGCTCTGCGAACTCTGAAACCGACCCTTCAAGCGCGTTTACAGAGAGGTTTCTTACAATGAAAAGCTCAGCTTCCGCGCCTACTTTTTCAAAAGCCGCTTGCATATCAAACTCGCCGTTTGTACCAGGAAAAACAGGAATAATTACGCGAGGTTTTGCGGTTTTTATTGCGGGAGAACGAGTAATATTTTCGCCGCCGAATGTAATCTTTACGGGTGCTTTTTCTACTGTTGTTTTCGACGGGAAAATCGGCTCAAGCACGCTCTCCCACAGCTTTTCGTGCTCACTCAAATCAAGGTTAACGTCATTGCATTTTATTGCATAATCGGCAGTAGTTTCGCCTATGCATTTCGCGCCGCCAAAAGCTTCATTCGCTTCAACTATAAACGCGCCGTAGCAAGGCGTGAAAAGGCTTAATTCATCAGTGTTTTTCAATTCAGCACCGATTTGATTTCCGAGCGACATTTTAAAAATACCTTCGGCGATTCCACCCACTGAAAGCGTCCAAACAGACAGCGCGTTACCACGCGCTATTTCTTTTTCTACAGTCTCAAAAACACGCTTCACGCTTGCATAATTCGGCAGATTATTACTGTCGAATTCGGGGGCGATGTACATGATTTTACTGTTGGTTTTCTTGAATTCGGGTGAGATAATATTGTCGGTTTTCGCGGTTGTAACCGCGAACGAAACAAGCGTCGGCGGCACGTCAATATCCTCAAAGCTCCCCGACATGGAATCCTTTCCGCCGATTGACGGCGCGCTGAGAGCCGTCTGCGCTTCATACGCGCCGAGCAGCGCCGCGAAAGGCTTTCCCCAACGCTCGGGGCAGTCTCTGAGACGTTCAAAATACTCTTGAAACGTCAGCCGAACACCCGCGCTTTTTCCGCCTGTCGCGACAATTTTTGCGATTGATTCAACGACAGCGAGTGCCGCGCCGTGATAGGGCGACTGCTGTGAAATCACGGGATTGAAGCCCCACGACATGAGCGATGAAACGCTCGTTTCGCGCCCTTGAACAGGGATTTTCGCCGCCATTGCTTGAATCGGCGTCTGCTGTGTTCTGCCGCCAAGCGGCATCAGCACCGTCCCAGCGCCCGCCGTAGAATCGAAGCGGCTCGCCAATGCCCGCTGTGAGCAAACGTTCAAATCTGTGATAATTTTCTTCCAATTTTCTGTGCTGTTTTGCATTTTGGGTAGTGAAATATTCGGCTTTTTCACTTTCACTTTTGCGTGCTTTACCGCTCCGCTTGAGTTCAAAAACTCGCGCGCCAAATCAACGATAATCTTGCCTCGCCACTGCATTTTCAGGCGCGGCTCTGCTTTTATTTCAGCGACAATTACCGCTTCTAAATTCTGCGCTTCGGCAAGCGCGATAAATTTTTCTGCGTTATTTTTGTCAACGACAACAGACATTCTTTCCTGCGATTCAGAAATGGCAAGCTCGGTTCCGTCGAGCCCTGCGTACTTTGCAGGAACCTTGTCAAGGTCAATGAACAGCCCGTCCGCAAGCTCTCCGATTGCAACGCTGACGCCGCCCGCGCCGAAGTCGTTACAACGTTTTATGAGCTTCGCGGCTTCGGGATTTCTGAATAATCGCTGATGCTTGCGCCCTTCAAGCGCGTCACCTTTTTGCACCTCTGCGCCGCTTTTTTCCACGCTTTGCGAGCTGTGCGATTTCGACGAGCCTGTTGCACCGCCGCAGCCGTCGCGCCCTGTTTTTCCGCCGAGCAGAATTACAACATCACCCGCCTCCGGCACTACGCGAACTACATTTTCAGCCTTAACTGCGCCGACAAGCGCGCCGAGCTCCATGCGTTTTGCCATGTAGCCGTCATGATAAATCTCCTGCACAAGCCCGCCCGCGAGCCCGACTTGATTCCCATAGGACGAATATCCCGCCGCCGCAGTGTTGGTGATTTTGCGCGGCGGAAGCTTGCCCGAAAGCGTGTCTGCGACAGGCAAAAGCGGGTTTGAACAGCCCGTAATTCTCATCGCTTGATAAGCGTAAGCGCGCCCAGAAACCACGTCGCGGATTGCACCGCCAAGGCAAGTCGCGCCGCCGCCGAACGGCTCAATTTCAGTCGGGTGATTGTGCGTTTCGTTCTTGAACATTAACAGCCATTCTTCGCCGTCAACGTCGATTTTTACTGAGCAGGCGTTGATTTCCTCACTCTCGTCAAGGTCAGCTAAAAGCCCGTCTGCTCTGAGCTTGCGCATACCCATTGTCGCAATATCCATGAGAGAAAGCGGCTTTTCCGAACGCCCTAATTTACTTTTATCAGCTAAGTATTTTTTGTAAGTTTCTTCAATAAAATCAACATCAATTTGCACATCATCAATGTGCGTTAAAAACGTTGTATGGCGGCAATGGTCAGACCAATAAGTGTCGAGCATACGTATTTCTGTAATTGTCGGATTTCGGTTTTCGCTCTTAAAATAATCCTGACAAAACGCGATGTCTTCTACGTCCATCGCAACTGCGTAATTGTTCAAAAACGCGTTTAATTCGTCGCGCGAAAAATTGATAAAGCCGTCTAAAATTTCAACATCTGCCGGAATTTCATACTCGGCTTTAAGTGTTATTTTCGGTTCAATTCCGCACTCGCGCGCTTCAACCGGATTGATTAAATATTTCTTTATTTTTGCGAAATCCGAGTCGCCTATTTTTCCTTTTAAAATATAAATTTTCGTGTACTTTACGAGTGGTTTTTCCGAGAGCAAAAGTGCGCTTATCGCTTGCGCGGCGCAGTCTGCACGCTGGTCATACTGGCCCGGCAAATACTCAACAGCGAGCATAAGCTCGTCCGCTTGCAAAGCGGGAAATTCGCTGTAAATTATATCCGCCGCAGGCTCGGAAAAAATCGCAGGAACAGCTTTTTCAAAATCATTTTTGTTGATACCATCAACCTCGTAAAGGTTGATGATACGCAGGTTTTCGACTGCTTTTATAAGCAGTGAATTTTGCAATTCCGAAAGTACTTTTCCGCCTTCAACAGCGAGCTCGGTTTTCTTTTCTGTAAAAATTCTGTAAACTGACATAATTTTGCCTCCTTTAAAATTCTATATTTTTTAGTAAATCAAACTCTTTAAATACATCACGCTCGATGAACTCGCCGCGCTCCAGCCTTGTTTGCTTAAACATCTGCGGGCTATGAGGAATTCGCCTTTTTTATTCACAATCCACGCACGGACTACAAGGTGATAATCGCCGTCGGGGAGGGATTCTTCGCGTTTGTGGGTTCTGCCTGTAAGGCGACGATTTTCGTCTAATATGTCCCATATTTCGTTCATACAATTATTCCCTCGCAAAAGCCTTGCGGTGCGCTGAGGACAGCGCACCCTACTATTTCGTTTTTCTGCACAGTTTTGCTTAGTATTTTCATGGGCACATAGTTTTCTGCGTAACCGAAGTTTTCTTTCTCGATTAACACGCTTAATTTCTTCCCGATTTGCGCGTTCAAAAACGCGCTTCGCATTTCCTCGGCAGCTTGCAAAAGCCTGTCACGGCGTTCTCGTTTTACGCTTTCGGGGACTTGATTTTCCATGATTGCCGCAGATGTTCCGGAGCGCGCAGAAAAAGGGAAAACGTGAATTTTCGCGAAGTTTATTTTACGGGCGAAATCGAGACTTTCAAGGAATTCCTCTTCGGTTTCGCCGGGGAAGCCTACGATTATATCGGTTGTGAGTGCAACATTTTCGCCGAAAAGCGAGCATATATTTTGCACCTTTTCGTAGTATTCCTCGGCAGTATAACGCCTGTTCATGCGTTTTAACACGCTGTCGCTTCCGCTTTGTAGAGACAGATGAAAATGCGGGCAAAGCTTCTTCTCGCTTGCTAAGCTTCCAAGAACCTCGTCAGTAAGCAAATCGGGTTCGACCGACGAAAGCCGCACTCGATGTATTTCAGAAAACTCAGCAACCGCGCTCACCGCGCGGGATAAACCGTTTTCGTACTTTGTAAGATTGATTCCTGTCAGCACGACTTCCTTGAAGCCTGCTTTCGCGGCGGCTTCCGCCTCGGCGCGAACGCTGTCTAACGGGCGGGAACGCGGGTTTCCGCGAGCTTTCGGGACAATGCAGTAGGCGCAGTTGCAGTCACAGCCGTCTTGAATCTTTATGAAAGCGCGGGTTCTGCTGCTGTTCGGGTTGAAGCCGGAAAAATCTTCATAAGCTTCAGGTAAAACTGCAATATTTTCAATTGCAGTGCGGCTTTTTATGAAGTCAGCAATCAGCGCGGGCAGTTCTGCTCTCTGCGCGGTGCCGCAGGTTATATCCGCGCCTAATTTCCTCGCTTGTTCGGGGAAAGCTTGCGGAAAACAACCCGTCAAAACTGTTATAATATGCGGATTTTTCTGCTTCGCCGAGCTTAAAAGCCGCCGCGTTTTTTTGTCGCTGTTCTCGGTGACTGTGCAGGAATTAACAATAAAAACATCAGCGAGCGGGATTTCGCTGACAGCCGCGAAGCCAAGGCTCGTCAACTGTGCCGACAAGCCTGCGCTTTCGTATTGATTGACCTTACAGCCGAGTGTCGTTAGTAGGAATTGCATAAATTTACACCATTCGCGCTGTGCAATATGCACAAATAATTTATCTTTACTATTCTATTATACCTCAAACTTCCAAACTTTGCAAGATTCTATTGACGATTCTAAAATTTAATGCTATAGTTTAAATACAGAGAGAGAAAATTTATTTAAAATAACGAAAAAGGAGAACTCCAATGACAGAAATTAAAATTAGATTAAACACAATCGACGACGTTAAAAAGTTCGTGAACATCGTTTTCAGATACGAATTCGATGTAGACGTGATTTCGGGGCGTTACGCGGTTGACGCGAAGTCCATTCTCGGGCTGTTCAGCATTGACCTTTCCAAAGACGTAACAGTCAAAATTCATTATGACAACTGCGACGAGCTGCTCGCGGAAATCAAGGAATTTACAGTGTAAATCAAAAAACCGAAGATACTTAGCGGCGGGCATTAAAATGCCCGCCGCGGTTTTTTTGTAAAAATATTTATTGCAATTCAGGTTTTCTTATGATATAATAGATTTATAAGCAAATGTGCTCCCTGATAAGAAGGAGGGTAATAAAAATGGAATATATCAGTAAAACAATAGGAAGTGCTGAATTAAGCGGTATTTTTGAAATTCCGCCTATGCTCCGTGACAGAAAAGTGCAGGTTATTATTGTACCTGCGGAAGATATTATACAGGAGCAACCAAAATCAGCAAAACGCCCTCTCGGCTTTGCAAAGGGTGCAGAAGTACCAGAAAGTTTTTTTGACCCGTTACCTGAGGAGGAGCTTCAAGCATGGGGACTGTAAAATATCTTCTTGATACGCATACTTTCCTTTGGGCTCTGCGCGGTAGCTCGAAACTCAGCGAAAAAGCTGCTAAAACAATAGAAGATATGAATGTGCAAATCTATCTTTCTGCTGTTAGTGCATATGAAATCAAAAATAAGCACCGTATGGGGAAGCTGCCCGATTTTGATGATATTGCAAAGGATTATTTCAATTTCGTTGAAATATTAAATGTCTTGACACTACCTATCAGCGAAAAACACGCTCATTTTGCAAGCAGTTTCGATTGGTCGCACCGTGACCCTTTCGACAGAATGTTAGCGGCTCAAGCGTCAATTGAAAATTTAACGCTCATAACAAATGACGAGGCATTTAATTCACTGCCGTGGATTAATGTCTTATGGTGATGATTACAGTGTAAATCACAAAAACCAAACATACTTAGCGGCGGGCATTAAATGCCCGCCGCGGTTTTTTATTATAAATTCTCAACCCAAAGATTGTAGTAATAATTGACAAGCAGTAAATCATCATCGCTGATTAATCGTTGATTATGAGCACTCCATAAATCAATAAAAGATGAATTCTTATGTGTTTGAATCCCGGATGGTAATTCTATTCTAATTCCTTTTATTTCTCTTGACCAAAAATAACTAACAATCGGAGTCGGTTCTCCGTCTTCTCTCGGTTTAACTCCAATTGTTACAACCTCATAACCATTATATGTTCCGAAATATCCGCCTATTCTCACATCGGAAGCGATTATTTCCGGTCGATTGTACCCTCGTGCATAATTTTCTCTTATTGTCTGTTCGGCTTGCGGTGATAACGGCTCTAAAGGCGGCGGGAGCTCGGGTTCGGGTTCGGGAGCTTCTTTGATTCCGGCGACAACTTGCAAGACAAAAAGTGCGTTTGCGGTTGTAATATTACTGTCGTTGTTGAAATCATATTTCGCCATCTGCGCTTCATTGAGTTCAGTCAGCCCTGCCACTGCTCTCAAAATTATCAGCGCGTCCTCCGTTGTGAACGTGTCCGAAGCAGAAGCAAACACCGGTAATGAAAAAATTATCGCAATTGCAAGAAAAATAGAAAATTTCTTCTTCATAAGCCCCTCCTTTATTCAAAACAATCCGTAATAACCGTCAGATTCTGATGCAATTGCAATACCGACGCGGGTACGCGCGGCGTAATCGTGCCGTAGAGAGCTTTTTTAAGGATATTCGTCTTTTCACTTCCGCTCGCAATCACTACGATTTTCCGCGCCTGCATAATCGTTTTTATGCCCATTGTTATCGCGCTGGTCGGGACTTCCTCGGGGCTTGCGAAAAACCGCGAATTTGCTTTTATCGTCTGCTCGGCTAAGTAGACGCGGTGCGTCGCAGCGGCGAATTCCTCGTCCGGCTCGTTGAAGCCGATATGCCCGTTATGCCCCATTCCGAGCAGCTGCAGGTCAATTCCGCCGAGCTTTTCAATAAGTTCTTCGTACCTCTCGGCTTCTGCGTCGGGATTCGCCGCCATGCCGTCGGGAACGTGGGTATTCGCTTGGTTAATGTTTATATGCTTGAACAAGTTCTCGGTCATAAAATAACGATAGCTTTGCGGATTGTCCGCGCTCAAGCCGCAGTATTCATCAAGGTTTACGGACTTCGCCTGCGAGAAGTCGGCGTTCGCCCCCGCGAGTAGCTTGTACAGCCCGACAGGCGACGAGCCCGTCGCTAAACCCAGCACACTCGCGGGCTTTTCCTTTACCTGCGCTAAGAATAAATCAGCGGCGGCGCGGCTCATTTCTTCGTAGTTTTCAACTTTAATCAAGTTCATTTTCGTTCTCTCCTTGTTGTTTTATTTGAGTTTTAAGTAAGTCGCGAATTTCCTCTAAAAGCAGAACATCAGCGGTTTTCGCGGGTTCTGCTTTTTCTTCTTCTTTTTTTTCCTGCTCGATTTTACTTCTTAATGTGTTCATGAATTTCACAATTATGAACACGCAGACAGCGATTATGAAAAAGTTAATTATAGCTTGAATAAACACGCCGTAAGCGAAGACGGGCTTTTCTGCGTCGGGGTAGACGCTCGGCAGAATGAATTTCAGCGACGAAAAGTCTATCCCGCCTATTAATATTCCGATTAAAGGCGTGATTATATCCTTAGCTACAGAGTTCACAATCGCCGTAAACGCCGAGCCGATGATTACACCGACCGCCAAGTCCATTACGTTCCCGCGCGAGATAAAATCTCTGAATTCCTTTAAAATCGCGATTTTTTTCTTTATTATTTTCTTTTTTTCTTTTTTAGCCATAATATTTCTGCCCTTTCGTTACAAGCTGTATTAATAATAACAGAAAAAGGAAAATTCGTCAATGCACAATATTCGACAAAAATAATAAAATGAAGTATGGCAATTAAGTTGAATAAAACCTGTCATGACGTTTCATAATAAAACCAAGGATATACTACATAGAAGAAATTCAAGGATTGGGTATATCGAAAATCACGGAAAGGAAACAAATCATGTACATTAAACGCGGCGAAATTTATTATGCCGATTTGAGCCCTGTCGTAGGCTCAGAGCAAGGCGGCATGAGACCTGTATTAATCGTGCAGAACGATGTCGGGAACAAGCACAGCCCCACCGTCATAGCGGCGGCAATCACCAGCCAAAAGGAAAAATCAAAGCTTCCGACTCATATAGCCCTTAACTCGCAGAACTGCGGGCTTGCGAAGGACTCGGTGGTGCTTTTGGAGCAGGTGCGGACGCTCGACAAAAAACGCCTGAAGGAACGCATGGGCGAGCTCGACGGCTCGTCAATGCATCAGGTGAACACTGCGCTCGGCGTGAGTCTCGGGATTAATATGCAGTAGAAAAGCGGGGTGAAAACCCCGCTTTTTTAATTTAAACCTTCATCACACGGGAGATACCGAAATAATCTCCCAATCATCTTCTGCCAATTCCTTTAAAAACCGAAATGCAATGTAATGCAGTCTGTGGTCGTTCAGCTCGAAGCGTATATAGACTTCGCGGAGAAACTCGGGCTTGCCGTAAAGGAAATCCATGTTTTCGCCGTCAGAAACAGCGATATCAAGTATGTTAATCACATAAAACCTGTCATCAAACATACTTACTAAACGCTCATTGGCTGTATAACCGTCTTCCTGCGCTATAATCCGAGCGATTGCGCCGTCGAAATCTTCTTGCATTTCAAGGAAAAAATCATAAGCCTGCCTCGCTAAAAGCAAAGCTTCGTCGCGCTCAATATCCCCAAAGCGGATAAGCTCTTCATTGAACATTTCGGGCTCTCCGCCGTCTATTTTCCCGCTGATAGTTCCAATGGTTTCAAACAAACCGCCGTCACCTGTTAAAGTCCAAGTTCCTGTGCCGTCGAAAACAAGAGTAAATAAAACATCGTTTTCTGATACATCCAAAGCGGAAATTACAACCATGCCATTGTCGGGGTTGTAAACCCCCAAAGCATTATCATGCGTATAGAGTTTTTCTGCTGTAAGCTCCCCGCTAAGCTCTAAAATTAAGACGCCGTGTGTGTCATAAGATTGGCTGTATTCATACCACTCTAACCCGTCGCTGAGAATCAGAAAATCAACTTCGTTCCCGTTAGTCACAGGCTTCAGAATATTATATTCTACCTCTTCCGCCTCGGGCTCACGCTCAATAAGCGGTTCTTCGTAATTCGGCTCGTCGAGGGCGTCGAGCCCTGCGTTGGAATACCCACCACAAGCTGTAAACGCGAGCAGAAGCATTAACGCCAAAGCTGATAAAATTAATTTCTTCATAACGATTTCCCTGCTTCCTCCGCTACTGCGGCGGCTTTTTTGAACGCGCTGTGCAGTAAATGCACCTCTATGTCGTCTAATGCGATATTTAACGCGCTCGTGCGTGCTTTTTGTTTAATTTCACCCAAAAGCTCCTTCGCCCTTTTCTTGTCAAGCCGCTCGCATACGGATTTGATTTCTCTTAGCTTCCCGCGCAGAAAAGCTTTGTCCTCGTCTGTAACAGAATCGGAAGCCTTCTCGTCTTCGGGCTTGAACTTCTCAATCAGAGACTTGAGCACAGTGATAAACATAGGAGTTTTGTCGGATATGAGCTTATTATTGCGCGCTATTCCCGCCTGCTCTAACTTCAGCGCCGCGCCCGACAGCTCGCGCTCGCCTATGTTCGCGAGTGAGCTCTTCATGCCGTGAACTGTGGTTACATACAAATCCATGTCTTCGCTGTTCGCCATCTCGGAAATGATTACAGGCAACAGCTTTTCAAGCACGGCTACTGCGCTTTCGGCGTCCTTGGCAAAGTATTTGCCTAAGTCGGGAATATCAAACTTATTGTCAACAGACGGCAGGCGTGACGCTTCCGTTCTCTCTCTTTCGCTTTGCTCAAGGCGCGCCGCTTCTACGATTTCGCGCGGTTTTCTGTTACGGATAAAGTCGTTCAGAATCGTGTTAAGCTCGCGCGAATCTATCGGCTTTGAAATAAATCCGTCAAAGCCGTTTTGCAGGAACATTTCTTCCTGCCCCGCGAGCGCGTTCGCGGTCAGCGCGACAATCGGCTCCTTGTAGCCGAGCCCGCGGATTTCCTTGGTCGCTTCAATGCCGTTCATGACAGGCATCATGTGGTCCATGAAAATTATATCGTATTTCTTACCGGACTTGATTATTTCAACTGCTTCGATTCCGCTCATGACGGTTTCGATTTTAAGCGAATAGGGCGACATCATGCCCTTTGCAACCTGCAGATTCATAATCATATCATCTACAATCAAAACACTGCCGTAAGGCATATACTCGCGGGTGATTTGTGCCTTTTTAAGCCTTTCTCTGCTCTTAAAGCTAAAGTTTTTGAACCTTTCGGAAAGCTCTTCGCCACAGAGGGCTTCGCTTGTGCGCTTCTGAGGCAGTGATACCTCAAAGACCGAGCCTTTGTCTGGCTCACTTTCGACTTTTATAGTACCGTTCATCATGTCTACGAGCCGCTTTGTAATGCTCATGCCGAGCCCTGTGCCGATTGCAGTGCGCTTTTCGGTAAAGCGGGTGAATTCATCAAACAGAATATTTATCTGCTGCTCCGTCATGCCGACGCCTGTGTCTTTAACTCGGATTATAAGCGTCGTATCGAATTTTTCTGCTTCGATGTCGCTTTGATTATCAAGCGGAGCAACGAAAACAGACAGCTCAACCTCGCCCTCGTCAGTGTACTTAAATGCGTTTGAAAGCAGGTTATTAAGTATTTGCTTGATTCTGAATTCATCACCGAACAGCTCCTGCGGCGTATCAGGCGCAAGGTTGATTTTAAATTTAATCGGCTTGCTTTCGTAGCGCAGATAATTTAACTGCGCGTTGTCATTAATCAAGCTTGGAATGTCGTATTTAACCGGTACTATATCAAGCTTACCCGCCTCAATCTTCGACACGTCTAAAATATCGTTGATAATATTCAGCAGTAAGTCTCCCGAGTCGCAAATCTGATTGAACGCTTCGTCAACCTCGGGCGGGTGCTTGTCGTTTTGAAGCTGTATTTCCGCAATACCGAGAATAGTGTTCATAGGCGTGCGGATTTCATGGCTTACCGTCGCTAAGAACGCCGACTTCGCGTTGCTTGCCGCTTCGGCTTCGGCTTGCTTTTTAAACAGCGATTCGGTCTCGGTTATATCCTGAACGATTTCGATAAAGCCGGAAGCTTCGCCGTTCAAGTCCTTGAGCATTTCCGAGTTGACCTTGTACGAACGCCCGAACTGCGAGAAGAATGTCTGCTTTTCCCCGCGTTTAAGGCAGGCTATGCCGCATTTGTGCGTGTTGCATATTTCCGAGCCCCAGGTACTGCACTGCCAGCCGATTAAGTCCTTGCGCTTCATACCTAAGAAGTTTTCAACCGCACGGTTTATAAACGTCCAGTTCATTTTCTCGTCAGTAACGGAAATAGGCAGCGGAATTTCGTCAAGAATCGAGTGATACCAGTGCGCTAATTCTTCTTTTTTAGTATATTCCTCATTGATTTTTTCTAACATTTCGCTTCGGTTCAGCGCGTGCATCATCATTAACCCCGCCGATTTAAGAATCCCTGTCTCCTCCTCCGAGAAGACACGCTCCACGCGGCAGTTGTCAATCGTGAAGATTCCCCAGAACTTCTCGTTCAAATACAAAGGAATAATTAAAACCGAAACTACGCCGAGCGGGCTCAGCATGGCGCGCATATTGCTGTTCAGCTTTGAAACAGGGCCGTTTATGTACTTGCCCTGTCTGAAGGAGCCTATCCACTCCGGAACTAATGAATACGGAAGCTCGAAATCGGCGGGCAGTCCGGGCATAGTCGCGCCGTAATCACTCATCCATAAGCTCCGCTGAATAAGCGTTTCATTGTCTGTGCCGCGCCACATCAGCACGCGGTCGCCGTCAACACATCTGCCGATATGCTCTAAGCTTTTTTCGAGTGAATCTTCGGAAGCGTCCTCCTCACCTACAGGTAAAAGCTCGGCGGCTATGTTATTTACTGCTGTGAGCAGTGTGCCGTGCTCCGCAACCTTCTTTTCCATCTTCTTTTCATCGCGCAAATCGCGCATATATGCAACAACGACGTAATCGTTCTTGTATCTTACGCGAACCATTGTTAAATCAACAGGAGCAGGCTCACCGTCTAACGTGCGGTTCAGCCACTCAAGGCGATAAAAACCTTCGTCAAACGCCTTTTGCAAAATAATATCCTTTTTTTCAAACGACAGCATACCGTCCGGCTGATACTCGGGGATTAGCTCGACGAGCCGCGCCTTATACTCGTGCTTATCTTTAACGCCAAAGAAAGTCAAGGACGTTTTATTACAATCCATGAACTCGTAGTTTTTATTCCAGAAGCCGATACAGAGCGGCGAGGAATCAAGCATAATCCGATTGCGCTCCTCTGCCCTGTTGCGTGAAGCAACGATACGCACAAGAATTAAGCTCAGCAGCGCAGAGAGCAGAAGCCCCAGCGAGCTGAGAAAAATCATCATCGTCCGTAAATTCTCGTAATAATTATCCATAGGGGAAGCAACCCCCATAAACCAGCCGTTTTCAAGCTCTCTGCCGGATATTATGTTTGTTTCTCCCGTATAGGTTCGTATTCTGTGCCCCGAAACGCTTTCATCGCTTTCAATAATTCGGACTAATTCAGCGTGTTCCTCCCCGAGTTCACTTAAATGCACACCTAAAAAAGCTTCATTCGGGTGTGCCAAAAAATGCATACCGGAGTCAAATAACATCCAGTAGCTCTTTCTCTGACCTTGATTCATGGAAGCGAATTCATAGATTCTGTCTAATGCAACATCAATACAAATAATAGCCATACGGTTGCCGTCATAGTCAAATATGGGGCGCGCATATGAAAAAGTGAGTAACGTAATATCTTCCGCCGACGCCATATCCAAATACGGGTCGGTCATTACTGTTTCGCCGCTTGATTTATCAGCTTTTAAATACCACGGGCGTTCCTGCGATACAAACCCCGGTATTGTCGTCCAGTCTAAATCGGGATATGCCCCGTTATATCCAAACCCGTCAAAAATATCAAAATATGCAAACACCGAAATGAACCCTATTATTTCCCCCGATTTGAGCGCGTAATCAGTTGTGAACACCATATAATCCTTTATCTCGTCTAAATCAGCTCCGCGCAGCAACATTCCGCGTATAGTTTCGGATACCATGCTAAGCATAGTCTCCAGCTCCTGCAAATTAGAATTAATTCGGGATTCCACATTGGTAAACATATCCTCCGCTTCCCGCTCTAAATGCATTCGCTCGAGATTTGCCCCGAACATATAGCTCGCCGCAACCATAATCGCAAACGCAATTACGACAAAAAGCACCTGTACATAAAGCAGGCGGCCGTTAAACATTCTAAAGGCATACGAACGAATTATAGACATAATGCTTCCTCCGCGAATTTGTCACTTATTTCAAGAAAAACATCGGTAATTTGCGGGTCGAAGTGGCTCCCCTTGCTTTCTGTTATGATTTTTATGGAGTCCTCATGTGTGAAGGCTTTTTTGTAAGGGCGGTCAGAGGTGAGCGCGTCATAAACGTCAACAATCGCCATAATCCGCCCGTAAAGAGGAATTTCCTCGCCTTTTAAGGCGTAAGGATAACCCTTGCCGTCCCAGCGTTCATGGTGATACAGCGCGAAAAGCTTCGCGCTTTGAAGGAAGGCCTCATCTCCCGAATCTCTTTGAATTTCGCCGATAATTTTTTCACCCTCAAGCGGGTGGGTCTTAATCACGTCGAACTCCTCCGGCTCTAACTTCCCGGGCTTGTTGAGTATTGAATCGGGTATAACGATTTTACCTACGTCGTGCAGGCGCGCGGAGGAAGCGACGGTTTCCAAGTCCCAGCCCTTCATTTCCTCTGAATAAACTCCGCGTTCTTTCATTGCCACCATGAGCATTTTTATGTATCTTGTTGTCCGCTCGATATGCTCACCTGTCATTGTATCGCGCTTTTCCACCACATTCGCCAAGGTTCCGACAATGCTGTCTCTGAGCTTTTTGAGGTTTTCGGTTCTTTTGCGGATTATATCTTCTATTTTGAGGTGAAATTTTATGCGATTAAGTAAAACGGGCTCCGAAAAAGGCTTGCTGATAAAGTCAGACGCACCCATTTCAAAGCCGAGCGCTTCTGTTGTTGAGTCGTTTCTGCTTGTTAAAAATATAACAGGGATTCCGTCGTAGCGTGCGTCCGCTCTGAGCATTTTCATAGCGTCAAAGCCGTTTGTCCCCGGCATAAGTATATCTAAAAGGATTAAATCGGGTATAATTTCCTCAAGCAGCTCAAGCATAGCCGCAGCAGAAGGCAGCGTAAACACGCGGTAATGCTTAGCGAGCGAGCTCTCGGCGGTTAATAAATTAACGTCGTTATCGTCAACAACGAATATTGTTTTCATTTTTGCAGATACCTCCACGTATAATACTTTATACTTATAATCATTCTATCACATAAACAATTTAAAGTCAACTTTAAATATTATTATAAAAAATAATTGACCTCAGCGAAAAAGTGTAGTATAATCATAAGTAACTATCATTAATTTAAAAGGGAGACAGATATTATGAGAAATATATTTGACGAGCAGTTAAAGGAATTAAACAGCAAGCTAATCGACATGAGCACGAACATTGTTCACTCGATTTCCGCCGCTGTTGAGGCGTTGCTCACGCAGAACGTCGAGCTCGCGGGAACGGTTAAGGCGGACGAAAGACTCAGCGATAAGCAGGAAAAGCATATTGAAACGCTCTGCTTTGAGCTGCTTCTGCGCCATCAGCCTGTTGCGGGAGACCTGCGGATTATTTCTGCCGCGCTCAAAATGATTACAGACATGGAGAGAATCGCTGACCAAGCCGAGGACATCGCCGAAATTTCAAAGTATCTCGCCGACAAATCGTATATTAAACAACCCGAGGACATTGCAAAAATGGCGGTTGCAACGAAAAAAATGCTCACAGAAAGCATTGATTCCTTCGTAAACCGCGACTTAGAGCTTGCGAAGTCTGTGCTTGTGCATGACGACGTGGTTGACGACCTGTTCAGAAAAATCAGAAACGATTTAACCGCGTTGATTCACGCGAATCCTGACAACGGCGAGCAGGCGCTCGATTTGCTTATGGTTGCGAAATACCTTGAAAGAATCGGCGACCATGCTTCAAATATTGCCGAGTGGGTTATATTCATGATAACGGGAGAACATAAAGGAAACGAGACTTCGTAATTCTAACATATTCTCGTTTAATTCTGTCGAATCATGGTGAGTTTTATGAGAATTGCTCTTTTTACCGAAACGTATCTCCCCGTTATTAACGGCGTAGTCACGCACGTAAAAACGCTTAAAGAAGGGCTCGAAAGGCTCGGTCATAGGGTTTTAATCGTTACAGCCGATTCAAACGTTAAAAAGCACGAAATAGACAGCGGCGTTATGTACTGCCCCGCGGTTAAAATCCGCAGAATTTACAACTACGACGCCGCTTCACCCATAAGCCCGAAAAGAGTAAAATTTCTTCGGGCTTTTAAGCCCGATTTAATCCATATTCACAACGAATTCGGCATAGGTATGTCGGGTATGCTGATTGCGAAAATTTTGAAAATCCCGCTTGTGTACACGCTGCACACCATGTACGACGATTATATTTATTACGTTGCGAACAGGTATTTCTGTAAATTCATTACCGCCGCTACGCATAAATATGCAAAGGTTCTCGCGAATCAAGCAGGCGCGCTGATTGGACCTTCTAAAAAAGTCGGAGAGTTTTTCAAGAAATGCGGCGTAAAAAAGAGCGTCAATGTAATCCCCAACACCGCAGAAACGGACATTTTCAACCCCGCACTCATAGAAGCGAGTGCAAGAAAAGCTCTTCGCGAAAGATTCGGCTTTACCGACAGCGACTTTGTTTTTTGCTTCTGTGGGCGGCTCGGCAAGGAAAAAAATATTTCGTGGCTGATTGAAAGCTGGGCAAAGCGCGTGAAGCGCGAGGACGGCTTAAAGCTGCTGATTATCGGTGACGGGCCTTACTATGAACAGCACACAGATGAAATTAAAAGCTTAAACGCCTGCGATACTATTACTCTCGCCGGAAAGGTCGAGCACGCGGACTTGCCGCCTTATTATGCGGCTTGCGACGCTTATGTGACCGCTTCGCTCACCGAAAATCATTCGATTTCGATGCTTGAAGCGATGTGCATGAAGCTGCCTGTTTTGCATATTAAGGACGAGCTGAACGCGGGACAAGTCGTAGACGGCGTGAGCGGCTACGGCTTCAGCAACGGCGACGAAATGTACGCGCTTTTGCAAAAGCTCCGCGATTTGCCGAAAGATAAGCTCGCCGAATTCGGCGAATCCACGCGAAGCTCGGTAATTAATTCGGGTTCAGCGAACATGGCGCGGGATATTTTGAAAATTTATGAGTTTGTGATTATAAATTACGCGCGGCAAAGAAGAGCAAGGGCTTTGCGGAAATTGCGGTTAAAGCCGCGGACGAAAAGGAAAAAGACATGAGAAAAATAATTGCATTAGTTTGCATGACAGGCATTATGACCGCGACCACGAACGACGCGTTGGATATTCTGCGGCACGTTGCGGGGCTTCAGCGAATGTCCGCTGAACGCGCATGGCAGCTTGATTTAGACCAAAATAATATAACTACAGCAGACGCACTTAAAATTTTAGAGGGCTTGGCAGGGCTCGCTGAGCTTGCGCCTATCCCGCCTCTCCCCGAACCGCTCGAGCCTTTATCGCAAGAAATGGAATTGAGAATCAAAGCTGACCGGATAGAACAATTGCTTGAAAGGACGCCTGTTCACCTTCTTCCCGAAGAGGGCTTTAGCATTGATGGTGTTTTAATTTTTCGTTATTTCGGAACTTACAGTGATAGTGTAACTTTAATTATAGAAGATGCTTATACACGCACAGCAGGGTTTTGGGAAGCGGAGATTGCAGGTTATAATTTTGAGGGTAGTCGAAGCATAATGGTTTGGAATGACGGACAATTTTATAGTCTTTGCAAGGCTTATGATGAAGGGTTTCTTACAACAGAGGATATAAAAACTATTCACTTTTATTTTAACACCCATAGATAATCAACAAGAACAGGCATAGAAACTAATGAAAAGAATCTTAAATTTACTGACGAGCAGAGCTTTTGTTGTCAGCGCGCTGATGTTTTTTGAAATCGCGCTGATAGTTCTTGCCGCCATTTTTTTATACAGGCTTTTTCTGCCATTTGTCGTTTTGTTCTCGCTCGCGAACATCATCATTGTAATAGGTATAATCAGCAGAAACAACAACCCGATGTTCAAAATTGCGTGGATTGTCCCTGTGCTTCTGATTCCTGTTGCGGGCGCGCTTTTTTATATTATGTTCGGGCGCACGCACCTCAACAAAAAAAACACGCGAAAGCTCACGCTCGCTTACAATAGCGCGACTGACTTTTTCACCGCGAATAACGAGCTTCTCTCCCGTCTTTTCGTCAAGAATCCGAATATAATCCGCGAGGCTTATTATATCATGAAGTGCTCCTGCACGGATATTTTTGAGTTTACTGAAACTGAGTATTTATCGCCCGGAAACATCTTTTTTGACAAGCTTGTCTTTGAATTAAAGAAAGCAAAAAAATTCATTTTCATCGAGTATTTCATCATAAACGAAGGCGAAATGTGGGAGACGATTAAACATATTTTAGCTGAAAAAGCGAGTAACGGCGTTGAAATCCGCGTGCTTTACGACGATATGGGCTCGGCAATGAGCGGCGTTTCGCCCGCGTTTCAGCAGGAATTACGTAAGCTCGGCTTCACTGTCGCGGTGTTCAACCCGTACAAGCCGTCGCTCGACAAATTTCTCAACTACCGCGACCACAGGAAAATCTGCATTATAGACGGGAAAGCCGCTTTCACAGGCGGAATAAACATAGCTGACGAGGACATCGGCATTAACGACCGCTTAGGTCATTGGCAGGACAGCGGAATTATGCTGCGCGGCGACGCGGTAAACCGCGTGACTGTCATGTTTTTGCAAATGTGGACCTTCACGACGGACGAACCGCCGAGGTACGCCGATTACATGGTTGATTTCAAAGCAAATCACGACGGCTACGTGATTCCTTTTTCGGACGAGCCGCTGATTCAAGACCTCATCTGCGAGAGCGCGTACATTAATATAATCTCGAATGCAACTAAGTACGTTTATATCAACGCGCCTTATTTAATCATCGACCAAAACGTTACAAGCGCGCTGATTCGTGCGGCGAAAAGCGGAATCGACGTGAAAATCATCACCCCCGGCACACCCGACAAAAAGCTGATTTATTACATGACACAGTCGAATTACAAGGATTTAATCGAGGCGGGTGTTGAAATCTACGAATTCACGCCCGGGTTTATCCACAACAAAACCATAATTTCCGACGACGAGAAGGCAATCGTCGGCACAGCGAACTTCGATTACCGCAGCTTTTATCTGCATTTTGAAAACGGCGTCTGGCTTTACGGCTCAAAGGCTGTTTTGCAAGCGAAATCATCTTTCGAGAATTCATTAGCGCAATCCCGCATGGTTACATGGGAGCAAATAGAAAATACGCCGTTCGGACGAAGACTGCTCTGCTCGCTTTTGCAGGTTTTCGCGCCGTTGTTCTAAAGGACAAAAATATGACAAAAAGAGAAGCGCAGAAACTCGACCTCCCTGCTCTGCTTGAGCTTTACAAGCACCTTGAAGTCGACCCGATTCCCGAAGTTAACGAGCGTAGCTCTGCAATTTGGGAGGAGATTTTATCCGACAAAAATCATCATGTGCTGTTAATCGAAGATAAATTCCCCTCCGTGGAGGGGTGCCCGAAGGGCGGGGTGGTTGCTGTCGCTACTTGTGTTCTGCTCATCGTGCCGAATTTAACAAGAAACGCGCGTCCATATGCCTTAATCGAAAACGTCGTCACCCACCCCGACGCACGCAAAAAAGGTTACGGGAAAGCGGTTTTAGATTACGCGAAAGAAATCGCAATTGCCCATAACTGCTACAAAATCATGCTCATGACAAGCAGAAAAGACGAAGCGACACTGCGGTTTTACGAGAACTGCGGTTATAACTGCACGGACAAAACTGCGTTCATTCATTGGCTGTCATGAAATACAGGGCAGAAATCACAACAAAAGAACAGCTTTCGGCGGCTTTAGCTACAAGCGCGTTCAAGTACATATACGCGCCGATGGAGTTTTTAAACGAAAAAACACAAGAAAAACAACAAATTATCGCCGTTCCGCCCGTGTTTCTCGGCGGGAATGAGCCGCGAATCGCCGAAGAACTGCGAAAATTAAAAGAAGCAGGCTTCAAAGGCGCGCTGGCGCATAGCTTGGGGCATATCGAGCTTATAAAAAGCGCAGGACTTTCCGCGCATGGCGGCTTCCGCCTCAACATCACAAACAGCATTGCGCTGAAGCAGTACGAAGAAATGGGTTTGGCAGACAGCATTTTTTCAGTTGAGCTGCCTTTTAAAAGCATGAAGCATATTGCGCCTGGCGGCTCGCCGGTAGGAATCATGGCTTACGGGCATTTGCCGCTGATGATTTGCCGCCGTTGTCCTGTTCGCGACGATAAGCACTGCGGGAAAAGCGGCTGTAACTCGCTCACAGACAGACTCGGGATTAAATTCCGCACTTATTGCAGGCTTGGCGAGAGCGAGATTTTGAATCCCGTTCCGCTTGTTTTGAGCGATTACGACAAAGCTCCTGCAGACTTCTGCGTTCTGCGGTTTTCCGCGGGTGAAAAGCCCGATGTAGGGGCGCGCATTGCGCGTCCGACTTTCACGAGAGGATTGTACAATAAATGAAGCTTACAAAAAAGAAAGAAATAATTTCAATCTGCGCCTTGCTTCTTGTCGCAGGAATTGTATTCGTCGCGCTGGGCGGAATGCTTCACATCTACAGCTTTTTATTCGACCCTCACCGCGGCACGGTTTCAGACCCCGAGCCTACTCTCGAATTATCTCATCTGCTTACGAGAGAGGAAGCCATCGCGGATATTGATTACATACTCAGATACTTAAAAAGCCGTCACCCTGCCGCTTTACGCGGAATCCCCGAAGCCGTACTTGAGCAGAGCCGCACAGAAAAAGAAAATTTTTCCGAGCAAGTAACTGTTTTGCAACTTTGGCAGGCGGCGGCGCGGATTTTAGCGGTTTTCGGCGATTCTCATACAAATGTAGGAGTCTATATAGACCCACAGGATTATTACCTGCAGTCCTCTTATTACCGCTTTACAGACGGTGTGTTGTATTTCGCTCGCGGTGAATTTGAAGGGAGTGCTGTTATAAGCATCGCAGGTATTCCGGTTGAAGACTTAGAGCGGACATTCAAAGAGCAATTTCCGGTTGAGCTTGAAGCATATGCGGATTATTTATTTTCTCACGCAGTCCGTTGGCGGCATTTTTTGATGTTTTTGAATGCCGAGGTTTCGGAGCAGATTATTGTGGTTTTTGAAACACCGGGCGGTGAGATTATTTCAAAAGAATACAGCTTTTCCGAGTGGGAAGTGCCGAAAGATGATGATGAAGATGATTCGTTTGTGTTTTACGAAATCGACAAAGAAAACAGCGTCGGGATTTTCACGCTTACAAATTGTAAATACAATGATATTTTCTGCGAAACGCTGGAAGAATTCTTCACAGAGGTTAAAGAAAATGAACTGCAAACAGTTGTTGTGGATTTACGCAAGAACGGCGGCGGCTTCAAATGCGTTATCACCGAGTTTATGCGGTACTTAGATATTGAGCATTATGCCGACAGTAGCTTCAAAGCCAGATACGGTCCTGTTTTTTGGCATTTAAATGAATCAAGAATAAAAAATGATAAATTCGATGATTTAACGTTTTCAGGAGATATTTACGTCCTAACTTCAACAAGAACTTACAGCGCGGCAACGATTTTGGCAGCAGTAATCAGCGATAACGGGCTCGGAAAAATAGTAGGCGAAGCAAGCGGTCAGCCGATTCCGTTTTATGCGGGTATGCTCTATTTTGAAACGCCGAACGCAAAACTGCATTTCGGCATATCGGGAAGTTATATCAGCAGACCCGACGAAAGCAAGACGGACTCAACGCTCACGCCCGATTATCCGTCAGCGGCAGACGAGGCATTGGAAACCGTTTATAAATTATTACAACAGCAAGGAGAATAAAAATGTTCATAAAGACCAAAAAACTGCACGAAGGTGCACAGCTCCCTTTCCGCGCGACCTCGGGGAGCGCGGGCGCGGACTTGTGTGCTTGTATTGACGCGGAAATTGTCATTGAACACGGCGAGCGAAGGCTAATCCCCACGGGGCTCGCAGTGGAAATCCCTGCAGGGCACGTCGGGCTTATGTTCGCGCGGAGCTCGCTCGGAAAGCGCGGAATTTCGCTCGCGAACGGCGTAGGCGTTATCGATTCGGATTATCGCGGCGAGATGGGTATGCTGTTGATTAATCACAGCGGTGAGCCTTTTACGGTAAAGAACGGCGACAGAATCGCGCAGCTCTTGATTATTTTTGTGTGTGCGGCACAGTTCACGCTCGAACAAGACCTTACAGAGACAGGGCGCGGCGAGGGCGGCTTCGGCTCTACAGGAAAAAAATAAAATTTTTAGTAAATTTATGTTGTAAGATTTTCCAAATCGTGTTATACTATTAAGACAAGAACAAAAAGTGAGGACGAAAAATGTTTTCAAAAGACATCGGAATTGACTTAGGAACAGCGAACACCTTAGTTTATATGAGAGGCAAGGGCGTGATTATCCGCGAGCCGAGCGTGGTGGCTGTTGACATTAAGCACGACAGAGTGCGCTACGTAGGTCAGGAAGCAAAGGACGTAATAGGCAGAACCCCCGGTTCAATCGTGGCGGTTCGTCCGCTCAAGGACGGCGTAATCGCCGACTTCGACATGACTACGAGTATGCTGCAGGCGTTTATCAAAAAGGCCATGAAAGGGCGTTCCTTCGCGCGTCCGCGGGTTATTATCTGCATACCGTCGGGCGTAACTGCCGTTGAACGGCGCGCAGTTAAAGAAGCTACGCAGAACGCAGGCGCGAAGCGCGTTTCAATCATAGAAGAACCTATGGCGGCGGCAATCGGCGCAGGGCTTCCCGTCGCGGAGCCCACAGGCAGCATGATAGTTGACATAGGCGGCGGCACAACAGAGGTCGCGGTGATTTCGCTCGGCGGGATTGTAACGTCGAAGTCTGTCAGAGTCGCAGGCGACGAGTTTGATTCGTCTATCATTAACTATATCAAGAAAAAATACAATCTGCTCATAGGCGAGCGCACAGCTGAAAACCTTAAAATCGGCATAGGCTCGGCTTATCCGCTTTCCGACAACGAGCCTGTCATGGATATAAAAGGGCGTAATCTGCTCAACGGCTTGCCCGAAAATATAACCGTCACAAGCGAGGAAATCCGCGAAGCTCTCAACGAGCCGCTTAGCCATGTTGTCGAGGCTGTAAAGGTCACGCTTGAAAAAACCCCGCCTGAGCTTGCTTCGGATATTATCGACATGGGGATTATGCTTGCGGGCGGCGGCGCGAATCTTAAAGGCTTGGACTTACTGCTTCACGCAGAAACAGGTATGCCTGTTAAAATCGCGGAACGCCCGATTGACTGCGTTGCAGAAGGCACAGGCAAGGTGCTTGAAAACATTGACAAATTATTAGATGTCTTGAACGAAGATGATACAAGGTATTAAAAAAAGATTTAAACACAGGAAATTATATATTATTTTAGCCGGATTAATAATTCTTACCGGCGTCTTTCTGTTTATTTCGGTAGACCATAAGCTTGAAGTTAATTACTATACTTTTGAAACTGATAAGCTTGAAGAGCCCGTCAGAATCGCATTTATCGCAGACCTGCACAGCTGTAGCTACGGTGAAGAGCAAATCGTGCTGATTACTGCAATCGTTGAAGCGAATCCCGATGTTATTGTAATGGTCGGCGATATTGCCGATGATAAAATATCGCACACCGGCACGATTGAGCTGCTTGAAGGCATTGCGGACAGATACCCCTGCTTCTATGTGAGCGGGAATCATGAATTTAAGCGGAATAAAATCAATGAAATCAAGGACATATTCCGCGAGTACGGCGTTGTAATTTTAGACGGCAGGCATGAAGTAATCGAAATTAACGGTCAATTGCTCAATATTGTCGGAACTGACGACCCTCATGTCGGGAAGAATAACTTTGAAATCCAGCTTGAACGCGCTTTTTCGGAGATAAACGAAGAATTATTCACGCTGTTTCTTTTACATAAGCCCGAACGCTTCCCGCAGGTTTCGGAGTATTATTTCGATTTAATGCTCGCGGGTCACGCGCACGGCGGGCAATGGCGGCTGCCGAATATTTTAAACGGCTTGTACTCGCCCGGGCAGGGGCTTTTCCCCAAATACACCTCCGGTTTTTATACTTATAATGAACGAGCAATGCTTGTAAGCCGCGGCTTAGGGCTTGAATCCACGCCGTTCGTTCCGCGTATTTTTAATCCTCCCGAGCTTATTATATTAGATATTATTCCAATCGAAAATTAATTGTACATTGTCAATTGTTAATTGTCAATTGTTCGTCAGGGGTGGTGAAAACTGAAAGACTTCATAAAAAGTGTCAGGTTTAAAGTCCTGCTTTGCGTTTTCGCACTGCTTTTCGGGCTTATGCTTCATGCCGCGGTGAACGCGGGCACTGCTAACTTCCCCGAAGCTGTACTGCAAACCGTAACACGACCCTTTTCATACGCGGCGACTTCTATTTCAAACTGGGTCAGCGGAACGCTCGACAAGCTGATAAATGCAAACAAATACAAGGAAGAAAACGAAGAGCTCCGCCGCCAAATTTCAGAAATGCACGCGCTCATAATGGATAAAGACGCTTTAATAGAAGAAAATCACCGTCTCTATGAAATGCTTGGGATTACAGCAGAGCGTGAGGATATTTCGCTCTCACTGCCTGCGTCTGTTATTGCGCGCGAGGCTATGAGCATTTCGGGGAACTTCACGATTAACAGAGGCTCAAACCACGGAATAAAAACCGACGACCCCGTTATCACCGACATAGGGCTCGTCGGAATCATTTCGGAGGTCGCGCCTACTTATTCAAGAGTCAGAACTGTTTTATCAACCGAAGTAAACATAGGTGTAAAAACGCCGTCGGGAGTTGTCGGAATCATCGAAAACGACTTTCTTTACTCTGCTGACCGTCTTTGCCTTATGCAGTATATCGAAACAAACAGCGGTATAAAAGCAGGCGACGTCGCCGTTACCTCGGGTGGAAGCGTGTATCCCGCGGGTTTAATCGTAGGCACGGTAACAGAGGTGTTCCCCGCTGACAACGGGCTTTCTTTTCACGCGCTTGTCGAGCCGTCGGAGGACGTAATGAGAGTTACCGACGTGTTCGTAATCACCGCTTTTGAGGGTCAGGGGGTGATGCCGTGAGGGAGAGCTACGGATTTGGAACAAGGAAGTTTAATCGGTATCGTAATATCGACAAAAGAACGCTTTCGCGCTGGGCTTTTTACTTTTTAATGCTGTTATTTTTTTATATGCTTATGACGGGCGGATTTTTTTCGCGGTGGCAGCCGCTGTTCATGATTCCGCTTGCAATCGCTGTTTCCATGTTCGAGCGGGAAATAGGCAGCGCACTTTTCGGCGCGTTCTGCGGACTTATGCTTGACACGGCTTGCGGGAATCTTTTCGGAATGTCGAGCGTATGGCTTATGCCCTGCGCGCTTGCCGCTTCCCTTCTCGTGATGAATCTTATTCGCCCGAACTTAGTGAATCACCTGTGGCTCGTAACAGTGACCTGCATAATCATGGCGTTCATGGAATTTTTCTTCAAGTATTTAATTTGGGACGAGCCGAACTCGGGAATCGTCCTTGTAATTTACATTATTCCGTCGTATTTATCGGCGATTATACTGTCGCCTGCTGTGTTTTTGCTGACTCGCGTGATTTTTGTGAGGCTCAGCGAAAAGGAAAACGAGGCAGTGACGCCATACATGGCGCCCGTGTCCGACAAATATAAACCAAAAACGGGAGATACAAATGAACCTTCTCAATCTTCCTAAGCTCCCCGGCGATAAAAAGCTTGATAAATTAAACTTTGTAATCCGATTCACAGTATTAATTGGGGTAATGCTGGTTTTCGGATTTATCGGCGTGGCTACGCTCATGAGAATACAAATAGTTGACGGTGAATATTATTCCGCGCAGACTCAGCGCAGCTTCACGGCTAACCAGTCTGTTCAGGCGGCGCGGGGGCAGATAGTCGATTCAGAGGGTAGACTTTTAAACTCAAACCAGACAGTCCACAAGGTAATTATTCAGCGTGCCTTCTTCCCTTTCGGCGAGGAAAACGAGGTAATACGAAGGACGCTTATTCTTCTCAAAGAATACGATGAAGCGTGGCTCGACAGCGTGCCTATTTCAATGACTGCGCCGTTTGAGTTTTTAGATGTGCAGGAGAATGAAATCGAAAGCTTTAAAAGAAACATCGGCGTTAATATTGACGCTTCTGTCGAAAACTGCATGAAAGCTATGTTCGATAATTATGGCGTGAGCGGCGATTATGACGCGGAAATTGCGCGCGCTGTCGCGGGTGTACGTTATGAAATGCGCCTGCGCGACTTTTCTTTTGCGAACAGATTTACGCTCGCTGAAGACATTTCTTTTGATGCACTTGTCGCTTTAAAAGAAAGAAGCATGAGCCTGCCCGGCGTTGATATAATTGAAGAGCCTATGCGGGTTTATTTAAACGGCGATGTAATGGCGCATACAAGAGGTGCAATCGGGCGCATATCGGCTGAGGAATTCGCGGAAATGCGCGAGCAGGGCTATAGCTTAAACGACACTATCGGCAAAACAGGAATTGAGTACGCGATGGAAAGTATTCTGCGCGGTGAAAACGGCACGCGCACTATTGTGCGGAATATGCAGGGAGTTGCAGTTTCGGACGAGGTCAGCGTTTCCGCGCGCCCGGGCAACAGCGTCCGACTGACAATAGACAGCAGGTTTCAACAGGATTTGCAGGTAATGCTTGAAAATCATATTTACTGGCTTCGCACGCTTGACCAAACCTACAGCGACGAGTCCTTCAATCAGCGCGGACTCAACACCGAGGGCGGCGCGGTCGCTGTGATTGAAGTCAAGACAGGCAAGGTTTTAGGCTTGGCAACTTATCCCAACTATGATATAAATGACTATGTTTTAAATTACGAAGCGGTGCTGAATGCGGATTTAACACCTCTGCTCAACCGCGCAACTTCGGGACTTTACCGCCCCGGCTCGGCGTTCAAGACAGTTACGTCGGTTGCGGGATTGTACAACAACATCGTTGACCGTCACTCGGCTGTTTCCTGTGGCGGGACATACAGGTTTTTCCCCGATTATCAGCCGCACTGCCACAACCGCGGCGGTCACGGCTCTTTGAACGTGATTGGGGCGTTACGCGTATCATGTAACATCTACTATTATGACATAGGCAGACGAATGGGGATTGACGCGCTTGTCGAAACCACGCACGCGCTTGGAATCGGCGTGAGCTTAGGACTTGAAACAGGCGGGCCTGCAGGCAGAATGACTACGCCCGATATTTACGAGCTTTTAATGGGGCACCCGCTGACCGCGGGCGATACTATTCAGGCGGCAATCGGGCAATCCGAAACGCTCGTTACACCATTGCACCTTGCAGTCGCCGCCGCAACAATCGCGAATCACGGCGTAAGATACAGACCTTATTTGATTGATTCGGTTTGGAACTACGACTTCTCCGAGCTTGTATATGAAACCGAGCCACAGATTGTAAGCACGTTCGGCACTGACCGCCCCGACGTTTGGGCGGCGACTCATGACGGCATGGTTTCTGTTGCTGACTTTATTACATGGCCTGTTGGCGGCTCGTCGCAGTTTGTTTATCTGCCGGGCGTCGCGGCGACAAAGACAGGCACACCGCAAGCTGTAGACGATACGTACAACTCTGTAATCATGGGCTATTATCCCGAGCACGCTCCCGAAATAGCTTTCGCGGTTATACTTGAAAACAGCGAGTTCAGCCGCAACTTAGTGCGGAATATTATCGACTCGTACTTCTACGATGCCTACGAGCCGGACATAGACGAAAACGGCTTGATTATCTCTCCTTGGAAACGCTGGGACGATGAAAAGGTCGCAAGATTAACAGGTGCCTAAAATTTGTAAAATATATACAAAAAACAGTTGACGGGAAAACAGTTTTATGTTATAATGTTTTTATGACTTTTTGAAAGTGGGAAATTATATGAATATAGCGTTAATCGCTCATGACTCAAAAAAAGAACTGATGGTTCAGTTCTGCATAGCATACAGCGGCATTTTATCGCGGCACAGTCTTTGCGCAACCGGAACCACCGGCAAGCTCGTGGGTGAAATCACCGGCTTGCAGATTCAAAAGTATCTAAGCGGCTCGCGGGGCGGCGCGGAGCAGATTATATCGCTGATTTCCTGCGATGAGGTTGATATTCTTTTCTTCTTCCGTGACCCGATTAGCGCGAGAGCCGACGAGCCTAATGACATAAATATACTTAGAGTCTGCGATGTGCGCAATATTCCTGTCGCTACAAACATAGCCACAGGCGAAGCGTTAATACACGCGCTTGAGCGCGGAGATTTGGACTGGAGAGAAATAGCGAGAGGTTAAAGCCTTGAACATTTCCGAGTCTTTTTAACGCCGTGCAGCTTCGTGCGGCGTTTTGTATTTTATAATGTAGGGAACGGATTTATCCGTTCCGTTGAGAAACATACTTTCTTAAATTTTTTACGGAACGCATGGCGGTTTCAATAGAAAACGCCGAAATGCAGTTCCCTACAAGCGAAAAGGAGAACGATTTTAATGTCACTAATCACACGCGCTCCGCGCGGCACCGAGGATAAGCTTCCTGCCGACATATACAAATGGCACACGGTTGAAAAAATCACGAAAGCCGTTGCGGAAAGCTACGGCTGTAAGGAAATCCGCACGCCCACCTTCGAGCATACCGAGCTCTTTCAGCGCGGAATCGGCGGAACAACCGACGTTGTGCAAAAAGAAATGTATACTTTTGAGGATAAAAAAGGCAGGAGCATCACTCTCAAGCCCGAAGGCACTGCAGGCGCGGCACGCGCGGCGATTGAGCACGGGCTGACGGGGCAGGCGTTGCCGTTAAAATTATTCTATTATACAAGCTGCTTCCGCTACGAAGCACCGCAGAGCGGGCGTTTGCGCGAGCACAGGCAGTTCGGCGTGGAAATTTACGGCACGACAAAGCCTCTCGCCGATGCGGAGGTAATCTGCCTTGCAAACGATGTTTTCACGCGGCTCGGAATCAAAGGCGCGCGCCTTGAAATCAACAGTATCGGTTGCGCTGAGTGCCGCGGCGAGTATAAAAAAGAGCTGATTGCTTTTTACAAGCAACAGCAAATGTGCAATCTTTGCAACGAGCGATTAGAGCGCAATCCTCTGCGGCTTCTTGATTGCAAGAACGACTCCTGCCGCGAAATAAATAAAAGCGCGCCTGTCATTACAAAGTATTTATGCGGCGACTGCGAAGTGCATTTCGGTGCGGTTAAGTCCGCGCTTGAAACGCTCGGCGTTGCGTTCGTTGAGAATCCGCGGCTTGTGCGCGGGCTTGACTATTATACTAACACGGTTTTCGAGTTTAAGTCCGATTCCTTAGGCGCGCAGGATACATTCTGCGCGGGCGGACGTTACGACGGCTTGATTGAAGAAATCGGCGGCGGAAAAATTACCGGACTCGGCTTCGGAATGGGTTTAGAGCGGCTTATTTTAGTCATGCAGGCGCAGGGGCTTGACTTCGAGCCGGCGAAAGCCTGCGATTTATACATCGCCGCGCTTGACGCGGAAGCAGAAACAACCGCAGTGAAGCTTGTAAAAGAACTGCGCGAGCAGGGCTTTTGGGCAGAGCTTGACCTTGCGGGGCGCGGGCTCGGCGCGCAGATGAAGTACGCCGACAAGCTCGGCGCAAGATTTTCTATGGTGCTCGGAAGCAACGAAATCGAAAGCGGGAGCGCTGTTCTCAAAAATATGCAAAGCGGTGAAAAGCGCGAGGTCGCTTTAAAAGCCGAGCAGGTGAAGCTATGCTTAATCGAATTTTAACGGAAGCTGATTGCGCCGAATGTAGGCTCTGCTGTGGATTTTACGAGAGCGAAATTTGGGAAGTGCCGATAATCGGTGACGAGTTGGCGGCTTTAATAAGCGGGCAGTATGCTTTCGATATTGTTAATAATCAGCGTGTTTTTAAAATTAATTACGACGAAAAAGGCTTGCACCTCTGCCCTGCTTTAGGAAAAAACGGCTGTCGGCTCGGCATGAGCAGACCCTTTGACTGCAAGCTTTGGCCCTTCCGCGCAATGAAGCTTGGGGAGCTGATTGTAATTACCGTTTCGCCGCTGTGCAAAACAGTGAATGAATTGCCGCTGTCGGAGCTTGTAGAGTTCGTGAACCTTGAGCTTATGGACAAAATAAAAGCGCGGGTGGCAAAATACCCCGCGCAGGTTAAAGATTATGTTAAGGGTTATCCGATATTGTCGTCGTTTTCGCTGTCCGATTTATCAGCGTCACGCACTTCGTAATCATTTAAATCATGAATTTGGCTGTTATTTTCACGCTTACCGAAAACTCGTTCCATCGCCTTGAAAACTCCGATTCTTTCAAGAAAAAGCGTTATAAACCTCACGGCTATAACAAACACAGTGATATTCAAAACAAATATAAGCAATCCTTTTAAAAAACCCATATCAATTCTCCTTTTTAAATATTATAGCATATGGCGCACAAATTGTCAATTCTAACCTCTCTGTCATAAAATGCTTATGAACAGAGAGGTTTTATCATGCTTTTTGACTTTACACAGGCGTTATTGCTTGTTTTTGCAGTTTCCGCCGACGCTTTCGCGTCCTCCTTTGCATACGGCGCGAAAAAAATTATAATTCCTTTTTCCTCCGTCATGGTTATAAGCGCGGTTTCCGCCGCTTTTTTAGCCGTTTCGCTGTTCGCGGGAAATTTTTTCCGCGGCTTTTTAAGTGAGGAAACAGCGGGGATTCTCTGCTTTTTTATTTTATTTTTCTTAGGGCTTGTAAAACTGCTTGACAACGCGGTTAAAAGCTTCATAAAAAGGCGGAACAAAAGCATTAACGGGCAGCTGAAATTCAAGCTGCTTAACATTAATTTCATTCTGAATATTTACGCGAATCCCGAAGATGCGGACGAAGACCGCTCAAAGGTTTTAAGCCCTGCTGAAGCCGTTTCGCTTTCAATCGCGCTGTCGCTTGACGGGCTCGCGGCAGGAATAGGAACCGCGCTCGGCGGCGCGAACAAGCCGCTAATCATCGCACTCGCGCTTGCAGTCGGGATTCTTGCGATTACGCTCGGCAGTCTTATCGGCAACAAAACAGCAGACAATTCAAAAGCAGGCTTCTCATGGCTCGGAGGAGCAGTGCTGATTGTACTGGCGGTTTTGAAGTTGGTTTAAATTAAACTCTAATATGATTTAAGAAAATTGTATAATCTATTCTTTGGGGAAGAGAAATGCAATTATTTTTGAAACTAATGAAACACATAAAAACGCCGAAATTCCTCCACCGGAAAACTCATCTTCAAATTGATAACACGAACCAAGCATTATTAAAAAGAGCAAAATACCTATACACAAAAATAATTTTCTCAATCCTCTATATTCTTTTGGTGTGAAGAATATAGCTAAAAAAGGAGCTATATTTATTATATTCATAGAAAATAGCATAATGTTTATACTGCCGTCTTTAAGTGAATCTCTTATCACTATATGCTGACCATTTATTTCTCTTGTTTCATGTTCATATTCATAAGTACTATAAAGTATAAAGAAAGCAACTATCGCTAAAAGGCACGCTATAATCCGCATAAAAGTTCTTATCGCTTCTTTTCTTTTCTGCTTTTTTATTTTTATTCTTTGTCTTTCATCTTTTATTCTCTGTCGTTCACATTCTCTTTCATATTGTTTTTTCAATAATCTTTGTTCTTCAACATATTCGGGAAACTTAATTAATTCTATATTAAATATATCATATATTTCATTTAAGGCGGATTTTATATCATATTCTACATTTTCATAAAGCGAATCCCTTTTTACCTCCTCTATTAACTCTATCGCCCTTTTTATATCATTATATGTCCTATTTTCTTTTTGATTTATCAAAAAAATTTCAGCGATATTTTTATCTTGTTTTTCTTGCAAATTTTTTATTAAACTTTTAATACTACCCTTTTTATAAAGATTAGACGTTGATTTGGAAAAGGCATCGTATATTTCTTTATTGAACCACCGCTCCATATTATTTAATCCTCCTTTTCTTCTCCTACTGATGAAATTTCTTTTTATAATTTATTTTACCACAAAAAAATAAAGCTGTCAACAAAACCGGCGCAACCTTGCGGTTGCGCCGGATAGTTTTGATTTTCTCAGCAAATCGGAAGCACGTCTATTACGTCCATGCGCGGCGGCAGTCCCGGTAAAATCGAGTTAAACCTAATCGTCACGAATCTGCCTACGCAGAAGAATCTTGCGTCGCGGGTGTCAGCGCGCAGAATCTGATTGTTTGCAGTGTTTCGCACGATGAGGAAGTTGTTCTCCCTGCGGATTACCTGCGCTCTTATTTCGCGCGGAATAGGCGTGAACGCGGGTGGGCGCGGGGGTTGCGGTTGAAATCCACCGGGCGGAGGGGGCTGAAATCCGCCGTGCGGCGGTCTGAAGGGCGGTGCGGCGGGGGCAAGCTGTATGTTTGTTGCGGTGATTTGCGGGGGCTCGCTCATGGTCATGATTCCTGTGTATGTAACTCTGACGCGGTCTCCGACGTTGAATGCGCGCGGGTTGTTGAAGTTAACTATAATCGCTTCGCCGCTCTCCTCGTTCCGTACAGTCAGCGTTCTCGGCCCGATACTTAAAACAGTGCCGGTCATTTGCATAGATTTGTCCTCCTAAAGTTCATTTTAATCTATTTTATGTCGGCTCGGGATTTTGGTGAAAGGTATTGACAAACGCGCTCGTTTAGTGTACGATATTTTTTATAAGGGAGTGACGAAATTATGTTTAAGCTATCAGATTTATTAAAACACGACGGCATAGTGATTCAATGCCATAACATACCCGACGCCGACACAATCGCGTCGGCGTTCGCGGTGTATACATACCTTAAAGCGCACGGGAAAGACTCAAAAATCATCTATTCGGGCAACCTCGAAATTACTAAACCGAACCTGCTTGAAATGATTACGAAGCTTTCAGTGCCGATTGAATACATAAAGCCCGAAGAGAAAACTGCTGTAAAGACGCTCGTTTTGGTTGACTGCCAGTACGGTGAGCGCAACGCCGAAAAAATAGAAGCCGAGACAGCTGCGGTCATCGACCATCATGTGCAGGTCAACGATGTTGCTTTCGGTGTAATTTCGCAGCTCGGGAGCTGTGCTACTTTAGTTTGGGACTTAGCGCGGCAGGAGGGCTTCAGCTTCAACGAGTATCCAAACGTTGCGACCGCGCTCTATTACGGGCTTTACACCGACACGAACAGCCTTGAAGAAATTTCGCACCCGCTCGATAAGGACGCCCGCGATAATTTGCAATTCGATGCAAATTTAATTCGCAGTCTGCGTAATAATAACCTCACTTTAGCCGAGCTCGGTATTGCCGGAGCAGCTCTCGCCAACCACAGCGCGAATCATGATATTAAGTATGCGATTTTTCATTCTGCGCCCTGCGACCCTAATATTTTGGGCTTCATCAGCGACCTTGCGTTACAAGTAAGCGGTATAGACGTCTGCGTCGTTTATAACGAGCTTTCGGACGGATATAAGCTGTCGGTGAGAAGCTGTTCGCGCTCGGTCATGGCGAGCGAGTTCACTTCATTTATAACCGAAGGCGTGGGCTCGGGCGGCGGACACGTTCACAAGGCGGGCGGTTTTATCCGCAAGAACGGATTTGAACAGGAAATCGAGTCGTTCATGGATAAGCGGATTGCCGAATATTTCGACAGCTATGATATAATTGATTCCGCGAATCATGGTTTAGATGTTGCGAAAATGAAAAAGTATAAGAAGAAAAGACTGCCGCTCGGTTTTGTTATGTCAACCGATATGCTTGAAAAAGGAACGCCGATGATTATACGCACGCTTGAGGGCGACACCGAGGCGCAGGCAGGCGAGGATATTTATTTCATGATTGGTCCGCTCGGCGAGGTTTATCCCATTAAAGCCGAGAAGTGGGCGAACAGCTACGAGCTGACTGACGAGGAATTTGAGAAGGATTACGACTATTCGCCGACAGTGAAGAATAAATACACGGGCGAGTCACTTGAAATTATCAACTACGCAAAATCATGCACAGCGAAGGGTGAGGTGCATATCCGCGCAAAGCCGCTCATCAAAAACACGAAGGTTTTCACTGCATGGAACCCCGAGGGCTATATGTACGGCAAGGCGGGCGATATGCTCGCAGTGCGCTCGGACGACGGCAACGACGCGTATATTATCCGCAGGGATATTTTTGAGAAGACGTATGAAGAGGTGAAGTGAGTATGAAGAAACGTATTTTAGCTATATTTGTTGCGGTTGTTATGATTTTTGCAATAATTCCGTCTACAACTGCAACTGATATAACCACAACACTTTCGCAAACCCCGATTATAACCGTACAACCCGAAAGCGCAGTTTACTACAGAAACGCAACCCCGTCCTCGCTCACTGTAGAAGCCCACGTAACCGACAGCGGCACACTGACTTATCAGTGGTACAGCAATATTGTGAACAGCAACACAGGTGGGAAAGCAATCGAGGACGCGACAAGCTCAAGCCTTATGCCGTCAACAACGGGAACGCATGATTCATATTATTATGCTGTCGTAACAAATATGAGCGAAGACAATGCTCCTGCGTCAATAACGAGCGATGTCGTGGCGATTTATTTTGAACTTGACCTTGGCGAGTTTAGTTATACTTTAGGTCCCTGGTCTCATGTACAGGATTATAGAAGAGAATATGTTTGGTCTGTTCAAACTCCTCATCCTTCCGCCCCTAAACGGAATCTGACAAGAGGTATATTCAGAAATGCGGTGGAACTCAGAATTGAATTTAAAGAAGCACCGGCGGCTGACATTAAATTTAATTTTGGCGGTAGTATTGTTGTTACTTTTAATCCGGAGCAGGGAACAAGCTTTGTTTTTGACTTTACATCTGTAGATTGGACGAAAATAGCATCTGATGATGGCAGTGTTATGCTTGAACATCACTCTGATTATGACTTGCGGGATATTATAGAAAGTGCAATTCTTATATATAGAGGAAATGCTCAAACTTGTAATATGTGTCAATACAATTTGACATGGAATACGCCTTGCTACGGTTGCCTTAAAAAAGACTGTATGTCAGTGAGTCATATAACTTATTGCGGGGGATATTCTTATCACCATATGCTTCCAAATCCTCCGTCTCGTCCACCGACCGGCATAGGCAATCCGTCCGCCCCTGATGAAACCCCGCCTCCTCCGACCCCTGCACCTCTTCCAAAACTTGAAACGTTCACCACCGCAGACGCATTGAATATTCTGCGTTATGTTGCAGGGATAGAAACTCTGACGCCGGAACAGAGAGTAAGATATGATACTAATAACGATGGCGTTATTAACACCGCTGATGCGCTGAATATTCTAAGGCTTGTCGCAGGGTTGATTGATAAAATTTAAACAAAAAGTCAGAACCTGCATTGCAAGTTCTGACTTTTTAATATCATTCTGCTTACTTACCTCACCCGCTCAAATACCTCCGTGAACTCTACGCCGTTATAATCGGTAACAAAAGTCAGCGTATTTCTGCTTATAGTAAATTCGGAAGTCCAAACATCACCGAGCGCGATGAAGGTTATTTTATTTCCGCTGATTGCGTATGTCCCCGAATAAGGCTCGCTGATGTTAGTCAGTGAAAACGTCCCGTCGTTTTTAAATTCAACGGTTGGCTGCTCGTCGCCCCACGGGTCATAGAACGAGCCGTCCGCTCTTTCAAATACAGTGCAATCTATCAAATCCCATACGCCGACAATATCGCTGTCGACTACAGCTCCGCCGCTTCTGTTGCCGCCGTTTGAAGAATTATTGTCTAAAACTGTAAGCAGAGTCATTACTAACGCCGCGACGACAATCGTGATTATCGCGCCCGCTATGCCGATTATTAAGCCTTTTGACGGCTTTTTTGCAGGAGCTTGCACGGGCGCATTTTGTTGAGGATATTCGGGTACAGGTGCAGGCGCGGCTTCGGGCGAGGGCGTTGAAGAAATCCCGAGCGAGTTTTTCACGGCTCTGACGAGCGAATCGAATTCCTTGTCATCGGGGAAAGCGTCAAGCCAATGCAAATTCGAGAGATAATATTCAAGGCTCTTGCGCATGGCGACGTCTTCTATGCGGAAAGGGATTACGGTTTTGCCGTATCTGAACGCACTTTCCACTTCCTTCGCCACAGGCCCTGAATCGTTGGAGTCCTTCGAGAATATAAGCAGGAAAATTTTGCAATTTTCAACCCCGTTCATAAGCTCCTCGGCGTATTCAACGCCGGGTCTTACGTCCCTCGGGGCTATCCAGCATTTAACGCCGTTGCGCTCTAACGCGTGACAAATAGCGTCAGCCGCTATTTTATCCTTTGACGAGTGGCTTATAAAAACATCATGTGCCATAAATTATCTCCTTAAAATTCGAGCTCGAAGCAATACTATATTTTACCATATATTTGCGCTCGTGTCAAGAATAATGTAAAACCGTAGAAATGTTAATAAATCATTAACATTTCTCGTTTTATTTTGTGATATTATATAAATATTGAAATATTTTGACATAAAAGCAACTTTTTGGGGTTTCAAATTGTATTATAAGTAGCGGAATATTTTTAGTAACGGAGTTTTATTCTATGAGTGCGATGATAACGGTCAAGAACCTTATAAAAATATACAAAGTCGGCTCTGAAAAGGTAGTCGCGCTGAACGATGTTTCGTTTTCCATTGAGGAAGGCGAGATTTGTTGTATTCTCGGAACCTCGGGCTCGGGTAAGTCTACGCTTTTGAATATGCTTGCGGGGCTCGAAAAGCCTACCCGCGGCGAAATTCTGATTGACAATCAGCGCATTGAAAAAATGAACGAGAAGCGAATCACCCGATTCCGCCAGAAAAACGTCGGCTTCGTGTTTCAATCGTATAATTTACTTCACGGAATCACCGCACTTGAAAACGTCGCAATGCCGCTTATATTCAGAGGTGTGAAAAAGAAAAAGCGGGATAAAATCGCTTATTTAATGCTGGCGATGGTGGGGCTCTCGAAGCGCGTTAAGCATAAACCGACGCAGATGTCCGGCGGTCAGCAGCAGAGGGTGGGAATCGCGAGAGCTTTCGCCGCACGCCCGAAAATAGTCTTCGCGGACGAGCCGACCGGAAACCTTGACTCACGGACAACTATAGAGGTCATGGAGCTCATGGTTACGATGAGCCGAAAAAATAAACGAACGCTCGTTTTAGTTACGCACGACAGAGATATTGCCTCTTACGCCGACAGAATAATACAGCTTAAAGACGGCGAAATCATATCAGATATAAGAAAGGATTCAAAAAACGATGAAAAAATTATTACTTACGCTGTTGACAGTCATATTAGCGATTAACGCTGCCGGTATTATACCTGCAGCCGCTTTTGATACCGTGCCTGAAATCAGGCGTTCGGCTTCTTCAACGACTGATACGCGGCGAGTTACGAGGGGGCAGAGCTTTGATATTGTTATAAACGTCTTCGACGCAAGCTTTCTTGTTGATATTTTTACGCTTGTCAGCATGGACAACAGCGATTTAGTTTTAACAGCAAGCGATATTAATGTGCCGTCATCTATCGCGGCAAACAGAAGCTATCGCTTTACCTTCAAAGTCCCCGATAATGCCGCGAGACGGCAGGATATTACTTACACAATCAGCTATTCTTATATGGACGAGGACACAGGAATGATGTCAGGCTCGCGGACGTTCAGCGTACCTGTTGAGGTCACTGACAGTACGGCTTCGGCTTCGGCACCTCTTCTCGAAAACATAAAGGTTAACGGCTTAAATATCTCGGGCGAAATATTCGTCACTGAAAAAGTCACAAATGCTGAGCTGACTATAAACAGAGGAAGCACACAATTAGCGCGCGAGTATCTGAACGTGGTCAACGCTACAGATAAGGGTTTTCCTTTTTCCTTAGATGTAACTGCGCTCAACACGGCGGATAATACGCCGCTCGTTGTCACACTTACATACGTAAACAGCAGCGGCACATCGCAAACCGTGAGCAAAAATATCCCCGTAAGTGCGTTCGGCTCGTCGGCTGCACCGCCGACGCTTGAAAATCTAATTGTTATCCAAAATGAGGTTTTCGCGGAGGACGCATTTGATTTAAACGTTGATATATTCCCCGGCGGTGATAAAATTACCGGCGCGGTGTTAACGGTAAATCACGGTGCAAATCAATTAGTTCGTAAGTTTATCGGAGCTTTGGACGCGGGCTTTTCCTTAGCTGAAGCAGTAAAAATATCGGGAATCGACACTGTCGGTAATCAAGTGCTGACTGTTACGCTTGAATACAGGGATTCCGCGGGGATTAACCATGTTATCAGCAAAAATGTAACCGTGAACGTACAGCCGACAAGAGCTGACAGCGGCTTGTTAAACTTGCAAAATCTTTCTGCGCCTTTCCGCGGTGAATTGGATTCACGCGAGAATATGTCCTTCTCCCTCACTAACCCGACATCGTCTGCTATTAGCGGAATTGAAGCGTTTTTATACGACGACGGCGGTAAGGAAATCACTTCGATTTACATAAGCGAAATTAAATCAAACTCCAGCGAAACATTTACGCTTTCGTTCCCTGTAACTGGAAGAACAGGCAGCCGCAGCTACAGTCTCAATATAACCTACAGAGACGCGGCGAACACGAAAAGGTCAATAAACAGCAGCTTTTCAATCAACGTAACAGCGGGCGAGGACAACGAGCGGGCGGCGGGGATAAGAATTCAAAGCATTAATACTCCCGCGCAAACGAACACAGGCGTAAGGACAAATATACCTTTCACTTTGGTTAACGCGGGCAGAGGCACGGCTTATAACGTTGAGGTTTATGTTTTAGACGAGCAGGGCGTTGAGCTCGCGCGTGAATTCGTTGGTAATATTCCGGCGGGCGGAAGCTCTTTTGACACGTCTTTTCGACTGAGGTTCGACGACCCCGATATTTATAATCTGACCTTTTACGCTGTCAGCGAGAGCGCGGACGAAACGCTGTCGCAGGTGAGCCGTGCGTTTGAGCTGCGGGTGGTGAATTACCGCATTACTTTTGCTGATGTAGGCGGGCATGAATGGATTTGGAACAACATGACTACTATTGAATTCGCTCTGATTAACGGCGGAAATGAAGAAATGCTCAACGTCAACGCCGAGCTCACAGACGCAAAGGGTAACGTATTCGGGCAGGCGTATATCGGTTCTGTTTTGCCGGGCGAGAAGAAAGAACGCGTAAGGTTCAGAGATGTTTTCATTTGGGACGACGGAATGGGCTTCATGGAGCTGTTCATAAAGCTTACATACGAAAATAAAGAAATGCAGGAGTTCCCTGTTTACCATTCGCTCAACGCGACCTTTTCAAGTGACGGCGGCTGGGTTGACCCGCCGTGGAGCGATAACTGGGGAGATGATTGGGAGTTTGAGGAAGAATCCGACACGGTTTGGTTAGTTATTCTTATTGTAAGCATAAGCGTGCTTCTTGTCGGCGGAATCATCACCTTCGTCGTTATCCGCGCTAAGAAGAAAACGAGAGATGAGGACGACGATATTGATTACTTTTTATCGCAGATGAAAACGGATAATGCGTCCGCTGAAGCCAAAGAGGAAATAACACAATGAAATTCATAGATATTATCCGCACCTGTTTGCGTAATTTGACTAAGCGAAAAATACGCACACTGCTGACGGTTTCCGGTGTTTTAATCGGTACGAGCGCAGTTATAGTCATGCTTTCACTTAGAGTCGGCATGAACATACAGATAACGAAAATGCTTTCGGAGTGGGCAGATTTAACGCTGATTCACGTTTATAACTGGGGCAGATGGGACGCTGACGACGATATTGTCCCGCCCGACTTAGACGACAGCATAGTAAAATCATTTATGAGCATGGATAACGTAATGTCTGCTACGCCTTTTTACACTAACTTTCAAAGCGGATTTCAAATCGCTGTGTATACTGCGGACGGCTGGGTTTTAATGTATACGCCCTTCATAGGTGTATACATGGACGAACTCGAAAACTTCGGCTTCCGCCTGACAGAAGGACGCTTTAAGCAGGAGGGCGACCCGCCGACAACTATTCTTATGGGGCCTTTTGCGGGCGATTATCTCCAGAGCTATATTTATGAAAATGAGTACCTTTGGTCGGAGTGGGGCTACGACGAGGAAACCGACACATGGGATATATTAAGTATGCCGATTGATGATTATTTCAAGGAAGAGCTGCGGATAATCCCGCTGACAATGGGCGAATGGTGGCAGGCTGACCTTTCGGTTATCGGTTCAAAAACTGCGCCGAACTTAGAATATGACGAAGAGTTAAACTTGGTAGGAATCCTCGAAGCTTCACCCACCGACTGGGAAGCGCGGAACGGAATCTTCATCGACATAAGCTATATGGCAGGTTTAATCAAGGCATACAACGAGCTCAACCCCGACAACAGGTACGAGGAATTCAACGGTGTATATAACAATGTCCGCGTAAGGGTTGACGACATGAACAACGTCCCCGCTGTTGAAGCTGAAATCAAAGCTATGGGCTTTCAAACCTCCTCCTTCAACGAAATGCGCGAGAACATGATGCAGCAAATCGGCACAATCCAAATGCTGCTCGCGGCTGTGGCGGCGGTTTCTCTGCTTGTTGCGACGATGAATATAACTAACACGATGATAATGGCGATTATTGAACGCACAAAGGAAATCGGAATCATGAAGGTTCTCGGCTGTGACATCGGTAAAATCCGCTTGATGTTCCTCGGAGAAGCCGCACTAATCGGCTTCCTTGGCGGTGCGGCGGGAGTGCTTTTCAGCTACGGGCTGTCGTTTATTATTAACAACTTCTTTGGGCAGGCACTTATGGGAATGTTCATGCACAGCGGCGGCGATGAAAAAATCAGCATTTCGATTATTCCCCCGTATCTCGTGCTTTTAGGGCTCGCAGGCGCGACAATTATCGGAATGTTGGCGGGCTTATATCCTGCACAAAGAAGCATAAAAATCAGCGCACTGTCGGCGATTGCACATGAGTAGAAATTCAAAAACCGAGCCTTTAACGGCTCGGTTTTTTTTAGTTTTTTATTCTATTACTCTATAGTTACCCACATAGCAGGGCGGACTCTAAAGTTCGCAGAACCGGTATCACCCGACATAATTATTTCGCCTTTATCAGTTACATATGCAAAGCTACTGCCGCTGTCGCCCGGCGTGCGAAGCCACCATGGAGCTCCTCGAGTTGCAGTTTGCTGTTGTGTGGCTATTCTGTTTTCGTTAAATTCATCGGTGATTCTTGCAAATCTTCCTGTTTGGTTAGCGGGCTGATTGCCGAGCTGACCGCTGTCACCGAAGTATTTCACGACTTCCTCTACACTAAGCAAAAATAATTTATCCGTTACAGTTGCGCCGCCGTTTGTTTTAAACCAAGCATTGTTAGGAGTAGAAACCGATGTTTCATTTATGAGGTGAACCATATCTAATCTGTTTATATAAAAGTCAGACTGAAATGCCTGCATTGTGCGGAAGTCGCTTTCTGCCCATGTTGTCGCCATGACTCCGTTATTCGTTGACGCAGGTGCATAATAAGACAAGAGCAATGCTTTTCCGTCTCTGACTTCAAGCACAATCCAAGTTGTTTCTTCTTCTCTTGTGCTTTTGCCGAAGCGGACAATATCTCCTGATTTAGATGCCGCTGTGAGCGGCGTTTCCGAAATTGCCGCAGGTCTTTCTATCGGAACAAAATTATCGTCTCTGCCGAGAGTGCCTATTTCATTATAAGTATTTCCCGAAATCCCCGCTACTGTTCTTAAAACGCGCAGTGCGTCTGCCGAAGAAACATTGTCTGTTATGCCGTATTTTGTCTGCTGTTCTGCTGTCAAGGTAGTTATGCCTGCTACCGCGCGCAAAATTGCCAACGCGTCTGCCGTCGTCAAGTCCGACGCGGACGCCGCCACGGGAAGCGAAAGGAACATCGCCGCGATAAGTAAAACCGAGATAATTTTTTTCATGATTTCCTCCAAATAATTTTTTCGTGCTTTAATTGTACCACAAATATTGGTTGATGTCTATTGTGCAATATATATATATATATATATATATTGGTTTGTGTAGGTTGCACAAATTCTGCGCGCTTGCCAACTTTCTGAAAATATGCTATACTGATTTAAGCGAGGTGCGAAATGAATTTTACTCATGATATAATAAAAGGCTCACCCCATAAAAAAATACTCCCCCCTAAAACTGCTTTAGTTTTAGAGGGCGGCGGAACGCGCGGGTTTTACAGCGCGGGCGTTTTTGAGGCGTTTTTGGACGAGGGGATTATGTTCCCGTACATCGCCGGAGTCAGCGCAGGTGCGGCGAACGCGCTTACATACGTCGCGGGACAGCGCGGGCGCAACAGGCAGATTGTTGAGCATTACGTCGGCAACAAAAAATACGTCAGCCGCCGAAATCTGCTCAGATACGGCTCGCTGTTCGGTTATGATTTTATATTCGGGACGATTCCGGATAAGCATATTTTTTGGGACAGAGAGGTTTTCGAGAGCACAGATATTCGCTTCCTGACAGGTGCAATCGACTGCAACACAGGCGAAACCTTTTGGTTCGAGAAGCAGGAAATTACGCAGGGCTTCCCTGCTTCTGTGGCGTCCTGCTCGGTTCCGCTTGCATCGAAAATCGTGAAGCTCGGCGGAAAGCTTTTACTCGACGGCGGCGTAAGCTCGCCGATTCCGATTGAAAAATCAATCGAGGACGGCAACGAGTTTCACGTCGTTGTGCTGACTCGCAACGAGGGTTATCAGAAAAGTGCGTTCCGCTTCAAAGGCATTTTGAAATTATTTTACGGGAAATACCCGAATTTAATTCATGCGATTCTGAACAGGCACGAGGTTTATAACCGTCAGCTTGCGCTCTGCGAGCAGCTTGAACGCGAGGGAAAGGCGATAATTATCAGACCGCAAATCCCGCTCGCAGTTGAGCGAGCGGGAACGGATATTAAGAAGCTACTTGCGCTTTACGATGAGGGGCATGACGAGGGAAAGCAGGCGGTTGAAGTGCTGAAAGCGCGGTTTAATTTTTATTAATAGCTATTAAACATATAAATGTCAAGAGCTTGCTGAATTAAAGGCTCTGCTTCGGAAACAAACTCGGCGGCAGTCATTTCACCGTTTAATAAAGATTCTATTAAATGTATTCCGCCTCCGCCAGTATACCACAAATCAAAACCGAGGTTTTGGCTCATCATGTATGCGTAATCGAAATTGCGCTCATTCATATAGCACCCTCTCGACCATTCAAGGTCTTCGGCGAGAGTGCGGTCGTAATCATACCAGTTATGCCAATCGAACATTACGTCGTAAACTAACCTTGGATTTTCTGTGTTTGCAGGTATGAAGAACCAATTTATATTAGCTGCTGTGCTATGACTGTTTGTCGCTTGGTTACCGCTCGGACCTATGGGCCACGGGACTACGCCAATTTCAAACGGCAGTTCCGCCGCGCCGTGTTCAGATAAAATCCAGTCTGCTCCGACAAAGAAAGCGGCTTTCCCTTGGACATACGAATCATTATTTTTTTGCCAGCTTGTTTCATTCAGCGGGCGTCCCGTGCGGTCAGTATTATAAATCGTGTAGAAAAATTCAAACGTTTCAAGTACTTCGGGAGACATCATAATTGTTTCGGGTTCAGTCGCAATCGCCGTGCCGTTTGAGAACAGCAGATTTTCAAGCATATTCGTCCAGTAGCCGCCCCAACCGTAGATGTCCTCCTCGGGAACAGTCAGCGCGATTAAATACTCACGCCACACATCCCACGTCCACTCGCCTCTGTCCCAAAGGTCCTGCGGGTTTTCAAGCCCTTTTTCCAAAATCATGTCTAAATTAAACGCTAAGGGGTAAACAGGTACGCTTTGAAGTGCCGACGGAGCGAACAAATACGTTTCCGGTTGACTGAGATTCAAGCTCCTCATAACCTGATTTGCTCCGAATACGTCAGTGTTTTCAAGTCCGAGCGATTCAAGCGAAGCCGCAAGATTTTTGAAAACAACCGGTGCACCGAATGAAAAATCAACAAAGTAAACGTCACATTCCATCAAATTTTGTATGCTTTCCTGAATACCGCCCCAACCTAAGTTTACGAATTCGAGCCTTATGTTATAGCGTTCTTCAATAGCGCGCATATTTGCAAGCTGCATTTCTGCGGCTTCAATATCGTATACCCACGGATTGTCATAAACATTATCGTGCTGTGACGTGTAATACATATCGTACCATGTGCCGATAGTTATTACGCGAGGTGCGTCGGAAACTGAAGTGATAATTACCGAGTCCGGGTCCGGCTCGGGGTCTGTGTCAATTGCTTCAGGCTCAACCTCTACTTCGTAACCGCTTCCAAGCGGTGCGGTGGGAATAAACCAGCCGTTCAGTGCGAACCCCGCACCTGCGATTCCTATTACCAAAATCAAAGCTGTAAGCGCGTAAAGCGGCTTGAACGCGGCAGTTCTCGGTCTGCCGTTTGCTTTTTGATTGACCTTGCGAACGAAAGCCTCGTCACTCCCCGGCGGCGCTATATCAAATAAATCCGTATAAATTTTCTCCTTGTTTGTCCTGTTTGTCATAGTCAAAATCCTCCTTTTCGATGATTGTTTTTAATTGCTCTCTCGCCCGCTTCAACTGCGTTAAAACAGTATTCTGCGGCATTTTAAGTATAACTGCGATTTCCTTCGCTGTGTATTTTTCATAATAGTGCAAATAAATCACAGTGCGGTATTTGGGTTTCAGCTTCTTCACATAGTCGTAAAGGTGCAAATCATGATTTTCGGGCACAGCTAAGCTCTCGTCAAGCGCGGTTGTTTTTCTGAACCACGCGGATTTGAGCAGGTTCTTCGCCTCGTTTACAGCAACGCGAATCAGCCAGGCTTTCTCGGCTTCCGCGCTGTCAAAGGTTTTGCCCTTGGTCATTAGCTTCACGAACACGTTCTGCGTAACATCGTCAGCGTCATGAATATTACGGACATAGCCCAGCGCAACCCTAAAAACAAGACTGCGGTATTTTTGCACGCTGTCGCTTATATCGTTCACTTTATCGCCTCCTTGAATAAAATTCGGCCGTCTGACAGTAATACAATTCAAAAGGGAGAATTATTTCATTCTCCCTAAATTTATTTTTTATGTTTTCACTTTAAATCCGTTTCAATAAAATAATCATAAAACGGCATTAAAAATTCATAGCCTTTTACAAGCCTGTCCGCTAACTCACGAGAGAAAAGCTCTTTGCCATTTTTCTGTTCGTGAATCAGCGAGAAGCCTTTCTTGTTGTACCACGCGGCGGTTTTTTCGGTTGGTGCTTGCTTTGGGCGGGCGTATTCATCGCCGCTTAGAATAAATTCATCTTGCTTTTCAAGCGGCGCAATAAACTTCTCGAACTTTTTAGGGTCGCTGTCGATTCTTGCACGGAATTTCGCCATTGTTGCCGCTTTCGCGCTGTAATAACCTAAGCCGTAGCTCCAGCCGTCGGGTGATAATTCAAACCAGAACACAGGCGTAGATGTCCATTCCTCGGCAGGCTTTTCAATCGAAAACCATAGGTTCGCTCTGTAAGGCTCGCCGTCTCTTATGCGGCGGGCATCCTTATAAACACGCGAAAGCTTATGAATAAAGCCGCGGTCATGCTTCGCTGTTACGCGCTCGAAAACCTCGCGCCCGAGAGATTTCATGGGCGTTTGAAAATCGCGGATAAAATCCTCCTTGTGCGCTTCAAACCACGGCTTATTATTATTCAGGCGCAGATTCCACATAAAGTCTATTGTTTTTTCCGAAAAACCCGAAAAGGCAGGGATTTCTTTCATTTTTTACTTCTCCTTTGAAGGTAAAATATAGGCACTTCTTTTTGTCAGAAGTGCCTGTTTTGTTTTTAAGCCATGAAAGGCGGTGCCGCGCCTTGATTGAGCAGCTGCCAAACTCCCTTGGGCTCTTTGATTTTGTGAGCGAGCATAGCCATTTGCGCTTGCTGTTGAATCTTCTGTGTCGTCATTTCGATTATTTCAGCCGCCATGTCTGTATCGCTGATTCTCGACTTTGAAGCGGTGAGGTTATAAGAAGAATTTATTAAATTGTTCGCAGTGTGCTCGAGCCTGTTCTGCGTCGCGCCGAGGTATGCTCTCTGCTCGGAAACCATGCCGATTGCCCGCCCCATTTCGCTGATAGCCTTCAGCGCACCGTCAGCAGTCGTGACGTCAACCGAGGAAATTTTAAGTCCGCTTGTAGTCATAGCTTCTATGCTTACATCGAGCCGTTGCTCTGCGGCATCATCTGCACCGATTTGCATAGTTATGCCGCCATTTTTCTCCGAAAGCGAGCCGTCAAGCAGATTGATTTTATTAAAGTTTGTCGAATTCGCAACTCTGTTTATTTCAGACTTTATTTGGTCTATTTCCTGTTGAATAAACCCGCGCTGTGTATCGTTGAGAGTTCCGTTCGCCGCTTGAAGCGAGAGCATTTCCATACGCCCGAGCATGGTTTGAGTTCCGCCGAGCGCACCCTCCGCAGTGCGAATAAGGCTCATGCCGTCAGAAACATTGCGAATCGCCTGCCCTGTTCCACCTATTTGCGAGGTCATCTTCATTGCAATCGCAAGCCCTGCCGCGTCGTTGGCGGCACGGTTAATCCGCGAGCCGGAGGCAAGCTTATCGGACGTTTTCCAAAGCTTATTCGAGCTTGTGCTCAGCTTATTCGCCAAGCCCATTGTATTTAATTGATTTCTAACTGTCATGGCAATTACCTCCAATCGTCAGCTTATACAAATATAGTATAACATATTATATTGCATTTGTCAATACTTGTTAATACATTTGACAAACTGAAATAAAAAAGATATAATTATCAAAAGAGTATAAAAAAGAGAAAAAGGATTTTTCATACATATGAATTACGCGGGAATTATAATAAGTTTTTTAGGGAGCTTAGGGCTTTTTCTGTTCGGAATGACCGTAATGTCCTCGTCACTGCAAAAGAGTGCAGGCTCAAAGATGAAACAGCTACTCGGAAGAATGTCGAAAAGCAGGTTCAGAGGCGTTCTGTTCGGTGCGGGAGTTACTGCGATTATACAAAGCTCGACAGCGACTACGGTTATGGCGGTAGGCTTCGTGAACGCGGGAATCATCAGCCTTACGCAAATCGTCGGAATAATAATGGGTGCGAACATCGGAAGCACTACGACAAGCTGGTTAGTTTCGAGCGTTGAGTGGATGAGCTTTTTGAAGCCTGTTTACTTAGGCTCGGCTTTCGCGGCAGTCGGAGCATTTATTCTGCTGTTTTCAAAGAAGCGCAACGTCAAAAGCATAGGCGAGGTGCTTGCGGGCTTCGGCGTGCTGTTCATCGGACTTTCGCAAATGCCCGACGCTGTTAAGCCGCTGACAGACTTAGATGTTGTGCAAAACGCATTTGTCACGTTCGGGAATAATCCGCTTTTAGCCATGCTCGTGGGCATTGTCGTCACGGCAATAATTCAAAGCAGCACGGCTTCAATCGGGATTTTGCAGTCGATGGCAGTCACAGGCATGATTCCGTGGAGCGCGGCTGTTTTTATCGTGCTGGGACAGAACGTCGGCACCTGCTTTACAACCATGCTCACAAGTATCGGCGCGAACAGAAACACCCGCGCCGCATCGTATGTGCATTTTGTCTACAACGCAATCGGCGCAGTCGTGTTCAGTATAATCGCGTTTATATTTTTCACGTTTATTAATCCTGAATTCGGCACGGAAGCCGCGTCCGCCACAAACATAAGTTTTATTCACACGGGCTATAATATTTTATTACTGCTGCTTTTATTTCCGCTCGGTGCGGTAATAATGCGGCTCGCCGTGAAAATGGCAGGAAGAGAAAAGGAAGAAGCAACGAACAAGCGTGGATTAACCGAGCTCGACGACAGCATACTCGAAACGCCTGAATACGCGCTCAAAAACAGCTTAGAAGCAGTGAAAAAGCTGACTGACGAGCTCGGCGTGCAGGTAACAGACGCCGCCGCCGCCATGAAGCTGACAGACGAAAGAAAAGCTGATTTCTGGAAGAAAATCGCCGATACCGATAAATTAAATTCAATGATAAAAACGTTTTTAACCAAGCTTCACAACGAAAAGCTAAGCGACTCCGAGCACGTTTTAGTCGTTGTATTATTACAGAATTTAACAAGCCTGCAAAGAATCAGCAATCACGTAAAAGGGATAATTAAACAAAGAGATGATTTAAAAAGTGCGAATCTGCCCTTCACCGAAGAAGACGAAGCAATGCTTCTTGATACAGCCGAGAAGATGTCTTCGTGCTATGGTTTTGCTGTCGGAGCGTTTCATGAGCAGGGGGCTTACGGGACAGGCGATTCCGAAGCCGCGGCAGAGAAAGCCGACGAAGTAATGAAAATACGCGAGAGCTACAAAAGCGGGCATATTTCCCGCGTTTCAGGCGGCGCGAATATACAAACAGACACGATTTTAATGGAAATAGTTCGGCATATGTCGCGTATTGTATATCACGCAAGGAGCATTGCCGAGTCTGCGCACGGCGAAGAAACACATTAAAGAAAAAGGGGCTTTTAAAAAAGCCCCTTTGATAATTTTAATTAATTACTATATTGAATGTAAGATTACTCATGTCCTCTTGAAAATCCTCACCGCATTCTATTATAATATCGTTGTCCTGCGTCGTTATCCAGTTGACTGTGATTTTATTACCTTTCGCGGCGCAGTCGTCCATGTGCATCAGCATATTATACAGAAGCTTTGCTGTCGAGCTGTTGAAATACAGCATTTCGCAATCGAAAACAAATCCGTCGAGCTCCGTGTAATCGTTTAACCAGTCATTGACTTCCTTGAAGAATTCAATTACGTTTTCGTGATAGCTTTCGCCTTTAATATTAATGTATTTTTTACCCTCGTCAACTAATACGTAAGGCGTTGAGCCTGTTTTTTCTTTCTCGAAATAAAATGTCATTTTTCTTCCTCCTATCCTATTTTAACACACATGGTAAAAAATGTTAATCCTTCACCATATGGTATGAACTCGTATTCAATCGGCGCGCTTGCCCTCTTGGCGATTTCGATTAACCCGATTCCCGCGCCCTTGCTTTCGGGGTTTAGATTCTCGCTTCGCAGCTGTTCTTTATAATATTTCCGCAGCTCCTGCTTATCCATTGAGTTTAAGTGGTCAATGCGGCTTCTGACAAGCTCCGCGTTTTCAGTTTTCATCACGTTGCCGCTCTGCGCTATATACACCTTGTCCTTTGAAGCTAAGATAAACGCACCCTTGGGGACTCCGCGGTGCTCGTCAACATCTACCTTTTCTGCCGAGTACATCAGCATATTATTCATCTGCTCAATGAATACTGAGAAAACCGACTGCGACGCTGTCAGCGTCATATGCTCGAACTCCATATGTCTGCGGAGCGCGACGCCTAAGCCTTCGATTCCGTCCGCCCAAAGCGCACCGCTGTAAATAATATCGACATCATATTTCTTTGTAGAGTTGTAATATTCTAACATATTAGGTATCATTTTTATGTCTCCTTTTTTATCCGCAGTTAGCTGTTAAGGCTTGAAGCTTATCAGCTGGAAGTCGTCTCTCCTGATTTGCTCGCCGCGGTAATGCTCAAACTCTTCCCACACCGCTCTTGATATATCCGTCTGCGATTTACCGTGATTTTCAAGGATTAAATGCTTGAAGCGGTTATAGCCGAACGGTATGTTGGTGTGACCCCCGATTTGGTCAAACAGTCCGTCAGACGCGACATAAAACTTATTATCGGGGTTCGCAGGGATTTTTATAGTTTCGATTTCTTCTTTTCCCTTTAGCTTACCCTCCCCTATGAAAATCCGCTGTCCTTTGATTTGCTGAACCGCGCTGCCGTCGCAGACAAAAACGCGGGTGTTTCCTGAGGAAATAGTAACCTCTCCGGTTTTTTTAGATACAAACAAAACCGCAATGTCGCAGCCGTCGTGTATATCCTCAATCTTGCCGCTTTCGTGAACCACCTGCAAAAGATTGACGATTCTCCTTTCAAGCCGCCAAATTATATCGGCGGTATCCTTGTAGTTTTCCTGCTTCACCACCGCTTCCAACGCCGAAACGACAAGCATGGTGAGGAACGCGCCGGGCGTCCCATGACCTGTGCAATCGCAGACACAAAGGACGGTTCCCTCGTCAAACTGCTTAGTCCAGTATATGTCGCCGCCTACTATGTCACGCGGATTCCAAATAACCGAGTGGTCTGAAAATGCATCAGCGAGCAGTTCTCGCTTCGGGAGCAGGCTCTCTTGAATTTTGCTTGCGTAAATTATTCCCGAAATGAGCGTGTCCTTTGCTTCCTCCGCTTCCGCTGTTTTTTCCTCAGCGACGTTAATCATGTCCTTCAGCTTCCCCACCATATCACGCAGAGAATCCGCCAATACACCGACCTCGTCTGTACTCTTTATGTCGAGCGGTGCTTCTAAATTCCCGTGCGATATTATATCAGCATAACGAATAGTAGTACTGAGAGCAGTGGTAACACCCCGCACAGCCACTAATATAATCAAAACTAAAAGCAGAACGATAAAAGCCACGAGCGACGCAGTCATGCGCGCTAAATTGTTAGTAGTTTCGTAAAACTCGCTCACAGGGCAAATCACAATTGCGTACCAATCCGTGAAGCGACTTTTTTCTGCAAACGCGCGGAACTGCGTCCCGTCCCACTCGGTTTCAAACGTGATATGCTGTTCCGTTGCAGACAAAAGAGTATTCAGCGCTTCAGCAGAAAAATCATGACCTATTAAGTCTTCGTCCCTGTGCGCGATAATCGTTCCGTCGCTTGTCGCAATCATCGCATAACCGTGGTCACCAATCAGATGAACAGGGATTACATAGCGGGAATTAAGCTCCTCAAGGCGAATCGCGGTCATCGCCACGCCGATTATATCGCCGCTGTCTTCATCATATACGGGAATGGAAACGAAGGTCGCGAGCCGTCCTGTCTGGCGGCTTTCCTCAACCTCTGAAATATAAAATTCCCCTCTCATGCTCGCCTGAAAATAATCGCGGTCGCCTCTCTCCTGCCCTGCGCTCCCCGACGTGCTCCCCATAATAACACCGTCAGTGTTCAAAACTATAATGCTGTTATAGATTCCGTGCTGTTCTACGAGTGCGATTATATAACCCTCAACAGCCTCGCGGTAGGTTTCGTCGCCTTTCAAAAGCCGGCTGACAGTCGGCGCGACGGAAAGCGCGGATAAGTCTAACTGCGCCTTTGATATAACCACATCTATATATTCACGCAGGTTGCCCGCGGAACGCTGTCCGTCCTCCATAAAAGCTTCAATCACTATATCAGAAGCTAAGTTAAAGCTTATAACCCCCATCAGCAAGCCGCCTAAGATAATAGCGCACAAAATAGGCACTAACAGCTTCATGCGGATTGTTTTCATTTTCATGCTTTTTACTCCGTTTCGTTTTCTATTTCTGTTTCTATTTCATAAAGTGTTTTCAGTGCGGCTTCCATATCATATTCGCCGAGCTGTGTCATAAATAACTCGCATTTTTCACCAATTGCGCCGAGAGTTATGCGTATGCTCTCAATCTGCTCCATATTGAGAGCGGCGTATCTTTCAAGCAGCGGCTTAATTTCGTTTATAATCTTAAACGCGTTTTCTTTATTCAATGATATGCTCGTAATTAACTGCTCCTCGGGCGGAAGCTTCATAGCGGAAATTGCTTTAATAACTAAATTAAGCTCCTCGCGGCAGTCGTTAAGCATTTCAGCGGTATAATCGCCCGCTGTACCCGAAACAAAGGCGCGCTCGATTTTATTCAACATTTCCGGTAGTCTCACTGCGCCTGCTGTTGCGGAAACGCCCTTCATCTGATGTACGATTCCGTAAGCGGTGAAATAATTTTCTTCGGCGATTGCCTTTTCAAGCTTCTCAAGCATAATCGGCTGTTCCTTTAAATAGCGATGCAAAAGCTTGTTATATATCTTCTCGTTTTCGCTGACGTAAGAAAGCCCCGCTGTTCTGCAGATGATTGCAGCTTCTGCCGATTTATTCGGAATTACGGCATTGCCGCCTATAGACACAGGCTCTAAGTACTTTGAAAGGCACATCCACAGCTCACGCGGTCTGAAGGGCTTCGCGATATAATCGGTCATGCCTGCTTTCAGGCATTGCTCCCGCGCTTCCTTCATCGCGTTCGCAGTCACGGCGATAATCGGCGTTTTCACGCCCATGGCGATTAATTCCCGCGTCGCCTGTATACCGTCCATAATCGGCATATGAATATCCATGAAGATTATATCAAACGGGTTATTTTCAACGACAGCGGCGGCAACAATTTCAACAGCGATTCTACCGTTGACGGCGGAAACAACCGTAAAGCCTAACTTTTCTAAGTTTTCTGCCGCTACCATCAGGTTAGTTTCATTATCCTCGCAAAGCAGGGCTCTGCCTGCGAAGGTCGGTCTTCCGACGCTCGGATTGACCTGCGATAATTCCTCAAGCGGAACACATTTTTCGCTCGATAATTCAAAGGCGACAGAGAAGAAAAATCTGCTCCCTTCGCCCTGAACGCTCTCCACATTCACCTCACCGTACATAGCTTCAATTATTGTTTTTGCGATGGATAAGCCGAGCCCCGTCCCGCCGAAATGCCGCGTAGTGCTTTCATCAGCCTGCTTAAAAGGGTCGAAAATATTTTCGCACTGCTCCTTGGTCAAGCCGATTCCCGTGTCAGTCACCGCGAAATCTATCATAACGCCCGAGCCGAAATAATTCTCGGAACGCTTCGCTTCTAACGTAACTGTCCCGCCGTCCGTGAATTTCACGGCGTTGGAGAGGAAATTCAGCAACGCCTGACGCAGTCTTGTCGGGTCGCCGATAATTTTATAATCAAGCTTTGTTTCGTTTATAAATTGCATTGAAATGCTTTTTTCTTCAGCCTTATGCATGATTACAGTGCGACATTCCGAAAGCACCTCACGCAGGTCAAAGGATACGCTTTCGAGCGTCAGCGCACCCGCGTCAATTTTAGATATATCCAAAACATCGTCTATAATTGCGAGCAAGCCGTCGGCATTTTTCTTTATATTTGCCAAGTATCCGCGTTGTTTTTCCGTTAAAGCTTCATCGTCAAGCGCAAGGTCAGTCAGCCCTATTACGCCGTTCATGGGAGTGCGTATTTCATGGCTCATATTCGCTAAAAAGAAAGCTCTCGCTTCTGCCGCCGCCTCCGCCTGCTCCTTTGCGGTCATGTTGAGATGAGCCGCTTTGTCGGAGCTTTTGGTTATTCGGCGCATTTGCTTGAGCAGTCTGGCGTATTCTTTAGTAAGCACCGCAAATTCTTTTTTATCTAAAGCGGCTTTATCCCCCGCTGCAGCAAGGATTGCGGTAGCTTCGTTTAATATGCGCTGTTCTCTTTCAAATAAATCAAAGTTCAAGGCTGTTCACCTGCTGTCTGTTTTAATTTTATTCACGGATAATATGCTTCTCTAATTTTTCGCGCAGTATGTCGGCTCTGAGCGGTTTAAGCACATAATCGCAGGCACCGAGAGACATAGCCTCGTTCACGCGTTCGGGTAATCCCGTAGCCGACAGGAATATAATCGGCGTTTCTCTGTGAGCTTCAATTTTTCGGATAATCGGAATAAGCTCAAACCCGTTTATATCAGGCATACTGTAGTCAAGCAGAATCAAATCGGGCATATTATTTTGCAAAAACTTTTCAACCGCAGTCGCTTTTGACAGAGTGAACACCTCATAATCGTCGCCGAGTGCCGCTGAAACCGCTTCAAGCATAAAAGTAGAGTCATCAACGCATAAAACCTGCGGCTTATTATTCTCGCTCATCTCGCCTTTTCCCTTCTATGGCTAATTTTACAAATACAGATTATTATACCATACAATGCGTACCATATTAGTACCATTTATGTGCCATTTGACATTTGGAATTTTAATTGCTATAATGTTAATATACTAACAAAACCGTGAGGTCACAAATGAAAAAAGACGATTTTGAGGCAAGCTCGGGCGGCGCAAAGGATATAACCCGCGGGACGATAGGAGTGCGCGACGGCGAGTGCTACTTCGTGCCCTTAGAGCCGTATGAGTATATTCCGTATAAAGAATCATCGGCGTTCATAAGAATAAAGTGCAAATCGCTTTGCCAAGGAAGCCTGCTCCGATTCTGCGCTTGCTATAATACAGAGGAATGTGTCGGGCACTGGCATTTAGTGGAAAAAATAGCGACAGGCGAATGGATTCCCTGCAATAAAGCGCAGTTCAATCATTCCGGCCGGCAAAAGTGGATTCACGGGTTTTACCCGAGTAAAAAATAAACAACTAAAAAGCCCGCTGTTTAAAAACAGCGGGCTTTCTTGTCTTAATTTCTTATGAATTTGTTTTTAGTTTTCTTGCCCTTGGTCATTACCGTGCCGCCCAGCGCGAAGACTATTGCGCTTATGAAGCCGGCTGTAACGCCGCCTGTGTGCGGGTTGACGTCGCCGGGTTCTCCGGTTGAGTCGGGGTCGCTTTGAACGACGTTCGCTCTCAGCACAATGTCAAACGCGGGCATAATGAAGGACGCCGCCGATTCGTTTATGTCGCCGAAGCCGCCTGTGAGCGAGAGCCAGCCTGCCCAGTCAAAGCCGTTTGCGATTAACACAGAAATATCGACAGGGGTTCCTTCAAGGAATACGCCGTAGCCCTTAGCATCGCCTGTACCTTCGCCTGTGATGAGCGTAAGCGTGTAGTAGTTCAAGGTCGCGCTCGCCGACTTATCGTCTACGACTATCACCTTGCCAGTGTCTACTCCGTCGTGTAATATCTTGTAATCACCGCTTGGCACGCCGTCTTTTACTTCATGCGTTTTTCCGTCAGCGTCGCGCAGGGTAATCTTAGGAACATCGGAATCGTTCCACGGCTCGTTGTCTTTTGTGATGATTATTGTAACGGGGAACTTCGGTGCTTCGGGAGCAGGAGCGGGTGCAGGAGGCTCGGGTTGAGGCTGAGGGGTATTAGTGGTACTTCCGCCGCCGCCGCCACCGCCGCCGGTCGCTGTTGCTGTAAGCGTCAGCGCGTGAGCCGGCATGGTTATCGTGGTGTTGCGTGCAGTAACATTACCGAACGAGGTCGGGTTAGGGTCGGGAGTCCATCTGTTCCATGTGCGTCCGCTGTTTACTGCTACGGAAATATCAACCTGCGTACCTGCGAGGTAGAATCCGCTGCCGTCTGTTGTGTTAGTATTTGTTCCTGCGATGAGCGTCAGCGTGAAGTATTCGAGAGTTGTTGTACCTGTGATACTGCCGTCAGGTTCAACAGTAATTGTTTTGCCTGTGTCTTCGCCGTCAACAAAAATCTTGTAATCGCCTGCGGGTATGGAATCAAAGGTTACTTCATTTCCAGATACGTCATCAATAGTATAAACAGTGCCGTCTTCACCTACGAGAGTAACGATTTTGCCGCTGTTATCCCAAGGTTCGCCGTCTTTATTGATGTCAATTACAACCTCGTAGCCTTGCGACGCAGATGCTGTAAGCGTCAGCGGGTAAGCGGGCATTGTAATTGTAGTGTTTTGCGTGTTCCTGTCGCCGAACGCGGGAACATCAGGTGTCCATTTGCCCCATGTATAATCGCTGCCTACCAATACAGAAATGTCAACCTCTGTACCTGCTAAGTAGATTCCGCCGCCATCTGGATTTGAAGTTCCCGGTTCAGCAACGAGCGTCAGCGTGTAGTAATTAAGTATCGCTGTTCCGCCGATAACGCCGCCTACATCTTTAACTTCAACAGTTTCCCCTGTATCTTCGCCGTCAACTAAAATCTTGTATATGCCTTCGGGTACTCCGTTGAATTTTACTACTTCATCATCAACAACAGGAGTATCAAATACTTTCGTTTCGTCTGTTGCATCCTCGAGAGTAACGGTTTTACCGTTATCATCCCAAGCAGAGCCGTCTTTATTAATGATGATTTTAACTTCGCTTCCGTGCGCTTTTGCATTCATTACGACAAACTCTGCAGGCATAGTAATCGTAACGGCTTTATTGGATTCGTTTGCGATTTGCGGTGAATCCCACTCATCAAATACGTGTAAAGCTTCTACATTTACATTAATATTTACTTCAGTTCCTGCTAAATATCTGCCGACAGATTGTGCATCTGTGGGTGTTCCGACGATTCCCTCACCCGGAAGTAAAGTATTTTTAGGAGTTTGAACAGGGTCTTCCGTGCCTGACAGTGCGTTCAGTGTCAGTGTGAAGTACGGGATTACTACGTTATTTGCTCCTGCTTCTACAGTAAACTCAACGCCCATATCTTTGCCTTCAACAAAAACTTTGTATTTTGTTCCTGTTGCAATTGATGCGTTTGTAAATACATTGCCGTTTGTTGCGTCGGACGGAATGATGGGAGTACCGGGAACGCCGCCGACTATAGGCACGAGGGTTATCGGCAATTGAATTTCTCCATGATAATTTGTCCAAGGGTCGCCGTCAACCGTCGCCAAAACAGTCACCATGTTCGCGGTCGGGATTACTGCTGTTATTTTAGTTTTGTTATTTGTATAAGGTGCAGGGGCATCTTTGTCGTTGGTTTTTACGTTGTTGCCGGCAGTGGTGTAAATAATCTCACCGGAATCGTCAGCGGTAGGGTCAGGGTCTATTTGAACGGTGATTTTGCCGTCGGGTGCTGTTGCAGGCGGAGTCGCGTTAACAGTGGCAGGTTTGCCTGTTATGCCCGTCTGACCGTTCGGAATCCCCGAAAGCTCATTTCCGTTGATTACGGGCAGAGGTACGATTGTTTCGTTTCCGACTATGTCAGTAACCTTCAGCTGCCATGTGTACGCTGAGCCTGCCGGGATGTCGATGTTATCAAATCTAACGGGTCCCGACTTCGAGACTGCTGTTTGCTCCGGAGTAAGTGTGTATTGAGCAAAAGTGGTCGGCGAGCCGCCTGTCGGTGTAACTATTATTTCGTACTTTCCGACGCCGTGGTTGAGCTTATCTCCATCAATGTCCTGTGTTGTGAAATTCATCTTCCTTGTTGAAAAATCAACAGTAATCTCGGGAATCTCGGGCGCGTTTAAATCCTCAACGATTTCAAAGGTCGTGCGTTGAATGTTGGTGGAGTAGTTATAGTTTCCGTCTCCGCTGTCGTCCTTAACCATCAGATAAACCGTGTATGTACCTGCGGGCCATAAGGTTCTGTTGTTTGTTATGTTGAGCAGAGGGAGAAGAGTTGCCATGCCGCCTTGGTTTTCCACGCCATAAGAACTCGTATAAGCAAACGATTTTTCGTTGCCTCCGTCGCTTAAATCAGATGTTTCAATTGTGTCCACTACACTTGCAGCTGCGCCGCTCCTTGTTATAATAGCTCCGCCGGGCTTTTCGATACGATAGAACCATTCTATGATTTCATAAGGAGTATCGAGAGCAGATTCGCCGTCAGACGGCGTTGAATCGCGGTCATAGCCGTAAATGATATAGGAAGGGCTGCCGCCGCCTACACCGATAAGGTCGCGCTGGACTTTATCAACGAATTCTTCGGGGGCTGCGAGGTCTCTAACTAACGTTAAGCTCGCTACGGGAGCGTCTAAGCCGATTCGGTGTCTCGGGAGTTGGCGTTCGGTTTCTTCTAATTTTCTAAGATACGAATCTACAATTTGCTCAGCGATTTGCTTTGCTAATGCATCAGTTTCCGCTTGGGTGGGGGGGGTAGGTGAAGGGGTGCGGCGAGTTAAATAATGGCTGTACGGGTGGTTCGCGCAGACTATGCTTTCGCACTCTAAAACCCATTTTGCTCCGTCCCAGTCATAACAGCAAACAACATCATCATCGTCAGGACCGTCGACTTTCGGCATAGAGTCGCAAGTGCTTGGGCATTCGTGACCTGTGCCGGTACCGCAAATTTCGCCGACACCGCCGCAACGATTCGGGTTATTAGTGATATATTCTACTTCTGCGGCTTGCATATACGCCGCGGCGTTTCCGCCCTGGTCGTTGCTGAGGTCGCGGTTATTGCCGTCGTAGGTGAGGTCTACGAAGTATTTATCAGCGTTTTGAATGTAGGGCGCGTTAGAAACTACATCATAGATGTTGTCGGAGCGGTTGAGGAACTGCATTTTTAAGTTGGAATATGTAAACTGCGAAGCGCGGGTACAGCCGTGCAGGTTGTAACCTACATACGGTCCGAAGCCTGTAAACTCGGTGCGGTCTGCCAGTAAAATATTATGATTAAGAACCTCTGTCCAGTTTTCTGTGCCGTATGGTCTTTGCTTGACTATAATTTGACGCGGGTTAACAATTATGTCAATTTCCATTTTTGATTGCCAAATATCGTTTGCCGCGCTATATCCGGTTACAGGCGCGGCGGTTTGAGTACCGGGATTATAAACACTGTCGTTGTTCCATTTATTACTTACACGGAAGCCGTGCGTAGCATAACTGTTACCGGCGACTAACGCCGCTGTGTTGTTAGTACCGGAGGTTTGTATGCGGAATTCAGTCATTCCGGCAACATTTACAGGGGTAAACATACCGTTTGCACCGGTAATAGCACCGTTAGCGACTGTAGTCATGTAGTTATTATTAATTTTTGCTGAGGAATTGCTGGGTGAATTGAATAATCCACCTGTTGCAGTAGTTTTTGTAGTAGAACGTAAATCAGCAACAGCAATACCTGAAGTAAAAACGCCGCCGGTACTTGTCTGACCTATTTTGTAGAGCATAAGGTGGCTCGGTACGGCATTTTCTGTTTCCATTCCGGGGAATACGTAGTAAAGTAAGTAACCGTGTAAACGTCCGCTATCGTCAATGCCTGCGTTGAGCAGGAAGCCTGCGCCGTCGAGGGTATGCGCGTTGGTTCCTGCAGAGCTGATTTCAAATCTTACTTGTTTTGTGTCTTTTGATTCGCTGGGATAAAGAATGAAATCTTGAACAGGACTGTTGTAATATCCAACAAAGTCGATTCTCGGTCCGAGGTCAGGGTCGTATGATGTAAGTATATGACGGTCGAAAATACCGAGCGTATCAACTCCGGTGCTGTGGGTGGTAGGTCTTCCGTTTTTTACCATCGTTGTATTTGAGGGATTTGCGTATGTTCTGTAAACCCAGTCATACAGACGCATTACGGGCATTTCACCTTCTTGGGCACTACCTGCCATTTTGAAGTTATTAAAAGTGGCTTTGCACCAGTCCCAAGGACTTCTCGCGCCTGCGCAGGTTGTGGGAGTTCCGGTCGGACTACCTGCGGGGGGCGCGCAACTTTCCGAGCACGCAGGAGCTACAACTCCTGCCTCTGCTACGTTGCTATCCTCTTGCCCCAAATATTTCCAAAGGTCACCTGTGGAATGGTTTGGGAAAGGTCTGCCGTAGGAGGGGATTCCGTGACCTGTAGGGTTCGCGGGAGCAGACCAGCGAGAATCTCTGCTGTCAAAATGGTCATATACGTGCCATTCTTCAAGGTCGTTTATGTCCAACTCAACCTCGGAGGCGGAAATGCGTATAGCGGGGGTCGGACCTGTGAACTCACCTAAGTCCCGCAGGCGGTCGAATTCGGCTTCGATTGCTTTTTTCAAAACATCGTTGTAATACAGGTCTCCCGCAAAGAATTCTGATGCGTGTCCTGCGTTTATAAATACGTCAATTGCCGCTTGCCCGGGGACGATTACGTTGCTTCCGCTTGAGGTTGCGCTGATTGTCTGCTGGTCGAACGTCATGCCTGTGAGGACAGGGAGCACAACCGCCGCAGCAGCGAGAACCGAAACGATTTTTTTAAGTATTTTTTTCATAAGTGAGCCTCCGGTTTTTAAATTTTTTCTTCAATTTCCAATTATAGCAAATGCCGTGCGCCTAATGTGTACCAAAGATTCCCGCGGTCATTTCTGCCCAGCTGTATTGCGCCATGTATTGCCCTGAGAACGCGCTTTTGCGCGTCGTATTGTTCTTCATGAACTCGTAGCTGTCGCAGGTTATTTTCTGCGGAATCACCGCGATACTGTTGTGCCGCTTCAGAACTGCGTCCTCCGCGCCTATTCTTTTCAGCGCAGTGAGTAAATCGCTTATTAATTTCCGCAGATAAGCTTTTAGGTTCGAGGTGTCCTGCCTGTCCTCCCAAAGCACGGCGCAGAGCTCGTTTGTGTTGATTGCCGCGCCGTTTCGGTCGATGAGATATGCGAACAGCTCTTTGGTTTTGCTGTACTTGAATTTTATCGGAATCCCAAACGAAAAAACCTCGAAGTTCCCGAAGGTTTGCGCGTATAACTGCGCACTGCTTTTATTGTCTAAAGGATAACGCAGGTTCTCGAGCTCGCGCTCAATTGCTTCCTTCGTGACAGGCTTCATCACATATCCGCTCGGATAAAGCTCGAACGCTTCGGTCGCGTATTCTGAATAAGCCGTTACAAAAACTATGTTTATATTCGGGTTTTGTTCTTTTAAGGCTTCAGCGACTGTCAGCCCGCTTGTGCCCCATACCTCAATGTCGAGAAACGCAATGCTGCATTGGTTTTCCTTTGCATATTCGAGCAGCTCCGACGGCTTGTTAAACGCCGTTACCTCTGCCGTGGGGCAAGCCTCGGCAATTGCACCTGTCAGCAGCTTTAAAGCTGATTCACTATCATCTAAAGCCAATATTTTCATAATTTTGTGCTCCTTTCGGGATATATATATTTACACTTGTTCCGATTCCTTTTTCGCCTGTCAGAGTAAGCGTTCCGCCGCACTGCTCCTTGATTCTTTTCTTGACGTTTTCGAGCCCTATGCCCAAATCCTTGCTCTCTTTTACTCTGTCCGCGTCATATCCCGCGCCGTCATCGGAAATATTTATGCAGTAGCCGCCTTTTTCCTCGGTTACGGTGATTGTTACCGTTCCGCCGCCTTCCTTTTTGCCGATACCGTGCTTGACGGCGTTCTCTACTATTGGCTGTACAGACAGCGGCGGCAAGAAAAACCGGACATCTCCGATGTTATATACTACCTTCAGCGCGTCGCCGTAAATCGCTTTTTCTAAGTTCAGATAGCTTTTAACATGGTCTAATTCCTTTTCAAAGCTGATGAGTCCTTCATTTTCAAGTGATTCCATGTTGTTTCGCAGATACGCCGCGAAGTCAATCGTCGCCCGCTTCGCTTTCAGCGGGTCTTCCCCGCAAAGCTGTGCAATCGCGCTCAGCGCGTTATACAGAAAATGCGGTTTAATCTGCGAAAGCATAATAGATATTTTGCTTTCTGTTAAGTCTGATTTCAACTGTGTGATTACCTGCTCCATGTTCTTGACGCGGCGCAGGTCGTAGATATAGCTCAGCCCTACGTCCTTACCCTTGTGTTTTATCCGCGTTGTCGTGACTTCACAGGGGATATATTCGTCCTCGTCGGATTTAAGAAGCCATTCAAACAGCAGCTTTTCGCCGTTTAAGGTTTTGTTTTTTATCGCTATCGCCTTCTCGCTTGAAAGCTGCCCGTCGGGCTGGTATTTAGGCGAAAAATCGCCGATAAAATCATATTGCGCGTTTATATCCCGCGGCAGAGAGCCAAGCAAGGCAGACAAAAAGTTATTTCCGCCTGTGAAATTTAAGTCTTCATCAAACGTGTTAATGCCAATCGGCGTATTATCATACAGCATACGGAGCAACTCGTTCGCTTCCGATATTTCGTGCTCCATTTCCTTGCGGAGAGTCATGTTCATGGTTTTCAGCGTGATTATTCTCTGCACCAAAATCCCGAAGAGCAGGCTTATGCACAACCCCGCCGCAAGCAGCAGCCATGCTTCACGGAAGCAAATCCCTGCTAAAACAAAAAGAACAAGCGGCAGCAAAAACGCTATGATTGCTTTTATATGTATTTTTCTGATTTTATTCATAACAACTCCGTTTAAAGAGATTATAGCAAGAATGGCGTTCCATTTGTGTGCCATGTATTGTTTTTTACTATTTTTTCCTTGAAGCTTGTTTTTTATTCGCCAATGTGTTAAAATAAAGCTGAAAGGCGGGGTGAACATAATGGTTTTACGTGAAATCGGCAAAACAGGCAAAAAAGCAAGCATAATCGGGCTCGGCTGTGAGCATTTGGACAGGAAGCCTTACGAGCAGGTGAAAAGCACCATTGATATTGCAATCGACTGCGGAATCAACATCTACGACATCTTCATGCCCGGCGCGGAGGTCCGCGAATACATAGCAAAGGCACTCGGCGCGCGCCGCAAGGATATTCTGATTCAGGGGCATATCTGCTCCTCGGACATTAATCAGCAGTATGATATAAGCCGCGATTTACCTACGGTTAAACGCTTCTTTGAAGAACATCTGCGCTTGTGCGGCGGGTACATAGACTTCGGAATGTTGTTCTTCATTGATTCCGATGATGATTATAAAAACGTTTTTGAAACAGGAATCGCCGATTATGCCTTGAAGCTAAAGCAAAACGGCGATATAGGGCATATTGGGTTCAGCTCGCATAATCCGCTTACTGCAATTCGTGCAATCAACACGGGGCTTCCCGAGCTGATGATGTTCAGCTTAAATCCCGCGTTTGATATAATTCCCGCTGAGGAAAGCGTTTTCACGCACCTTGAGCACGGCTTCAAGCCTGAAAGCTTCACCGGAATTGACCCGAAGCGTGCAGAGCTGTACAAGCTTTGCGAGCAGAAAAGCATCGGCATAACCGTGATGAAATCCCTCGGCGCAGGGAAATTAATTTCAGCGGAGCACACGCCGTTCGGCAAGCCGCTGACTGTCGCGCAGTGTATTCATTACGCGCTTTCGCGCCCTGCCGTGGCAAGCGTTCTGCTCGGCGGGAAGACACCCGAAGAAGTCAAGGAAACCTTGAAGTATCTCGAACTCAGCGATGAAGAGCGCGATTACAGCGAAATCCTCAGCACAGCGAGCAAAAGCATGAAGGGCGTCTGCGTCTATTGCAGTCACTGTCAGCCCTGCCCTGCCGGAATTGACATTGCGGCTGTCAACAAGTATCTCGATATTGCGTTGTTAGACACTGCGAATATCCCGCCGTCAATCCGCTCGCATTATCACAGCCTTGCACATAAAAGTGGCGAATGTACTGCTTGCGGGCACTGCGAAAAGCGTTGCCCTTTCGGGGTTAGCGTAATCGAAAAAATGAAGGAAGCGGAAAAGCTTTTTGTTTAATTTTATATTTTATTAATTATTCCCGCGACATATCTTAGAATATTGAGTGCATCAGTGGTGCTTACATCGCCTTCTTTGCCGTTTGCAACGAATAGCTGAACCGCATTAAGCTCATTTATTCCCGCAATGTGTCTCAGCAGTGCTAATGCGTCCGCTGTTTGAACCTCGCCGGTTGCAGTGATGTCGCCTGTTTTGCGCACTATTACTAAGTAATCGCCGACCGCGGGTATATTTTTTCTTGCGATTCCGTCTGCGCCTATTACTACAGCGGATACAACCTCAAGCTCACCTGTTTCAGAATTTCGTCTTATAAGAATCGCATTTTTGCCTGCGTTTTCAACGCCGAAGGATACACTCTGACTGCCTGTGTTAAATATCCGAAGTCTGGCAAACGGGAGCGAGCCCGCAATATTATTTACCGTTGTTGACGGAATCGTGAAGCTTGGCGGTATAGTGCCTTCAGTGCCGATTTGAACAATGTTTGCGGGTCGGTCGTCAGCAGGAGTGCTTCCGCCGCCACCGCCGCCACCTCCTCCGCCGCCAGAGCCTTTTGTGGTGTATCCGCACTTCGTACAGGTTGAATTAGCTGTGTTCGGCGAACAGGTTTCGATTTCTGTACAGCCGTCGCGCTTACATTCGTGTGTGCCGTCGTTTTTGCTTGTTCCGAAATCATGCGCTATTAAGGCGCCTGGTTTGTTTTCAACTCTTGAGCAAACAACGCACGTTCTCGTTTCGTTTTCTGTATCGCCGCAAAGCTTTCCCGTTTCGGGAGTCCAGCCTGTACCCCAGTCATGAGAAAGACATTCAACATACGAGCTATACGCACATACCGTGCAGATTCCTGTTTCGGAATTAAATGAGTGCGGTTCTTTATGCGTACAATCGGTACACTCGTGATGCGTTTCGGTCTTTTGTGAATCCGCATTGAACGTGTGAGGCGTTTCAGTTATGGGCTTTGTTCCTTTTATATCCCCGCATTTTGTACATTTTTCAGTTTCAAGCCCCTCTTCCGAGCAGGTCGCGTTTTTCGTTGTTTCCCACTCGTAATCGTGACTGCCTGCGGCGGTTAATTCAATAAAGCAAATTGTACATTCGTTCGCGGACAAGCAATTTGAATCCTGCGCGTTATTACTGGTGCAAGGTACTGTAGAACGGAATATTTGGTTTGTAACGTATTCGGCACAGCCCAAGCCCGAATGTACGCAGTAGAACCTCTGCTCACCGTCCTCGGCGCAGGTTGCAGGCTTTGTCACTTCACCCTCACTGAAGTCGTGCGTAACGCCGGGGCATTTATTAACAATATTATGTTCAACATGACTGCAAGTAACGCACTCTCGTTCTAATCTTTCTTGACCTTCCGGAACACTCGTTTGGTCTGAGCTTACATACCAGCCGTCTCCCCAGCTGTGCGCCGCATAGGCGGGGTGCGGGCTCGTTTCAACGCGTCCGCAGCTTGCTTCTTGACAGGTTTTTGTTCTTGAACCAAAGTCTATACACGTCGCTTCAACCGTAGTGGTATAGCCGCCGTAGTTATGAGCCGCAGTAACACCGCAGGCGCATATGTGATTTGTGTCGTCGGCTCCCGCGCCGTCAGTCCATGTATGGCTGACTTTGTTAAAGTCATTACCGCAGGCGGCGCATACCTTCCAGTGCTCAAAAGAATCCGTCAGCCAGACATCAGAGGTTTCTGCATTAGGCTTCCAGAGCAGGAGGCTGTCTGTAAATGCGGTAGAGCCACCCCAGGCTGTATCAGGTGTTGCATACCACGAGATACAGCCTAAGCGTGTTCCGCCTGTTGAGTTCGAGTCATTTATCTGAACCTCAAAAGTGAGCGGAGCGTCAGGTGCAAAGTTAAGAGAACCTTTAGCAACTTTATATTCAACAATATAGCCTGTGCCTGTAATGCCTGCCCAAGAGTCGTTCGGTGTCTGTCCCGAGCGCGCACCGCTCGGGTTCAAACGATACTGGTTTGAGCCGCTGCTTCCCGCACCGACAAAAATCTCAACGCCGTCGTAATTGTGATGATTATTCGGCGGTGTTCCTGTGTACACGTCGGGGTCAGTTACTTCAACACGGACATACAAGAAGCTGTCGTCCCACAGAACGCGGGCTATTCCTCTTGCTGTTGCGTTAACGTTATTACTGTTGTTCACTTGCAATTCGGCAGCATTTTCCCAAATCGAGTCATTTAAGCCGAGGGTGGGTGTGCCGAATAAAGCATAAGGAACACTTGGCGGAAGTGCCGAGCAGTCGGCTGAAGCGGTTTTATAATCGCAGTTTGTGTTACTGCACGCCTGCCAGTGCATATTACCGCCGGATTCGTAAACAAGCGTGTGAGTTTCATTTTCCTTAAAGGAGCACTTCATGCATACTTCCCAGTGATTTGCAGTGTCAAACCCTCCCCATATGAAAATATGTGCGCAAGGAGGTGGCGGGTGTAGCTCCGCATATACAATATCGTAAGCATGGGCTGTGGCGTTGTTCAATCCGAACGCAATATTTATCTCCCCTGATAAAGTTGAATTTGTGTTGGTTATCGGTAGGTCAAAGTGCTTCAAAGTACCTATCGCAAGACCTGAATTGGCGGCATTAACAAGTCTTACTGTGGTATTATTAGCTGAACCGAGCGCGGTGAAATCCTGACCGTCGGGGCGCACTTCTACAAATAAATCTTTATTTGTGACGTCTCCGCTGACGGGTCTTATTCCTATTTTGAAGTGCGTATAATCACCTAATGTCGTATCACCTAAATTGAACGGTAATATTACTCCGTTACTTGAGTTGTTAGTGTTTATTCTTGTAACCCGCATTACCTCTTCGCTATTACCATTTGTAAGGAATTGCCATGATGTTGTATTTGAGTTGTGAATTGGTGTAGCCTTCACATCTCCTTCATTGAGCGTCTTATTTCCGTCAAATGTATGTCTGAGCACTAAGTCCGAAAATGAACCGCCACCAGCAGAGACGTTAATGTCGAAGGTTCTGTTCTGTCCCGGCGAAAACTCAAACGTGAGCGTGGTCTTGCCGTTCGGAAGATTTGTCAGGTAGCCTTCCCTTATTGTTATTTCGTTGCCGCTTACAGTATAATGCACATTCGGCGTAAGTGTTGCAGTGCCGTTTTTAACAGCGGTCAGAGCATTGCCGTTCCACGCCGCACTAATTGTTATGTCGTCGGGATTTTCTGTGTCAAATGCCGCGCCTGACGGAGTGAGGACAGCGTTCGGAATCGCACCCGGCTTGGGTATTAATTCGATTTCACTGATTTGATAGGTAACAGAGCCGTGTTGTTCAGTTATCCCGAACCCTAATTTCACCGTTCCGTTCAAGCCTGCGGCAGTGCCGGGCGTAACAGGCATCGTAAACGTTCCCCAGTTATTTGCAATAGAAAGTCCGTTGCCTTGCGAGGCAATCGGGGTGAAACCGGTCATTCCGGTTGAATATATTCCTGTGGCTGACGCCGCTACACCGAAATCTTTATAATTCGTGTCTCCTGCTGTTGACCTCACTCTGATTCTCACCGATTGAATATCATTCAGTGAAAGAGGACCTAAGTCGAATGGGATTACTACCAAGTCGCCCCTTGCGGCGGCTGTAACCTCAAGCACACCGGATTTTATTTCAGCTGATGTGCCTGCGTTTTTGTTTGTGTTAAACTCAATTAAGGCTGTTATATCATCTTTGCTGAAATCATAGCTCAGCTTCGCAGGGGTACCGACCACAGGTGTGCTGTCAGTGACATTAACGGTAAACGTGCGGTTGATTCCGGGTGCAAATTCAAATGTTAATGTGTTTGCACCTATAGGTAGCGTTAATAAATAAGACTCTTTCAATGTTATCGTATCACTGCTCCGTATAAACTGATTACCCTCCGAAAGCGTTAATGCACCGTGATTAATCCCTTGAAGCGTATTACCGTTCAGGGTCATGATAATATTAATATCGTTCGGCTCGAATTTATCAAACGCACCCGAATTTGTGTTAAGAACTGCGTTTTGAATACTGCTGTCCTCAACATTGACGGTAAAGCTTTGGTTTGCACCGGGCGAAAACTCAAACGTCAGTGTTACAGAGGTTCCGAAAGCCAGCGTTTTAAGATAGGCGTTGTTCAGCGTCACCGTATTGCCGCTGACAGTATAATCTGTGCCCGCCGTAAGCACTGCTGTGCCGTTTCTGACCGCTGTAAGAGTGTTATTCCCGTTCGGCGTTATATTAACGGTAAGATTGGCAGAACCGCTTTTATCGAATGTTGCCGAGGTCGGACTGATAGTCGGATTTGAAGCCATGACAGTAACCGCAAGGGTTCTGCTCGCTCCCGCGTTGAATGTAAACGTTAAATTAGTTGTGCCTGTCGGCAATGTATTTAAGTATGATGCATTAATGCTCACGTTATTACCGCTTACAGTATAGTCTGTATTCGGCACAAGTGCTGTGCCGCCGCGGTTAATGCCTTGAAACGTATTTCCGTTCAAGGTCATAATAACAGGAATAGCGGCGGGGTTAGCTCTGTCGAAATTAGCGGTTGTTCTGTTAATATTAGAGCTTGGAACTATTGCAGTACCCCTCGGCACTAAGCCTATGTATTCAAGCTCATAAGCGTGGTCGGCGGCGTTCATTAATCCGAACGCGATTTTTATATCCCCCGATATAGCGGGCTGACCGCTTAACGGAATTTCCAAGTCAATAAAGGAAGTGCCGTCGCTGAAGTTCTGATTTAAACCGCCAATCAAGGCGTTAGAGCCGAGCTGAGCGAATTTTGTGTCTGCTGAACCCGCTTCCGCGCGGATAATACGTCCGCCGCTGAATCCGCTGATTGGCCGCAGTCTCACGTATAAGGTGTTATAGGTATTCAGTGCCCCGTCCGCTAATCTGAACGGGAATATTACTGCGTGGTTAGAGTGCCCGCCGCTTTTAACAACGTGCAGTAAATCGTTGCCCCTGTAATTTGCGACAAGCGTCTGACTGCCCGATTGCGGGCCGGGAGTGTATTGCAGTGATACCCGCTCCTCAAACGTATGCCCTAAAATAGATTTAGAGGTGTCGTCTATATAAATTGATAAGGTTCTTTTTGCACCTTCGCTGAACGTAAATTCTAAGCGCACTGTACTGTAAGTCGCCTGTGCCGCTAAATACGTGCTGTTCAGTGTAATTGTGTTGCTTGCTGTAGTATAATGAGTGCCCGACACTAAAGATACGCCGTTGCCTGTAATCCCTGTAAGAGTATTCCCGTTCCAGGTTACGTTCAGCGGAATACCTGTCGGATTTGCTTTATCGAATGTTGTGCTTGACGCAACAACGCGGGAATTTTTCTCTGTGCCTGTTCCGGGCCCTGTTGAATAATACGCTTTATAATTTCCGCTAAGCTTCAGCATAGCGAACATATACAGGCAGCCGCCGTAATAACGATATGTACCGTTGTCCTGCCCGATGTTCCAGAAATGGTCTATAAAATCCCATGCCTGCGGGTCTGACGCCGCTAATGAAGCCGCCGCATTACCCGCTACCAAGCCCGCCGAATGTCCGTCGTTTTGAACAGGGTTGCCATTTACATACCATTTGTTTCCGTACGAGAATATGCCGTCGGGGTTTCGGTCGGGGTGAATAAAGAAGGCTTGGATTCTGTTTGCGTGGGCTGTCTGCCGCGGGTCTTTTGCCCACCACGAATGGTCTAAAGCAATATTCATGGCAGTTCTCCAGGAGTCATAGGAGAAAAGGTGAGAATTCCCTACACCGCCGCCGCCGCCCGGAGTGCCGTCATACTGCGCGTATTCCGAGGATAATCCTGTTACGGAATGTGTTCCTACAGTCATGAGCCAGTCACGGCAGACTGCTGCCGATTCTCTGTAGAATTCCGCGTCTCTCATGACCGCGCCTATATCGTCGTTCCAAATATCCCAGTACTGCTCGCCGTGTATTATTTCCTCAGCCCAGATTTCAAAGAACGCCGACAGATGGTAAGAAGCGTCAGTAAACGAAGTCATGGGTGAAAATTCGGGAAGCTTATTATCTAAGTTAAACAGGGCTTTTCTTTCGCCCGCTCTTCTGTTAATCATGTCATATAAAATTATGCGGGCTTCTCTTCCGTATTCATAGATACCGTCTTTATCGCCCCAGCGGTTAGAAGCGAACAGCAACGCCGTCGCGAAGTACATTTCGCCGTCGGGAGCGGGATTTGTATCCATTTGATTTCCGCTTGTGCCGCACCGCCACGCGAAATATCCTCTTGCCTCGCCGGTTTTATTAAGCATATAGGTATGCGACCAGTTCCATAGTCTGTCGAACCTCTCCTGGTCGTCCATTTGCAACGCCATCATCATACCGTAGGACATACCCTCGGAACGCACGTCATTGCTGTCTACGGCGTGTATATATGCCATATCAGTGCCTACCGGAATGTATATGTTATAACCGCCGCCGTCAGCTCCGTTGAATAATCTGTCGTATGTCCGTTTTACTCTTGCGTCGATTTCTTCCTGACTGTAGCCTGCTTCAAGGAACATATTGCGGTATATACCTGTTTCAGCCGCACCCTGCCCTGCAGAAACGGGAACAGGTGCTGACAATGCCGGAGTTCTGACCTGCAGTGACGCGCTCGGCGTTCCCGCTCTGTGAGTTGCGTTTGCCTTAGAGCGGGTAAATATGTAATAATCGGTGTTCGGATTCAGATTTCCGAAGGTTAATCCGTCCTGCCATACAGAAGGCGGTGAATTGACCGTTCTGATGCCGTATTCGACCGTCTGTCCGTTCCCCGGTGGCGTTACAGCATTGATTACAATACTTTTTTGCGCTGCCGAATTCAATGCAGGCGCACCTACAGCCGCTCCGGGATTAGCGGGAAGAACGCCGTCTTTCAGCGTAAAAGTGATGTCATCTATCAGATAGCTTGCGGTTGCGTTTGTGTTAATTCCGATTGCAAGGTAAACAGTCCCCTGCAGGTCTTGCGTAGCTGCGTTTACAGTCGGGTTATTAAATGTAACTGTCGTCCAACTCGAGGTATTCAGAGTTGTCGGAGCGAACGCCGCTATTCTTCTGTTTGTGAAATGGTGTACCGCATTATTCTCGTTTCCGAAGCCGTAGCGTATAAAGTTTCCTGCTTCAGCGTCACTGCTTGACGCAAAGATTTGCAAGCCGTTAGTTCCGACGTTTCCGCTAACCGCTCTCAGCTTCACGGAAATTGATGCATAATTACTCAGCGCATAAGGCAGATGAACAGGAACAATCGGCGCTTGATTCCAGTCGCTGACGCTGACCTGCAACGACTTCTGCCCGGGGCTGCTTGGGTCAGCTACAATAGAAACGTTGGGATAATTTGCGCCTCTTGTGGCAAAACCCGACCAGGGGCCTATACTATAGTCCTCAAAATCAACAACGGTTATCAGGTCGGGGTCTGCCGCTGAAGCATCGAATGTAAATATGCCGAGCGGAATAATCGAAAGCGTCAGACATACCGTCAAAAGCATAGCCGATATTCTTTTTAGATATGAGTTTTTCATTTGAGAACCTCCTAAAATTTTGTTGCATATACAAATTTAATGATACCATAAGTTTATATAAAAAGCAAATTTTTTATGCTAATATATATTTATGTAAAATATATATTAGCATAAAAAATTAATATTTTTTCAAAAAACACTTGACAAGCCCGCTCGCCTGTGCTATAATTAAAAAGCTGTTTAATACAAGGCGGCATAGCTCAGTTGGCTAGAGCACTCGGTTCATACCCGGGGTGTCGTTGGTTCAAATCCGACTGCCGCTATTTTGCCTTTAGCTTAAAAGGCCCGTTGGTCAAGCGGTTAAGACTCCGCCCTTTCACGGCGGCAACAAGGGTTCGAGTCCCTTACGGGTCACTTAACTCAAACAAAGACGAACTCTGTTCAACCTTGTGTTGGACAGGGTTTTTCTTATTTGAGAATTTTTCGTTTACTTCGTTAAAGGTCAAACACTTGTCACCGTCCTTGTAATTGAACGATATTACCATTTTATCGTCATAGACGAAAACAACGTTGACAAATGCGTTTATAAGCCGTTGTTTCTGCTCTGTGTCGCTAATATCGGTCTTGGCGAACTTCATAATCCAAAAGCGGATTTTTTCCTTGCTTATAATCGGACGTTCGATATTTTCCTTTGCAATAGCGATTTCGAGGGATTCTTGCTCCTGTTCGAGCCGTTCAAGCGTGGATTTCGTGGTTTTGGTGATAATACCTGCTTTGATAGCGTTCATCACGTTGTCAATCTCTTTTGTGGTCTGCTTTAACTGGCTTTTTAATGCGGGTAATCGGGTGCTTTTCGTGGATTGCAGATTAAAGCAGTTATCAACTATCCTTTTTATGA
>WQYC01000003.1 GCA_009781425.1 Oscillospiraceae bacterium
TAGAACAGCTCCGCTTTGAGCGTCACTGAAATGAACCCCGCGCCGCGCCCCATGTCAATCGTTTCGACCTCACAGCCGTTGACGTATTCGCACTCGGGCAGATTGCAAATCATGTTGTTGATTTCGCTGATGTTATGGATATTCTGCGCAGAATTTTTCAGCGCGGCGAACACCTCGTTCTTGAGCCAGTGCCCTTTTTCAAGCACAGTCAGCCACTTAGGAATCTTGATGTTGATTTCCTTGACAGGGAATTGCAAAAGAATTTCAGCAAGCACGCTTGTTATTTTCGTTTCGTCTATTTCAAGACAGTTCAGCGGAATAACAGGCTTTTTATATTTTTCGGAAAGCTCCTCGGCGAGTGCAATTGAACGCTCGCTCTTAGGGTCTTGGCAGTTGAGAATCACGACGAACGGCTTCCTGATGAGTTCAAGCTCGCTGATTACCCGCTCTTCGGCTTCTTCGTATTCGTTGCGGGGAATGTCGGTAATGCTGCCGTCTGTGGTGATTACGAGCCCGATTGTCGAGTGCTCGTTAATGACCTTTTGCGTACCGACCTCCGCCGCCATATTGAAAGGGACTTCCCCCTCAAACCAAGGTGTCACGACCATGCGCGGGACTTCGTTTTCGATGTACCCAATTGAGCTCGGCACTATGTAGCCCACGCAGTCGATGAGTCTGACGTTCATGACCGCGTTGCCTTCAAGCTCGACAGAAATAGCTTCCTCTGGCACGAACTTAGGCTCGGTGGTCATTATTGTTTTTCCCGCCGCCGCCTGCGGAAGCTCGTCAATAGCGCGTTCGCGGCGATACTCGCTCTCGATGTTCGGGATTACAAGCGTCTGCATGAATTTCGCGATGAAGGTAGACTTTCCCGAACGCACGGGTCCTACGACGCCGATATAAATATTACCGTCCGTCCTTTGCGCGATGTCTTGATAAATTGATGTTGTTGTCATTTTCATCTCCCCCTTTAAACTATCGGAATCAGCAACATACTGGGAAATTCCACTCTGTCGCCCTCAAGGTCGTTTTCGGTAATTATAGCGTCTGCGCTGGTATTATATCGTTTGGCGATGCCCCAAATATCCTCGCCGTCTTCTGCATAATAAAGCTTCAGTGCGTATTCGGAGCTTTTTTCCTTGGGCTTTTCCTGGTTCACTGTTATATCGCGGATTACATTAATCGAATTAATCAGATACAGGCAGGCGTTAAACGCGAGGCTGACTTTAATTTCAACCTTGTTTTCGCCGCCGAGCCCGAAGCCTACTTGTGTCACTTGCAAATTCGGCTCGATTGAATACTCGGAAGAAATCATCGGCACCTCGGTCACAAGCTCAAACGGCTCGCTCTTCTCGATAAACGCAGGCATACCGCTGTCTAATGCGCCTATCGCCTGCATTGTTATCTGCCCTGTAACTGTCATTTCGTTTGTACCTCTTGCGCGGCAGACAACGTTGCTGACCTCGCAGCGCGCGTCGAAAATCTCGCTCAAATTCCCCTCGGAGCTGTCGATTGAGCTCTTGAAGCTCAGCGACTGCTGAATAATATGCGGCAGGGCTTCGGCTTTAACCGTAGCAACCGTAAACGAGCTCTCGAAATCTGTTGAATAAATATCCGAAACAGGAGAGACGTTGCTTTCAAGATGCGCTGTAACAGAGCAGTCAAGCGTTAAGTCGCAGGCGAAAATCCGTGTTTCTCCCGCTTCGCCCGGGCGGACTTCTAAGTCGCAGTCCATAACCGTGAAGTTCACGAAGCAGATATGATTTTCCGTCACGCCCTCCAAGTCCATAATCTGACTTACAGGGATTACAGCCTCCATGACCTCGGTTCTGTTTGCGCTTTCGCCGTCATCGTCGGAATCCGCGCTTCCTATTATATATAGTGCTTTGATTTGCGCTTCGCCTTTAACGATTACCTTGTTCGCGATTACCTTGAAATCGGTTACGGCGATGTTGGCGTCATGGTGAATTATGCTGATTGCGCCTGCGGAGGACGCGCCTGTTTCTATATCCTCGCGCGAAACGAACTGCCGTGAGGTCATCAGCTTTTCGCCGCAATAGGACAGCGCGGTTTTCTTAGTTTCGACGCCGAGCCCCTCCGCACCTGTAATCATCTCGGTTTTCCGCGCGCAGGTGACTTTAATTTTGCAGCTGACTGCACCGCGCACGTCGATTCTGCGCCCGCTTGTCGCGCGGCAGTTGCAATAGTCTGTCTTGGGAATAATGCTCACAACGGCGGATTCCACGGGAGTGTTCTTCACCAAATCTATGGTTTTTGAATAGGTGTTGCGCTGTTCAATGCTGTAAATACGATTGCTCCCCGCAGTAAGGTATAAAACCTTAATATAAACCACGCCGTCGCAGAATAACTGCGAGCCCGAAACGCTGTGAGAAATAACCGCCGGCGTGAGGGTGCATTTCAATACTTTAAAAATGTCGGGGTAATAATCCGGCAGAACGTAGTCAAATTCCACCCCTTGCTCCGTCTGTCCGTCATAAACGACCTCGTTCAGAAAGACAGGCTCTTTGTTAAGATTAAGTTGTAAGTCCATTGCGTACCTCCGTTGTGTTAGTACTTGCTCACATGGCAAGTACGAATCTTAGTCTACATCAATATATGTGAGCAGTAGAGCTTATATGACAAGCTGAAATATTTTTATTGACGAAACAACCGATTTATGTTATACTTGTCTTTATTATATTAAAACAAAGAGGTAACGACATGGAAATGAAAGGCTTTACATACGGCTACTGCGGCGAAAGAGGCGATTACCGCTCAAAGCGCGGGATAAAATCGCAGGAGCTGCTTTATAAAACAGGCGTTAACTGGATTTGCCTTGCGGTGGTAAACGAGCAGAAAAACTTTTATTCAACGGATATAAGCTTTGATTTCAGCAAAACACCCACAGACCGCGACGTAGCCTTCGCAATTAAAAAAGCACATTCCAATAATATAAAAGTATGTCTGAAGCCTATTTTAAATTCCGCTGACGGTATGTGGCGGGCGTATATTAGCTTCCCGGACACAAATATGGACGAGAAGGACATATACTGGAAAAAGTGGTTCAAAAGCTATACAGACTATATGGTACATTATGCGGAGCTTGCGGAAGAGCTCGGAGTCGAAATGCTCTGCATAGGCTGTGAAATGGCGGGAACTGAGCACAAAAGCGAATACTGGCGCAAGCTAATCAAGACGCTCCGCAAGCATTATTCGGGCAAGCTTGTTTATAACGCTAACCACGGCGACGAGGAAAACATCGAATGGTTCGACGACTTAGATTATATCGGGACTTCTGCGTATTATCAAGTCGGCAAAAAAGGCGCGGAAAAAGAGAAAATGACCGCAGAGTGGAAGAAAGTCCGCACTCATTTAAACAAGCTTTCAAAGAAATTCGGCAAAAAATATATCTTCATAGAAATCGGCTGTCGTTCTGCGAAGGGCTGTGCGGCGATTCCGTGGGACTTCTCGCACATGGAATATCCCTACAGCGAGGAGGAGCAGGCGGACTTCTATGAATCCTGCCTTGACGTATTCGCGGAAGAGCCGAATTTTGCGGGGGTTTTCTGGTGGGACTGGTCGACGTTCATTTACGATGACGTTAAAACAGCAAAGAAAGACTTAGGCTTCAACATACACCTCAAAAAAGCAGAAAAAGTAATAAAAAAGTTTTACAAGTAACGAAAGGATTTAATAAAAATGATAGTAGTTTTAAAGCAAGGCGCGTCGCAGGAGCAACGCGAGGACTTAATAGAATGGATAAAAAGCCTCGGCTTAGACGTGCATTTAAGCATAGGAAAAATGCAGACGGTGCTTGGTTTAATCGGCGATACCGCAAGCGTTGACAAGGAGCTGATTGAAGGGCTCGCGATTGTCGAGAGCGTAGTGCGGATTACCGAGCAGTTCAAGAAAGCGAACAGGAAATTCCACGACGACGACAGCGTTTTCGAGGTCGGAAACGCAAAAATAGGCGATGGAAACTTCATGATGATTGCAGGACCCTGCTCGGTTGAAAGCGAAGAGCAAATCTGTGCAATCGCCGAAAGCGTCAAGGCTTCGGGCGCGCAGTTACTGCGCGGCGGCGCGTTCAAGCCGCGCACGTCACCCTACGACTTTCAGGGGCTTCACGCTGACGGAATCGAGCTTCTGCTCAAGGCAAAAAAATTAACAGGTCTGCCGATTGTCACCGAGCTCATGGATATTTCGCAGCTTAAATATTTCGACGAGGTAGACGTGATTCAAGTCGGCGCGCGGAATATGCAGAACATGGAGCTTTTAAAACAGCTCGGCAAGGAAAAGAAGCCGATTCTGCTTAAACGCGGGCTTGCAAATACTTTAAAAGAACTGCTCATGAGCGCGGAATATATTATGGCAGGCGGAAACGAGCAGGTAATTCTCTGCGAGCGGGGAATCCGCACCTTTGAAACTGCAATGCGGAACACGCTCGACATCGGCGCAATACCCGCTTTGAAGGAACTCTCGCACCTGCCCGTAATTATAGACCCGAGCCACGCCTGCGGAATCGCGCGCTATGTTAAGCCGCTGACACTTGCGGCGGCGGCGGCGGGCGCAGACGGTATAATCGTGGAAGTGCATAATAACCCCGAAAAAGCCTTATGCGACGGCCCGCAAAGCTTGAAGCCGGAGCAGTTTGCGGAGCTTGTGAAGAGTGTGGAGAAAGTGCGGGAGGCGGTTAAATAATATCATGACAACAGGAATAGTAGGACTCGGCTTAATCGGCGGTTCATTCGCCAAAGCCGTTAAGGAAAACACAAGCCACAAGGTTTTAACCTTTGACAAAAATCAAAGCGTGAATTTACAAGCGAAGCTTGAGGGCGCAAGCGACGGCATTTTAAACGCCGATATGCTCGGCGAGTGCGATTTTGTAATAATCGCACTTTACCCGAAAGCAACCGAGAATTACTTAAAAGAAAACGCAGGGCTTATTAAGAAAGGCGCGATTGTGATTGACGCGGCGGGCGTTAAGGTCAATGTCTGCAATACCGCGGCGAAGCTCGCGAAAAAGCACGGCTTTACCTTCATCGGCGGGCACCCGATGGCAGGAACGCAGAACTCCGGCTTCCGCCATTCGCGCAGTTCGCTTTTCAGAGGCGCGCCGATGCTTCTCACACCGAGTTCTGACGAAGGCATAAAAACTCTCGAAAAAGCCAAGAAGTTCTTCTTGGAAATCGGCTTCGGAAGCGTGGTTTTCACGACGCCCGAGGAGCACGACCAACGAATCGCGTATACCTCGCAATTAGCGCACGTAGTTTCCAACGCCTACGTAAAAAGCCCCCAGGCATCCGAGCACAAAGGCTTTTCGGCGGGGAGTTACAAGGACTTGACGAGAGTCGCGCGGCTCAACGAAGAGATGTGGGCGGAGCTGTTCTTGGAAAACCGCGGAAACCTGCTGACTGAAATTGATTTTCTTATAAACAGTCTCGGTGAATATAAAGCCGCACTTGAAAACTGTGACAGCGACAAGCTTAAAGCGTTGCTGAAGGAAGGCGTGGAGCGCAAGGAAAGAGTCGAGCGGGGAAATTAAAAAATAATCACAACGGGGGCGGCTATAAGCCGCCCGTCTGTAACAAAGGAGAATTATTATGACGAGCGAAAACTTAAAAATTGCAAACAGAGTTGAAATCAGAACAGTAATAATTAATTTTTTATTAACAGCCGTGCAATTTGTAATCGGATTGCTGGCGGGCTCTGCCGCACTTATTTCCAGCGCAATACATACGCTGTCGGACGGCGCAACCACGATTATCGTAATCATCGGCGTTAATGTCGCGGGCAAGAAATCCGACAAGTCGCACCAGTATGGACATGAACGGTTTGAGAGCGTGGCGTCGCTGATTATGGCGGTGATTTTGGCGATTGTCGGCTTCGGAATAGGCTACAGCGCGGTCAGCGAAATCATCAACATCAGCAGAGGCGGCGAGTATGAGCCGATGTCAATGGAAATCGCCGCACTGATTATCGCCGGGCTTACTATCGCCGCAAAGGAATGGATGTTCTGGTACACCCGCGCCGCCGCTAAAAAAATTAACTCCACCGCACTCATGGCGGACGCGTGGCATTCCCGCTCCGACGCAATGGCGACAGTCGGTGCGTTTCTCGGTATACTCGGCGTGAAGATGGGCTTCCCTATACTTGACTCGGTTGCAGGACTGATTATCTGCGTGTTTATCGTGAAAACCGCTTTCGATATTTTTAGAGAAGCGACTAATCAAATGGTTGACAAAGCCTGCTCACCCGAAACTTTAGAGAAGCTCGAGGCTCTTATTTCCGAGCAGGACGGCGTAATGGGAATCGACGTAATCAGAACCCGCATATTCGGCGCGAAAATCTTTGTAGATATTGAAATCGCGGCGGACGGAAGCCTGTCACTGCACGAAGCGCACAAGATTGCAGAAAACGTACACGACGCGGTAGAAGCCGCGTTCAGCGAGGTCAAACACTGCATGGTACACGTGAACCCGGCGACGTAGGGAACGGATTAATCCGTTCCGAAGCAGAACGCATGACGGTTTACACGGAAAACGTCGAAATGCTGTTCCCTACAAACTCGTTTATTGAGGTTTAATAATGGATTTCATACATTTGCACGTTCATACAGAATACAGCCTCCTCGACGGCGCGTGCCGAATCAAGGAGCTTGTTCGTCGTGTAAAGGATTTAGGTCAGCGCGCCGTTGCAATCACTGACCACGGCGTAATGTACGGCTGTGTAGATTTTTACGCGGAGTGTATTGCAAACGATATAAAGCCGATTATCGGCTGTGAGGTTTATGTCGCGCAGGGCTCGCGCCATGATAAAACAAGTGTGCGTGAAAAGCCGCCTTATCACTTAGTTTTGCTGTGCAAGGACAACTCGGGCTACAAAAATCTTGTGAAGCTTGTTTCCGACGCTTTCACCGAGGGCTTTTACAACAAGCCCCGCTGTGATAAAGAAACTCTGCGCCGCTATTCCAAAGGCTTAATCGCGCTTTCGGGTTGCTTGGCAGGGGAAATCCCGCGGCTTCTTTATGATGGCAAATACGACGAAGCGATTGAAGCCGCCCGTGAATACAATGAAATTTTCGAGCATTTTTATATCGAAGTTCAAGACCACGGCTTAAAAGAACAGCGCGAGATTCTGCCCGATTTATACAGGCTTTCCCGCGAAACGGGAATACCCTTAGTCGCTACGAACGACGCGCATTATATCACTAAAGCTGACGCACCTGTTCAGCGGATTTTAACCGCAATTGCGACCAACACGACTATAAACGAGAAATCGCTCGGCTTTGAAACTGATGAATTTTACGTTAAATCCGGTGAAGAAATGGCGCAGTTATTCAGGTATGACGCTCGTTCCTCGAATAAATTCGAGGAACTCGAAAACACCGTCAAAATCGCAGAAATGTGCAACGTTACTTTCGAGTTCGGCGTGTACAGATTGCCGGCTTTCAAAGCCGAAAATGTAAGCGATAACGCGGCTTTTCTGAAATCACAAGTTCAGAAAGGTTTAATCAAACGCTACGGCGAAAATTTCTCACAGGAAGTGCAGAACCGCGCAGATTTTGAGGTAGAATCCATTCAGAAAATGGGCTTCACGGATTATTTTCTAATCGTCGCAGACTTCATTGCATACGCGCGAAAAAATAACATTCCTGTAGGTCCCGGGCGCGGCTCGGGAGTTGGCAGTATATCCGCTTATGCGCTCGGAATCACCTCGATTGACCCTATGCGCTTCGGGCTTTTGTTCGAGCGGTTTTTGAACCCCGAAAGAATCTCAATGCCCGACTTCGATATAGATTTATGTTATCGCCGGCGGCAGGAGGTTATCGACTATGTGACCCGAAAATACGGCTCTGACCACGTTGCGCAGATTATTACTTTCGGGACAATGGCGGCGCGGGCGGCTATCCGCGATGCAGGGCGGGCGATGGGCTTGCCTTACGGCAAGGTTGACAGCGCGGCGAAGCTGATTCCATTTGGCGCAAGCATTGAGGACTCGCTGAAACAGCAAAAAGAGCTCCGCGAAATGAAAGCGCAGGACGGCGAAATTGCGAGTCTGCTTGACACCGCACAAAAAATCGAGGGTATGCCGCGGCACGGCTCAACCCACGCGGCAGGTATGGTGATTACCCGCGAGCCTGTGACCGATTTTGTACCTGTGCAGAAGAACGACAGCGATATTGTTACGCAGTACGCAATGGGGCATTTGGAGAATCTCGGGCTGCTCAAAATGGACTTCTTGGGACTGCGTTACTTGACAGTCGTGCACGAAACTGCCGGGGCTGTTGGACTTGATGCCGAGCATTTCCCCGAAGCTGACGCGGAGGTCTACGCAATGCTCTCGCGCGGCGGAACGAGCGGCGTTTTCCAGTTTGAGAGCGCGGGTATGACGAATCTGCTGATTCGGCTCAAGCCCGAAAGCTTGGAGGATTTAACCGCCGCGATTTCCCTCTATCGCCCGGGTCCGATGGCTTCAATCCCGCGCTATATCGAAAGCCGCCATAACCCCGATAAAGTGCAGTACGCGCATGATTTACTGAAGCCTATTCTCGAAATGACCTACGGTTGTGTGGTTTATCAGGAGCAGGTAATGCAGATTTGCAGGGAGCTTGCGGGCTATTCCTACGGCAGAGCGGACTTGGTTCGGCGCGCCATGAGCAAAAAAAAAGCTGACGTAATGCAAAAGGAGCGAGAAGCTTTTATTTCGGGCGCAAAGGAACGCGGAGTCTCCGAAGACACAGCGAATCAAATTTTCGAGGAATTATCGGGCTTCGCGGCGTACGCTTTCAACAAGAGCCACGCGGCGGCGTATGCGTATTTAGCGTATCAGACGGCGTATCTGCGCTGTCATCACTACAAGGAATACATGGCGCGGCTGATGACGAGCGTGCTTGACAACACAGACAAGCTGATTGAATACATTTCCGAGTGCGAACGGCAGGGTGTGAAAATTTTGCCGCCCGATATAAACAAAAGCTTCTTGGAATTCAACGTCTCCGTCGGAGCCGCCTCCTGCAAAGACGGCGGCATCCGCTTCGGGCTACTCGCGATTAAAAACCTCGGCGCAGGCGTTATAAAAGCTGTAATTAAAGAAAGAGAAAACGGTGAATACACCTCGCTTTACGACTTCTGTAAAAGACTGCAGGGCGGCGAGCTGAACAAGCGCGCAGTCGAAGCCTTAATCAAATCAGGCGCGTTCGACGGCTTTCTGCATAATCGCAGAAGTATGCTTATGGCTCATGAGGAAATGCTCGACGGGCTTTCGCAGAGCAGAGGAATCGAGGGGCAGTTAGACTTATTCGGGCTTGCGGGCGATGATTCGGAAAACACCGAAATATATAAAATGCCCGAGGTTACTGAGTTCGAGCAGATGCAGTTATTGCAGATGGAAAAAGAAACGCTCGGGATTTACATTTCGGGGCACCCGATTGAAAAATACGATTCTTACATAAAATTTCACAGTTTACCGCAAATCGGCGCAATTTTGAGCGACGCCGCTGAAGGCAACAGCGTCAATATAATTGCCATGCTCGTTTTTAAGAAGCAGTTCGTCACAAAGGCAGGTAAAACCATGTGCTTCGCCAACTTCGAGGATAAAACAGGCAAAATCGAAGCGATTATTTTTAGCGACCTCTACGAAAAGGAAGCCGCGTTCCTGCACGTCGGCAGTATTTACGCGCTTTTCGGGAATATTTCCACCAAGGAGGAGGAAGACGCGAAAATCATAATTAAAAGGCTCGAAAACAGCGATACTTTGCAATTCGCTGAACACAGTGCAGTTTTCATTAACTTAAATTCCGCAGAAACAGGTAAGTTAGCGCAGGTTGTTGAAATTCTGCGCAGTTTTGAGGGAACGCAAAAAGCACGCATTTGCTTTTCGGACACCCGCGAGGTTAAGTCGCCCAAAGGCATTTCGGGGGTAAATATCACAAAGGAATTGCTTCGAGCATTAGAAAAATTATGCGGAAAACCGAATATTAAGCTAAAATAAAATAAAAGACTTGACGTTTATTTATTAATGTAGTATATTTATTATGGATAATAACGATAATTTACATAACGGAGAAGAAATATGAAAAAAATCGGAATCTTAACAAGCGGCGGAGACGCTCCCGGCATGAATGCCGCAATAAGAGCAGTAACGAGAACAGCCTTAAAGCACGGCATGACCGTCATGGGGATACGCAGAGGCTTCAACGGGCTCATCAACGGCGACATGGTTGAGCTTGGAATCCGCAGTGTTTCAGACATAATCCAACGCGGCGGTACGATTTTATACACTGCGCGTTGCAACGAGTTCCGCTTTGAAGAGGGCTTGCAAAAAGCGAAAGCCACCTGCATTAAAGAGGGGATTGAAGGGCTGATTGTCCTCGGCGGAGACGGCTCTTTCAGAGGTGCGGCAGACTTATCGGCGCGCGGGATTCCCTGCGTTGCGATTCCCTGTACGATTGACAACGACATCTCTATGACCGAGTATACAATCGGCTATGATACCGCCATGAATACAGCAATGCTGCTGATTGACAAGCTTCGCGACACTACGCAGAGCCATGACCGCTGCTCGGTGGTTGAGGTTATGGGCAGGCACGCGGGGCATATCGCAGTAAACACAGGCATAGCCACAGGCGCGACGCATATTTTAACCGAGGAAGTGCCGTATTCTGTTGACGACGTAATCGAGCGTATACAAAACACGCAGACCACAGGTAAGCACCATTTCATCATAGTTGTGTCTGAAGGAATCGGGAACTCGCAGGACATAGCCAAGAAAATCGAGCAAGCGACAGGCGTTGAAACCCGCGCGACAATTTTAGGGCACGTTCAGCGCGGCGGCTCGCCCACAGTGCGCGACAGAGTAGTTGCAAGCCAGCTCGGGCACTGCGCTGTTGAGCTACTTAATCAGGGCTACAGCAACCGCGTAATCGGCACGAAGCACGGAAATATAATCGACTACGATATACAAGAAGCACTTTCTATGAAGAAGTCGTTTGAGAACGACTTGTACAGAATAGCAATGGATATTAGTTTTTAAATTATAGTTGGTAAAAAATTACAGAGTAGGGATTTGAGCGTTAAGTGTTGTCTGAACGGAGAGTTGTCAGACGAACGAAGGCTTTGCGCCGCGATTCATTTTCCGCATCTCGCTGTACATAATAATTAGGAATATAAACTATTTCTTCTTGTTGGTGTGCAAAAATTAAGGAGGAATAGTTTATGAAATTTTTAACGATGTTCCGCGATTCCGCAAACGAACTGAAGAGCCCCCGCTGTTTAGCAACTACGGGGATTTTAAGTGCACTCTATATCGTGCTGAACGCTTATGTGATGCTTCCGCTCGGGGAAACTTTAAGAATCACCTTCGGCTACCTCGCACTCGCTGTAATCGGAATGTTATATGGTCCTGTTGTTACGGTTTTAGCGGCAATCCCGTGCGATATTTTCGCAGCATTGCTTAATCCCAATTACGCAATGAACCTCGCATGGGTTCCTAACAGAATGTTGGAAGGATTGATTTACGGCGTTTTTCTTTACGGACTTATGAAAACAAGCAATAAGAATTCTACCTTAAATGCAATAGTATTTGCGCTGAAAATTATAATAGCAAGATTGATTGTGGTGGTTTTATGCTATTTTATAATCAATTCTTTTCTCACGCTGATTGTATTCTCGCCGGCGAGCGCGGCGGGGCAGTCGTTTTGGGTTTGGGCGTGGGTTCGGTCAGGCGTGAAGAGTATATCGCAGTTTCCGATAGATATGATACTGTTATTCGCTTTACTACCTATAATAAACACTGCATATCACAGAGCACTGCGAGGTTTCGGGCGGGAAAGGAAAAACACATGACGGCTTTAAGCTTAGGCTTCATCGGCGCGGGAAACATGGGCTTCGCGTTGATTAAAGGTTTTCAGAATTGGGTTTCAGCTTCGGAAAAGTCGCGTGAAGTAAAGCTTCATATTTACGACGCGCTCCCCGAAAAGCGCGAAGAACTGAAAAACAAAGGCTTTTCCGTGCTTGAAAGCGAGATTGAAATTGCAAAAAGGTGCAAATATATAGTCTTAGCCTGCAAGCCTCAGCAGCTTTCCGAGCTGCTTGAAAAAATAAAAAGCTTCATCACAGCGGAAACTGTGCTCGTTTCGCTATGTGCGGGGATTTCAGCGGAGTTTATCTGTAGCAAAACAAGCGAAAACGCAAAAGTAATTCTTGTAATGCCGAATATGCCCATGCTTCTCGGCGCGGGCGCGAGCGCAATTTCATGCAACGCCGCGGTAAGCGGCGAGGAATTCGCCTTTGCGGGCACGGTAATCGAGAGCTGCAGCGCAGTTGAGGTCATTCCGCTTGATAAAATGAACGAAATTATCTGCATTAACGCGAGCTCGCCTGCTTTTATTTATCTGTTCTCGAAGTGCTTCGCTGATTACGCGGCAGAGCAGGGCATTGACGAAAAGTCCGCGTTGAACCTGTTCGCGAAGACGCTTATAGGCGCGTCGAAAATGCTGACAGATTCGGGCTTCGGGGTAGATGAATTGATTTCGCAGGTGTCTTCAAAGGGCGGGACTACGCTTGCGGGGCTTGAGCAGTTGCGCTTGGGCGGGCTTGAAGTTATCGTGAAAAATGCCTGCGAAGCCTGCACAAAAAGAGCGTATGAACTCGGAAAATAAAAATATTTTATTTTGCTATTGACAAACGAAAAAACGTATGTTATAATAATTTGGTAAATAAAAGTAGAGATTTCTCTCACCCGCCGTTTTAAAAGTAGCGTGCGCGGTCGTTTACTTAATCTTAATTAATAATTTTGATTATGTTAGGCGTGGAGAAATATCTCCACGTTTTAGTTTTTGGAAGGAGAGTGCGGATTATAAGCAACAAGGAGCTACTCATTAATGAACAAATCGTAACCGAGGAAGTGCGGGTACAGGGCGCAGAGGGCGAAGTACTGGGGATTATGAAGCGTGCAGAAGCACAGGAAATGGCAGACGCCAAGAACTTAGACCTGGTGCTCATCGCGCCGCAGGGGAATCCGCCCGTGTGCCGCATTATGGACTACGGGAAGTATCGTTTTGAGCTTTCAAAGCGGGAAAAAGAGCTTCGTAAGAACCAGAAGCACGTTGAGCTCAAGGAAGTGCGTATGTCGCTGAATATCGACACCAACGACCTTAACACCAAGGTCGGGCACGCTACGAAGTTTTTGAAAGCCGGCGACAAGGTTAAAATTACGATTAGATTCAAGGGCAGAGAAATGACCCACCCGAAGCTCGGCGAACAGCTTATGAAAAGATTTGTCGAAGCCTGTGCCGAATTCGGCGCGGCTGAAAAGCCTTCCAAATTTGAGGGGCGCAACCTTAATGTTATATTAGCACCTAAAAAAGATACACAGAAATAACAAAATACGAGGAGGTAACTAAAAAATGGCAGCAGGACCAAAAATGAAAACGCACAGCGGAGCAAAAAAGCGTTTTAAAGTAACTAAAAGCGGGAAAATAAAGTACCGCCGCACCAATCGTATACACAGGCTTACACAAAAATCAACAAAGCGTAAGCGCACGAGCCGCGCGGCAAACTACGTTGACAAGAGCAACGTCGCAGAAGTAAGAGCATTACTTCCGTACAAATAAACTGACCGTAGGGAACGCATTAATGCGTTCCGCAGCGGAACGGATGAATCCGTTCCCTACAATTTCAAACAATCAGGAGGAATATAAACTATGGCTCGTGTAAAAGGCGCGCTCGCTACGCGTAAAAGAAGAAATAAAATATTAAAACAAGCGAAAGGCTACTGGGGCGGCAAAAGCAGGCTCTTCAAGACAGCGAAGGAAGCAGTTTGGAAGTCGGCACAGTATGCTTATATAAGCAGAAGACTCAAGAAGAGAGACTTCAGAAGGCTTTGGATTACGAGAATTTCTGCCGCTTGCAAAAACAACGGCATGAACTACTCTACATTCATTAACGGCTTGAAAAAAGCCAACATCAGCCTTAACCGCAAAATGCTTTCGGAAATTGCGATTCACGACGCTGACGGCTTCGCCGCTCTCGTGGAAAAGGCGAAAGCTCACGCTTAAACTGTACAAAACCGCTAACCGCGCCGCTTATGCGGCGCGGTAATTTACGGGAGGCTATAAATGAAAACACGCACAATGTCCGGCGCATTTCTGTGCTATGGAAACGAGGTTCTTTTAATGCACCGCAACCCCGACCGAAAAGTCGCTCCCGATATGTGGGCACCTGTTGGCGGTCACATCGAATCCGATGAAATAGACGACCCGAAAACCGCTTGCTTGCGGGAAATTGAGGAAGAAACCGGAATCCCCGCCGAAAGAATCACGAATTTAAACCTACGATATATCACCACGAGAAAATTCGAGGACGAAATAAGAATCGTTTTTATTTATACAGGCAAGGTATCAGAAAAATGTGATTTACCGAAATCTGATGAGGGTGTATTGTATTGGGTTGATTTTGAATCGTTATCAGAGTTACCGATGACGTTTTCCATGAAGCAAACTGTTTTACATTGGAGCAGGCACAAAAATTCAACGCAAATATTTCACGGTGCGGTTAACGCGACAAACGATGGAATTACATGGAGCGAATTATGATTACAAGCCGCCAAAACCCTAAAATCACCCACTTCCGCGCTTTGATGCGCGACAGGAAAGCCCGTCTTGAGCACGGGCAGTTCGCTGTTGAGGGCGAAAAATTATTTGATGAAGCTGTGTCTTGCGGCTTAACGCCGCAAAATATTTTAATTACAGAAAAATTTTCTCAAAAAAATGCCAATATTTGTGAAAAAGCCGCAAATTTATGCAATATAGACATAATCAGCACCGATTTGGCTGAATATATTTCTGATACAAAGTCGCCGCAGGGTGTATTTTTTTCGCTCGAACTGCTTGACAAATTTTCAAAATTGAGTACACTTATATATAGTACAAAAAACAGCACAAAAATTATCGCCCTTGACGGCGTTCAAGACCCGGGCAATGTCGGCGCGGTCATAAGAAGCTGTGACGCTTTCGGCGTCAGCGCATTGCTGTTGTCGGACAACTGCGCGGATATTCACGCGCCAAAAGTCATACGAAGCGCGATGGGTTCTGCGTTTAGGCTTCCTGTTCACAGGGGAAATCTTGCAGAAATGCTCGCTGAACTAAAGCAAAACGGCTTTGCAGTCATTGGCGCGGCTTTGAACGAGCGCGCGGAAAAGCTCGGAAGCTTTGAATTCCCCGAAAAAAGCATAGCAGTAATCGGCGGCGAGGGCGGGGGAATCAGCGCGGAAGTGCTTGCGCTGTGCGATAAACAGCTTTATATACCTATTAAAAATGCCCAGTCCTTGAACGCGGCGGTCGCCGCAGGAATAATTATATACGAACAGCAGAAGGAGAAATAATTTTGTCTGACTTAATCATCGTGGAATCGCCCGCAAAAGCGAAAACAATCGGGAAATATCTCGGAAAGAATTTCAAGGTCATGGCTTCGGTCGGGCACATTCGTGATTTGCCGAAATCAAAACTCGGCGTAGATATAGAGCATGATTTCGAGCCTATTTATGAGAACAAAAAGGACAAAGCCGCGCTCATAAAAGACCTGAAGAAGCAGGCGGATAAGTCGAAGGCTGTCTATCTCGCGACTGACCCTGACCGCGAGGGTGAGGCGATTTCGTGGCATTTGGCGCATATTTTGAACCTTGACGCGGCGAAGCCGATTCGCGTGACCTTCAACGAAATCACCAAAACAGGGATAAAAGACGGCATGGCGCGCCCGCGCGGACTTGACATGGGGCTCGTGAACGCGCAGCAGGCGCGGCGGATTTTAGACAGAATCGTCGGTTATATGCTTAGTCCGTTTCTGTGGAAAAAAGTTCGCAGAGGCTTATCGGCAGGGCGGGTGCAGTCGGTGGCTGTGCGGCTGATTGTTGACCGCGAAAAGGAAATCGAAAGCTTCAAAAGCCGCGAATACTGGAGCGTGGACGCTTCTTTGCTTGCTTCGAGCAGTAAGAAGCCGTTCCCTGCGAAGCTTACCGAGGTTGACGGCGAAAAAATCGAGCTTAACAACAAAAAAGATACCGATAAGATTCTGAAACGCCTTGAGGGCGCGCAGTTTGTTGTTTCCGCTGTAAAAAAATCAACGCGGAAAAAGCTCCCCGCGCCGCCGTTCACGACGTCGACGCTTCAGCAAGAGGCCTCACGCAAGCTCTTCTTCAATTCGCGCAGAACTATGAAAACCGCGCAGGAGCTTTATGAGGGCGTTGAACTTCCCGAACACGGCGCCATCGGACTCATAACCTACATGAGAACTGACAGCCTGCGGATTTCAAACGAAGCGCGACTCGCGGCGAAGGAATTAATTGAACAGAAGTTCGGCTCGGAATATGTCTTCGCGGGCGAGCGGGTTTTCAAGTCCAAAGCTAACTCGCAGGACGCGCATGAAGCGATTCGCCCGAGCGTGCCGCAGATTACACCCGAGCAGATTAAGGGGCACGTTTCAAGCGACCAGTATAAATTATACAAGCTGATTTGGGAGCGGTTCATGGCGAGCCAGATGGAAAACGCACAGTTGAACACGGTTTCTGCAGACATTACCGCCAACGGCTGTCTGTTCAAGGCGAACGGCTTTACGGTTAAATTTGACGGCTTCATGAAGCTTTATATTGACGAAAGTGAAAATGACAATTCGGAAGAAACCGGCACGACGGCACTGCCCGCGCTCACAAAGGACGAGCCGCTCAAAGCTGAAAGTGTGGACGGAAACCAGCACTTCACACAACCTCCCGGACGATTCACGGAAGCAAGCTTAATCAAAGCACTCGAAGAAAACGGAATCGGCAGACCGTCAACCTATGCGCCGACAATTTCAACGATTCTCGACAGGCAGTACGTTGAGCGGACGCAAAAGCAGCTTAAACCCACGATTTTAGGGCGGGTAATCACTGATTTACTGCAAGAACATTTTGATAATATAGTTGACACGAAATTCACGGCGCAGATGGAAACCGACTTAGATAAAATCGAGCACAACGACGAGGAATGGACTGCGGTTCTGCGCGAGTTTTACGGCGAGTTCGAGAAGACGCTCACAAAAGCCGAAAAGGAAATGGAAGGCAAGCGGGTAAAAATCCCCGATGAGCCTACTGATATTCCCTGCGAGCTCTGCGGTAAAATGCTGTCAATAAAAATCGGGCCTTACGGGAAATTCTTAGGCTGTTCGGGCTTCCCCGAGTGCAAGCATACAAAGAAAATCGTAAACGAAGCAGGCGGCGAATGTCCGAACTGTGCGGGAAAAATGATAAGCAAAAAGTCTAAAAAAGGCAAGCCGTATTTCGGCTGTGAAAACGTTAAGGACTGCGGCTTCATGACCTGGGATACGCCCGTGTCCGACTCCTGCCCGACTTGCAAGAAGAAGCTGTTCAGAAAAGGCGGCAAAAAAGGTAAGCTGTACTGCGCGGTTGAGGGCTGTGGATACGAAACGGAGTCAGTTGACAGTGGAGAGTCGACAGTTGACAGTTAATGTAATTGGCGCGGGCTTGGCAGGGGTTGAAGCCGCTTGGGTGCTGGCGAAGCAGGGCTTCAGCGTTAAATTGCACGAGATGAAGCCGCTGAAATATTCACCTGCGCACAGTAGTGCAGACTTTGCGGAATTAGTCTGCTCGAACTCTTTCAAAGCCGATAACTTGGCAAGTGCGGCGGGGCTTTTAAAAGCGGAAATGCGGCTTTTAGGTTCACTTGTGCTTGAGGTTGCGGAAGCTACGAAGGTCAGCGCGGGCGGGGCTTTGGCGGTTGACAGAGAGCAGTTCTCGCAGGAAATAACCCGCAGAATCCGCGAGAATCCGAACATAGAAATTGTTACCGGAGAGGTCACGGAATTCCCGCAAAGCAATGCAATCATCGCGACAGGGCCGCTGACAAGCGACATATTTGCAGAACAAATAAAATACGCAGTGAATATTGCGGGCGGAGGCTCTCCGCTGCACTTTTACGATGCCGCCGCGCCCATCATAACGCTTGAAAGCGTAGATTTAAACACCGCTTTCTTCGGCAACCGCTACGGAAAAGGCGAGGAAATCAGCGCGGATTATTTGAACTGCCCGTTCACTGAGGAAGAATATAACGTGTTTTATAATGCACTGACGGACGCGCAGTGCGCGCCCCTACAGGACTTTGAAGTAAAGGTCTACGAAGGCTGTATGCCTGTTGAAATCCTCGCAAAACGCGGCAGAGACAGCGTTCGTTACGGTTGCATGAAGCCTGTCGGCTTCACCGACCCGCGAACAGGGAAACGCCCTTTTGCCTTAGTTCAGCTCCGCCCCGAAAACGACGGTAGGACACTTTTCAACATAGTCGGCTTTCAGACGAATCTCAAGTTCGGCGAGCAGGAACGCGTTTTCAGACTTATACCCGGACTCGAAAACGCTGAGTTCATGCGGTTCGGCGTTATGCACAGAAATACATTTCTTGACAGCCCGCGGGTTTTGGATAGCAGCTTTAAGCTAAAAAATTCCGATAATATTTATTTTGCGGGGCAGATTACGGGAACTGAGGGCTACGCGGAAAGCGCGGCAGGCGGCATAATTGCGGGAATGGCTTTGGCGGCAAGCCTTAGCGGAACGTCGGGGACGCCGTTCCCTACGTTGCCCGAAACTACAATAATCGGCGCGCTGTCAAGGTATATCAGCGATGAGAGTGTTGTGAATTTTCAGCCGCTCGGCGCGAATATGGGGCTTCTGCCGCCGTTTGAAACGCGGTTTAAAACTAAGCAGGAAAAATACGCGAAGCTGGCGGAGCGAGGGATTACAGATTTAAAAGCGGCAATTAAGGGACAGCTATGAAAATAAGCAAGTACAAAATAATATTTTATCTTTCGCTCACGCCTTACGCGGCGATTTTACTTTTATCTGTAATTGTCGCTTATACAGGATATGGATTTTTCGATGGATATAAGGGATTTGATGCGACGAATTACTGGCTTAAAGATACGTTATTAAGCTACGGATTTTTAAATAATTTTCGCAGATTTTTACTTTTTGTCTGCATAACTTATCAGATTATTTATTCACTTAAATTGAAGAATATAAACAAAGAATCATACGAGTCGACAGAAAATAATTCTGTGCCGAAAAAGCGCGGAAAAGCCGCAAAAGTATTCTTTTGGCTGTCGTTTTCGCCTTATGTTTATGTGATTGTTACATCGTTTAATTCTGCCAAAAACGGATTTAGCTTTTTCTTCAGCACAACCTACGGAATTGACGCGTTTTTAAGCACCATGTTTTTTTCGTTATTATATTTATGTATCATTCCTGTAATACCTGCGAGCATAGTGTATCAGATAACTTATAAGGTCACAAAAAACGAAATAAAACTGTATAAACAAGTCGAAACAAAACCTGCTCGTTCAAAGATAAAAACAATATTAAACATAATAATATTAACACCACTTTTAACTTTAGCCGTAATACTATGTATTAATTTATTTAATAATGAATATTTAGAATATTTAAGAAAAATAAATCAATTAAATTATTATATAAATAATTCTGATATAACTTACACTGATACAGACGGAAGAATCCGTAGTGAAGGAATAATGGGCACAAGCTTTACTCAAAGAACCATGTTTATTGACTTTGAAACTGAAACAATAGCGTTTTTAAGTGATGATTTCATAGTAGGTTTTCGAGTGTCAGAATTTAGAGAAGGTGACCCTGTTACTTATGAAACTGCGCGGGTAAAATATCAAGAGGAATTAGAATCGCCGGGGAAAATGTTTACGGCATATTATTATCTTGTGTATCCGCAGCGGATGACCGGTGTTACATACGAGCTTATTATGGAAAACGGTGCGGTTATAAGATGGGATATAGATGATTTAAAATGGGGTACGGAAATATAAAAAAGGAGCTTAAACACATGAAAATCGCATTAGACGCTTTCGGCGGCGACAACGCGCCGGACGAGGTTATAAAAGGAGCAGTATCGGCGATAGCCGATTTTGCCGCCGGCGGCTCGCCGGTTGAAATTATACTTACGGGTGACGAAAACACAATAAAATCGCGCATTAGCGCGCTCGGCGTTTCGGATAAAAATATCACGATTGTGAACGCGGACGGCGTAATTAAAATCGAAGACGACCCGATGAGCATCCGCACTACAAAGAAGGAAAGCTCGATGGGCAAAGCGTTTGCGCTCGTTGCGAGCGGCGAAGTTGACGCCTTTGTCAGTGCGGGTAGTACTGCCGCGCTCGTCGTCGGTGCGACTATGCTTGTGGGCAGAATGAAAGGCGTAAAACGCCCTGCGCTTGCGCCGCTTATGCCCGGTATAAACGGCTTTTATATGCTTCTCGACGGCGGCGCGAACATGGAATGCCGCGCGGATATGTTAGCGCAATTCGGTGTAATGGGCAGCATTTTTATGCAGAAAATAATGGGTGTTGAGAACCCGCGAGTGGGGCTTCTAAACGTAGGCAGTGAGCGGGAAAAAGGGCGCGAGCTGGAGATGAAAGCATACGAAGCTTTACAAAACGCACCCGTGAATTTTGTCGGCAACGTTGAAGGGCGCGACCCGATTGCAAACCTCTGCGATGTCGCGGTCACAGACGGCTTTACGGGAAATATTTATTTGAAGGCAGTCGAGGGCATGGGCGGATTTATGAAGGCGTCATTGCGCGAAATATTCAGTGCTAATGCGGGTTCAAAGGTCGGCTATCTGCTCTCAAAAAAAGGCGTAAAAGCACTCAGCAAGAAGACAGATTACCGCGAGGTTGGCGGTTCGCCGCTGCTTGGAATTAAGAAGCCGGTGATTAAAGCGCACGGCTCAAGCGACGAGCGAGCGTTCAAAAATGCAATCGGACAAGCGATAAATTTCTGCGGTGCAATAGGCGAAATCGAGGCGGGAATCGCGGCTCTAAAAGAGGAAAATTAATGACAGAATTCGAGAAAAAAATCAAATATAATTTCAAAAATAAATCGCTGTTAAATGAAGCGCTGACACATTCATCGCACGCCGGAAATAAGAAGCGCGTAAGCAACGAGCGTCTGGAATTCCTCGGTGACAGCGTGCTTTCGCTCGTCACGTCGAAGTATTTATTCGAGCAATTGCGCGACATTCCCGAGGGGCAATTGACGAAGCTGCGCGCGGGAATTGTTTGCGAAGCTTCGCTTTTTAAGTTCGCGCAGAAGATAGATTTGGGCAAGGAGTTGTTCCTTGGAAAAGGCGAAGAAAACACGGGCGGCAGAGAGCGGAAGTCGATTTTAGCTGACGCGTTCGAGGCGTTAATAGCCGCGATTTATCTTGACGGCGGGCTTGAAAAAGCCGCGGAATTTGTGCTTGGATTTCTGCCGAAAAAAGAAAAATTAGCGAGCGGGAAACCGCTCTTGAGCGATTACAAAACAGTGCTTCAGGAAATAATTCAACAGAATCCGGAAGAAAAAATAAGCTATAATCTCGAAGCTGAAAGCGGCGAAGCGCATAATAAAAATTTCACCTCGAGTGTACTTTTGAACAGCCAGCTAATCGGCACAGGAAGCGGAAAAAGCAAGAAAGAAGCGGAGCAAAATGCGGCGAAGGACGCTCTAAAACTAATGGGTTATGAAGAAGAATAAAACTACGAATGCGGCGATTTTTATACCGCATCTCGGCTGTCCACATACTTGCAGTTTCTGCGACCAGAACAAAACTACAAAAGCGCAGAATTCTGTTACTGCGAATGATGTTCGTGAGGTTTTGGAAAACTACGCAGTGTCGCTCAAGCAGCGGAATTTAACGGCGCAGATTGGCTTTTTCGGCGGAACGTTCACTGCGCTTGAATGGGATTATCGCGAGGAATTACTTCGCACAGCTAACGAATATTTGAAAAAAGAATCGAAAATATTTACAGGAATACGCTGTTCAACGCGACCGGATTATATAGATGAAAAAGTTTTATCACAACTAAAAAATTACGGCGTAAACGCTGTTGAACTCGGCGTTCAGAGCATGGACGAGGAAGTTTTGAGTTTAAATAATCGCAGACACACTTCCGAAGATGTGCGGAAAAGCGCAATGTTAATTAAGCAATTCGGCTTCGAGCTCGGCGTGCAAATGATGACGGGGCTTCTCGGCGACACGCCCGAAAAATCGCTGTACACAGCCGATGAGTTAATCGCGCTAAAACCAGACACAGTGCGAATTTACCCGGCTGTAATTCTGAAAGGCACAATGCTCGGCGACCTGTTTGAACGCGGAGAATACGAGACATTTACGCTTGAAGAAACAGTAGAATTATGCGCGGAAATTTACAAGCGATTTACCGAAAAAAACATAAAAATAATTCGACTCGGATTGAATATAAGCAGCAAAGACGAGGAAAAAAAGCGAAATATTATCGGCGGGAACTACGGACTTCAGCTCGGAGAGCTTTGCATAGGGCGGTATTACTTCAAGAAAATGCTAACGTTTATGCAGAACAGCAACGTGAGAAAATTTGTAATTTACACCGACAGAAAAAATATAAGTAAGATAAACGGGCATAAAAGTGAGAATAAAATAAAATTTGAAAAGCTCGGTTATACCTATAAAATAAAGGAGAAACAAGGCACAGATTTGGAAATAGAGCCTTGTGAAAACAATGTTTTTTAAATCGCTTGAAATTCACGGTTTTAAATCTTTTCCTGACAAAACAATTTTAAATTTCGACTCGAAAATGACGGCACTCGTCGGAAGCAACGGCAACGGGAAAAGCAATATTAGTGACGCTTTGCGCTGGGTTATGGGTGAGCAGGGCGCGAAAACCTTGCGCGGCGACAAGATGGAAGACGTCATTTTTCACGGCACGCAAAAGCGCAAGCATATGGGTTTTGCGCGGGTTTCATTGCTGATTGACAACAGCGACCGCGCGCTGAACACAGGCACGGATGAGGTTAGTATAACACGCAAGCTTTACCGCGACGGTGAAAGTGAATATTTAATTAATGGCATAAAGTCGCGTTTGAAGGACATTCACGAGCTTTTGATGGGTACGGGCTTGGGGCGTGAGGGTTATTCAATCGTCGGGCAAGGGCGCGTCGCAGAAATCATAAACAGCAAGGGGCGCGAGCGTCGCGAGATTTTTGAGGAAGCGGCGGGCGTTACAAAATTTTTGCATAAAAAGGAGCAGGCAGAACGCGAGCTTAGGCGAGCTGATGAAAATATTCTGCGCCTTTTGGATATTACAAAGGAGCTTGAAGACAGGCTTCCTGTGCTTGAAAAGCAGTCGGAGAAAGCAAAAAAAGCTGTCGTTTTAATTGAAAAGGAAAAGAAAATTGAAATTTCTGTCAGCGTTGCAGAGCTCAAAAGAATCGATGAAGGTATGCTCGAAACTGAGAATAAAATTTTGCAAAACGAGGGCGAATGTGAGCATTACGACCGTGAAATCATTCTTTTGGAAGAGCAGAACGAACAGAATTTAAATGAGAAAATGCAGCTCTCTGCAAGGATGAGCGAGCTTAGCAGAACCAACGAAGCAGCGCGCGATGAAATCGCGGAAAGCGAGACAAAAACAGCGGTTTTCAAGAATGATATTGTTCACAATAACGGGCGTGTGGAGGCACTTCGCGAGCAGATTGAGGGAAGCAAAAAAAGCGCGGAGGAATTTGACAAGCAGGTTGAATTATTAAATTCGGAAATTGAAAATAAAAGCGCGGAGCTTCAAAAAATCGGCACGAAAACTGAAGAACAAAATCAACTTCTTGCGCGAGTTTCAGAAGAAGGTGCAATGCTTGACGGTGACGAAAAAGAGCTTGACCGAGAGATTGCGCAATTGACCGCAAAGCGTACAGAAGCGCGGGTTTCACTGTCGAATTCTGAGCAGGCATGGTCAGATTTAAAGAACCAGCTTGAAGAAATTATTGAGCAAAGTGAAAGCCGCGGCGGACTGATTGACGGTTACAAAAATAAGCGGGCAGAATTGCAAAAAAGCGCAAGGAAAGTCGAAGAAGAAAAACAAGAAAACGACAATAAGCTTGCGGGTTATTCGCGGCTGCTTGAATCAAAACGCGGAAAGTTAGAGGAGAGCGAGCAGGGCTTTTCAAAGCTGCGGATTGAGTACGACCGCAAGAAGTCACGCTTTGATGTTTTGTCTGATGTTGAGCGGAACATGACAGGGTATTTTGGCAGTGTTAAAGCGGTTATTTCTGCTTCAAAAAACAAGCAGATGACCGGAATTCACGGTACTGTCGCGGACATAATTAAGGTCAGCGGGAAGTATTCTGTTGCGATGGAAATCGCGCTCGGTTCCGCGCTTCAAAATGTAATTGTAGAGAACGAAGAAACCGCAAAAAGATGCATGAGATTTTTGAAGGAAACAAGTGCAGGGCGCGCAACATTTTTGCCGCTGACTTCAATAAAAGGCAGAGAATTAGATATGGCATCATTCGGCGATTTATCCGCTGAGGACGGCTATTTAGGGCTCGGTCATGAGCTCGTTTCATTTGATAATAAGTACAGCGAAATAATTAAATCTCTGCTCGGCAGAACAGTAATTGCGGAGGATATTGACACCGCTACTCTGCTATCGAAAAGGCATGGTTATAAATTTAAAATCGTAACACTCGACGGTCAAGTTATAAACGCGGGCGGCTCTTTCACCGGCGGTTCGGTCAAGGAAACTGCAGGTATAATTAGCAGAAAACAAGAAATAGAAACGCTCGGGAAAGAGCTTGAAGCACTTGGTGAAAAATTAACCGCTGCGAAAAATGACCACGCAATGCTCGTCGCGGAAGTAAATAAAATGGCAATCGAGACTGAAGGATTCAAAGAAAAAGTTGCAGAGCTGATGAACGAGGAAGTCAGGCTGAGCGCGGAAATAGGTGGTGTTGACAACTTAATCGAGCAGTGCGAGGAGCAAGCAGAAAACGCGCAAATTATTATAGACCGCAATAAAAGCCAAATGGCGGCGCAGGAAGCGTTAATTCAAAAGTGCGGTGAGGTGCTTGAAAGCACGGCAAACGCGATTAAGGAGCACGAGAAAAAAGCAGAAAAGCTCGGGATTTTGCAAGCAACTTCAATCGAAAAAAGAACTCAGGCAAGCGATGAAATTACGCGGTTGAATTTGGAAACGCTGTCAGTGAAAAAGGATATTGAAAGCCTTGAACAGCAAATTGAAAGCGTTGGAGAAGCAAAGAAAAGACTCGGTGAAGACAGCGGAAATCTCGAAAAAGAAATTGAGAATTTACTCGAAAAAAATACAGAGCTTGACGAATTAATTAGAATAAATAAACAGAGAATTGAGCAGATTACTGCAAGCTTTTCGGGCAACCGCGAGGAGATAGAAAAGTCTGCAATTCGTGTAAGTGAAATCGAGAAAAAAATCTCAGATGTGAACAAAGAAATACGCGAAAAAAGCGCGGAAAGAGAGCGTTTTTCTAACGCGTTAGTTCTTGCAAAGGAGCGCAAATCTACCGCTGAAGCAGACATAAACCGAATCAAGGATGAGCTTTGGGAAAAGTACGAGCTTGCGCCGAGCGAAGCGGCAGAGCTTGCCGAGCCGATTGAAAATATGCGAGCGGCGAAGACAGAGCTCGCCGAAATCCGCAAAGCAATCAGCGCCCTCGGAAGCGTGAATTTCGCGGCAATTGAGGAGTTTTTGGAAGTCGGTGAAAGATATAAAAATCTGCATGAGCAATTGAACGATGTTGAAAATTCCAAAGCGGAGCTTGAGCGTTTAATTGCAGAATTAACAGTTAGCATAAAGGAGAAATTCCTTGAAAGCTTTAATGCGATAAACTATCAATTTGAGCGGGTTTTCGCGGAAATATTCGGAGGCGGAAAAGCGCGGCTTGAGCTCACTGACCCCGATGATGTTTTAGGCTCAGGAATCGAAATTTTCGCTGCGCCTCCGGGCAAGGTTATCAAGAATTTAATTTCACTTTCGGGCGGTGAGCAAACGATGGTGGCGATTACGATTTACTTCGCAATTTTGCTTCACAGACCCACGCCGTTTTGTATGCTTGACGAGGTTGACGCCGCGCTTGACGAGGTGAATATTAATAAATATATAACTTATTTAAAACGCTTTTCGGCGAGAACTCAGCTGATGTTAATCACGCACAGACGCGGCACAATCGAGGAGTGTGATGTGCTTTACGGAGTTTTTATGCAGGAGAAAGGCGTTTCGAGACTGCTCAAGCAGGAGCTTGCAGACGATTTTGAAAATATGGATTTGGAGATAAATTAATGGGTTTATTCAGTAAAATAAAAGAGGGTTTAAGCAAGACCAAGAGCGCGTTTTCGGACAAGGTAGAGGGTATAATCGGCGCGTTCACAAAAATAGACGACGACTTTTTTGAAGAGCTTGAAGAGGTTCTGATTCTTTCGGATTTGGGTGCGAAAACTGCGAGCGATATTTGCGAAAGACTGCGCGATGAAACCAAGCGCGGGCGGCTTACTGAGCCCGCTGAAATAAAGACGCTTCTGCGCGATATTATCGCAGAAATTATCGACGGCGGAAACGAATTAAACCTGTCAACAACACCGTCCGCGATATTGATTATTGGCGTAAACGGCGCGGGAAAAACCACCACAATCGGTAAGCTCGCCGCGAACCTGAAAGCTGACGGAAAGAGCGTTTTAATAGGCGCGGCGGATACGTTTCGTGCGGCGGCGATTGAACAACTCGGCGAGTGGGCACAGCGCGCCGATGTAGATATAATCAAGCACAAAGAGGGAAGCGACCCTGCGGCGGTGGTTTTTGACGCTTGCCAAGCGGCGAAAGCGCGCAAATCTGACGTGCTGATTATCGACACCGCAGGCAGACTTCACAACAAAAAACACCTCATGGACGAGTTGAAAAAAATCGTGCGGACGCTGAACACACAATTGCCCGACTGCGCTGTTGAAACGCTGTTAGTATTAGATTCAACAACAGGGCAGAACGCGGTGAATCAAGCTAAGCTTTTCGGCGAAACAGCGGATATAACAGGAATTGTGCTGACCAAGCTCGACGGAACTTCAAAAGGCGGGATTGTAATTCCGATTAAAAACGAGTTGAATATCCCCGTGAAATTCATTGGCATAGGCGAGAAAATCGACGATTTACAGCCGTTTGACGCGAAGATGTTCGCGGACGCGCTTTTAGGTTTTGAAACAGGAGAATAAAAAATGTTAAAATTACAAGGAAAACAAATATACCTCGCGGCAATGGAACGCGAGGATTGTAAAAAAATATGGAATGATTTCGAGTATGATTTTATTCATCAAACAGAGCCGCTGAATATCGGTCATTCCGCTGAAAAAGCAGACGAATGGTTCGACGATATTCAAAAAATACAAGGCGATAAAAATATAAGGCTCGGGATTTTTTTGAACGATAATAATATCATCGGCGACGTTGCTTTACAGGACATTGATTACAAGCACCGTATTTGCGCTATGGGCTTGGGAATCGCGAAAATAAAAAACCGCGGCAAGGGCTACGGAACAGAAGCGGTGAGGCTTATGTTGGAATACGGCTTTGAGCATATCGGAATTGAACGCGTAACCGCAAACACGCTTGAAATCAACAAATCCGCGCAAAAAGCCCTCGAAAAATTAGGCTTTGTTTTGGAAGGGCGGGAGCGTAAGGCTTATTACTTCGGCGGTAAAAAATACGACAGACTCAATTACGGCTTACTCGCCGATGAATTTAAGGAACAAAGATGAACAGAAAAATAATCGCCGCGACAAACAATAAAGGTAAATTAGCCGAGCTTAAAAAGATTTTAAGTTCGCACAGCTTTGCAGTTTTGTCGCTCGCAGAAGCAGGTATAACCGCAGTTCCCGACGAGACCGGAACTACCTTTGAGGAGAACGCCCGCATAAAAGCGCGGGAAATTTTCGCGCTTGCGAAGCAAACCTACGCCGGCGGTTCGCCGGCGGTAATCGCAGACGACAGCGGGCTTGAAGTGGATTTTCTCGGCGGCGAGCCGGGCGTTTATTCTGCGAATTATGATATTCCGTGGCTTCTCGAAAAGCTCGGAAATACGCCCTACGAAAAGCGCGGCGCGCGCTTCGTCTGTTGTATTTGCTACATCGACGAGAGCGGAAACGAGCAGTTTTTTCACGGCACCTGCGAAGGAACTATCGGCTTTGAAAGCAAGGGCGAGAACGGCTTCGGCTATGACCCTGTTTTTGAAATTCGCGAGGGAACGACAATGGCAATGCTCACCGATGACGAGAAAAACGCGCTTAGTCACAGGGGAAATGCGCTGAGGAAGTTCGCGGAGTTTATATAATGTGTAGGGGGGCAAAAGCATGAAGAACACTTTTTCAGAAGTAAAATTATTCCAAGTTAAACCTGATAAACTAAACGAATTTGAAATGCTGATAATAGAAATAGCCGATAAACAAAAAGAACGCCCCGGCTGTATCGATGTTAAATATATGAAACGATTTTACACTATTGACGGAGTTGAAAACGGTAATCCGCCAAGAGAACTAACTAAAATAGTAAAATGCGTAAAATATTTTTCATATTGGAACTTTGACAATAAAGAGAGCTACGGGAAAGCGGTTGACTGGTTATTTAATGAATACGGGAAAGCGATTCAAAAGCTTTTAATTGCGCCGTTTGATATAAATTGCGGCGATTCTGTGATTTAAGTCAAGCACCATTATAGCTATAATGACACCTTGAAAAGGAGCAATTATGTTCAAAATCGGAATCTTCGGCGGTTCGTTTAATCCGCCGCACAACGGACATATCAACATCGCCGTGCGGGCGAAGGAAGAACTCGGACTTGACAAAATGCTAATCATGCCGACAGGCACTTCGCCGCACAAGGGCAAAGCCGCGATGGGCTTTTACGCGCGCGAGTATATGTGCCACTTGGCGTTCAGCAAGCTGCCGGGCTTTGAGGTCACGGACATCGAGGGCGCGCGGGCGGGGAGCAGCTACACGATTGATTCCCTGCGCCTGCTCAAAAAGCAATATCCGGAAAGCGCGCAGTTTTATCTGCTAATCGGCGCAGATATGTTGTTTTTCTTCGACCGCTGGCACAAGTATCAAACGATTTTGAACGAGTGCCACGTAATCGCGGCGGCGCGCGAGCCCGGGCAATTCACCGACATGACCGAATACGCAACAGAAATCGGGAAAATAAAGGTGCTGAACCTTGAAGTCACGCAGGTTTCCTCAAGCGAAATCCGCGAGAAAATCGCGAAAGGCGAGGACGTGCGCGAGCTCGTGCCCGAAAAGGTTTTGACCTTAATCAGAGAAAAGCAGTATTATTTATGACCGACATAATTGAAAAATACGTAGAATTAATCAGAGAGCGGCTTTCCGAAAAGCGGTTCGCGCACAGCGTCAAAACCGCCGAAATGAGCCGCGAGCTTGCCCAAAAGCACGGCTTTGACCCCGAAAAAGCGTACCTTGCCGGAATTCTCCACGATATTTGCAAGGAAGCAGATGAGGCGGAATTAAGGCGGCTTGCAAATAAAGAAGAATTAGACCCGCTCGAACAGGAAGTCATAAAGCTCTGGCACGCGCCCGCGGGCGCGGTCTACGTCCGCGAAACGCTCGGAATCGACGACGTTGAATTAACCTCCGCAATCCGCTTTCACACGGTCGGCAGGGCGAACATGACTACGCTCGAAAAAATCATCTACCTCGGCGATTTAGTTGAGCGGAGCAGAAGCTATCCCGAAGTTGAAAAGTACCGCGAATACGGGCTTCGCGACTTAGACAACGGAATGTACGAGGCATTGAAATGGTCGATTAACGACTGCTTGGAACGCAAAAAACAAATATCGTTTAATACTTACGAAGCATATAATTATTATTTAAAGAAAGGCTGATTATGGAAAATTTAAAAATTTTAAAAACCGCAGTAAGCGCGTTAGACGGCAAAAAAGGCAGGAAGCTGCAAGTGATTAAGGTCAGCGATTTGACGATTCTTGCGCATTATTTTGTGCTTGCGAGCGGCGGAAGCACAACGCAGGTGAAAGCGCTCGCAGACGAGGTTGAGCACAAATTAAAGCAAAAAGGCGAGAACCCAAAGCGCACCGAGGGCTACAACGGCGCGAACTGGATTGTGCTGGACTATGTTGACGTAGTAGTGCACATTTTTCACGAAGAAACGCGGGAATTCTACGACTTGGAGCGGCTGTGGCAGGACGGCGAGTTTCTGAACGCCGAGGAGTTTATTGAGGGGTAGTAGCATGGGGCGGATTAAACGATTAAAGGCGAAAGGCGTGAAAATTCAAGCACTTGTCACCGCTGTAGATAAATATGAGAAGCCTATATTAAGAAAGTGGGGTATTTACAGGACTTATTGTTTTCCTATAGTCCAATATAAAATAAATGAACAAACGCTGGTAAAGAAATTAAAAATTAACAGCTTAACCTATGAAAATCTAATCGGGAATAAAATAGAAATCCTCTATAATCCCGATAACGTACATGAAATTTGCGCGGTAGCAGAAATATAGGGATTTAAAAAATATTTTGAAAAACTTCTTGACAAGAATAAACATTTAATGTATAATATTAGAAGTGCAATATTACGCAATGTCGTATTATATAGAATCCACCAACAGAGGGAGGGATAAATGTGGCTGAAATTCGTTTGGGAAAGAACGAATCTTTGGACACGGCTTTGAAGCGTTTTAAGCGCTCTTGTGCCAGAGACGGCGTTCTTGCCGAAGTGCGCAAAAGAGAGCATTACGAAAAGCCTTCGGTTAAACGCAAGAAAAAGTCCGAAGCCGCTCGCAAGCGTAAATTCAAGTAATACAACTAAGCGGGCTTTAAGTCCGCTTATCGTATTACAAAGGGACGGTGAACATTCTGTTTAAACCCACGATTTGGCTCAAAAACGTCCTTTCCATCAACGCCGACTTCCTTGAAAAACACGGATTAAAAGGGCTTATTCTCGACCTCGACAACACGCTGTCAATGCACGGAAGCCCTGCCGCAGAGGCAGGAATTGAGCAGTGGCTTTCCGATATGCGCAAACTTGACGTAAAAATGTCGATTGTGTCTAATAACACGAAAAAGCGCGTAACGCCGCTTGCAAAGGAGCTTGGGCTCGATTTCATCGCGTTCGGGTGCAAACCGCTGCCGTTCGGGATTAAAAAAGCCGCGAAGAACCTCGGACTCCCGAAAAATCAGCTCGCAGTCGTCGGCGACCAGATTTTCACCGACGTCATGGGCGGGAACATCAGTGGGATTACAACGATTTTGGTTGAACCGTTTCACATGGAGGACAAGCTCGGCTTCCGCTTCAAGCGCAAAATCGAAAGCGCAGTGTTCAAGCGCGATTACAGTAAATTGGAGTTCAAATAATGATTATATTCGCACCGGGCGGAATACCTGAAAGCTACGGAAAAAGAAAATATCCGTTTAAAGTGCTTGATTATTTAACTGAATTCGGATTGAATGGCTTTGAGATTGAATGTGGTCACGGAGTTAGGATTTCGGATGAAGCGTACAGATTTTTCTCAGATTTTTCTGCGCATTTATCATTGCACACGCCGTATTACATCTCGCTTTCAAGCCCTGATGAGGAAACTCGCTTAAAAAGCATTACTTATATTTTGCAATCCGCCGAAGCGGCGAAAAAGCTTGGCGCAGAGCGAATTATAGCCCACAGCGGCTCATGTGCAAAAATGAGCAGGGAAGCTGCACTCGAGCTTGCTAAGGACACGCTTAAAAAAGCGCGCAAAGCCTTGATTGAAGCAGGTTTGTCCGACATAGTAATTTGCCCCGAAACCATGGGGAAAATTAATCAGCTTGGGACTTTGGAAGAGGTAATTGAGCTGTGCAAGGTTGACGAAAGCTTCTTGCCTTGCGTGGATTTCGGGCATTTGAACGCCCGCAGTCACGGCGCGATTAAGACAAAAGCAGACTACGAGCGGATATTCGACACGCTCGAAAGCGAACTCGGCTTTGAACGCGTGAAAAATTTGCACATACATTTCAGCAAAATCATGTACACTGACGGCGGCGAGAAAACGCACCTGACGTTTGAAGATAATGAATATGGCCCTGACTTCGAGCCGCTGATGGAAGTGCTTCACGAGCGCGGTTACGCGCCATTCATCGTCTGCGAATCGCAGGGAACACAAGCCGAAGACGCGGAAGCAATGAGGAAATATTATGAAAATCTATGTAATTAACGGAGCCAATTTGAATCTGCTCGGCACGCGCGAGCCCGAGGTTTACGGCAGTAAGACGCTCGCGGACATAAACGCGGAAATCGTTGAAAAATTCAACGGTCATGAGCTTGAATTCTTTCAGTCGAACTGCGAGGGTGCAATTATAGACAAGCTTCACGAAGCGCGTGGTTCTGACGGGATAATTCTTAATGCAGGCGCGTTCACGCACTACAGCTATGCAATCCGCGACGCAATCGCGGCAATCAGCGCGCCTGTAATTGAAGTGCATATTTCAAACATATATGCCCGTGAGGAATTTCGGCACAAATCAGTGCTTTCCGAGGTTTGTAAGGGTACTATCTGCGGACTGGGGAGCGCGGGATATTTAATGGCGATAGAATACTTAATTAATAGGACAGAAACATGAGCATAATTAACAAAATCATGGCGGAGCTTCACGACAGCCGTCACGCGGCGATTATCACCTCGAACGTGAACCGCTTTTATGCGACAGGCTTTGAAAGCAGTACGGGAACGCTGTTCATCACGAAGGAGCGGGCTTATTTTCTCATTGACGCGCGTTATTACGAGAAAGCGGCTTCGCAAATCCGCGACTGCAAGGTGATTTTGCAAGAAGACTTAAACGAGCAGGTTTTGCTGATTCTCAACGCTCATGATGTACATAATATCTCGATTGAAAATAAGACAATGACTGTAAGCGAGCTGCTGCATTACGTTGAAAAGTTCCCGAATTCCATGTTCGATTCTTCCTCGTGGCTCTCGGATATTATCGAAAAGCAGCGCATAATAAAATCAGAAGCAGAACTCGCGAACATCAGAACCGCTCAAAAAATAACTGAACGCGCTTACAGAAAAATTTTGGACAAGCTCGAGCCCGGGCTCACCGAAAAGCAAATAGCAACGCTCCTGACTTATTATATACTCGAGCTTGGCGGGGACGACATCGCGTTTCCTGTTATAGCGGCGAGCGGGCGCAATTCCGCAGTTCCGCACGCACAGCCCACGAACAGAATGATAGATGACGGCGACTTTTTAATTTTAGACTTCGGCGCGGTTTACAAGGGCTATCGCTCGGATATGACGCGCACAGTCGGAATCGGCAAGGTCAGCGACGAAATGCGGCGGGTTTACAGTGCTGTGCTCGGCGCGCACACCGACGCTATGAAGGCTCTGCGCCCTGATATTTCGGGGAAGTTAGTAGACAACGTAGCGCGTTCAACGCTCGAAGCTTGGGGATACGACAAATACTTTACGCACAGCTTAGGGCACGGCGTAGGACTGCAGGTTCACGAAGCTCCGCGGCTTGCGAAAAAGAGCGATTATACCTTGCGCGAGGGCATGGTTGTTACGGTAGAGCCGGGCGTCTATATCCCGGGGAACTTCGGCGTGAGAATCGAGGACATGGCGTATATTACTGCAACCGCCTGCATCGGGCTCACCAAAACGCCGAAGGCATTGCTTTGTAAATAATTTTGGAGAGAATCATGAAAAATATAACGAATAAAAGACTTTTAATATTTGGTATTATAACTGTCATTTTTTTAGTTATTTTCAGTTTTCTTTATTACCAAAATAAAAACGGAATTTATTTAACCCTGTTAATGCTTACTCCTATGGTTAGTGTGATATTAACAAGATTTATTACAAAAGAAGGCACAAAGCACTTATACATAAAACCCAAAATAAAAGGAAACGTCAAATGGTATTTAATAGCCTATTTAGCAACACCTTTTATAGCTTATTTTGGTGCCGTTGTATTTTTCGTATTTAATCCGAGCTCAATAGACTTGTTAAATTCAAAGTTTGCTGTTGAAGCGGGAATAACAGCATCAGATGAATATTACAAATTGCTTTTTGTTACAATACCGTTAGCAATTATTATAAATCCTATTATGGCGTTAATAAGCTGCTTGGGCGAAGAATTTGCCTGGCGTGGCTATTTATTACCTAAGCTCTGCGCTAAAAGCTCTACGCTAAAAGCTGTAATATTAACCAGCCTTATATGGGGCTTATGGCATACACCGATTATAGCTATGGGCTTCAACTACGGAACATCAAACGTAGTATTAGGCGTGTTTTCAATGGTTATATTGTGTCTTGTTTTGGGGATTATTGAGGCATTTTTATTCTTTAAAACAAAGTCAATATGGGCGAGCGTTTTATTTCATGCCGCCGTAAACGGAATCGACCTATGGTCACCGTCTGCTTTATTTATGAGCGAAAATGCAAATCCGTTTATCGGACCAAATTTAATCGGAATTGTCGGCGGAATCGGATTTATTATATTTGCATTAGTTTGTCTGATAGCAATTCAGAAGAATCAAGAAAAATTTAAGCTTTTTACACTTGAAAATTAATGCAAAATAATGTAAAATATAAATAATAACTCAAATAAAACAAAAGAGAGGACAAAATTATGATTTCAGCAGGAGATTTCAGAAACGGCGTAACCTTTGAGGAAGACGGCAACGTAATGCAGGTTGTGGAGTTTCAGCACGTTAAACCGGGGAAAGGCTCGGCTTTCGTGCGTACTAAAGTAAAAAACGTAATAACAGGCGGAATAGTGGAAAAAACCTATAACCCGACCGCTAAGTTCCCGACGGCGTTCATAGAGCGCAAGGACATGGAATTTACCTATTCGGACGACGACTTCTATTACTTCATGGATAACGAAACCTACGAACAGGTTCCCGTCAGCAAATCAGAGCTCGGCGATTCCTTCAAGTTCGTGAAAGAAAACATGATTTGTAAGGTTCATTCCTACAAAGGCAAGACCTTCGACGTTGAGCCGCCGAATGTGGTAGAACTCGAAATCGTTGAAACCGACCCCGGCTTCAAGGGCGACACAGCGACTAACGTTACTAAGCCCGCAAAGCTTGAAACAGGTGCGGAGGTTAAAGTTCCGCTGTTCATCGACATCGGCGAGGTAATCAGAATCGACACCCGCACAGGCGAATACATCGAAAGGGCAAGCAAATCATGATTCCAAATGAGAAGCTGAAATATCTTAACAGCTTGATAAAAAGCATGAGCTTCACGGCTGAAACCGACGAGCAGAAGCTGCTCGTCGCCGTCGCTGACGCGCTCAACGAAATGTACGAAACTCTCGAAAGCTACGATGAAACCTTCGACCAGATGGCGGAGATTCTTGGTGATGTTGAGGAAAGCGTTCTCGACTTGGAGGAAGAGGTTTTCGGCGAAGAAAAATCGGATTTCGGCGGCTATGAGGACTACGGCGATGATATTTACGACGTGAACTGCTCGAACTGCGACAAAACCATAACAGTAGATTACGACGCACTTGACGAAGGCTCTGTCACCTGCCCAGACTGCGGTGAATTAATCGAATTCACGCTTGAGCTTGAAGATGAAGAATAAAATAAAAAAACAGGGTTCGTCATGAACCCTGTTTTATTTATTAACTTTATAATCCCGCTACAATCCGCAGAATATTCAGCGCGTCAGCCGTGCCGACATCGCCGACCTTGCCGTTCGCCACGAACAGCTGAACAGAATTGAGCGGAGCGATTCCCGCGATATGCCGAAGAAGCGCGAGCGCGTCCGCGGTTTCAACCTTTCCTGTTCCCGTTATATCGCCGATGATAAACGTTTGAACAAGGAAGTCGCCGCTTTGCGCGACATTCAAGCTTGCATTACCGCTTTCGCCTACTGTTGCGTGGGACACGTATTCAAGCTGCCGTGACGCTGAATTATATTTCACCAAAACCGCGCGTTGCCCCGCGAACTCACTGCCTACGGTTACATTGCGGGTACCTGTCGCGCCATCGGGGACTTTGAGCTGGGTTACGGGAATATTGACGTTAATATTATTAATAATTGTCACAGGAATGTTAACAATTACATTGGTGATTCCTGTTACCTGCTGTACTGCAGGAGAGGGAGCTTCCGGAGTGGTTGTTGTGGTTGAACCACCGCCGCCGCCGCCACCTCCTCCGCCTGTGTTAGTTTTGCGGGGAATCTCTTGCGTTACTTCATGCACACAACCCGAGCGCTGACATATTTTTACTTCTACGCCTGCGGCAGCGGTTGTAGCCGGAGTCCTTACTGTCCATGTTGTCGGCATATTATGCCCTAAAACCGCATTAAGCGTAACAGGGCATTTCGTGCAGACCTGTGCGGTCAGGCAGGTTGCCGCCGCGCCCGCCGTATGACCTGCCGGAACAAAAACATAGGGGCATTTCGTGCAGGTTTGCGCAGTAGTGCAGGTTGCCGCCGCGCCCGCTGTATGGCTCGCGAATACACTACTGCACTTAGAGCATATTGTGCAGTTTGCTGTGCTCGCTGTGTGGGTGCATTGGCAGGCGGTACAGGTGGCACCGCAATTGGGTGTTAACAGTGCTGCGCCGCAATCGGCACATTCAGCACAGTTTACAATTTTTCTGTTTGTGTGAGTGCATTTCGCTTGACAGGCGGCGCACTTGGGCAAACCGCATGAGGAGCTATCGAAAACATAATCGCAATCTGTGTTCGCGCACTTTGTACAGTCGGCCGTGCTTCGCGTGTGAGTGCAGGGGATTACAAGCGGCACGCAGTCATCGCATACACCGCAGGGCGGTATAACATAAGAAATAGAAATAGTTCCTAAGTTTGCGATTGGATTTAATTGAACAAATAACTGCGGAAGCCCGGTAAGAGTAGAATATCCCCTCAAATCCGATAAAGCTATGCGCCCTCGAGGCACATTGCTTGTTTGTTGCCAGCCGGGGTCGTTGCCGCCGCCGTTAAGAATAACAGTTACGTTTCCCGCGTGCGTACCTGACCACGAAATATTAAAATGAGTTGCCGCGTTGAAGTTAGTTGCGTTAAGATTCCAGCCTCTTTGCATATGACTTCGGTCACCTGTCGTATCCATAGTCGGTGCGCCCAAAGGAATCAGGGTTTCCTTACCGCCGCAGCTTGAGCCTGCGTGCAATACAGTGACAGTTGTCCATGCCGCACCGCTTCCCACAATAGAAGGGTGCGAAAGTGAAACTGAATAATTTCTGCTCGCCCCCGTCGTGTTAGCAGGGAATGTAAGCGTTGCACTTTGGCTCGTTGCACTGCCCGTTGTTGTATTCGTAATCGTCGTCGCGCCTGCCGCCGAAACTGTAATTCCCGAGGGAAGATTAGTTCCCGTTATAGTTATAGTGCTTGCTCCGCCACCTGAAGAAATCGTCTGCTGTGACGCAGTTACATTTGTAACTATGGTTACAGGAAGCTTTGCGGCTCTTGCAAGCCCTTGCTTTATTCCCGCCACTACTGCCGGGTGGAAAACCTCGTGCGAGGTCTGCGGGCGTCTGTTAATCAGTCCGAAGCCGTGCGTACCCGATGCACCTGCCCCGTTATCCCACCAGACAGCCACCATGCCTCTTTCCTTCGCCGCGAAAACATAGTCGGAAGCGTGCGTCGCTCTTGCTCCCGCAGGAGTAGAGGTGGAGACAGAACCCCACTCGCCTAATATAACAGGTACGCCTAAAGCGTCTGCGCGCTCTTGAACATTGTCTAAGTCGGATTCTATACTGCTTAAACCGCCGTAAGTGCCGTTTCCGTTGTGCGCCCATTCAAACGGCGAATAAGTATGCATAGACAGGACAATCTTTCTGCTTCCTATATTATTGTTAGTTACAGCACCGGTTACAGGATTATTTCCCGCAAAAGAGTTTCCTATATTATCAGTACCGGGGAGAGTAATCTGATGCTGCGGTAAATCGGTAGGGATTCTGAAATCGGCTAAAGCATCGGTAGTCGCGCCCGCCGCATATGTCGGTATCATAAGGATTCTGTTAGCGTTATTTCCGCCTGTATTTCTTACGGCGGTAACAAAAGACTGATTCAAGCGGTTGAGGTTTGCGCGGAATTCGGCAGTCCCACCCGTCCATTCGCCGTTCGCACTACCTTTCACACGCGGCTCGTTAAGCCCCTCAAAGATTAATCTTTCGTCAAATTCTTCAAACGCATTAGCTATCTGCGTCCAAATATCCGTCACAAATTTATTTGCGGCTTCTCTTCCTGCATTGTTCAGCGGTAAGACTTCTTCTTCGTGGTGCGTATTGAGAATAACAAACATATCTTCATCAAGCGCCCATCTAACAACCTGTTTAATCCGATTCATCCAGTCCGTGCGAATCTGCCAGTCATTAGTTCGGTCAGCGACCTTATACCAGGTCACAGGGATTCTGATTGTGTCGAAGCCCTGCGCCTTGACAGCTTGAATAAGTGTCAGCGAGGTTAAGTGCTCAGACCTGTTTAATTGAGGAAGCCAAAAGGTTTCTAATTGTGCCAAAGTGGGATTTCCACCGAGCCAACTCGGAATGCCGGTAGGCCCTTCGCCGGCGTCAAAGGTATTCCCTAAGTTCCAGCCTGTTCCCATTTGGTCAACTAACTCGCGAGCAGTCAGCGTGGGGGAGATAGGCGTAGAGCTTGCCGCGGTAAGTGGCATGACTGCCATAACGCTAATAAGTATTGCCGCCGTAAGTATTACGGATAGAATTTTTCTCATGATTTTCCTCCAAAATTATGTTATTAATTAAACCGTGAATTTCTTAAACTGCGGTAAATAATCCTTGTTCTTCGCAAGCATTTCGTTAGTCATTTGCTTGATTTCCTCTAAGCTTAACACCGCCGAGGTCAGCGGGTCGAAGCATATCGCTTCATAAATCTTCTGCGGATTTCCTGTCAGCGAGCCTTCGACAGCAAGCTCCTCGCACCCTGCTGTTATATTATTCATAACAGCTAATGCAGGCGGCAAACTTCCGACTTTAATCGGGCGAAGCTCGTTTTTAGAAGCGATAACAGGGACTTCAACACAGCAGCCGTGCGGCAGGTTGTCAATGATTCCGAAGTTGCGCACATTGCCATTAAACTCGAACATCGTGTTATCGCCGAATACCGCGTTGAAGATATATGCCGCATATTCCTGCCCGCGGTCGAGTTCAATTTCGTCCGCCGCAAGGTATTCCTTGATTTCGTTCAGCCAGGTGTCCTCGCGGCTGAGATATTCGTCTAATATAAAGCGGTGCAAGCCCGGGTTCCAGCCCGTTCCGTGCGTGCAGTATTTTTCGATTAAGTCTTTGCGCTTTCTGAACCACGGGTTGTATTCAGAGTTATGCCCGCTCGATTCGGTGATATAATAACCGAAAGCGAGATATAATTCGTTTCTGACCTGCTCTTCATTGTAAATTTCCGCGCGCTCGGTTATCGCCTTGTGAATAAGCGGATAAGCGTCTTTCCCGTTCCATTTGTAATTTAAGTAATGCGCCTGGTGATTCACTCCTGCGCAAAGATATGTAATCTCATTCATCGGCGCGCCAATCCACTGCGACAGCATCCACGCCGTCCCTTGCACACTGTGGCAAAGCCCTGTGACGTTTACTTTTGTTTCGCTCTGCATAGCTCTGCACAGCATCGCCATCGGATTAGTGTAATTCAGCACGACTGCGTTCGGCGCGTATTTTTCAACGTCCTTGCAAATATCGAGCATAACAGGCGTTGTGCGCATTGCGCGGAAAATCCCTGCGGGCCCGCGAGTGTCGCCGACGTTGATGTCCACGCCGTACTTCATAGGGATTTCAATATCATGCCGCCATACGTCAATGCCACCCGCAAGAATGGTTATGACTACGCCGTCCGCACCCTCAAGAGCCTTTGCTCTGTCGAGCGTCGCAGTGACTTTTGCGGGGTAGCCGCCCTGCTTTATAATCTTTTCAACTGCTAATTTTATGTACTCAAGCCGCGTCGAATCAATATCCATGAGGCATATTTCGCAGTCGGCAAGCGCAGGGAAGGTCAGTATATCCTTAACTAAGTTCCGCGTAAACCCGAAGCTCCCCGCTCCGATGAAAGTGATTTTTTTCATAACGCCTCCTGTAAAATATAGTTAATATCAGTGTAACACAAAAGGGCTTGAATTTCAAGCCCTTTTGGATTAATTTTACTTTTATTTTATTTGATTTCGGAGAAGCTTTTGCCGTTAGTTGAATGGTAATACATTTCTTCTCTTCCGTCTCTGAGCACAACGAAGACGTTAAACATATCAACGCTGACCCCTAAGACATCGCCGTTTAAGCCGCTGATACGGGTTTTCCCGCGCCCTGAGGAGGAATAAAGGTCAAGGTCCTGAACATAAAACAGCGTATTCCCCTTGAACAGCGTCAGCTGAGTGTAATAGGAAACATCATGCTCGACAACAACAGCGCGCGAGGTGCCCCGCTGGAACATAATATCTCTGTCAGAGTTGATAAAGAATATCGCGTCGCCCTTAGCAGTCGCGACAAAACTCCAAGCGTCCCCGTCAACCAAGCGCAGAGGCTCGGCGTTGGTGCGCGTGCCGTCTAATCTTTCGACTCTGCCGTTTCTCATGTAGGTTAATGTCTTGCCGTCGTCAGCTAAGAAGGCAGAGCTTACACTGCCTTGCACACGCGCGGTTTCAAACTTGTTGTTCACGCGGATAATTGAGCTGTCTCCGTTTAAGTAAAAGGTGTTTTTAAAGCTACTAACTCCGTAAACAGTGCCCCTCTGCCCGTTGAACTCGGCAGTGTTCGCAGGTAAAATAAACCTGTAAACATGACCTGCGAGCGCCTGCGGGTCTCTGCCGCGGTCACTGATAAAGCTTCTCGTATACGACGAGAAAACAATCTGCGACATATCCTTGTTGAAGCCCTCGATACCGTTGAACTCGCCTGTGAGTCTCAGACGCGTATTCTCGTTTGTACCTCTTTGCACAAACAGCGCGTCCTCTCTCGTGTAATAAATATACTTCGCGCCGTCAGCGATTCCGACAGGGACAAAGTTTCTGCCGAGGTCGGTCATTTTCCCGTTCGTGAAGAACGCGCCGATAACACCGTCGTCATCCATATCGGTGAAGCCTACCGTCTTGCCGTCGGGGGAAATCACAACGCGGCTGAAAAGCAGAACATCGCTTGAAATTTTTCTTGCGGGGCTGCTGCCCGTCCATAAGTAAAGCTCGGCGGCGTCGCTGCCCGGTTCAAACTTAGTAAACGCGATACCGTTACCGGAGGAAGCGAGCCAGAAGCTACGGACGTCCTCGGTGATTTTGCTGACTCTGCCGCCGCTGACGTGATAAAGCGTGTTTCCGTTTATTGAATCTTCATCGGAAACTAAAAATGCCGCTTTTGTGCCGTCGATATTTACCTCGTAATCTACGCAAATGCCCTCAACAGCTATGTTTGCGCCCTTGCTCGTCACTACAAAAAATCTGTCAGACTCGGTTTGCGCTATGTCTATACTGCCTTTTAAGCTGTTGTACTGCGAGGGTGAAAATGCGACAAGCGAAACAATCAGCGCGATAATTAACGCCGCGCCCGCGCCGCCGAGCAGCGCAAGCTTCTTAATATCCAAGCCGAAGAGCGAGAAGGGTTCTTCGGTAATTGCGAGCGTTTCTGCCGCTACAGCTTCGACAGGAGCGGCTTCTGTAACAACAGCTTCCGGCAGAGCTTCGGGTGTTACTGCTTCGACGGGAGCTTCGGGTGTTACTGCTTCGGCAGGCGTTTCAGCGATTACCGCTTCAGCGGGAGCTTCCGGAACCGCAGTACCGCAGCCTGTGCAGAACTTTGCTGTATTTTGCATTGCATTGCCGCAGCTTGTGCAATAAATCGTGTCCATAATTTCAATACCTTTCTTAGAACTTAATCGGTATAATGTCGATGTAATCCTGGAGCGGCGCGTCGTTCATTGCCAAGGCGATAATTTTTTTGCCTGTCTCGCAGAGCTCGGGCTTGTCGAACTTCGCGAGCTCCTTCTTGAAGAACGCGGAAAGCACCTTCGCGCCTTTGTCGTAGCCGTCGAGACCTATTTCGGGCTGAGTTTCGGGCTGTAAGAACGCCTTAGGAACGAACTGACCGTCGATTTTAAGGCTTCCGAGCGCGTAACCGAGCAGGTCACAGCGGGCTTGTATAAGGTTTTCGGGCTTGAACTTCGCACTGCCGCGTCTTGCTATATATTCGCGCGCAACCCACTGCGGCTTGAAGCCGACCGCGTAACAGCCGATATGCTGGTTCGGAAGCAGAATATAACGGGTGTTCGGAGTAGCCAAAACCTGCTCTAAGAGCAGATTCGCCTGATTAACAACAGAGCCTGTGAGGAAGTAGCCGTAAGAGCCGATACCCTCACTGGTCATGCCCTCGGTTTCAACGATACTGGGGTTCGCGTGACCGCGTGGCGCAACAAGTCTCCAAAGCCAGCCGAGCGCGGGCGGAAGAATATGCATAAGTCCCATGATTCCATATGTAGGGCGTTCTTTTGTACAGGGCGGCGTTCTTACGCCGAAGCTGCGCACGTCAACCTCAACAGGGTCATTAACGATATTCTGAATAAGTCTGCGCGGCATAACAACGCGCGGGTTGGGGCAGGGCTTGTTTGTATCCTCGTCAATCGTGTGTTCCCAAATCAGAACCGTGGACTTAGGCTGTGCCTGCATACTCATGAACACAAGCGGCTCGTCGGGCTGAATACAGGATTTTTCAAGGTGAGGGTCAGTGCCGTATTCCTTAATATGGTCAACACGGACGAACCAGCCCGCTTCAACGTCCTTGATTACAAGCTTCTTGCTTTCGTTCTGCATTTTCGGGTGACAAAGCGCCATGTCGTCTGCAACAGGGTGCAGCTCGCAGGGGTCTTCGATTCTGAGGTAGAATTTTTCTTTGGTTTCTAAGTTCTGCCCAACTAAGATTCTGCCGTCGGGCTCGCGGTGAACGTGCTCGCTCATTTCGCTCTTACCGCCGCCGGAAGCTCCCTCGTGCATTAAAACAATCTCGTTATCATAAGCAGTAACTAATTTAACTGCAGAGGTATGCACAGTTACCCAGCCTTCGCGTTCGCCGATGTCAAGCAGGAAGCCGTAAATCCCTTTTTTCGCGCTCGGTCCGGGATAAAGGTTGTATGAAAGTAATTCGTAAACGTCGTCAAGACGGTTATGTATAACGATTTGCTTGCCGTCGAAGTGCGTATGTCTGAAAGGAGGAGCAAGGTAAATGACGACCTTAGGCTCGAAAATGCCTTCGTATTCGTCTATGTTGCAAAAATATTGCAGGTCAGCGAGTCCGCAGGCGAAGAAGCCGGCGTTTTTCGGAGCGATTAAAGCCGCGGGGTAACCGTAAGGCGCGCCGCCGACTATAACAGGCACAACGATGAGCTCCTGCTCTTTGAGCCACGCGAAGGTTTCCTGTCTTACGGGTTCAAATTCCTTGCCGAATTTATCTTTATATCTCGGTTTATCTGTAGGCTTTTCGTCGCCGATAATAAGGCAGTCGGGGTCTCTGCGGCGCATATAAACATCGGTGTAGTTAACAACCGCGCCGTTTTTACAGCGTGTAATCACCGCTTCAATATAAGGGTCATTGTTTACGTAGTAACCGACCTTAAACTCGTCAGCGCCGTCGCCTCCGAGCGCGAGTTCAACAAGCTCACTCTTTGTTGTAGGAACTGTCACCTCTTTACAGTTGGCGAGAATATCCGCCGCTTCCGCTGAAAACTTAAACTTTTGCAAATTTGACATTTAACTTTCTCCCTTCATTTTCCATAATTATTATAAGTATAACAAAAAATTCTTGCTAAGTCAAGAATTTTATGGTACAATTATTAATAACATTCAAAATTAAGGAAATTATATGCAAAAAATAAACGGAAACATAAGCGGAATCCGCCGTTCATACATCGAACGGCTTGAAAGCATATACGACATGGAGGCTGACCGTCGGGAATTTTGCACTGCGGAAATGCTGGAAGCTTTAGCGTTCTTCACCGAAGCCACAGGCAGGGAAGCGATGGTTTATCTCGACCGCGCGGGGCGGGTGCTGACTGTCGCTGTCGGCGAGCAGGACAGGGTCAGCCTGCCTATGCTTCGTTCGCGCCGCTCGGAGGAACGCCTTTCAGGAATCCGCTGTATTCACACTCACCCCGGCGGAAATTCAAGGCTCTCAGAGGTGGATATTCAATCGCTTAAAAAAATGCGGTTTGATGCAATGGCGGCTGTCGGCGTGAAGGACGGCGCGCTAACCTCAATGCAGGTCGGGATTTTAAACGAGCTTGAAAGTAACGGCGAGTTCAGCGTGAATCTATTCGGGCTTTATAAAATAACCCGAATCCCCGACGATGTTCTGTGGAATGAAATCGAAGCCGCCGACAGCAGAATCCGCGCCGCGAAGTCCAAAAAAGCGGGAGCGGAAATTGCGCGCGCTATTTTGGTCGGTGTTGTAGGGAACGACGCCCTCGGCGTTCCGTCCTGCGGGCAGGGCGACCACATAGGGTCGCCCCTACTGAAAGAGCTTTCACAGCTTGCGGATACTGCGGGTTTTATAACCGTTGGCTTTGTGACACAGCCGCGCCTGAAGCCCGATAAAAGCTACTATCTCGGCTCGGGCAGACTGCACGACCTTGTGCTTGAAATACAGCGATTGAACGCCGATGTCGTTATTTTTGACGACGAGCTGTCGCCTGCGCAAATCCGCAATATCCAAAAAGAACTCGGCAAAACAGAAATCATGGACAGGACTTCGCTGATTCTTGATATATTTTCGGGGCGGGCTTCAACGCATGAGGGCCGACTGCAGGTTGAGCTTGCGGAAACAAAGTATATGCTTCCGCGTATGACGGGCTTTTGGACACATATGTCGCGCATGGGCGGCGGCGGCTCGGGCGGCGGCGGCGCGAGGCGCGGCGAGGGTGAAACACAGCTTGAGGTTGACCGTCGGATTCTACGCAAAAGACTGCATGAATTAGAAAAAGAAATTGATAAAATAAAAAGCCGCCGTGATGTTCAGCGGGTCGCGCGGGAACGCTCGAAGATTCCGATTGTCGCGTTCGTAGGCTACACAAACGCGGGCAAATCCACGCTGATGAACCGTCTTTCGGGAAGCAATGTTTTGGCGGAGGATAAGCTTTTCGCTACGCTTGACCCTGTTTCGCGCAGAGTAAACTTCGGGTGCGGCGAGCTGCTTTTGGTTGACACGGTAGGTTTTATAAACAAACTTCCGCATGACCTTGTAGACGCGTTTCGTGCTACGCTGGAGGAAGCCAAGCACGCGGATTTGCTTCTGCATATTGTCGACAGCTCTTCGCCCGAATCAGAAGAGCAGATGAAGGTCGTCAGCGAGGTACTTGTGCAGTTAGATGCAGGGAGCAAGCCGATTTTAAACGTTTATAACAAGTGCGATGTTTCCGGTGAAGTTTTATCAGAACGCGACAGCGTCTGCGTTTCCGCGAAAACCGGAAAAGGCATGGAGGAGCTGAAAAAGCTTGTCACGCAGAAGCTTGCGGAAGCCCGCACAGAAATTTCGGTGCTGCTGCCGCTCGGCTCCGGCGCGTTAGTTTCGCGGGTTTACGCGAACGGACAGGTGACAGAATGTGAATACTTGGAAACGGGAATTAAACTTAAAGCCGCAGTAAACTTAGAAGACGCGGCGCGACTGCGCGCCGAAGCAATAGAAGTATTACCGTAGGGGTGACCCTATGTGGTCACCTTAAAAATAACAAGGAGGAATTTATATGCAGAAACTGAAAGCCGCCGTAATCGGCGCGGGAAGCACCTACACACCGGAGTTAATCGAAGGCTTCATCGAATACAAGGAAGCCCTGCCGTTCACCGAGTTTTCGCTGATGGACATTGACGAAAAGAGGCTCGAAATCCTCGGTAACCTCGCAAAACGCCAGTTCAAAGCCGCGGGGCTTAACTGTAAAGTCGAGTTGATAACCGATTTAGACCGCGCGCTTGACGGAGTTGATTTCGTCTTCGGGCAGATTCGCGTCGGGAAGATGCCTGCGCGGATTTTAGACGAGAAAATCCCGCTCAAGTATAACCTGCTCGGTCAGGAAACAACAGGCGCGGGCGGATTTTTGAAAGCACTGCGTACAGTCCCTGTAATTATGGATATTACCGAGCGCATGAAGCGGCTTTCGGAAAAGGATTCATGGCTGATTAATTTCTCGAATCCGTCGGGAATTATCGCAGAGGCAGTGCTGAATCTCACCGACGTGAACATGATTGGACTTTGCAACGCACCGATTAATATGCTCAAGGACATAAAAGAACAAAACGGTTCTGTTCCACCCGATTTTGAATATGTCGGCTTGAATCATTTAAGCTGGATAACCAGCGTAGAGCCTTATTATCCGTCGTATTATTTGGCATATTTTGACAAGCGCGAAGAAAAAGTCCGCGAGTGCCTTGAAGCGGAAAAAACACGCGGCGAAATCTGCCTTGAGCTTGAAGAAAAGCTGTTCAAGCAATTCGCTGACGAAAGCCTCTGCATAAAACCGCCCGAGCTTGCACAGCGCGGCGGCGCGTTGTATTCAACAGCGGCGTTATCCTCGGTGGATTCTATTCATAATAACAAGAACGAAATTCACATAACAGCGGCGAAGAATAAGGGCGCGGTGCCCTTTATGGCTGACGACGACGTTGTGGAAATCAAGTGCAGGCTCGGCAAAAACGGCATTGAACCGCTGCCCGTAAGCAATTACAACGAGCATATTATAAGCTTAATGCAGAAGGTTAAGGTCTACGAAAAGCTTGCGGTTCAGGCGGCTTTGGAGGGCTCGCGGGAGAAGGCTTTAGCGGCTTTGGAGGCGCACCCGCTGATTGGTGCAGGGGAGAACACAAAGCTTTTACTTAATGAAATGCTTGAAGCGCATAAGCAATATTTACCAAAATTTTTTATGTAGGGTGCGCAGTCCTCTGCGTACCGAATGAAGGAGGAAAATCATGAGCAAATATATTTTAGGCGTTGACGGCGGCGGAACTAAAAGCCACTTGGCTTTGTTTGACGAAAACGGCGCGTGCGTAAGCTTTAAGGAGTGCGGGACTTTGAACCACGAATGTATGCCGGGCTCGTTCGGCGAGCTTGAGGTGGTTCTGCCCGATATGGTACTTAATGTTCTGAGTAGTTCAAGAGTAGACATCAGCGATGTTGCTTTCTGCGTGCTCGGGATTGCGGGAGCTGACACGAAGTCACAGCACGAAACGATTGCAGATATAATCCGCAAGGCGGGAATTGAAAGCTTTGCACTTTACAACGATTCCTTCTTAGGCGTTGCGGCGGGTTGCCCGAGCGGAATCGGAATCTGTGCAATCAACGGCACAGGCTCGACAATGGCGGCTTTGGACTACAGCGGAAAGTCTTTCCAGCTTGGCGGAATGGGGCTTTTCACCGACGACTGCGGCGGAAGCACCTGGTACGGCGAGCAGGTTATCGGCGTGGTTTATAACACGCTTTTCAAGTGTGCAAAGCCGACAATGCTGAAGGATTTATTTTTCAATCACGCAATGTTCAGCAGTAAAGAGGATTATTTAGAGGAGCTTTTAGACAAGTTAGACAGCACTGAAATATTCATCAGCGACTTCAACCGCATGGTTTTTGAAGCGGCAAGCAAGGGCGACGAAACTGCTATGGATATTCTGCGGCGTTCCGCGGAGCATTACGCGGGGGGAATCGCTCACTTAGCGAAAGAATTAGACTTCCCGCAAGACAAGCCGCTTCAAGTGGCACTTGCCGGTTCTGTTTTTGTTAAGGAAAAAACGAAGATTTTACCCGAGCTGATTGAAGCGCGGGTCAGCGAATTATTGGGTGGGCGCAAAGCCGAGTTCTGCGCGCTTGATTCTCCGCCGGTGGCGGGCGCGGTGCTTTGGGCGGCGCGGGAAGCGGGCTTCGACTTCACGCTCGAAAAAATTAAAGAGGAGCTTGCAAAATGAGAAAAATTATAAAAATTATTGCGGCGGTGTTGATGATGAGTTTGCTTTTGAGTGCTTGCGGCGGAAAAACAGAAGAACCCGATGATGTAGGGAACGACGTCCCCGGCGTTCCGCAAGAAGAAACGCAACAAACAGCAGAAATCGCCCGTGAAAATTATCGCATTTCAATAGTTAATAATCAATTCGTTGTTGACGGCGATAAGCCTATTTGGATTAACGGCACGAACACGCCGTGGGACAGTTGGGACGACTTCGGCGGTAATTATAACGCGCAGTTTTGGGACGAGCACTTCGCGGCTCTGCGCGCCAACGGCGTTAACGCCTCGCGCGTTTGGATTAGCTGTCGAAACAATTTTGATGCAATCAAAATTAGCGAAAACGGCATGATTACAGGCATAACTGATAAGTTTTGGGAGGACTTGGATTCTTATTTCGAGATTGCCGAGCGCCACGGAATTTATATTATGGCAACGCTGATTTCCTTTGACCACTTCAAGGAATACCACGGCGACTGGGCTTGGATGGGCCGTCCGCACCCGCATGAAGCGTGGCGCAAAATGATGCAATCCGAGGAAGCTATAAATTCTTTCATCGAGCATTATACTCTGCCATTTATTGAGAGATACAAGGATAATCCGTTCCTTTGGAGCATTGACCTCATGAACGAGCCGGACTGGGTGCATGAGGACAGCGAAATCGGGAAAATGTCTTGGAATGATATTTCGCACTTCTTTGCACGGAACGCCGCCGCGATTAAAGAAAACGCGCCTGAAATTTTAGTCACAGTCGGCATGGCGTTCCCTAAGTACAACTCCGATGGCTCGGGCTATGAGGGGAACAAGGTTTCGGACGCGTTCCTGCAAAGCCTCTACAGCAACCCGAACGCCTACATTGACTTTTGGTCGCCGCACTATTACGACTGGGTTGGGCCGTGGTACGGTGTGCCGTTTACGTCGAGTCCTTACGGCGCGCGCAGTGATGGCGGTTGGGGCTTGTGCGATTCAAAGCCTGCAGTCCTCGGCGAAACCACAGCCAACGGCTCAGCAGGCTTCACGCTGATTGAGGACTACGAAAACGCTTTTAATAACGGCTGGCAGGGCGTTATGGCGTGGACCTCAAACGGCGTTGACGGTAACGGCGGCTTCAATGAGCAAACGACTGCAACCCGCCATATGGCGGAGAAATACCCCGAATTAGTTTTCCCGCTATCTGTTGGGAACGCCGCTCCCGGCGTTCCGTCCGATAACGCGCAGCCTGTAAATATCGACGCGGGACAATTGCCATTGTCCCCTACAGATGTCGAGGGCTTAACTTCAAACGAACTCGTAGGCTTAATGGGTGCAGGTTGGAACTTAGGCAACACGCTTGATGCGCACTGGAACGCGCGTCCGTGGCGGGAAATTGAAGGTGCACACACGATTGAGACGCTTTGGGGGAATCCCGTGACGACAAAGGCGATGATTGATTTTGTGAAGGAATCGGGCTTCAACACAGTTAGAATCCCGACGACATATTACATATTCACAGGCGACGCGCCCGATTATAAAATCGACGAGGCGTGGCTTGACAGAGTTCAAGAGATTGTTGATTACGTAATCGACAATGAAATGTTCTGCATTATAAACATTCATCACGACGATTTAATTATCGGCGGCGACTTTGAAAACGGCTGGCTTGAGCTGTATAACGGCAGGGAAAACCGCGCGTTGTCAGCTTCGGAAAAAGCCGCTAAGCATGAGCGTTTCGCCGCGCTTTGGACGCAGATTGCCGAGCGGTTCAAGGACTATCCCGAAACGTTGATTTTCGAGGGAATTAACGAGCCGCACAGCAGAAGCGTGAACGGCAGATACAACGCGGAAATTTGGGCGGAGCAGTCGCAGTTTCTGAACGAGCTTTTACAGACTTTTGTTGACACCGTGCGCGTTTCAAACCCCGACAGACACCTCATGATTACGCCTTATTACGCGGCAGTCGGCATGGACGCAGGTGACCGTGACGGCAGAATCGCAGGCTTCGTAAACGCTGAAACAGGGCGGCTTTTCGTGAATGACGCGCGAGAAAGATTAATCGTTTCACTGCATTATTACGAGCCGTGGGGCTTCGTCACTGCGCCTGACGATTCGCAGTGGTTCAGCGCGCATTTTGACATGGAGGTCGGCAGTGTTTCGCACAATATGAACGCGCTTGTCAGAATTATCGAAGAGAATTTCGTTGCTAATAATATTCCCGTAATCATGGGCGAAACGGGTGCGATTGCGAGAATCATGCCCGACGGAAGCTCTAACGAAGCAGAGCGCGCGAAGTGGGCGGCGCATTATGTCGGCGCAATGAGCGAGCTCGGCGTTCCTGTTATAATTTGGGACGACGGCGGCGCGTTTGAGCTACTTGACAGAAGAGCAGTACAGTGGAAATATCCCGAGCTGGCGCGGGCTTTAGTTGAGGCGGCGAGGTAGTGAATATGAAGAAAAACCCCCGTGAGGGGGTTTTTGATTAAAACTACTCTTGCAAGTCAGGGGCGTTAAGGTTTTTTCCGCAATCGGCACAACTTAGAGAAGTGAAATGGTTTTCAAACCTACAAAACTTACATATTTTTATGTTTTTTGATATTATTTTTTCCTTTTCTTTCTCTTTAGAAACAGGTAAATTTTCACCGCAACTACTGCAAAGAGTAGCATTTATGGCGTTATCATTACTGCAGAAATTACATTTTTTCATCTTTTTGCTGACCAGTGATTTATATTCAATATGTTGATTATTTGATATAATTAAACGTATTATTGAAAGTATCGCTTCTACTATAAAGATGAATGTGAAAAAGGATAAAACAGAAGATAAAATTACAACTTCCCTTGTTTGTTCTGAATTGTTAAAGATAAAACGGATACTTATTATCAAAAAAGAAAAAGCAACAGCAAGGAATAAATTAAATATATAAGAGGTTTTTGTGCCGAAAAAGAAACCTTTGATAAAATCAACGATTTTATCATCAGAAATATTTTTATTTAATTTTAGCCGCAGTCCGAAAATTATAGCACGATACCCCGACCATATAAATGCTAATACAATCGGAAAAATTATTAAATTACTGCTTAAATCCATATTTGAAAAAATATCTTGCCGAATGAAAAGATATATTGTAGCAATTAATGCATTTAATAACGCGAGAAAGTCTATTATTATCATTAGAAAAACCCTCCAAAATTGTATTTTACCAAATTATAGCATATAAAAACACAAAAGTCAAGCATACGTCAACTATAAAATCTTATATGTCGACACAACGTAATATATAATTACATTGAGGTGATTATTATGTATTACATTGAATTTGGAGAGATTTTAAGAGCGACAAGGCTTGAAAAAGGGCTTAGTCAAGCCAAATTAGCCGCATTGGTGGGTCTTACCAAGGCGGCTATAAGTAAGTACGAAACTTCTGTAAATTACCCTGCTTACAACATACTTATCCGTTTCGCGCGGGTTTTCAAAGTGTCAACGGATTATCTACTCGGTGTAGAAAAAAGAAAAACCCTCAACATTGAGGGCTTAACTAATAAACAAATCGACTCGCTGATTGCGATTGCGAGCGAATATCAAAGGCTGAACGGGAATTTCACCGATTGACTTTTCCCCTCCGCCGTGCTATACTTAAACTTATCTTAACATAAAAAGGACAAATTCATGAACAATTTCACATTTACAGTCGAAAATCAAGCCTTCGAGGGCGTAAAAAGAATCGCAGTAAAAATCGCGAAGGACTTTGAGAAGGTTGGCGGCGTTCTGCCGCAGATTACAGAAGAGTTCAAGGACGGCACGAATTCTATAGTTTTTGCAACGCTTGGGAAGAGTGCGTTCGCTGAGAAATACGCTGATATTCCTGCGCTGACAGGGAAGCGCGAGGTTTATCAAATCAAGCGTCTTGAAGACAAAACCCTGCTCATTTGTGGCAGTGACAAGCGCGGAACTATTTACGGAATGTTTGCGCTGTCGGAATATATCGGCGTTTCACCGCTACACTTTTGGGGCGATGCAGAGCCTGTTCCGCGCAAAAAAATCGAAATTAATTCGGACATAGAAGTAATTTCAAAGCAGCCGAGCGTGAAGTATCGCGGGTTTTTCATAAACGACGAGTGGCCCTGCTTCGGTAGCTGGACGTTCGGGAAATTCGGCGGCTTCACCGCCGAGATGTACGACCATGTTTTTGAGCTTTTACTGCGGCTGAAAGGGAATTACCTGTGGCCCGCAATGTGGACATCGTCGTTTCCGCTTGATGGGCCGGGAAGCTTAAACGAAGAGCTTGCGGATATTTACGGCGTTGTTATGGGTATGTCGCACCACGAGCCCTGCCTGCGTGCGAGCGAGGAATGGGACATCGTGCGCGGTGAAAACTCGCAGTACGGCAACGACTGGAATTATTATATCAACAAAGAAGGGCTGTTGAAATACTGGGGTGACGGGCTCGCGAGAAGCGGCAAGTACGAGAAAATAATCACAATCGGTATGCGCGGCGAACGCGACAGTTCTATGCTCGGCGAGAACGCAACGCTCAAGGATAATATTGATTTGCTGAAGGATATAATTGAAAATCAGAACAGATTAATTCGCGAAAACGTGAATGAGAATTTAGAAGAAGTTCCGCGTCTGCTCGCGCTTTACAAGGAAGTCGAGGAGTACTTCTACGGCAACGAGGACGCCGCAGGTTTAAAAGACTGGGAGGAACTCAACAACGTAATCTGTATGCTTTGCGAGGATAATTTCGGCTTCATGAGAACCCTGCCGACTGCCGATGTGCGCAGTCGTAATGGGGGTTGGGGAATGTATTATCACTTCGATTATCACGGCGGTCCTGTTTCCTATGAGTGGATGCCGTCGACTTCCTTCGAGCGGACTTGGGAGCAGATGAGCATGGCTTACGACTACGGAATCCGCGATGTTTGGATTGTAAACGTCGGCGACTTAAAAGGCAACGAGGTTCCGCTTGCGTACTTCATGGAGCTCGCTTATGACTTCGAGAAATGGGGAACAAGCGCGCCGAATTCTATTGATGAATACACGGCTTTGTGGCTTGAAAAAACCTTCCCCTGTGTTGAATCCACAACTCGCAAGGACATGGCGAATGTTCTTCACGGCTACATAAAAATGAACGCTCTGCGCCGCCCCGAAGCGTTAAACGCTGAGATTTATCACCCTTGCAACTACGACGAAGCAGATTGGATGTTATGCTTAACAGAGCGTATAGAAAAAGCGAACGAAAGCATTTATTCATCGCTTTCGGGTGTTGAAAAAGACGCCTATTACAGCTTAATCGGCTTACCTGTGCAGGCGAGTGTGAACCTTGTTCGTATGCATTTGTATGCAGGAAAAAATATGCACTACGCAAAGCAAGGCAAAAAAGCTGCGAATGAATTTGCCGCGCTTGTGACTGATTGCATTGAAAAAGACCGAGTTATAATGCGGGAATTTGGGAATTTCAAAAACGGCAAGTGGCGCGGAATGGAGCAGGAGCAGCACATCGGCTTCACGACCTGGAACGAGGATGGCTGCCGCTATCCGCTGCGCGTAACAGTCGAGCCGTTTCATAAGCCGCGCATGGTTGTTTCCCGCGCCGACAGCGCGGAAATTTATCACAAAACTTATGGCGCACCCATGACAGTTAAGGTTGACGATTTTCTTTATGTGGGCAACGAAGAGGTGTTAATTGAAATTTGCAATGATGGCATCGGCGAGCTTAAATATGAAATTAAACCCGAAAAGGATTACAACTGGCTTACTGTAAACCCTCTTGATGACGGCATAATTCTGAATTGCAACCGTGAAAAATTAACCGATGAAATTCAAACTGCGCGGCTTTTAATTCGCGACGAAGAAACCACAGTAGCTGTCGAAGTTCGCGCGAAAGCCGTAAGCACCGAGAACCTGCCGCCCATGACGTTTCTTGAAAACAACGGCGTAATAGTTATGCACGCTAATCATTTCTGCGCGAAAAATAACGTCGGCGAAGCGGGCTTCATCGAGCTCGAAAATTACGGCAGAAGCGGAACAGGCATGAAGGTTTTCCCGACGACTGCGGATTTCACCGAAGCTGACAAAAAGCCCGAGCTGACCTACAGATTCTTAGCTCCGTCAAGCGGCGATTATATCGTTGAAGCTTGGACGACGCCGACGAATTCTGTGCAGAATAAACGTCCTCTGCGCTTCATGCTGAACGAAAAAATAATTACCGCTGTTCCCGCCGATTTCCGCGCGGGAAGCCCCGGCGAGCCAAGATGGTGCAAAGGCGTGCTTGATAATATCCGCGTTACGAAGGCAGAATTAACGCTTGAAGCGGGCGTGCGTGAAGTTAAAATCGGCGCGCTTGAAGCGGGGTTAATTCTTGAAAAGCTGTTGATTTACAAGAAAAACAACGAGCCTAAGAAGTCATACTTAGGCCCGCAGGAGAGCTTTTATGTAAAATAATGTAGGGGTGGATTCTATATCCGCCCTACACAATTTTCAAAACCTCAAGCCAGTCAATCTGCAAATAATTGCTTAAATCTGCATCTTCTCCGAAGCCGCCGAGAAGCACGCTCCGCAGTGCGTCTATATCGTCTGCGCCGCTAATAATCCAGTTTGCAACGGGGCGGCTAAAACGAAGCACTATTGTCGCAGATAAATACTCGGCAGGAATTTCTTTCATTATATCGCTCATGTATTCGCTGTAAATCTGCGGTACGAGCGATATATTATTTTCGTCAACAGCCTGCATAAGAATCATTTTCCGCGCACCTGTACGTAAATGCTCGAGTATTTTTTCTTCTGTGAGCTTGAAAATATTTTCGATGTTCAAGCTTGTAACTTCTATAGTTACCTCCGCACTGCTGAAGCCGTGCCGCACAGTTGAAAGCACCTTGAATCGCAATTCGTTCGGCGTGCTTGAAAACAAGATTTCACCGAAAGGAACGCCGCCCCGTTCAAAGGCGTAAACTCGCGAAATGCGTGATATTAATCTCGTGATTTGCGTGTGATTATCGTACTGCGAGCTTCTCGCGAGGCTCATTGCGCGCTCAAAATCTTCTTCCTTTATACTGTCGAAAAACATTTTTGTCACTTCGGCGGGCGTCCCTCTGCCGTAAATTCTGTCAAGAAAATTCGCGACATAATTCGCGTTGGTAATATACCCGACAGCGAAGAAAAGCAGTAAAACAGGGAGCGTCAGCCGAATCGCCCACACAAGCGTCATGATTCTGCGCGCCTTTTCCGAGCTTGTTGTTTTAGGCTTGAATATATTCAAATCGAACGGGAATTTAAACTTTGATTTTTTACTTGCGTTGTCGTAATATTTTTGCCAAGGCGATTTATACTCTTCGGAACCGCGCGGATTATAATCGCCGAATTCATTGGAGTAGTCGGCGTTTTTCTGCGCTCTCTCCTCGAGCCACAGTGAATAATCGTATTCCTCGCGCAGTGCGTCGTTACTTAGAACGCGGTAAGCCGCGTTGATTTGCTGCATTTTCTCGTGCGCATAATCAACGCACCCCTCGGAAACGTCGGGGTGATATTTTTTCGCCATGTTTTTGTAGGCGTTTTTTATTTCGTCGTCGGAGGCATCGCGGGAAATCCCGAAAAATTCATAATGATTCATAGTAGTAAAAAAAGCGGTCGGGCGTGGAAGCCCGACCCTACGTTTCTTTTAAGTTTAGATTAATCGTCCCACGCTTCGTTCAGCATACTTGTTTTTTGGACAAGCTCGGAAATGTTGTGGGAAACGCGTTCAACGTCCTGCATATAGTTGTTGATGTTCTTGCCGTCCTGAATCATGTTGCTTACGCCGCCCTTCATCTGCTCGACGGACGCCATCAGCTCGTCAACCGTGTTCTTGATTGTTGTGATAATATTTGAAACATTTTCGATTGAGTGATTGATTTGCTTATTGCAGTTATCTGCTTCTTTTACGGATTCCGCGGAGTTGCCCGCAAGACTTCTGACTTCCTCTGCAACAACCGCGAAGCCCTTGCCCATTTCACCCGCGCGCGCCGCTTCAACACTGGCGTTAATCGAAAGTATGTTGATTTGGCGGGCGATATTATTAACGTTCGAGGTCATATCGTTGTAGCTCTTAACGTTGTCGTTAATCATTTCCATAGCCTCGTTAATGTTCACGGAAAGCTCTTCAAGCTTATTCAGCTTTAACGCTGTTTCGCCCATGTTATCCGAGCAGACAATACCTGTTTGGTCGATAGCTTCAGATTCGTTTTTAACAAGCGAAACGTCATGATTGAGGTCGTTTGCAACGATTTTGAGCTCATCGGCAACTGCAGCGAATTCGCCGAGCAGACGGTTGATTTTCTCAGACTGCTTCTTAGCTTTATACGCGCCGTATTCAAGACAGCTGTCCTGTGTCGAGAAGCCTTTAAACACAGCGGTTGCAAGCTCGGTACAGGTTGCAAAGCCGCAGGCGTGACAGTTAAATTCACGGTCAATCTTATTAAATTTGCCGAGTGAATTGAATATTTCGTCAAGCTGCTTGTGAGAAGGGAGCGGTATATTATAAGGTATAGCCTTATAGCCGCGGCAGTAGTCGTTAAGATTCAACGTGCGGCTGAACTTCATGAACAGATTATCCATACCCGCTACTGTCTGACGGTTTTTCCTCTTGACCGTATATTCCTCAACGCCGCGCATAACTTTATCAATTTTGAAAATGCTCGGATGCGAGCCGACGCCGGGTCCCGTACAGCAGCCGTGAGAGCAGGAAAGCACGTCGAAAACTGTCGGCAACGAGCCTGCGCTTTCTTTGGTGTAATCGTCAAGCGTGCGGTAAATCCCGGGAGGGCCCTCTGCGTTAATTACATTAAGCTTGGGCGCGTAGAGCTTGAGGTTGTCCTTCAAGCCGCCGGGACGCGGATAAAAAGCTCCCGCCATGCCTTGAAAGGTATCAAATTCAAACTTACTGCGACCGCTTCTCGCCATGGAAACGTTATTCGTTTCTATGTAATCGCGGAGCTTCCCGAAGGTCACGTTATAATCAGCGAGCCCTGTCTGTACATACTCGTCTTTTTTAGCGATACAAGGGGAGAGGACAGCGATTTTAATGTTCCCGTGCTTCTTCCTAAGGTAAACCGATGTACACATCATCGGGCTGTGTACCGGTGACATATGAGGTATAAGCTGATGTGCGTATCTTTGCACATAGTTCACGATAGCGGCGCAGGGCTGAGAAATGATTTTCTTGTTCGGGTTCTTTTTAACATAAACCAAGTGCGCCCAGGTGCATATATCCGCACCGAAGCTAACGTCGTATATGTATTTTACGCCCTTGTCGCGGAGCCATTGGCAGACGTGCCGCCAGTAGCCGTCGAAAGCAAGCTTAATTGCGGGAGCGACAATAACCGCTACTCCGCTGCCTATGTTACGCATGAAGTCTGCCGTGTCGTCTTCGTAGTCACGCGCGCCGTGAGTACACGCGCGGATACATTCACCGCATTTTATGCACATTTCATGGTTGACATCTATGCCGGTTGAACCATCAGGTCTTATTACGTTCAAGTTAGCGTCACCGACGGGACAAGCTCTGATACAGGAATTGCAGCCTACGCATTTTTCATCAATATACGTAATCATGCGATATACCTCTCAATATAATTATAAAATGTTTTGATATGTTGCCATTGTTTAGTGTACCATATATATGGTGGCTTGTCAATATGAATATAAAAAATAATGTTGAAAGTTGACGAAAATGACGCAATATGCATAAAATTGAACATAACCGGTAAATTGATTACAGTTCTTTTGTGGTTAGAACCACCTCTGCGTATATCGTCGCCACTATTTGGTAGAGCTCGGGCGGAATCATCGCCCCGCTGTTGAGCATGACAAGGAGCGCGGCTGTGCTGTCGTCGCGGTAAATAGGAACGCCGTTCTCGTCGGCGATGTTGACGATTTTCTGCGCTAATTCACCCAAGCCCGACGCGACCACGACCGGCGCGAAGTTCAGCTCGGGGTTGTATTTTAAGGCTACTGCGGCTTTCTGCCCGTAACCGGGCGCTTTATTACGCTGTGACATTAAAGCCCGTCCTCCTCTCAAGTATATTCGGGAAGATTTGCGTTAAATCATGCGGCTTTACGAGCGGTCCTGTTCTGATTTCTCTCGTTGTGTAGCCTGCGCCTGCGATAATTCTGCCGACTTTCCCGAGAAGCGGTACGGATTTATCCGCGAAGCTTTCGGGGTAGAAGAAGGCAAGGTTGACCTCCGTACCGTCCGCGTATAAATCAATCTCGAAACGCCCCGAAGCTTCTACCTCAAACGTCAGAAACAGGTGATACTTGCAGTTCCCGCCCGAAGCCTTCGCCGAGCCGTTTTCCTCGTCGGCGTCAACCCAAAGCTCTCCAAAGGACTTTAAGCCGTCTACGTCAAGCGGTATTATATAATGTGCGAGCGGCGTAAACACGCCCGGCGCGTTAATCAAGCTTTGCAATAGGTTTGAGGCGTTGTAGTTGTTGAGCGTTTTTATAGCGGCGTGGTCGATGTTTTTATCCACGAATTCAATAAGCTGCTTCAGCGTGGATTCCTTTGGGGTGTCGGGAGCTTCCTTGCTCTCTGCGCCCGACGAAAGCGGCGGCTGTGAAGTATCTTCCTTCGGGAGCGGGAGTTCACCCTTATCCACCATGACGTTAATTACGTCGGTGAGGTATTCAAAAAGCGTCTGACGCTCGGGAATATCCGGCATACTGCGGAGAATATCGTTAAGATAAGTGACTAACTTGCTTATATCGTCAAGGCGCGCAAGTTCGGAATCAAGCGCAGTTTTCATTTCGGGATTGACAAGCAAAGATTCAAGCATATTGCGCACGGTATCCATGCCGCTGTCCTTGCCGAGCAGAAAGCTTCTGACTAAGGACGTAAGCTTATCCGCGTCTATGTTTAAGCCCCGCAGGAAAGCCTCGTCGTTTGCCGCCTCGCCGATATAGCGCGCGACTGTGCTTTGCTCTGACTGCTCGCCTATCTTAATCATCGGTGCTTCGGATTGGTTACCCTGCTTTGGAGTGGGCGGAAGCCCTGTTTCCTTGTAAGCCTTAAACGCTTCGTTCGCCTCCTGCATACCGCTTTTGCCGAGAAGCTTTTGTGCAAGCTTGCTGAAAGCGTCGGAAAGCTCTTCTCTCATGCGGAAGCCCGACACCTGCGTCAGAAGCTGTGCGAAATACTCGTTCAAAACTGCTTTGTTAGTGTTATAACGCGAAAGATTATGCACAATCAGTGGAATCAGCACTTGAATCCGCTCGTTGTTGAGCAGGCTTTCGGAGACGTTTTTCGTAAGGAACAGCGTTTCGCTTTTAAGCTGTTCAAAGTTTTCCCGCGCGTCGGGGCTTGCCCAGCGTTCAGCGAGCGTCGCCAAGTCCGCCGAAAGAATCTTATTCGGCGAGAAATAATGCGACAGGAACTTCATATTAGAAGAAAGGGCGTTCAGCACCTCGGTTTGATTGCGCGCGAAGTTAATCGCCTTGAGCATATTGCCGATTGCGCTTTTGAGGTCTTCTGTATTCGGCTTGCTGTCGGCAGTACCTGCGATATGGCGCAGAAGGTCATAAAATTTTTCGTCACCGAACAGCGTCGTGCTCTGCTCCTGCGAAATCAGCTCCGCAACAATGTCGTTCGGGCTGATGAACAAGGAAGCCATCAGCTTTTCGAGCTCACCGTGCAATTCTGTGTAGCCGTTGGACTCGGCGACAGCCAACAAGTCAAGGTTCAGAATCATTTTCAACGATTCCACAGCCATTGTCGGGTCTTTGTTCAGCTTGACCAACATCGGCAGGAAGTCCTTCTGCTCGAGGTGCGTGCCTTTTCTGCCGGCGTCGCGGTCAGTGGTTGAAGCGGTTTCGAGCGGATTCATCAGCTGAATAATATCAAACTGCTCCCCCGCCAAGCCCGCGTGCTTACCCGCGAGGTTGCTCTGTGAGTACTGTTTATTTGATATAGGATTGGAAATTTGTGGGATTACTGCCATGATTTGCCCTCCGATTTTTTTCCTTTAACCCTATATTAACATATTTTTTTCAAATTAGCAAACTTTTTTGCAAAAAACAAACAAAATATTTTTAGATGTTCACAATTTGTTAACAATTGCACCGCAAATCTGTGTTATAATTAATCAGACTTATATTAAAACCATTTTTTTGGTATGTCGATACCGAGAAGGAGAGGGGTAAAAAATGTCAAAGATTGAATCCGGCATGGAGTCTATGATTGATATGTATATCTTCGAGACCAACACTCTGCTTGAACAGCTTGACGAGATTCTGCTTAAAACCGAGGAGGCGCAGACGTTTACGGACGAGGACATTAACGAAATCTTCCGTATAATGCACACTGTCAAGGGTTCGTCCGCTATGATGGGCTTTGATGAATTGCAGTATCTTGCACACAAGGGTGAGGAATTATTCTTCATAATAAGAGAGAAGCCCGGTCAGCTTGATGACGTGAGCTTCATTTATGACCTTGTTTTCCGTATGTCCGACTTGTTTAAGGCGGAGGTAGAACTGATTCAGGGCGAGGAGGAATACGTAGCGACTGACTTCTCGGACGTTATAAAAGACTTGGAAAAAGGCGCGTCAATGCTGACTGACGGAACACCTGCGGCGGCAAGTGCAGAAGTCGGTACATACGCAGATGTGGAAAAAGAAAAAGCCGCCGACTGTTCTGGCGACGGCGTTATGACTGTACGTATTTTCTTCCAGGAAGGTTGCAAAATGGAGAATCTGCGCTCCTTTATGCTGCTTAATAAAATCCGTGAGGAAGCTGATGTTAAAAGCTTCCACCCCGCTGACCTTGAAGGCGACCCGAACGCCAGCGACGTTATTATTGAAGAAGGCTTCACGGTTACTTTTAAAGCCGAGCATGACGAAAACGACTCGATTATAAAGCTTATAGAAAACGCAATAAATGTAGAATCCTACGAGATTATAGACAGCGGCAGTGCTCCGGCAGAAGCGGCGGCGGAACCCGTTGAATCTGAACCTGCTCCGGCAGTCGTTGAAAGCGCGCCCGCGCCCGCGCCTGCACCTGCGGCTTCTGCGCCTCCTCCGCCTGCGCCCGAGCCTGTTGCTGCGCCTGTTCCCGTGCCTGCGGCTAATAATCAGGCGGCACAGCTTAACACAGGTAAGCAGAGCATTATCAGCGTAAATCTTGCGAAGTTAGACCAGCTTCACGATATAGTCGGTGAAATTATTACAACCGAGTCTATGGTTATTTCCAATCCCGAGCTTGAAGGGCTTAAATTGGAAAGCTTCCATAAATCTGCGCGCGAGCTTAAAAAGCTTACGGACGAACTGCAGGACACTGTAATGTCTATCCGCATGGTTCCGCTTGCGGGGCCCTTCCAGAAGATGAACAGAATCGTCCGCGACATGAAAATGAAGCTCGGAAAAGACGCAGAGCTCAAAATCATGGGCGAAGATACCGAGGTTGATAAAACTATTGTTGACAGCCTTAACGACCCGCTTATGCACCTTGTCCGTAACTGCATGGACCACGGGATTGAAACCAGCGTAGAAGACAGGCTCGAAAAAGGCAAGCCCGCAAAAGCTACAGTTACGCTCAACGCGGTCAGCTCGTCGGGAGAAGTAATTATTACCGTCAGTGACGACGGTAAGGGCATTGACTGTGAAAAGGTTCTGCGTAAAGCCGAAGCGAACGGTCTGCTCATGAAGCCGCCCGGCGAATACACCGAGCGCGAGGTTCAGCAGATGATTCTGCTTCCCGGCTTCTCGACTAATGATGTTGTAACAGAGTTCAGCGGAAGAGGTGTCGGTATGGACGTTGTCCGCGATAACATCGAAAAGTGCGGCGGCTCGCTTACAGTTGAAAGCAAGCAGGGCGCAGGGACTACCTTTATTATAAAGATTCCGCTGACGCTCGCGATTATCCAAGGCATGGAAGTTAAGGTAGATACTACCGTATTCGCTATTCCGATTTCTACAATCAGACAAAGCTTTAAAGTCCGTAACGACGAAATAATTCAAGATACTCAGCGGGGTGAAATGATTATGATTCGCGGCGAGTGTTATCCGATTATGCGTCTGCACGAGAAATTCGCGATTCCGAGCGAGATTACCGACTTTGAGGACGGGATTCTTCTGCTTGTCGAAACCGACGGCAAGAGCGTTTGTCTTTTCGCTGATAAATTAATCGGCGAGCAGCAGGTAGTTGTTAAGCCGTTCCCGCCGTACCTCGGCAGATACAATATTAAAGGCGCGGGGCTTTCCGGTTGTACAATTATGGGCGACGGCAGCATATCATTAATTATAGACGTAGCAAATTTAATTGAAGCGTATTAATAAAGTAAGAGGAGGAAAGTATTGTGGCAAACGGAAGTTCATTATTTGCGCAAAACATAAAAACTTCGGATAAAAAAGCAGGCAGGGTAGAAAAAGAAGAGGAAATCACCAAGGCTCTGACCTTTGCTATCGGCGAGCAGGTTTACGGGGTTGAGATTCCGTATGTACTGGAAATTCTCGGCGTACCGAAAATCACGCGTGTCCCCTGTGCGGAGGTGCCTTACTTTATTAAAGGGATTATCAACGTCCGCAGTAAGGTTGTTCCCGTGGTGAATATGCGCTCCTGCTTCGGCAAGGAGGAAATCGAATACAACGAAAAAACCTGTACGATTATTGTCGCGCTTAAAGACATAACCGTCGGGCTGATAGTTGACGAGGTTTTGGAGGTGCTTTCGGTTAAGCAGAAGAACATCGCGAAAACACCCGACTTAAACAACGTAAACGAGAACAAATTCATCGAATATATTCTCGAAATGAGCGACGGAATCAAGCTTATTCTCGACATCAAGAAGATTATATTCGACCATGACCTTATGCTTAGATTGGATTAAGTAAATATTAAGAAAAGAAGGTTTTAGATATGGGACCGATAAAATTATCTGATGCCGATTTCAAGCGGCTGACTGACTTCGTGCTTAAAAAGTACGGTATTAACCTCACGCAGAAGAAGATTCTCGTAGAGGGCAGGCTCGCCAGTACTATAAAGCAGCGCGGCTTTGATTCGTTTACGAGCTTTATCGACATGATTTTCGCTGACAGAAGCGGCACGGAAATGATAAACCTGCTGAACAAGCTGACAACGAATCATACGTATTTTCTGCGTGAGAAGGAGCACTACGATTTCATGAAGGAGGTCGCTCTGCCTTACATAGAAAAAACCAAAAAAGACCATAAGGTGAATGTATGGAGCGCGGCTTGCTCGAGCGGCGAAGAGCCTTACACAAACGTAATGGCTATGCTTGAATACTTCGGGCATAAGTCGGCGGCATGGAAAATTGAACACCTTGCAACCGATATTTCCGAGCGGGTCATGAATAAGGCGAAGGAAGCTATTTATCACGCGGATTCCATGAAAAATCTTCCGGATACCTGGAAGAAGAAGTATTTCACAAAAGCCGAGAACGACTGCTTTAAGGTTTCAAACGAGGTTACAAAAAGAGTTACCTTTAAGACGTTTAACCTTATGGAGCCCGTACCTTTTAAGACAACTCCTTTTGATATAATCTTCTGCAGAAACGTAATGATTTACTTCGAGCATGATACGAAAATCGAGGTTGTAAAGCGGCTTTATGAAGCTCTTGCGCCCGGCGGATACTTGTTTATCGGGCACGCCGAAAGCATTACCCGCGACACAACAAAGTATCAGTTCGTAAAACCCGCGACCTACCGCAGACCCCTGCCCGGTGAAGAAACTAAGAAATAAACAATTGTAGTCGTGAGGTGAAGAAATGGCGAAAAAAATAAGACTGCTTATAGTTGACGACTCAATAATTTTCAGAACAATGCTTACAAAATCGCTGAATGTTTTCAACGAGATTGAGGTTATTGCTTCGGCGGGAGACGCGTTTGAGGCTAAGGAAAAAATCGTTAAGTATAAACCCGATGTTATCACGCTTGACGTTGAAATGCCTAAGATGAACGGCATTGACTTCCTCAAAACGATTCTGCCCGAATTTCCGATTCCGACTGTTGTTGTTACGTCGTCACCCATTAACGCTTTTGAAGCAATTTCGGCGGGCGCGGTTGAGTTCATAAAAAAACCGAATAAGGCTGAAACCGACCTGTTCATAGCGGAGCTTGCGAAAAAGGTAATCATCGCGTCAAATGCAAGAGTGCGCAGAGTTTCCGCGGCATCGCTCAAAACCGCCGCGCCTATTTCTATTGCGTCCATTGCGAGCGGCGTGAACCCTAATAAAATCATCGCTATCGGCGCGTCTACAGGCGGAACCGAGGCGCTCGCGAGCGTGCTTGAAAACCTGCCTAAAACCACGCCCGGGATTATCATAGTTCAGCATATGCCCGCGGGATTTACGAAGATGTACGCCGAGCGGCTGAACCGTGTCTGCAACATGGCGGCGCGCGAGGCGGTGGACGGCGACCGCGTTGAACAAGGCACAATTCTGATTGCGGCGGGTGAATTTCATCTGCGCTTACATAAGGACACGCGCGGTTATTACATATCGAGCAAGCGCGGTGACAAGGTTTCGGGGCATTGCCCGTCGGTTGACGTTATGTTCGACAGCGTGGCTGAGGTTGCGAAAAATAACGCAGTCGGCGCGATTCTCACGGGAATGGGCGCGGACGGCGCGAAGGGTCTGCTGAACATGAGAAAAGCAGGCGCGTTCACAATCGGACAGGATAAAGACACCTGCGTGGTGTACGGTATGCCGATGGTGGCGTTCAACATAGGCGCAGTAGTGAAGCAAGCACCTTTGCAGGCGATTCCTAAGCTCTTAATGGATAATCTAAGATAAAAAAACCCACGAACCGGCGGGAAACCGCCGGTTTAAGATTTTTTAACGGAAAGGAATAATTAATATGGGTTGTATAGTAATTGGGTTTTTAATATTTCTTGCAGTTTGGTTAACAATTGGTCTTGGGGCAACTTTCGGCACTCCGGGTTTAATAATCGGCGGAGCAATTTCATTTGTCACAATAATAGTAAAAATAGGTTATGATTGCGACATTATAGATAAAATACAAAGAAAAAAGACTTTAAATAATTTTCGCAGAGCGGTAAATAGCAAAAACAAAAATAAAATTCCAAAACGAAGTTATTTCTATCGAGATGATATATTAAAGTTTATAGAAGATTTATCAGATGTCGAAAAACTTGCTTTCATAGCTGAAAATTTTATCGATTATAATGAAATCCGTGAAACAGCTTGTGAAAAAATTAAGCACAACTGGGAAGGTTGCAAGTGCAAGCGTTGTAAAAAAGAAGAACATAATTTTGACATCAATTTAGATTATAACATAAATGAATATAATGAAGAAGCACAAGAAGGTAAATATCTTGGAAGATGTGCTCATTGTGGTGCGATTAAAGTTGAACATACTTGGCAAACAGAAGTAACGTGTAGTATTTGTAACGGAAGCGGTCGAATGACTATTAGTCATGGAAATGATACATACATCGACAGCGAGCAATGCTATTGTAATGGAGCCACTGAAACAGAAACGAATTCAAGAATTGAAATATATAGACCCAGATAAACATTTCCTACAAACTTTTGCATTAAATGCTAAACTGTTTGCCATTTAATTTGACTTGAAATTCGAGAAAATTTGTGCTATAATGCATATAATAGACGCAGAAAGCATCGAATTTTCGCGAAAGGACTTTACATATATGAGTACCAAAAAAAGCGCAAATATTGAAATTATGCCTGCTCTTCCTATGCGCGGGCTGGTAGTTTTTCCCGGAATGGTTCTGCATTTTGATGTGGGCAGGGATAAATCTGTTCACGCGCTCAAAACCGCCGCCGCAGGCAACAGGAAAATTTTTCTTGTCGCACAGCGCGACTCGTCAGTCGCTGACCCGCTGTTCGACGAGATTTATAAAATCGGCGTAATCGCTGAAATTCGGCAGATTCTCCGCACGCCCGACAACACCACGCGAGTTTTGGTTGAGGGGCTGTCGAAGGCGAAAATATTGAAATTCCGCGAAACAGAGCCTTTTATAGAGTGTGAAGTCGCGCCGATTGAACCGCGGACACCCGCGCTTTCCGCCGACCAAAGCACCGCGCTCTTGCGCGTGCTGAACGATACCTTCCGCGAATACAGCTCGCTCGCGCCGAAAATGCCGCCCGAGCTTTATGAGAATATTATAACCGAAAAGAATTTATCGCTTTTATTTGATAAAATAGTTTTTAATGTTTATTTGAAGGTTGAGGATAAGCAGAAGCTTCTCGAAACAAGCAGCTTAAAAAGGCGCATAGAAGCACTGATTACGATTCTTGAAAACGAAGCTGACGTCATGGAGCTTGAGCTTGATATTCACGACCGCGTTAAGGATGCGCTCGATAAAAACCAGCGCGAGTATTATTTAAGAGAGCAGATGAGGATTCTTTCAAAACAGCTCGGGCAAGGCGAGGACTTGCAAGAAGAAGCAGACGAATACATAGATGAAATAGAAAAGTTAGGCTTTGAAGCCGATATAGAAGAAAAGCTGATTAAGGAAGCTGAGCGGCTTTACAAGCTTTCGGTTCACTCGCAGGAGGCGGGCGTTGTCCGCAGTTATCTTGACACGGTGCTCGATATGCCGTGGAAAACGCTGACGAAAGATAAAACCGACATAAAAAAAGCGGGCGTTCAGCTTGACAAAGACCATTACGGGCTTCAAAAGGTCAAGGAAAGAATCCTTGAGCTTTTCGCAGTTCGTACTTTAAACCCCGATTTAAAAGGGCAGATTATCTGCCTTGTGGGGCCTCCGGGCGTGGGTAAAACCTCGGTTGGCAAGTCAATCGCGAAGTCGCTCGGACGTAAATACGCGCGCATTTCGCTCGGCGGCGTGCGCGACGAAGCGGAAATCCGCGGACACAGAAAGACTTACATAGGCTCAATGCCGGGGCGAATCGTCAATGCCGTAAAGCAGTCGAAGTCTATGAATCCGCTGATTCTGCTTGACGAAATCGACAAGCTCGGCAGTGACTACAAGGGCGACCCGTCCTCGGCACTTCTCGAAGTGCTTGACGTGGAGCAGAACAGCAATTTTATTGACCACTATCTTGAAATTCCGCTTGATTTAAGCCGTGTGCTTTTTGTGACTACCGCGAATACTACTGATACGATTCCCACGCCGCTGCTTGACCGCATGGAGGTCATTGAGCTTGGAAGCTATACTCGCGAGGAAAAATTTAATATCGCGCGTAAGCACCTGATTCCCAAGCAGCTCAAAAAGCACGGCGAGAAGACTTCGATGCTTAAAATCCGTGACAGCGCGGTTTATTCGGCGATTGATTTTTATACTCGTGAGGCGGGAGTGCGCAAATTAGAGCAACGCATTGCGGCAATTTGCAGAAAAGCGGCGAAGAAGCTTGTTACAGGCGAAGCAGTCGTAACCGTCACCGACAAGAACCTCAAGGAATTCTTAGGCGTGAAAAAATATACGCCCGATATACTTTTAAAACAAGACGAAGTCGGCACGGTGAACGGCTTGGCATGGACTTCGGTGGGCGGCGTGCTTATGCCGCTTGAAGTTGCGGTCATGGAGGGCACGGGCAAAACCGAAATCACGGGCTATCTCGGCGAGGTTATGACCGAGTCGTCGAAAATCGCTGTGAGCCTTGTGCGGGTGCTTGCGCCGCGCTACGGAATCAACCCCGATTTTTACAAGGACTTAGACCTGCACATTCATGCACCTGAGGGCGCAGTTCCGAAAGACGGGCCGTCAGCGGGAATCGCCATGACGACTGCACTTGTGTCGGCGTTGTCGGGGATTGCGGTTCGGCGCGATGTTGCTATGACGGGCGAAATTACCCTTCACGGCAGAGTTCTGCCAATCGGCGGCTTGAAAGAAAAAACAATGGCGGCGTATAAAGCGGGAATCAAAACTGTTATAATCCCCGCCGAAAACGAGCCGGATATTGAAGAGCTTGACGATGTGGTGAAGAACAGTTTGAAATTCGTGATTGCCGAGAATATCAGTACCGTTTTGGAAACTGCGCTCGTGAAAACGAATATTGCACCTTATAAAAAGCCGAAGGAAAACATGAACGCGGAAGTGATTCCGCTCACGGAAAGCAAAAATAAAACAGCGGTTAAAATAGACTGAATTAGTAGGGGGCGCAGTCCACTGCGCCCCTAAAGCTTAAAATATTTATTAAATTACGGGACGCTGAGGACAGCGTCCCCTACTTTTATTGCAAATACCTGTTAATGATTTTAATGAGAAGCTCGTTCAGCTTTTCGACTTCGTAGTCGCCGATTGTCGGCTCAACGTGCCGCCCTGTGCTGATTCCCGAATGTCCTGTTACGAACGTATATGTTCCGCCTGTAACCATTGCTAAAGTCCGCATGAGGAACTCGGTTTCGGTACAGCCGTCGCTCGCAAGCAGAGGAATAATTCTGATTCCTTTTTCAGCCGCTTCCGCCGCAAGGCGGGACATTGCGGGGATTGTCGTTTGGTTGTGGTGCGGGGGCGCGTCAAGGACTATGAACATCAGCTTCACGGAATCCGCGTCCCATTCATGCTCGTGAATTGCGTTTTGAAGTGCCGCGTCTACAGCTTCGGGGCGGTCGCCGCCACCGTCTGCGCTCTGCGCGTTAAGGTTTTTAACCTGCGCGGCTATGTCAGTCGAAAAAGTAAACGGGCGCACAACGTATTCATCGCCTATATCGCGGTAGAAATTAACGCTGAGCCGAATCGGGAGATTCGCGTTATTGCGGCTCACGCTGTTTATAACGTAGTCAAGCTCGGTTTGCAAATAGCGTAGCTCGTCGCCCATTGAGCCTGTTGTATCAATCACAAACATTAAATCTAATGTGAGCTGTGCGGGGCTTTTCGCGCCGTTGAAAACGAAGACAGTTTCGGAAGCGGGGTCAAGCTCGGCGGTTTGCGTTTCGCCGTTGGCTGTTATTGTAAATGACGTTACAGGCGAGTTGAATTCAAGGCTTGGACTGAGCGCGCGGAACACGTAGGCAATACCCTCATGGTTGGTGACTGCTTTGAAGCCGTTAATCTGCACCTCTGCGCCGCGAACAGGCTTATCGTTTTCGTCAACGACCTTAACAATAAATCTTGTTCTTGTGTTCAACTGCCAGCGGTCGGCGTAGCCGCGGAATTCGCTGTTCTGCCCCATTAAGTTCGTCCAGAAATTCCGATTGTCGTTGTCGTTCCACTCGCCTGCCGTGAGCAGTCCTGCTTGCGTATTGCGCGGAGCGATAACGGAATCGACAGCAAACGCGTCACTTTCAACACTGCTCCAAAGCATATCTGCCATAGGCTCGGGAGGAGGGGCACTCATTATTCCCGCATCGTCGCTGTCAAAACCACCGCTGTATGCAGCAGCTTCTTCGCTGTCGGCGCGCGCTACAGCCTCGCGCTCAGTTAAGCCGAACGGAGCTTCAGCGGGTAAAGCTGTGGAAGCGGGTGAGCTGTCGGACGGCGAAGAGCTTTTTGAATCGGAAGAAACGGCAACGTCAGCTGAACCGCTTTCGGTTCGTTCAGGGCTGTCCGCCACTGCCATAGGCGATGAATTGCGCGCGGCAGAATCGCCGCCGTCAGCAAAAGAAGCAGGCTCCATCGAACCCTCGCGTCCTCCCGCTTCTGTGTCGTTAAGCTCAGAATTGCACGCGCCAAGCATTAGCGCAAAAATAAGCAAAGCTATAAGTAATAATTTTCTCGTTTTCATGATTGACTCCTTTCAGAATTGTCTTGTTAATCATAAAACTACGCAGGGAATATAAAGGTTGCAAATTTCTAAAAAATGTGGTAAAATTATGCAAGAGGTGATTTTGAATGTTAGATAAAAGCGTGCCTTACGTGAAGATTTTAATGAAAAGAAGAAGCGGAATTTCCGCGCCTGAAGCTATTCTTCCTGATGGCTTCAAGTTTGTTTTCTTTAAAGCGGGCGACGAAAAATATTGGGCAGAAATAGAAACATCAGTCGCTGAATTCGACAATGAGCAGGACGCGCTCGAGCAATTCCGAGAAGAATTTCTGCCGCATTTGTCCGAGCTTGAAAAGCGTTGTATTTTTATCGAAAACGAAAAAGGTGAAAAAGTAGCGACGGGCATGGCGTGGTGGGGGAACTTCTATCCGCAGGGCGAGAGCTTTCCGTGGCTGCACTGGATTGCAGTCAAACCCGAAGCGCAGGGCTTGGGGCTCGGTAAGGCAATCAGCGCGAAAGCAACGCAGCTGTTAATTGAAAACAGCGGCGAGAAAGAGTTTTATTTAAGCACGCAAACATGGAGCCACAAGGCTGTCGGAATCTACGAAAAGCTCGGCTGGGAAGTTACTTATAAAGAGAATGTTCGACATTATTCAAGAGTTAACTGCGAAAAAGGATTGAAAATTCTGAAGCGAATTAAACGCGCAAGGCGTTGACTTAATTGCAAAAATATGTTAGAATATAGCAGAGGTAAAAACCATGACAGATTATGACATATTCATTTCATACCGCCGTAACGGCGGCGAAACAATGGCGTTGCTTTTACATGACCGCCTAACCGCAAGAGGTTATCGTGTTTTCTTAGACGTTGAAAGCCTTAACGCGGGGAGCTTTAACACAAAACTGCTTGATGTAATTGACGGTTGCAAGGACGTGATTGTAGTGCTTTCCGAAAACAGTCTTGACCGCTGTGTTAATGAAGATGACTGGGTGCGTAATGAAATTTCGCACGCTTTTAAGAAAGAAAAAAACATTATACCTTTTATGCTTCGCGGATTTGCATGGCCCGAAAAGTTAGCTGACGACATCGCGGATTTACCTATGCAAAACGGCATTAATGCAATCAGTAACGAATATTTTGACGCGGCGATTGAACGGCTGACGGAGAAGTTTTTAGTGAGTACACCGCATGATGTCGGATTTACACCTAAAACAAATAAAAATGCATTTGCTTTTAAGATTGTCGTCACAAGCTTGATTTTCATTTTCGCGCTTATAATTGTCATTTTAATTATAGCGGCTGTATTTCTCACTAATAATCCGGATATATTAGACGGGTTAGATGCCGATTCAATAATAGAGCTTTTAAAGGAGAATCAAAGTTATGGACATTAAAGTAAGAAAAGCGACGCCCGAGGACATCGCGAAAATGACGAAGTTGCCGACTTGGGGTTGTGAGGCTTCGGTGTTTGACTGGTTTTACGACAGCGAGGAGCATTGCTACCTGCTTGAGGGCGAGGTTGTCGTTGAGCATGACGGCGGAAGCGCAAGCTTCGGCGCAGGCGACTTTGTGATTTTTCCGCAGGGCATGAAGTGCGTGTGGAAGGTTTCAAAGGCTGTCAGAAAACATTATCAATTTCTGTAGGGGTGCGTGGCATCTTGCGATAACAAGCTGCTGCCTCGACGCACCGCATAAAGGACAATTATGGCTCTAATCATTCCGCTTTGCAGCTCCAGCGGCGGGAACTCGGTTTTCATCGGTTCGAGGCGCGCAGGGGTTTTAATTGACGCGGGGTGCAGTTTTCGGAAGCTGCGCCTTTTCCTTGATTCCTGCGGGACGAGCATTGACGCAGTGAAAGCAGTGTTAATCACGCATGAACACGCCGACCATATCAAAGGCTTATTTCAGCTTACAAAGCATACGGACATACCTGTTTACGCATCAGCCGGGACAGTGCAGAGCCTGCTGACTGAAAACTCTGTTGCTTCCTGCGCGAATTTGTATGAGCTTAGCGAGCTTGCAAGCGCGCCGCTCTACTTTGAAATAAAGGCGTTCAGCACGCCGCACGACAGCGCGGAAAGCGTAGGCTTTACGCTCGAAAAAGATGAGCAGAAAATCGCGTATTGCACGGATTTGGGGATAATTACAAGCGAAGTGCGAGACGCGTTGCGCGGGTGCAATACTGTGTTTTTGGAGTCTAATTACGAGCCGGAGCTATTGCGGAAAAATGCAAAATACCCCGCGTTTTTAAAGCGCAGAATCTCGTCCGATATAGGGCACTTATCAAACAAGGACTGCGCAGAATTTCTCGCCGAGCTTGTAGGGCACGGCACAACGAGAATAATTTTAGGGCATTTAAGCCGCGAAAATAATAAGCCCGAAATCGCTTATGAAAGCGCGCTGACGCGTTTGTCCAAGAGCGGCGCGCTGATAAACAAGGATTACATATTAGAAATCGCACCGGTCGAAACAGAAGGGAGAGTAGTAGCCGTATGAATTTGCATATGAAAAAAGCCCTTGAAGAAGCCTTCAAAGGCATGGAATCGGGGCAGGGAGGTCCGTTCGGGGCGGCGATTGTGCAGGAAAATACAATAATCGCTTGTTCACATAATCAAGTTCTTGCTACCAATGACCCTACCATGCACGCAGAAATTGCGGCGATTAGAATCGCGGCAGATAAGCTCGGGCGTTTTGATTTAAGCGACTGCGAAATTTATTCCACCTGTCAGCCTTGTCCGATGTGCTTGGGCGCGATTTTCTGGGCGAAAATCCCGAAGCTTTATTACGGCTGTAATGAAAACGACGCAGCTGAAATCGGCTTTGATGACGCGTTTATTTATGAAGCAATTCGGGGAGGAATTGAGAGTCAAGATAGGCTAAAAATTGAAATTATCGACCGTGAGGAGTGCCTGAAAGCGTTTAAAGCGTGGGAAGAAAAAGAGGATAAAAGGCAGTATTAAAAACGTACGGGCGGCAATTAATGCCGCCCGTTAATTTTATTCTATGTGCAAGAGATATGATAAAAGCTTATCAAAAGTGCCGTCCTCGAGCGCGTAACTCAGAAAGGTGCTGCTTGCGCTGAGCGTCAGTGTGTCGCCTTGGCGAATGCTTAAAGCTACAGAGTCGCCGTTGTTTAGTATGCTGATGTCTATTGCGCTCAGATAAATCTCAGTATTGCTTGCGAGCTCGCTGTTCATGCTCTTTGACAGCATACTGTAAATTGGTGCAGCTTCATCAAGTGTCCGTTCGTAAAAATCCAAACGCCCTCCGATGCCATCGCCATGTTCATCAAGTGTGTAGCTGTAATTGATGTATACAATTCTGTGTTCCTGCGACAAGAAATGCCCGAGTGCTTCACCGAGCGTATCAAAAATAAGCTCGCTGAACGGACTATCCCAGATAGTATCAGGGGGGAGGTCTCTAACCCATTGAGGTTGAATCCGCGGGATTTCAAGAAGGTTGAATCCGTCGAGATTATCCCATGTGTCTGCGCCGTCCCAGTCTTTATAAGTTTGATAATCGTAGTATTCATAGTAATTCTTAAATTCAAGCATCCACTCATCATGGCTGATTTCGGGAGCCATGTCGTCAATTACCGTCGGCGGTTCGCTTTCGGGCTCGGCGATTGCGTCGGGCGGGGGTGAAGCTTCCATAGGTGCCGCCATATCATATGCGTCGTCTGCCCTTACCACTGCTTCTGCTTCCTCGGCGGTGACGTAGCGTGCGCCCTGCGGAGAATCCGCTAAGCCTGCGTCGTTGTTTGCCGCATTGCTGTTAAACATCGGCGATTCGGCAACCTCTGCCATGATACCGCTATTGCCTGCCGTGCCGCTCTCGGCGGAATCTCTTTGGCTCGCTGTTTCGCCGCCCAATGCCGCCATAGGAGGAGCTCCCGCGTTGTCGTTATTCTCAAAAGAAGGCGCGCCGCGCAGAAGCGCGGGAATGACAACTGCCGCTGCTAAAAGTATGCAGATTCCTGCGGCTGTAGCCGCGAATTGTTTAACGGGGATTCGTTTGATTAAGGGTTTCGGCGCGTCGGGGACGCCGCGCCCTACTTCTTCGCGCATTTTGAGCAGAAGGTTGTTCACGACAGCTTCATCTGCCCTTATTAAATTTAATTCTTCTTTATAAGCATCACGAAATGTCATTGAACTCAACTCCTTCCTTCGCCAAGTCGTCCTTCAACAAGAGCCGCGCTCTGTGAAGCTGTGACTTGACAGTATTTAATGATAAGCCTGTCGCCGCTGAGATTTCGGAAAGCGGCATATCCTCGTAATAAAACAGGTGTATAGCTGTGCGGTATTTTTTCGGCAGCTTCATGACAGCCGAGAGAACAACGCTTTTAGTTTCGATGTTTTTTAAGCTTTTGTCTTCACCTGCGCCCGTGCCGGAAACGCCCGCGCCGGAAACGCCCGCGCCGAAGCCCTCGTCAGTGAACTCCGCGGACGAGCGGCGGCGGTTCCATGAAGATAAAAGTAAGGTTTTTGAAGTGTTTAGGGTAGTTTTGATAAGCCATGCTTTGCGGTGTTCTTCGTCGTTATAGGTTTTTTCCGCTCTTATGTATTTGAGAAAAACATCTTGCGTAATATCATTCGCGTCATGCGAGTTCTTCACGCGGGAAAAAGCCAAACGGTACACCATGTCGGAATACAGGCGCAAAACCTCTTCAAAACTGCCTTTCGTGCACAAAGACAATTCCATTATTTTTGTTCCTTTCGGGTGGGTTTCATAGTGAACACTATGCGGGATTCAAAAAGGTTGCAAAAAGGTTACAAATTTTTTTCTGAAATAAATTTTATCATCTTACGTTCGCTTTCAACAATAGTCTTGAAGGGACAAATGTTGGATAATTTTTCAAATTCTAAGAACTTTTTGCCTGCTTCAACAGTGTTCTTATTAACAAGCAATTCATAAGCATAAAGGAAGCGGGCAAAAAGCAGGTTATCACTTTTGGATTTAATATATTTAACCAAGTCTTCGCTGTAAATCTGCGCAATTAAATCAAGGTTGCAATCGTCCATAATTATGAAGAATAAATAGTCGCACAGCATTGGATTTTTTAAATCGCAGAGCTTATCGCTGTTTTTGTAGCCAATATCAGTTAATTGCCGTGCTTCCTTGAACTTGCCCTCATCTGCCAAGCGTGAATAACAAAACGACAGCAATCCGAAGTAAGCAAGCGGCTTTTCGGCAACTTCTTCCTCTGACGGCGGCTCGAACCATTCGTCGGGCATTTCGTCAAAGCTTGTTCCTGAAAACAATAAGCCGTAAATCCTAAAATAGTCATAAAATGCCTTGCGCGCTTTTTCATCGTTTTTCAATTGCTTGACTGTTTTAAACGGGCTTTGGGGGTGCTTCAGGAGGAAAACGAGAAAAAATATTTCCTTAACCGCGAGTATTATGAAAACTCCTGTCGTCCAAAAGCTTTTCTGTAAAAGCACTGCGAGCGCGACAAAAATCGCCGTAAAAGCAATGAGAATGTACACATAGCCGCATAAGTACAGCCTCGGCGAGATTTTTTCCGACGGAATCGTATAAGCAAGCTCGCTGAACTCAATTGCCGCCGCTTTGCGCCGCTTAAATTTCCCGTTTTCTTTTATGAACAGCGTGCCTAAAACATTCAGATAAATCAGCTCACAGCCGCATAATTTCTGAATAAGCAAATGAATTGCGGCGGTTAAAACAGCCGTGAGCTGCGTACCCCAAAACAGAATAACGAATCCGAAACAAATATATGAAACGACTAAAGTAAACGTGTCGGTTTCGTCTCCGGCATGAGCAAAAAACTGCAACAAAATACCGCATAGTAAAAACAAAAAAAGAAACTTGACAGCCCCTTTTGACCACACAGAATTATTTTCCATTACTTAATTACCTTTCTGAATCAATGAATTGAAATCACTCTTTTTAATTTTTATTAAAAGAAGCAAAATAGCTGCAATCCAAAACACCCAAGCACATATATAAGATAACGCTCCGGTAGTATAACTTACAATACAATTATTCACACCATGCACAAGTATGCACATAGTTAAATTTTTAGTGTAAAAATAATAAGCCGCCGTCCATATACCCATGACAAACACTATCCAGTATCCCCTATCAAAAAACTCCGGCAGTCCTATATCAATAAAACGAAAATACTGTATCCATGACGGTATATGGACGATGAAAAAGAATGTTGCCGAGATTAAAACTGCATAAATAAACGAACGCTTGCCGGAAACAAATTTGCACATTTTATTGAAAATAAATCCCCGAAAAACTAATTCTTCCATAACTCCGATTAAAAGAAAATTATTGATTATAGGAATAATAAAAATCTGCGGACTTACCCAAACATTATATGTGGACTTGATTGAAAAAATATTTATTGCAATCGGTATCAGCAAATAAAGCAAACAGAAAACCCCGAAGACTGCGGTTTCTTTATTCCAAGTAAATCCCGCTTCTTTAAAGGTATGCTTAAACGCAAATCTGATAAATAAAACAAATAAAACCGTAAAAAATAAATAATCGTAGTTGACAAAATGTAAAAACAGCGGAAAAGGTGAAAACAGCTTTCTTGCAAGTAAATACCAAAGCGGGTCAAAATTAGTGCAAAAGAAAAACGTAATCAGCGCGGCGGCTATTAAAATCTGTATAATATCCCTGCGTTTTTCAGAAATCATCGCGCGCTACTACCTTTCCGTCAATCACAACAAGCTTCGGGTCTTTCATAAAGTCATAGAATCTGCCTTCAAAAAGCACAAAATCCGCGTCCTTACCGACCTCGATACTGCCCACGCGGTCGTCGATTCTGCATATTTTTGCGGCGTTAATCGTAATTGCGCGTAAGGCTTCCTCCACGGGCAGTCCGCCTTTGATTGCAAGCCCCGCTGTGAGCGTCAGATATTGAATCGGCGTGACAGGGTGGTCGGTGCAGAGCGCAATGCTAACGCCCGCCGCGTGAAGCTTAGCCGCAGTGTCAATCCGCAAATTCACGAGCTCAGGCTTGCTCCGCTCGCAGATAATCGGACCGACTATGCAGGAGGTTCCTTCTTCCTTTAATTCCTCGGTAATAATTCCGCCCTCGGTTGCGTGGACAATCACGTAACCGAAGTTAAATTCCTTCGCGAGGCGAATCGCCGTGAAAATATCATCGGCACGGTGACAGTGAATATGCGCGTTTATTTCGCCGCGAAGCAGCGGCAAAAGTGCTTCGTTTTTAATGTCGTATTCGGGAAGGTCGGTTTCAGATTCGGTGTCTTTTGCACTTTCGTGCTTTTCAACCTGCTCAAGATAACGCTTCGCTTTGTACAACTGCTCACGGATTATCGCCGCGACAGCCATGCGGGTAGTCGGCGTTTCGTCGCGGTCATTGTAGCAGGTTTTCGGGTTTTCGCCGAGCGCGAACTTCAAAGCCATCGGCGACTTCACGATTAATTTGTCGATTTGCTTAGCTCCTCGCGTTTTCATAACAAGCAGCTCGCCGCCCATAGGATTCGCACTGCCTACGCCTGTAACAACGCAGGTTACGCCTGCTTTCGCGGCTTCTTCAAAAGAAAAGTCGCGCGGGTTAATCATATCAATCGCGCGCAAATGCGGCATTGACGGGTCGGTAATTTCGTTCGCATCCGTACCCTCAAAGCCGAGCCCGTTCTCGAAAACGCCTAAGTGACTGTGCGCATCAATGAAGCCCGGGCAGAGCGTTAAGCCGCCGGCGTCGATGTCATTTTCACTTAACGGTGCGTCGGGGACGCCGCACCCTACGGTTGTGATTTTGCCGTCAATAAATTCAACGTAGCCGTTTTCAATGTCGGCTTCGCTCATAGTTTTAATTCTTGCATTATAGATAACCATTCGTTTTCTCCTTTGATTGTGTAATCCGCAATTTCTCTGTAATGCGGCAAGCGCAAGTTATAAAGCGCGAGCAATTCTTCTTTAGTTTTGCTGACGGCGAGCGGGCGTATTTGTGAACTGTCGCCCTTGATTCGCTCGTAGCAGACCTCAAAATCCGTGTCAATAAAAACGACAACTGCGTTCTCTTTTGCATATTTCGCGGTTTCGGGGTTTGTCAGCGCGCCGCCGCCGAGGGAAACGAGCGGAGCGTTAACTTCCTTCAAAGTAGAAAGCTCAAGCTCACGAAAATACTGCTCGCCATGCTCTGCGAAAATCTGCGGAATATCACCGATAAACTCGTCAAGGTCAACGTAATCGAGCCCCGACCTCCGCGCTAAATGCGACTTCCCGCAGCCCATGAAGCCGTATAGGTAAATAGGTTTAATCATAGAAAATTCTCCCTTATTAGTTAAAACTTAACATAAAAAATCTGTTTTGTCAAGTTGACAATAAAAGTAAATCATGTTAAAATTAAAGAAAGAAATTCGGAGGTAAAAATGAAAAAAACTGCTAAAAAGACAATTCTGTTCCTGCTTTTGATTTGCGCAATGCTTACATATCTACCGATTATATCGGCGGCTTCGGCGGCAGAATGGGACGGTAAAGCCCCGCTTGAACAAGGTTCTTCGTATATTATCAGCTCAGAGGTCTGGCTTCGTGAGAACGCGACAATCCCCGAAGGCGCAGTCGTTACGATTACAGACGGCGGGAGCTTGCTGCTTTCGCGGGAGATGAAGCTGACCGTGCGCGGGACTTTGATTATCAGACCCGGCGGCACTCTTGAAATCAGAAAAGCTGAAATAAATATACGCGGCACGGGGTTGATTGTGGCTTCCGGCAAGGTTCTGCATTATATGGAAAATACCGTTAACGTGATTAGCGGAAGCCTAAACATTCGCGATGACGGCGAATATATATGCTCAGGGGATTTGCTTGTATACGCTGACGGCGAGGTTGTTACTGCGGGGAAATTAACGCTGACACCGAACAATCAAACGATTGTAACAGGCGCAGTTGAAATTGCTAAAGGCGGCATTTTGGAAGCCGCCGGCACGTTCACCGTGACTCCGAGCGGCAGAGTAATTAATAACGGGCTGTTTACGATTTACAGAGACGGGGAGCTCACGAACAGCGGCATTTTCACTATTAATGAAGGCGCAGACTTAAAAAAATTCGGCACGCACAGAAACACGTTAGGCAGTGTTTTCATCGACAGAAACCGTTACGACGCGCTCGGCAGGAGAATTCAGCCTGAAAAAATGACCGCCGCTCTGCTCACGGACGAGCCGCGCGTTGAGCTTCTCGGGATTGACGTTTCGCACTGGCAGTATTCAATTGACTGGGAGCGGGTCGCGGCGAGCGGGGTTGAATTCGCGATTATCCGCGCCGCACGCGGGTTTCACAGTGCCGAGTTCCCGATGATAGAAGACGTGCGCTTCCGCGAAAATATCGAAGGCGCGTTAGAAAATAACATCGACGTCGGAGTTTATTTTTACAGCTATGCGCGGAGCGTTGAGGAAGCGAAGAAAGAAGCTGAGTTTTACGTCAGCGTCATTCAAGGCTACGAGCTTACATATCCCGTCGTTTTCGATATTGAAGAGCCGTATCATGAGAAAATGAGCGCGGATTTAATAACCGCGATTACCGAAGCGTTTTTCGATGTGCTTATAGAAAACGGCTATTACCCGATGCTTTATTCAAACAAGAACTTTCTTGTGAACGTCTTTGACGAGCGGATTCCCGGGACGTATGCAGTTTGGCTGGCGCAGTGGACTGCCGCGCCTACATACGAGGGTGAATTTCAGATTTGGCAGTATACCGCGAAAGGGCGCGTCCCCGGTATAAACGGCGATGTAGACTTAAATATTTCCTACATAGATTTTCCCGAGGTTTTAAGGCGGCATAAGTTGAATCGGCTATAAATAAAAGGCTCTGCGGATTTCGCAGAGCCTTAATTATTTTACACGCTTGAGCCCTTACTCACAAACACGGGGTAATCCTCAGTCCCGAAAAGGCTTCTGTACCCGCCGACGTTTACGTTCTTGTCGGAAATAACGTAGTTCAGCTCGCACTTGTCGCCCACGATAGTATCCTGCATGAGAATGCAGTTTTTCACCATTGCGCCCTTGCCGATTTTCGTACCTCTGAACAGCACGCAGTTTTCAACCTTGCCTTCAATTACGCAGCCGTCTGCAACAAGCGAGTTGGTAACCTCAGACTCAAGCCCGTACATAGCGGGCGCGTCGTCGCGAACCTTGGTGTAAATCGGTCTGCGTCTCGGGAAAAGCACCTGCCGTCTTTCGTAGTTCATCAGTGCCATGTTCGCGGAGAAGTAGTTTAAAACGCTGTCTACCTGCTCGTAATAGCCGTTGTATTTATAACCGTAGACTTTAAGCTCAGTGTGCATTTTTTGAATAACATCAATCTCAAAGCTGTAAAGATTACGCGAAGCAGTTTCGGTTATAAGCTCTAAAAGTAGTTCGCGCTTTAAGATATACATATTCATGCTCGTGTTGAATTCGCCCTCTTTATCGGGATAAATCAGCACGTCGTTGATTTTGCCGTCCGCGTCTACGCCGAGCGCGGTACGAGTAAGCATTTCGCCTGCTTTATAGCTTCCGCTTCCGTAAACTATGGTTATATCGGCTTCTTTTTCGATATGATACTCGATAATATGGTTATAATCCATGTTTACAATCACGTTGCAGTCGGTCATAAGTACATAATCCGCATTGCAGTTGGTGATATAATTCGCGACGCTGTGCATTGCTTCCATTCTGCCTCTGTACAGTCCGCGGCGGCGTTCATGCCCGTAGGGCGGCAGAAGCTGAAGCCCGCCTGTTTTACGGCTTAAATCCCATTCGCCGCCGGTACCGAGATGGTCAAGCAGAGACTGGTAATTTCCTTTTGTGATTACACCGACGTTGGTTATGCCGGAGTTTACCATATTAGAAAGCGGGAAGTCAATCATTCTGTAGCGCGCCCCGAAAGGCACGCTTCCCATTGTGCGCATTTTTGTAAGGTCGGGAATTGTTTCATCGTGCAGATTCGCGAAGATGAGCCCGAGCATATTAGCTGACATTATAGACATATTAAAATTCTCCTCGTATGTTAATTCATTGTAGGGAACGCATTTATGCGTTCCGGTAAAAATGCGGTTCTCTGACGGAACGGATTAATCCGTTCCCTACAGGTTCTCTGAAATCATCGCTTTGGGTGCTACCTTCGCGTTTGGCGAAACGCTGACATTATGCCCGATGACCGCGACCCCCCAGTTGTCCTTGTCTTCGTAAGCCTCGGGGCGCGCGCCCACCTGCGTGTTCTCGCTTATGACGCAGTCCTCGCCGATAATGGCGTATTCAATCACTGCGCCGCTCTTGATTACAGTGTTGTTCATGATGATACTGTCGCGGACTGTCGCGCCTTTTTCGATTTTCGCGCCCGCGAACAGAATCGAGAAGTCAACCTCGCCCTCAATGTTGCAGCCCTCTGCAATCATCGAGTTCTCAATGAAGCAGTTATCGCCAGCATAATGCGGCGGCATAACGGGGTTGCGCGAATAAATGCACCAGTTCGGGTCGTGCAGGTCAAGCGGAACATTGGGGTTAAGCAAGTCCATGTTCGCTTCCCAAAGGCTGTCGATAGTTCCGACGTCCTTCCAATAGCCGTCAAAGTGATAAGCTACCATTTTACAGCCGTCTTTAAGCATATTCGGAATAATATTTCCGCCGAAGTCTTTCTTTTCGTCTTTGTTGTTTTCGTTGGCAATGAGATATTCTCTCAAAATCTTCCATGAGTAAATATAAACGCCCATTGACGCTAAGTTCGACTTAGGCTCTGCGGGCTTCTCCGCGAACTCGGTAATTACACCGTTTTCGTCTGCCGTCATGATTCCGAAGCGCGAAGCCTCGTCCCACGGAACCTCAAGCACAGCAATCGTTGCGTCGGCGTTCTGCTTTTTATGATAGTCGAGCATTTTTGAATAATCCATCTTATAAATATGGTCGCCCGCTAAAATCGCCACATAATCGGGCTGATAGCGGTCTATGAAGCTGATGTTCTGATAAATAGCGTTCGCTGTGCCTGTGTACCAGCTTTTGCCGCCCGAGCTTTCGTAAGGCGCGAGCGCGTGAACGCCGCCGTGGATTCTGTCGAGTCCCCACGGGTGTCCGTTGCCTATGTACTCGTTTAAAACGAGCGGCAGGTATTGAGTGAGAATTCCAACGGTGTCAAAACCGGAATTCACGCAGTTCGACAGGGGAAAGTCAATCAAACGATACTTTCCGCCGTAAGGCACTGCGGGCTTCGCCATGTCCTGCGTTAAGGCGTACAATCTGCTGCCTTGTCCTCCTGCTAAAATCATCGCGACACATTCTTTTTTTACGTGATACATACGTTACCTCTTTCTTGGTCGCGCAATGCGCGCCCCTACAGTATTATTATTGCGCTTAAATGCGTTATTATTTCTTTTTTGAGCTTTTGAAGAACATGGCAGACATTGGCTCGATTTTCACTGTTAACGAGTAATGCTCGCCGTGCAGGGATTCACCGGTTACAAGCTTGGCTTTCTGTCTGCGGTTTACAGGCTTTCCGACAGTGTTGAACACCTCGCTGTAGAAACCCTCGTCGGGGACTCCGAAGGTGTACTGCTCGTGCGCTCTCGGCTGGAAGTTACAGACTGCTATAAGCTCGCCGCCGTCTTTATTGATTCTGCGGAAGACAATGACCGAATTTGCATTATCGTCGCTGACTATCCACTTAAAACCTGTCCAGTCGTAGTCGTTTTCCCAGAGCTCGCTGCTCTTTAAATAGAAGTTGTTGAGAGCCTTTACGTACTCAGAAAAAGCCTTGTGCTCGGGGAAGTCAAGCACGTCCCAGTCGAGCCCGCTTTTGTAGTTCCACTCCTTGAACTGCGCGAATTCCTGCCCCATGAACATCAGCTTTTTGCCGGGGTGCGCCGCCATGTACGCAAGGAAAGTCTTCAGTGAATCAAGCCGCAGCTCCCGCGGGCCGCTCATCTTGTCTAACATCGAGCATTTCCCGTGAACTACCTCGTCGTGTGAAATCGGCAGTATATAATTCTCGGAAAAAGCGTAGTAGAACGAGAAGGTCAGCAGATTATGATTATAAGGTCTCGCCTCGGGGACGAGCGACATATAATCAAGCATATCGTTCATCCAGCCCATGTTCCACTTGAAGTTGAAGCCGAGTCCGCCGTCATGAGGCGGCTTCGTCACCATAGGCCAGGCAGTCGATTCCTCCGCTATCATAAGTACTTCGGGGAACTCCTGGAACAGCAGGGCATTGAGCTTTTGCAAAAACGCAATCGCTTCAAGGTTGTGGTTATCACCCCTATGGTTCGGTCGCCACTCCTTGCGGTCGTAATCAAGGTAAAGCATGGAAGCCACAGCGTCAACGCGAAGCCCGTCTATGTGATATTCGCGAAGCCAGTAAGCTGCGTTTGAAATTAAAAAGCTGACAACTTCATTCTTGCCCCAGTCGAAAATGCGCGTACCCCAGTTGGCGTGCTCGCGTTTGAGCGGGTCGCCGTATTCGTAGCAACACTCGCCGTCGAACTCGAACAGCCCTGCCGCGTCCTTTGGGAAGTGCGCGGGAACCCAGTCTAAAATTACGCCGATGTCGTGCTGGTGGCAGTAGTCGATAAACTGCATAAAGTCATGCGGTGTGCCGAAGCGCGAGGTCGGCGCGAAGTATCCGATACCCTGATAGCCCCACGAGCCGTCGAAGGGGAATTCCGCAATCGGCATCATTTCGATATGGGTATAGCCCATTTTTTTAACGTAGGGAATCAGCTCGTTCGCGAGCTCCATGTAGTTGAAAAACTCGCTATCGTCCCTCATTCTGCGCCACGAGCTGAGGTGAACCTCGTAAATATTCATCGGTGCGGTATAAGCGTCGCGGACTTTTTTCTTGTCGTTCCAAGCCTTGTCTTTCCACTTATAGCCGCTGATGTCGTAAATTTTTGTAGCGGTGTCGGGGCGGGTTTCCATATGGAAGCCGTAGGGGTCAGACTTGAGCTTGAGCTGTCCGCGCTCGGTGCGAACCGCGTATTTATAGGAATCGTATATTTTTATACCGGGAATATAAAGCTCCCAAATGCCGTCTTCTGTGATTTTCCCCATAGGGTTTATTTCGGCGTCCCAGTGGTTGAAGTCGCCCACAACCGAAACACCTGCGGCCTTCGGCGCCCAGACACGGAAAATAACGCCGTCATCTTTAAAGTGCGAGCCGAAGAACTCGTATCCGTAAGTAAGGCTCCCCTCTCTGAACAGATGCAGGGGGATTTCGTAGTCTTTATGCGTTTTTTTAGGCATATGGAACCTCCAACAGGAATTATTTTACAGATTAAAGATAATTATATCATAGTGCTTTTCAAAAAACAAGTACTTGTTGTAAAATATTACAAATCAGATAAATACGAACAGTCCGATTTGTGCAACATGACTAATTATGGTTTCGGCTTTATTACAGAAAACTCACAAAATCGAATTAAATCAATCATTTCATGAATTGTATGCAGTCTTTTGGGTGAAACGATTCCGGAAGTGAATCCGTCTACGCCGTGAATGTCGCCGCCGCCGACTTTCTTCAGGTTGTACATCTTTGCATAAGTCTCGGCGCGCGAATTATGCTCGTCGCCGTTGTGGACGTTGTAAACCTCGACGGCGTCTGTTAAATCGGGGAGCAGGCGGAACATTTCTATGTACGGCGCTTCTCTGAAGGGGTGCGCGTGGACTATTAATGCGCCCGCTCTCTTAAAGCAGACGAGCGCACTTTTAAGGTCTAAGCTTGGAATCTGCGGGTTTTGAAGCAGCCAGCTTTTATCAAGCCCGTAAATAAGAAACTCCGTAGCGTGAAAGCCGTATTCAAAGCCGAAAAAAACATCGAGCCCAATTTCCTCCCCGCGCTGCTTCGCGTCCTCGTAGCCTGCACAGAACTGCTCAATTGCTGTCGTCCACGGCTGCTTGAAGTCTATTGCTGTGTTTCCGCCGTCGAAGTGGTCAGTTACCACCATGCCGGTGTAACCGATACTTTTAAAATAATCAGCCATATCCGCGCCCGTGCTTCTTCCGCAGGCACTGCCTTGGCTTGTGTGGACGTGCATTTCGTACTTCCATGTTCTCATGATAAATTCTCCGCTTTCATTTATTTCTGAAACTATTATAACATATACTTGCTTTTAAAGCAAATCTGTGTTATACTTATTTGGAATATAAATTTGACAAGAGGAGAAGCAAAATTATGGCTGTTGTAAAAGAAAACTGGGGCTCGTATAACGGATACGCGGTTCATTTGTTTACGTTAAAAAATAACGATTTGACTGTTCGGCTGACAAGCTTCGGCGCGGCATTAGTCGGAATCGACGCTCCCGACAAGAACGGAGAGCTTGCCGATGTAGTTCTCGGCTACGATAATCTTGACGGCTACATTAACGGCGGGTCTTTTCAAGGCGCGGTTGTCGGGCGTTACGCGAACAGAATAGGCGGCGCGGCGTTTAAGCTTGACGAGCAGGAATATCAGCTTGCAAAAAACGACGGCGATAACTGTCTGCACGGCGGCAGCTACGGCTTTAACCGCCGCGTGTGGGAATATAAGCTCAACGATAAGGAAAACAGCGTGACCTTTACTTACCGCAGTCCCGATGGCGAGGAGGGCTTTCCGTCGGCTTTGAACGTAAGTGTGAAATATACACTTACCGACAAAAATAAACTTAAAATTAAGTACGAAGCATCGGCTGACGGCGATACTATTTTCAACCCGACGAATCATGCTTATTTTAATCTCGGCGGAAAAGGAACCGTACTCGACACAGTTTTGCAAATAAAAGCACTGAATTACACACCTTTTGACGAGTTCAACATACCGACAGGTGAAATCGAGAGCGTTCCCGAAACGCCGTTTAATTTCCTCAAGCCTAAGAAAATCGGCGCGTATATAAAAGAAGGTAAAATCGCAGGCTACGACCATAATTTCCTGCTCGGTGAATTCGGCGAAATGAAGAAAGCCGCAGTCGCGCATGAGCCCGAAAGCGGGCGGATAATGGCGGTTTACACCGATATGCCCGCGATACAGTTTTATACGGCGAACGGGCTTTCGGAAAAAGGAAAAGGCGGCGTTCATTTCGGCAAGCAGGACGCTTTCTGCCTTGAAACGCAGTTCACGCCGAATACGCCTAATCTACCGAACTTCCCGTCCTGCAAGCTTAAAAAGGGCAAAAAGTTCAAGTCCGTAACGATTTACGCGTTTGGGGTTAAATAGAAAGGAATCATCATGGAAGCTCGCATAATTGAAATCACGTCAAGCCGCAACAGCAACATAAAAATCGGCGCAATCCCCGGGCATTTTATCACGGGGCACTCGCACGTAAATTATTACGTAGATATGCACAGTCTCAAAAGGCAGTTCAAAACCTCTAAGGAAGCGGCGAGAGTTTTCGCAGCCGATTTCGCGAATACTCCTGTTGATACTATAATCTGCCTTGAGGGAACGCAGGTCATAGGCGCGTTTTTAGCGGAAAGCTTGTCGGAAGACTTCCCGCACTCAGTTAATTCCGGAGCAGATATAAACGTAATCACGCCGGAAATGAATTCAAATAAGCAGATGATTTTCCGCGACGATTCGCAGAGCGTGATTTGGAATAAGAACGTGTTGGTGCTGATTTCATCAGCTTCTACAGGCAGAACGGTTGAGGCCTGCCTTGAATGTCTGACCTATTACAGCGGGAATTTAGCAGGCGTGGCGGCGTTGTTCAGCGCGGTTGAGGAGCTTGGGAAAATACCTGTAAGCGCGGTTTTTTACAAGGATGATTTGCCGAAATACGAGAGCTTTACGCTGTCAGAATGTCCGATGTGCCGCGATAAAGTGAAGGTTGACGCGATGATTAATGACCACGGATATTCAAAAGTTTAGGAACTGAAATTAATATGTTTGAATTATTATGTACAGAAAATAGCGGATTGCGCGGTGCGCGTAGAGGGCGTTTAACTACCGTTCACGGCACAGTTGAAACGCCTTTCTTCATGAACGTCGCGACTTCTGCCGCGGTTAAAGGCGGGGTTTCCGCGCTTGACTTGGCAGAAGTGAAATGCCCTGTAATGCTTTGCAATACGTATCATTTGCACATTCGCCCGTCGGATACGATTATCCGCGGACTCGGCGGGCTTCACGCTTTTACGGGCTGGAAAAAGCCGTTGCTGACCGATTCGGGTGGATTTCAAGTCTTCTCGCTTGCAAAGCTGCGAAGAATTAAAGAAGAAGGCGTTTATTTTTCCTCGCACGTTGACGGTAAAAAAATCTTCATGGGACCCGAGGAAAGTATGCAGATTCAGTCGAATTTGGGTTCTACGATTGCTATGGCGTTTGACGAGTGCGTGGAGAATCCCGCGCCTTATGAATATGTGAAAAAGTCTGCAGAAATGACAACCCGCTGGCTTGTGCGGTGCAAAAATGAGCTTGAGCGGCTTAATGCACTTGACTGCACCTTGAATAAAAACCAGCTTCTTTTCGGCATAAATCAAGGCGGAGTTTTCAAAGACCTGCGAATTGAGCACATGAAAAATATTACCGAGCTTGACCTGCCGGGCTACGCTGTGGGCGGGCTTGCGGTCGGCGAAGCAACTGAGGTAATGTACGAGGTTTTGGATTATATCGTGCAGGAAATGCCGCATGAAAAGCCGCGGTATTTAATGGGCGTCGGGACGCCGAGCAACTTGATTGAAGCTGTCGCGCGCGGAATAGATATGTTCGACTGCGTAATGCCGTCGCGCAACGCCCGTCACGGCACGGTTTTCACCTGGCAGGGGATTATGCGGCTGATGAACGAGCGGTATATCACGGACAACGAGCCGATTGACCCCGAATGTGACTGCCCTGTTTGCCGTAATTTTTCGCGGGCTTATATTCGGCACTTGTTCAAGGCGGACGAGCAGCTTGCGGGGCGGCTCGGAGTCTTGCATAATCTTTATTTTTACAACACGCTGATGGAGAGAATCAGAGAGGCGTTAGACAGCGGATTATTTATGCAATTCCGTGCAAAATATTCGCCGCTTTTGGCGCAGAAAAGGGCTTAAAAAATGTTTATAATTCAAATAGTTCTGCTCGCTTTCGGGCTTTCGGCGGACGCGTTCGCGGTTTCAATCACGAACGGTATGTCGCTGAAAAAGCCGTGCAAAAAGCAAGCGTTAAAAATAGCGTTCATGTTCGGGCTTTTTCAAGCGTTGATGCCGCTTCTCGGCTTCTTGCTCGGCATGGTTTTCGTGGAATTCATCGACAGCTTCGCGCACTATATTGCGTTTGTAATTCTTGCTTTTATCGGCGGCAGAATGATTTACGAAGCGCAGAAGGACAAAAAGAACAGTGCAGTTGATAACATTCCCGAAAATTTATCGCTGAAAGTTTTATTAATGCAAGCGGTTGCGACCAGTATCGATGCGCTTGTGGCAGGTGTCAGCTTTATTGCGATGGGGGTACGCGGCGGGTGGATTTTCCCTGCGATTGCCTTAATCGGCGTGATTACGTTTGTTATGAGCTTTGTCGGTGTCGGGCTCGGGGTGAAAGTCGGCGGCTTGATGGGCGCGTTCGCGGCGAAGGTTGCAGGCGGCTTGGTGCTGATTGCGATAGGCGCGAAGGTGCTTTTAGAAGGCTTGCTGACGTAAATTCGGCACGATTTGACTTTGAAAAGAATTTGTGATATACTTATATATTATGGTTAAAACGAGGAAAAATCATGGAGCTTTTAAATATAGGCTACGGAAACGCTATTAATCCGCACAGAGTCGTCGCCGCTGTCAGCGCGGATTCCGCGCCTGCAAAGCGTATGGTGAGCGTGGCGCGCGAGAAAAACGCAGTCGTGGACGCTTCCTGCGGCAAGAAAACTCGCACGGTTTTTATCATGGACAGCGGGCATATAATTCTGTCGGCGAAGAATATAAAAGGCTTTACAGGAATCGCAGGAATCGAAAGTTCGGAGGAAGATGAAAATGATGATGAATAAAGGCTTGCTGATAGTGGTTTCAGCACCTGCGGGCTGCGGGAAGGATACGATTTTAGAAAGTGCTTTTAAAGCTTGCAATAATCTGCACTATTCTGTTTCTGCGACTACGCGCGCGCCGCGCGAGGGCGAGGGAAACGGCGTGCATTATTTCTTCAAAACGAGAGAAGAATTCACGCAGATGATTGAGAATAACGAGCTTCTTGAACACACCGAATACGCGGGAAACCTTTACGGAACGCCGCGCGAATACATACCGAAAATGCTTGAAGCGGGCAAGAATGTCGTGCTGAAAATTGAGGTCGAGGGTGCGGCAAACATAAGAAAATTATTCCCTGATTGTGTGCTTGTTTTCATTCTGCCGCCGTCGTTTGACGAGCTTGAACGCAGACTTCGCAAGCGCGGAACAGAAACAGAAGAAACTATAAAAAAGCGCGTGGGCATTGCGAAAATCGAGATGTCCTTTGTGAAAAATTACGACTATGTTATTATAAATGCAAACCTCGAGGACGCGGTGAAGGATTTCACTTCGGTGGTGCGGGCGGAAGGACTTTCAACCAAGCACGGAATCCCGGTAATTAACTGATGATAAAGGCAGAATTAACGGGGCTTATTGCGCAGATTGCTGTTGAAAAAACGCTCTTTTCTTTCGATATGCTTTTCGATTATTTAGTGCCTTTTGACTTAGCGGAAAAGGCGGCGGCAGGGAAGCGCGTGATTGTGGATTTCGGGCGCGGCGTCTCGGGAAAAAAGCGGCAGGGAATGATTTTTTCGGTGCGCGAGGACGCTTACGAGCCCGCGAAAACAAAAAAAATCAGTGCAGTTATTGACGAAGAACCCTTGCTTTCGGGCGAGATGCTACGGCTTGTCGCGTGGCTGAAAGAGAATACCTTCTGCACTTACTTCGACGCGGTGAAAACTGTGATTCCTGCAGGGCTCGGCGTGAAATTATCTGATGATGACGATTCAATAAAAGCACGTTATAAAGGCGATGTTACGAAAATAGTTTCGGTTGCAAGCGGATTTGATTTTGAAAGCTTCGCGCCTACTCCCAAGCAGAAAGCTGTAATCGAAATGCTTGAAGAATATGAATCTGCCTGCGTAAAAGAAATCTGCGCAGTAGCAAGTGTTACGTCGGCGGTAGTTACAAATCTGATTAAAAAAGGCGCGCTTGAAGCGCGGGAGGACGCGCGTTCACGCGCGCTCAGCAAAGACTTTGAGGTTACTGCGAGCCTTGACGATATAGTTTTTTCAGCGGCACAGCAAGAGGTTTTCGACGGCTTAAAAACTCTCGCGGACAGTGGTGAAGCAAAATGCGCCTTACTGCGCGGGATTACAGGAAGCGGAAAAACCTCGGTATTTATCAAGCTGATTGAACATACTTTAAATAGAGGCAAAACTGCGGTTATGCTCGTGCCTGAAATCGCGCTGACGCCGCAGATGACGGGGCATTTCAAGAGCCTTTTCGGGAACAGAGTAGCAATTATTCACTCAGGGCTGTCGCTCGGTCAGCGGGCGGACGAGTACAAGCGCATTAAAAGCGGCGAAGCAGGCATAATAGTAGGCACAAGGAGCGCGGTTTTCGCGCCGCTCGAAAATATAGGAATCATCGTAATCGACGAGGAGGGCGAGCACAGCTACAAGAGCGACCGCTCACCGCGTTATCACGCTCGAAATGTAGCTAAACAGCGGGCTTTTCACCATAATGCACTTCTGCTTTTAGCGTCGGCGACACCCTCAATTGAGAGCTATCATTTTGCCAAAATGAATCGTTATTCGCTCTTTGAATTAAACGAGAGATACAGTAAAGCAATTCTTCCCGATGTTTACATCGTTGATATGAAAATCGAATATGAAAACGGCAATCGCTCGAATTTCAGCAATGTTTTGCTTGATGAAATTGCCGAGAATTTAGCGCGCGGTGAGCAGAGCTTAATCCTGCTCAATCGGCGCGGTTATCACACTTACGCAAGGTGCATAAGGTGCGGGACGGCGGTAAATTGCCCCGTGTGCTTAGTGCCGCTGACGTATCATAAAAAGGGCAATAAAATTCAATGCCATTATTGCAATTTCAGCGCGCAAATGCCCGATTTATGCGAAAAATGCAAATGTAAGCATATTTATCAAACAGGCACGGGAACTCAGCGCGTTGAAGATGAAATTGCGGAAATATTTCCGAACGCGAGAGTTCTGCGAATGGACGCGGATACCACGATTTCAAAGACTGCGTTTGAAACTAAGTTTGCCGAGTTCCGAAGCGGCGCGTATGACATTATGGTCGGCACGCAGATGATTGCGAAGGGGCTTGATTTTGAGAATATTACATTAGTAGGCGTGCTCGCAATCGACAAGGCTTTATACTCGAGCGATTATCTCGGCTTTGAGAAGACGTTTTCGCTTATTACGCAAGTTGTCGGGCGTTCGGGGCGCGGAAGCAAAAAAGGCAGAGCGTATTTGCAAACCTTTACGCCTGAGCACTACGTCTTAAATTTAGCCGCCGCGCAGGATTATGCAGAGTTTTACGAGCAGGAAGCCGATGTTAGAAAAGCTTTAATTTTCCCGCCGTTCTGCGATATATTTTTGATTGGATTCTCGGCAGTTGATGAAGCTGTTTCCGAGAAAGCGGCGAAGAAGTTTCTTGAAATTTTGAGCGATGAGCTGTGTTCGGCAGAGGAGAAATTCCCGTATCGCGTGCTCGGTCCGAGCAAAAGCGGAACAGGGCGGGCAGGCGGAAAATACCGCCACAAGCTGATTATAAAATGCAAGAATAATGCAAGCTTCCGCAAAATAATTTCAAACGCGCTGAAAACCGCTTATAACGACAATAATTTCAAATATGTCGGAATATACGCAGATATAAATGGAGAAATACTATAAACAAAGGAGAAGCTCATTTTGGCACTCAGAAATGTATTTAATTATCCCGATGAAATGTTAAACAAAAAATCAAGAGAAGTAACTGCTTTTGACGATAGATTGTGGGTTTTGCTCGATGATATGCATGAGACCTTAACGCACAATGAGGGCGTTGGAATCGCCGCTGTACAGCTTGGGATTCTGCGCAGAGTTATTGTGATTGACCTTGACGAGGGCGATGGTGCAATTGAGCTGATTAACCCCGAAATAGTGCAGACAAAAGGCACGCAGAGGGAGATGGAGGGCTGCCTTTCCTGCCCGGGCTTGTGGGGTTATGTTGAACGTCCCGACTACGTGAAAATCAGATACATGAACCGTTACGGCAAGGAGCAGTTTCAGGAGGCAACTGACCTTTTGGCGATTGTTTTCTGCCATGAAATTGACCACCTCAACGGGATAATGTTCCCCGATATTGCTGACGAAATGGTTGACGAAGCCGAGGCGGAAGCAGAAATGGAAAAGAACCCGAGAAGAAGAAGAAAAATGAGAAGAAAAAAGAAGAAAATGAAGAGGTAATTTTACAAGCATGAAGCTGATTTTTATGGGAACTCCCGACTTCGCAGTACCCGCGCTTGACGCGCTTTTAGCCGCGGGACACGAGATTCCGCTTGTCTTCACGCAACCCGATAAACCGAGCGGCAGAGGGCAGAAAACGCGCTTTTCACCTGTCAAGGAATGTGCAATAAGTCACAATATAGAAGTTTTTCAGCCGCTGTCCTTACGGCGCGGCGATGACGCAATTAAGAGCTTTGAAGTTATAAAAAGCATAAATCCCGATGTTATTATTGTCGCGGCTTACGGGCAGATTCTGCCGATTGAAATACTCGAATATCCGCGCTACGGCTGTATAAATATTCATGCTTCCTTGCTTCCGCGCTGGCGCGGAGCCGCGCCGATAAATTTCTGCATTATGAACGGCGATACCGAGAGCGGAATCACGATTATGCAGATGGAAACGGGCATAGACACAGGCGATATAATGCTCATGGAAAAGTGCGAAATTACTGCAGAAATGACTGCTTCTGAGCTGCACGATGAACTGAAGGAAATAGGCGCGAAATTAATCGTAAAATTCGCGAAAAACCCTGATGAATACTTGAAATGCAAGACTATGCAAAACCATGAACAGGCGACTCACGCGCCAATGATTTCCAAGGAAATGAAGCAGATAGATAAAGGCGAATCCGCGCTCGAAATTTATAATTTTATTCGCGGATTATCGGGCGAAGCGTATACTTTTTTTGGTAATAAACGCTTGAAGGTTTTTTCTTCGGAAATTGTGGAAATAGTAAGTAATGAGCTTGATTTTACCTGCGGAGACGGCGCGTGTCTGCGGCTTCTTGAAATTCAACCCGAGGGTAAAAAAAGAATGAACGCGGAAGAATTTCTCCGCGGTATAAGAAAGGATTAATTATGGAAGATTTACCAACCTTAGAGTATTTTTTGAACAACCCGAACGCCGCGTATTGGCTGGTTTTGGCGGCAATCGGAATTGCGATGTTAGCTTCATTGAACGTGAAAATGACCTTCGCAAAATACAACAAAGTTATTTCGGAAAAGCGCGTTTCCGCGAGCGAAATAGCTCGGCAAATCCTTGACAGCCACGGGCTTTATGACGTTGTGGTTGAAACCACGCACGGCAAATTAACCGACCATTATGACCCGCGCTGTAACACTGTAAGGCTCTCGGAAAGCACGTTCAGCAGCTATTCCGTGGGCGCAATCGGCATAGCTGCGCATGAGTGCGGTCATGCGATTCAGCACGCCGAGCAATACACGCCGATTAGGATTCGTCATGCGATTTTTCCTGTTGTAAACATTGCGAACAGGACGTGGATTTACCTCGTGATTGCGGGTATGTTTTTTCCACTTTTTCCGGGGACTGCGATGATTTATATAGGGATAATTTCCTTCGCGCTGACGATACTTTTTCAGCTCTTGACACTGCCTGTTGAGTTCGACGCGTCGAGGCGGGCAATGGCTGTTATCGCGGGATATAATATCCTCCAAACGGGCGAGCAAAGAGGCGCAAGAAAAGTCTTAAAAGCCGCGGCTATGACTTACATTGCGGCACTATTAGTTTCACTTGCGCAGTTAATTCGACTGATTGCGATTTTAAACAGACGGAGGTAGGGAACGCATTTATGCGTTCCGATATTTGCCAACGTTAGAAATATTTACCCACGTTATAAAACGGAACGCATAAATGCGTTCCCTACGACGTGAACAAAGGAAATCCAAATGACACAATCACGTAAGACAGTGCTGGAGCTGCTTTGCCGCATGGAGCAGAGCGGCGCGTATTCCAACATAATACTTGACAATACTTTTTCGCGGGACAATCTTTCACCCCGCGATAAAAGCTTTGCCGCCGCGCTGTTTTATGGTGTTCTCGAACGGAAAATGACGCTCGATTATTTAATCCGCGCGTATTCCGACATGGAATTTGACAACATTTCGTGCGAAACCGTGCAGATTTTGCGAATGGGCTTTTATCAGCTTTTATTTATGGACGGCGTTCCTGAAAACGCCGCAGTAAACGAGTCCGCGAACTTAGCAGACAACAACTCCAAAGGCTTTGTTAATGCAATTCTGCGCAGTTTTATTCGTGACGGAAAAGTAGTAGACACAAAGAATCTCGAAGGCGAAGCGAAGCTTTCAATCGACTATTCCTGCCCGAAGTGGCTGATTAAAAAATGGACGACGGCTTTTGGCGAAACATCTGCGCTCGAACTGCTGAAAGGCACGTTCGGCAGACCGCCGATTTATCTGCGGGTAAACACGTTGAAATTTCAAGCTGATGACGTAATAACCGCGCTGACAAAAGAAAAATTCACAGTAAAGAAAAACGCTTTTTTAGATGACTGCCTTGAGCTTGAACGTGTGAGCTCGAGCATTGAGCTTTCCGACGCCTACCGCAAGGGAATGTTTCATGTGCAGGATATTTCGTCGCAGCTGTGCTGTAAATTGGCGAAGCCGAGCTTCAATCAAACTGTGATTGACATTTGCGCCGCGCCGGGCGGAAAAAGCTTCACAATGGCGCAGATGATGAATAACCGCGGGACGCTTATTTCCTGTGACCTTTACGGCGGGAAGCTGTCGTTAATCGAAAACGGCGCGAAGCGGCTTGGGCTTGATATTATCAAGCCGATTGAAAACGACGCAATGGTTTTCAATCCCGAATTTCCGCAGGCTGACGTGGTTTTGTGTGATGTTCCCTGTTCGGGGCTTGGCGTAATCCGCCGCAAGCCCGAAATAAAATATAAGCCGATGAAAACCCTCGAACCGCTTCCCGAGACACAGCGCAGAATCCTCAGCACCGCCGCGCATTATGTGAAAGCGAATGGCACTTTAGTGTATTCGACCTGCACGCTCAACCCCGATGAAAACGAAGCTGTCGTGAATAATTTTCAGAATAATCACCCCGAGTTTTCGCCTTATTTTGTGCCGATTGGAATGGGAATCCCCGACGCCTCGCGCTATAATCTTTTCCCGCATAAAACAGGCGGTGACGGCTTTTTCGTAGCTGTATTCAGAAGAAAAGCCGATGGTCAACAGCTTAAAATCCAATGAAAAAAGACATATTATCGCTCTCGCTCACAGAGCTTGAAAGAGAAATAAAAGCAATAGGTGAGCAGAAATTCCGCGCGAAGCAGATTTTCGATTGGCTTCATGTGAAGCGGGCGGCAGATTTTTCCGAAATGTCTAATTTATCTGAACAATTTCGACTAAAATTAGCAGAGCATTTTTGTATAAAACGACTAAATATTCAAAAAAAACTTGTGTCCGAGCATGATTATACTGTAAAATATTTATATGGACTGCATGACGGACAAGGTATAGAAACTGTTCAAATGCGCTACAAGCACGCGAACAGCCTGTGCATTTCTACGCAGGCGGGGTGCAAAATGAACTGCAGCTTTTGCGCGAGCGGCGCGAACGGCTTTGTGCGCGACTTAGAGCCTTCGGAAATGCTGTTACAATTATATGAAACTGAACGTGACAGCGGCATAAACGTAGGAAGTTTAGTACTTATGGGCATCGGCGAACCGCTTGATAATTTCGATAATGTCGTAAAATTTTTGCAACTGCTTTCGGACAAGCAGGGTAGAAACATGAGTCTGCGGCACGTTTCGCTGTCTACCTGCGGGCTTGCTGACGAAATAGACGAGCTTGCGGAGTTGAAACTCGGCTTGACGCTTTCAGTTTCGCTTCACGCGGCTGACGACGAAACAAGAAGCCGAATAATGCCTGTCAATAAAAAATATAACATAGCAAGATTGCTGTCGTCCTGCAGGAATTACTTTGAAAAAACAGGTAGAAGAGTAAGCTTTGAATACGCGCTGATTAAAGATGTCAACGACAGCCTTGAAACGGCGGAGAGACTTGCAAGGCTTATAAAGCCGCTCGGCGCGCATTTGAATCTGATTCCTGTGAATCACGTTCCCGCGAAAAAACATAAAAAATCCGATAACGTAAAAGCATTTCAAGAAAAATTAACAAATCTTGGCATTAATGCAACGGTACGCAGAACTTTGGGTGCGGATATTAGTGCCGCCTGCGGACAGCTTCGTGCAGAAACCGCCAAATTGTAACAGAATTGTAAACAATTTTCCCTTGTTTTATCACAAAAGTATAGTATAATTGTAAAGGTAGGAGCCTATGAAGGTATTTTCAAAAACAGACATCGGCAAAAGAAGAACGGAAAACCAAGACAGAGTCTGGGCTGAGCTGCTCGGCACCGGCGAATTCGGTGCGGCGGCAGTTGTGCTCTGCGACGGCATGGGCGGCGAGAACGCGGGGAGTTTTGCGAGTGAAACGACGACGAACTTCATTTCCGAGCGCATTAAACGCGGCTTCCGTCCCGAGCTCAACCGCAACTCAATCAGAAATCTGCTGATTACCTCGGTGACGGCGGCGAATAATTTGGTTTACGACTTAGCCGAGTATGACCAGAACATGATTGGAATGGGGACGACCTGTGTTGGTGCGATAGTTTTCGAGGGGCGCGCGTATATCATAAACGTCGGCGACAGCAGGGTTTATCACGTTTTCGGTGACAGTATCCAGCAGATTACAAAAGACCATTCCTACATAAATAAGCTTATTGATGACGGCGAAATTACCGAAGAGGAAGGCAAAACGCACCCGAAGCGCAACTGCCTCACCCGCGCTGTCGGGGCTGAACCGCTTCTGACGCCCGACTATTACGAAATTGAGCTTCATGACGATTCGATTTTGATGCTAAGCTCAGACGGGCTTCATTCTTACGGAGAGGACGTTAATATCGCTGAAATTATTGTTAATAATCCGGTGAGCAAAATCTGCGATAAGCTTGTTGATTACGCCCTTGAAACAGGCGGGCGGGATAATATAACGGTTGCTGTAATTTCAGTAAAATAATATAAATAAAATGCAAAAAGGTGAAGGTTTATGGATAACAACATCGGGAAAAGGCTTGACGGGCGATACGAGCTCTTAGAACTCATCGGCGTCGGCGGAATGGCGGATATTTACAAGGCGCGCGATATGGTCGAGGACAAAATCGTCGCCGCAAAAATACTCAAGAACGAGCTCGCCGAAAGCGAGGATTTCCTGCGCCGTTTTAGAAACGAGAGCAAGGCAATCGCGCTTTTGTCGCACCCTAACATAGTTAAGATTTATGACGTGGGCTTCGACAAGGTTCAGTTCATTGTAATGGAGTACATCGACGGCATAACGCTCACTGAATACATTGAGCGGCAGGGCGTCCTTAAATGGCGCGACGCGCTGCATTTTGTCACGCAGATTCTCCGCGCGCTTCAGCACGCGCATGACCGCGGAATTGTTCACCGCGACATAAAATCGCAGAACGTTATGCTTCTTTCTGACGGCACTATAAAGGTGATGGACTTCGGTATTGCGCGGTTCAACCGCGAGACCGATAAAACTATTTCCGAGAAGGCAATAGGCTCGGTGCATTATATCAGCCCCGAGCAGGCGCGCGGCGAAGCGACTGACGAGAAGAGCGATATTTATTCAGTCGGCGTAATGATGTTTGAAATGCTGACAGGCAGGAAGCCGTTCGACGGGGATAATCCTGTTTCAATTGCGCTCATGCATATGCAGGCACAGCCGAAAAAGCCGACAGAAATAAACAGCTCGATTCCCGACGGATTAGAAGAAATTACGCTCAAGGCAATGCAAAAGGAGCCCGTCAAGCGTTATCAGACAGCAGGCGAGCTAATCACTGATATAGAGGAATTCAAGAAGAATCCGAGCATAGTTTTTGAATATAAATATTTTTCAACTGACGACCAGAAGGTCAAGTATTTTGATAAGCCTGCGACTTCTCCTATTAATCTTGGAATGACGCCCTCGCCGATTAATCCACCTGCTCCGAAAAGCGGCGTAACGCCGCGGAATGCGCCGAAGCAGGACGAATACGAGGACGATTATGACGAGGACGACGACGATTATTACGATGAGGTAATTGAACGCCGCTCGCCGTTGCTTGCGATTTTGTTCGCGACGGCTTCGGTGGTGGTAATCATGGCGGCGTGGCTTATATTTACGATTGTTACGAACACCTTCACTATTTTTGACGAGCAGGGAGGCGTAGAGGTTAAAATGCCCGGGCTCGTCGGAGAAAATTATGACGATATGGTTTTGTTGTACCCGAATTTAACATTTAATCCTATTCAAGAGTATTCAAACGAGTATGAAAAAGGGCAGATTATGCGGCAGGGTCACTTGGCAGGCAGAGATATAAGGACAGGTCAGCGGGTTGATATTTGGGTGAGCATGGGGCCACAGCGTGTTGAACTTAATAATTACGAAGGCGGCGTGCGTCATATAGACGATGTACGCGCAGGGCTTCGGCGGCAGGGCTTCGCTGACGCTAACATCAGCATCAGAAACGAAGAAAGCTTAAACGTTCCTGCGGGCTACGTAATCCGCACAGACCCGTCGGCAGGTGAGATGATTCCGCTTGATACGAGAATCACGGTTTGGGTCAGCTTCGGCGGCGGGAACGAAATGACGCAGGCTCCCGATTTCATCACTTTAACGCGGGAAACAGCAGAAGAGCGCGCAAGAATGTACGACGTTGTCGCGATATTTGAAGAAGAATACAGCGACACGATTGAAGAAGGGATAGTAATACGGCAGAATCCGCTTCCTATGGCGACTATACAGAAGTTCGGAACGATTGAAGTTGTGGTGAGTGCAGGGGTTGCGCCGCCTAAGACGTTTGCGATTTCGCATAATCTTGCCGCGAGCCTCACGGGCGATTATATGTTCGAGTATTATATCGACGGATTTAGGCAGGATATTTCGGGCGTAATTCAGAATATCGGGCTTAATAAGCAGATTTTATGGGAGGTTGAGGGCTCGGAAAAGCACAGCGTCGTAATGTTTATAACGTCGGTTGAAACAGGCAGACGACTGCAGTTCTTTGAGTATGAAATCGACTTCACCGGCGAAACGCCGGTAAGCCGCGAAATTTCGCTCAACAGCAGAATATTCACCGAGCTGAGCGTTCCCGCTGACCCCACGCCTGACCCCGACCCCGAACCGCAACCCGACCCCGACCCCGAACCGCACACCGAGTCCGAGCCCTTTGGCAGCGGCGATGAATAATAAAAAATTCGGGAAACGCTTTTTGATTACTATGATAACGATAGGCTCGGCTATTATAGTAGGATTTGCGGCTTCTATAGCGGTTGATATATTTGGGGTGTCAAGATGCTTTTGCACTGAACCTTACGATTTAACTGACTTTTTTACAATGCCAAAATTCATCGGCTTGGATTATGACGAAGTTGTCGAACAATATCCCGATATGAACTTTAATGTAATTAAAGAATATTCAACCGAGCATGAAGAAGGGCAAATCACACGGCAGAGCTATCTGGCTGGAAGAACTGTAAGGATAGGGCAGAAAATTGACATTTGGGTGAGCTTGGGCGAAGAGCCTATAATGATAACAACACCGGATTTTGTGGGTATGGATTATGACGAGGTTATCGAGAAATATCCCGATGTTAATTTTAATGTTATTAATAAATATTCAACCGAACATGAAGAACGGCAAATCATTTGGCAAAGTGTTCCTGCGCGCAGAGTGATAAGAAATACTGAGCAAATTGACATTTGGGTTAATTTCAGCGATATAAATTTTGATGAAAGCGGTGACGATGAATAATATAAACGGTAAAATAATTAAATCCGTCGGCGGTTTCTTTCATGTCGAGACCGCTGACGGAGTTTTGCTTTGTACGGCGCGGGGTGTGTTCCGCCACAAAGACATCACGCCTGTCGCGGGTGATAATGTTGTGGTTGATGTAAATGAAAACACGCCTGTAATTACAGATGTGCTTGAACGCAGAAACTATATTGTCCGCCCGCCGCTCGCGAATCTTGACGCGGCGATTATCGTAGCTTCAACTGTCGAGCCTAAGCCAAACAGACTGATTCTTGACAAGCTAATCGCGATTTTTGAGAACAAGGAAATCGAGCCCGTTCTGCTCTTCACAAAAATAGATAAAAGAGAAGAAGACGAGCTGCGCGCGATTTACGAAAAGGCAGGTTTCACGGTCTTTTCCGTGAGCAATACAGACAATACGGGGATTGATAAATTGCGCAATTATCTGCAGAATAAAACCTGCGCGTTTATCGGCAACACGGGGGTGGGGAAGAGCAGTACTCTCAACAGCCTGTTCCCCGAGCTTGCGCTCGAAACCGCCGAAATCAGTAAGAAGCTCGGACGCGGCAAGCATACAACAAGGCAGGTTGAGCTTTTTGGATTTGCTGAAAACTCATATATCGCGGACACGCCCGGCTTTTCCACTGTGGAAGCCGCGAAGTACGGTGAGCTTATTTCCGATAACGTCGCGCTCTGCTTCCGCGAGTTTGTGCCGTTTTTAGACAAGTGCAAGTTCGCTGGCTGCCGACATATTAAGGAGGAAGGCTGTGCGGTGATTAATGCGATGGAGAGCGGGATAATAAGCGAAAGCAGACTTGAGAATTACGTGAGGATTTACGAGGATTCTTGGGCGGAGGAGCGGAATTATAAGTAGAAAAATAAATTACAAAAAAACAGAATATCAGACAAATTGTCCTTCATAAACTTAAAGTGCTACTATTTTATGGAGGGCTTTTCCTATGTTTTCGACAATATTTCAATTTACGCTGCAAAATTTATTTTTCTTCGCGCTTCACCTTGAACCGGGGGGAGCGTTCCCGAAGCAATTATCCAAAAAGGAAGAGCAGGAATGTCTCGACGAAATAGAAGCGGGCGACGAGTGCGCGCGGAATAAGCTAATCGTTCACAACTTGCGGCTCGTAGCTTTCATTGTCCGAAAAAATTACTCCGACTCAAAGGAGCAGGACGACTTGATTTCAATCGGGACAATCGGGCTGATAAAGGCGGCGGAGACTTTTAAGCAGAGTAAGAATATAAGCTTCAGTACTTATGCGAGTAAGTGTATTGATAAATGTATACTCACCGCAGGAACTCTTAAATGCACTTGCCTACATACTTGTAAATCAGCTTAACATCGCGCTTTTCGATGTTTTCGGATTTTATGACATCGCCAATTTCAATGCGTTCGACAAGCGTTAAAACTGTTTGTAAATCGAGGGCTTCAAGACGAGCGAAACGACGAATTTCTTTCGCCCACTTGGAAGCCTCGTTTTCATTTTCGCCGAATTTTTCAAGCTTAATTTCAAGCTTTGAAATTGCTTTTTTACAGTCGAGCCGTTCGCGTTCGTATTTCTGCACAAAGTCCTTGAAAGTCGTCTCGGGGACTATTCCCGCAAGTCTGTCCTCATAAAGCTTTTCGATGAGCTTGTCAAGCGTGGAAAGACGGTCATTGCGGCTTTGAAGTTCGTTCGCGCACAGTGCGCGCCCCGAAATTGCCTGCTTGTTTTGCGTTTTAATAATCTGCTCTATCATGCGCGCTTCATTGAGGACAACCATCTTTGCGTGCTCGCGAATTTGGTTTGCAACAAGCTCGTGCAGGACATCCTCGCCGATGGTGTGCGGTGTGCAAATTGCTCTGCCGCTTCGGGAATATGTACCGCAGAGGAATCGGTTGTAAACGTATTTCTTGCCGTTTTTGCGGGTGCTTTTAAGTGTCGAGCTTCGCATTTTAAAACCGCAGTCCGCGCAGTACAGAACGCCGCAAAATATGCTCACAGAGCCGTCTTTTCGTTTGTGCGGGTGGAAGCGTTTGTCGGCGATATTGCGCGCTGTGTTCCATAAATCCATGTTGATTAATGGCTTGTGCGTGCCTTCAACGCGAATCCATTCCTCCTCCGGTTTTGTAATCAGCTTGTGTGATTTATATGACGCAGAGCCGTATTTTCCTTGCACCATATTGCCGATGTAAGCCTCGTTGTCGAGTATTCCGCGAATTGCAACGCAAGTCCAGGCGTTGCAGGTTTTGAAAGGATTTTTCACGCTTTTCTGACTGTAATAATAATCACGCGGCGGAAGAATTCCGGCTTCGTTGAGTTCAATCGCGATTGCTTTATGACCGAGCCCGCGGGAACGCATTTCAAAGATTTTTCGGACGATTTCTGCGGCGGGTTCATCGGGAATCAGCAGGTGCTTGTTGCCGTCCGCCTTGCGGTAGCCGTAAGGCGCGAACGCGCCTGTGTACTTGCCATTTTGGGCGCAGATTTTCTTGACGGCTCGTACTTTTTTGCTTGTTTCGCGGCTGTGCTGCTCGTTGAACCAGTTACGGAAAACCATCATTTCGTCTACTTTTTCAGAGAGCGAAATTAGCTCAACGCCGTGTTCGGGGAAGAAGACTTCGGCGAGATTCCCGACCTCCAAGTAGTTTCTGCCGAGCCGCGACAGGTCTTTAATCAGCACTGTGTTGATGTGCTTTTGCCGTATGTCCTCGAGCATTTTCTGAAGCCCGGGGCGGTTTTGATTTGTCCCGGACAAGCCGTCGTCGCAGTAGATTTCGTAAAGAATCCACGAGTTGTCCCGAGCGAAATTTGTCAGCATAAGCTTCTGATTTTCGATGCTCACGCTTTCGCCGGCGCGGTCGTCCTCCTTGCTGAGACGAACGTATATGCCGACTTTTTTTATATTCTGTTTTACCATTTTACCTCCAATTATTTTGGCAAACAGGTTGTCGGCTGTATGATTTTACATTTCCATTTTACCATATTTTTCACCCGATTGCAAGACCTGTTTTACTATTAAATCTTCAAGCGCGTTTTTAAAATCAACCTCACCTGTGAACACGCTCGTAATACGGTACAGCGTTTTCCCTATTTGTATTTCTTCGTATGTTTCAATTGTACTTTCGGAATTTGGCATATTTTTATTCACCCTGTACAATTTTATAGAATTAGAATTTGTCCTATGCACGGGCTTGCGAAACATATCAAACTCGCCTTTGGTATCACAGAATTTTATATAAAGCCACCTGCATATCCGCCAAATTCTCTTCATGGAATCACTCCTTTCATTTTTTATTTCTGCCTACATATTCGCGCTCACCGTCCACGCTCCGGTTCGTCGCTGCTCCGCAACTCCAAACCGAAA
>WQYC01000004.1 GCA_009781425.1 Oscillospiraceae bacterium
AATCAGCCTTTTTCGATTAATTCGGGTAGATTTATACATATAAGCACCAGCCTTTTTATAGATATTGTATACTTTCAATGTATATGGTACAAGATTGAACAAAATTCACAGCCTTGTATTGTCAAATTTGCTGAATTTTTTCGCGCTGTGCCGTTTGGAGCGCGGTTTTCGCCGTTTTTTTGTAAAAAAGTAACAACAAAAGTATTAAAGTTTTATTGAGGTTTTGTCACACATGAGCAATATTCACAAAGCATTTTCATAAAATTTAGTTATTTAGGCTCTTTACTTTTTCTCTGTAGAACTGTATTATAGAGAAAGTGGGCTATTTGTATAGCTATATATAAAAACAGGAGGTTCTTCAAATGGCAAGTTTAGCACTTAAAGGAATTTACAAGCGTTATCCGGGCGGCGTTATCGCAGTTTCGGACTTCACGATGAACATTAAGGACAAAGAATTTATTATTCTCGTTGGACCGTCGGGCTGCGGTAAGTCTACAACTCTGCGTATGATTGCAGGTCTTGAAGAAATTACCGAGGGTGAGCTCTTCATAGGCGACCGTCTTGTTAACGACGTAGCTCCTAAAGACAGAGACATCGCGATGGTGTTCCAGAACTACGCTCTTTATCCGCATATGTCCGTGTTTGAGAACATGGCGTTCGGCTTAAAGCTCCGTAAAGTTCCCAAAGATGAAATCCGCAAGTTAGTTGACGAAGCGGCGAAAATTCTTGACATTACTCACCTCTTAGACCGTAAGCCGAAGGCTCTCTCCGGCGGTCAGAGACAGCGTGTGGCTCTCGGTCGTGCGATTGTACGTGACCCGCAGGTATTCCTGCTTGACGAACCGCTGTCAAACCTTGACGCTAAGCTTAGGGCGCAGATGAGAACAGAGCTCTCCAAGCTTCATAAAAAACTCGGAACTACATTCATCTACGTAACGCATGACCAGATAGAAGCTATGACAATGGGCGACAGAATCGTTGTTATGAAGGACGGCTACATTCAGCAAATCGACAGCCCGATTAACCTCTATTCAAACCCTGTTAACAAGTTCGTGGCAGGCTTCATCGGCTCTCCGCAGATGAACTTTATCGAGTCAAAATTACTCAAGCAAGACGGCAAATATATGGTAGAATTCGGCTCTGAAGACACCAAAATCGCAAGAGGACGCAAGTTCTACGTTGAGATTCCTGCAGCTAAGGCTGATAATCCTGCACTTGAAAACTACGTAGGCAAGGATTTAATCCTCGGCGTTCGTCCCGAAAATATTCACGACGAAGACATTTTCCTGTCCAATGCAAAAACAGGCGTTATCGAAGCTACGATTGACGTTGCGGAAATGATGGGCGCGGAAACCTATCTGTACCTCACTTGTGAAGAAATCCCGCTGACTGTGCGCGTTTCCAACCGCTCGCAGGCGCGTCCGCAGGACGTAATCAAATTAGCTATTGACCCGAGCCACATTCATCTGTTTGATAAAGATGATGAACATTCGATTCTTGGTAGTTCGTTATAATTAAAATTTAATAACAAGCGACCCCCGCCTTTACGGCGGGGGTTCATGCGTTTAAAATTAAATTATCCGACAAAGCCACCCCATAAATAATTATTAGAGTGCATTTCGTCAGCTTTTGCAGTTAATCGTTCTAAAACTGCTCGTCTGAATCGTTCTTCAACATTTTCATCCACTACTTCTCTTAATCGCTCCATTGCTGATTCTCTTGTGCGGAACGCCGGTTCATTTAAAGGTGCGCTCCAGTCTTTATAAACTGCTATTCGCGCCAATAAGCGTTCACCCGGCACGTAACGATACATCGCGTCAAGGTAAAAAATATAGAAAGAATCGTTTTCACCGATGAATTCAAAGCTGTTGACCTCGGAGTATTCGGGGTCTTCGGGAGTTCCTAAAATTAACAGCTCTGCTTCCTCGCGGGTGGCGGGGTTGTTAGACGAGCTCATCGACACCCACTCTGCGCCCGCTAAGGGCTCTGCACCGAAGTTTTCATGCATATCAACACTTGATTTTCCGAATGTCAGCACTAATAATTTATAATCGTCAGCATTATCGACTTGCGAACAAGAAGTTAGGAACAGCGTTATAATTAGGGAAAGCACGAACAATCTTTTCATATATTTCCTTACTTCGTCTTATCTAACCACGTATGCGCCATTTCGAGCGCCTCGTAAAGACTGCCTCTGTCGCTGTTTTTCACAATCATTTGGCTCGGGTCAATGTCTGCGGCGGTTTGCATAAGCATAACCTTAACCTTGTCGGCAACGTCGAGGTCTTTTATTTTGCGGGTGTGGTTAATGGTAATCATGCAGACGTAATCGTCGGACATATTACCGTAGTAAATCTGCTTGCCGTTACGGACTAACGGATAGCCTTTGTAGCTGAAAAAATCTGACATTTTGTTTTCTCCTTTTACCATGAATTTATAATAGCTTCGTTGTTTATATATAATTCTAAGTTCTGCTCAAGCCTTGTTAAATAGCCAATACGCGTAGTGAAGCGGGGCTCGCCGTTGATTGCAATCACGCTCCTCATATCGCCGGAATCGAAAAATTCAATCACAGTTTCGGGTGAATCGTCGCGGTATTTGTACGTGTAGCGTGCAAGTAACTGCATATCGTAAATATCCTCCGCTTCGCCCTTGAACAGCGTTTCCGCGCTCGCCATAAGCGCGTAGATATAAACGTCCTTGAAAGCGTTCGTGTCGGTTCGCTCGCCGTTCAGATAATACGCTTCGTCATTGCGGTCTTCGCCTGTTAATGTGAAGTTCAGAAAATGAAGCGGCGTTTCAATAATAAGCTCCGAAACTGTATAAATCAGCGGACGGTGGAACATCGACGCCATAATGCTTTCGACGTCAAAGGTGAGCAGATTGTGCAATGTTTGCCGCGAAAAAATAAAAACAACATCGGGGTGGTCGCTGTGAACGCCATAGTAGCCTGCGAAAACCTCTTCGCCGTCCTCGTCCTGTGTGAAATATCTGTCGCCGATAATTAAAGTGGATTCTCTGCCGTTCAGCGTCACTGTCGCGATTAATTCCGCTTCGTCGAAAAGGTTAGCGATATTCCCGGGGAGCTCCCGTCCTACGAAAACGACTTCCTCTGCTGTAAGTCCGAACAAGCCGTGCGTCAGCCAGTCGCCCTTGTTGTGGTCAACCTCAACCTCAACGGGCGCGAGAAGCCTGTGCGAGTTAATAATTACTTCTTCCTCGTCAAGCCGCGGAATCAGCTCAATTACATACTGCTCGTGTCCCGCTCTGTCGATTACGAAGCGGTCTATGCGGGGCCAGCCTGCGTCCATGAAGCTAATCGTTACGTCGAGCGAAGCATAGAAGAGCGGGCTTTCCTTAATCCAGTCCACTAAGTACGACCAAACCGCGTAAACAGTGTCTTTACTGCCGTCGCGTATAACGCGAACATAAGTCATGTCCTCGGGCGTCGGGGTTTTATCGCCGACGTAAATTTCGAGCGTTTCGCCGTTCGCGAAGGTAATCAAGCCTATTGCGGCTGTATCCTCAAGCCCGTACTGATAGAGAGCTTCGACGTTTTCGGCGACGATTTCACGCGCCCAAAGCTCAGAAGCATATCGTGCAGAGTTATGCAGTCTTGAATAATTGAGGTGCGCGCCGTACAAAGCAGGAACGCTGAGAACATCGTCACCGCGCCGTTCTATAGTATATTCGCCCTGTTCGTTTTTTACGCTGATGCTCACGACTTCCTCCGGCGTGAACTGCGCGAAGTGAATCCGCGTGTCAGGTTCAGGCTCGGGCGGGATATTATCAAGCGGGTCTTCACGCTGAACAATCATAATGATTACAGTAAGCGCGACTAAAACCATCAGCCCTGCCGCCGAGATTATTAAACTTTTTATTTTTTTAGACATTATTTATATCTTCTCCTAAAGAACACAACAAGCCCTGCCGCAATGATTAACAGCGGGATTATAATTACAAAGAAAATCGCGATTGTATTCGCTTGACCTGCGGTTATATCAAACATTGTAGCGTTGAACGATTTCGGTATGACGCGTACCTGCGAGGCAATATCGCTTCTGCCGCTGATGTCGTTGAAAATGTTGAGCAGGAACTGCGCGTTTGAAAACTGCGGCGTCATGAGCGTTTCCGCAAAGAAAAAGGTAGGCGAACCGAAGACGATTACGCGGCTTGAAAATTCTGTTAAGCCCTCGTAGCGTGTCTTGCGGCTCATGGCAATCGCGCTCACGAACGCATCGTTGACAGTGTAATTTTCCGGGTCAAAGACCGTGATTGTGCCTGGGAGCGTCTCGGCTAAAACCGAGGTTACAATTGAGTGAACAGACTCAAACGACGGCGTTACAGGGCGGATAAAGGTTCCGACAAGCGGAGCTTCAAGCACGCCCTCGTCGGTGAATTCATCACCTGTTATTGTCAGAAACTGCATATATCCTTCAGCGTCGAACGCGAAATTCGGGTTGCTCTGACGAATGTGACCGTACTCGGTTACAAGCCCCCATTCTGCGGTTAATGCGTCTAAGCTCGGCGTTTCGGGCATCTCGGGCGCAGGGAAGTAAAGCAGGTTTTTACCGTACATTCCTTCGTTGTCGAGCCAACTGCTCACTCTTGCGCGCGCGTCCGCCGAATAATCATAAATCGGCGCAAAGATAACTAAGAAGTCGATTTCCGGGTCAAGCTCAGGCGCGGTCAGCATATTTATTTCCTCGACTACATAGCCGTTATTGTGCAAAATATTATACATCGCCGAATAATTCGACTCGCCGAAGCCCTGCGTAAATGCGACTCGCACAGGTTCCAAATCTGCCACAAACATAATCGCCGAAAGGAACGCCTGCTCAGCTCCCGCGCTCACGTCAACATCGACAAATTGCCCCCACTGCATCATATACATTTCGTAAGCCTGCGACTCGGGGATTCTCTCGCCGTTCGCGAAGAACTCGTAGATTATATACTCGGACTCTCTCAAAACTCTGAAGCGTCCTGTCTTTTCTGACTCGATTACTATATTAGTGTCAGTAAGATTCCCGCCGAACTTCGCCGCGAAAGCGGGATTAGTCAGCCTGTCCGTAAAGGCAACCGTGAAGCTTCTGTTGGCTTCTGCAAATCTTTTTGCGATTTCGTGAGTCTGCGAAAACTCTATTCCGAGCCCCGTAAAACGCTCTTCTGTACTGCAAAAGTAAATATTAATCGTATCGTCTAAAGCGGCTAAGTATTCCGCTGTGTCCGCTTCAATGCTGTAGAGTCCGCGCTCAGTGAGGTCGAAGCGCAGGTTAAAATTCCCGAAAAGCATATTAAAAACAACATTAAGCAGAATCGCAATTGCCACGAAAACCACAGTAATAACCACAGAATAACTGCCGTGCTTCAGCTTTCTTTTAATATCCATTACGCCCACCTCCTGCGTTCTAAAACTCTTACCGTCAGAAACAGGAAGATTGCGATAACTGTAATGAAGAATAAAACGTTCGCGACTACGAATATACCGATTGTAAAGTCGGCGTAGCGGTCAAAAATTGAGATGTTTCTGAGCGTGTTTGAAATAATGCGCACAGGAATAACTGCCGCAAGCATATTCATAAGGAATATAACCAAGTTCAAAAATATGCTCCCGACTGCGGCTATCATCTGGTTTTCGGTTAGCGACGAAACGAATAAGCCGAGCGCGACATAAACGCCGCCAAGCAAGAGAAGCCCGACAAAATTACCCCAAAGCGTCATCCATGAGATACTAACAAAGAACGAAAGCACAATGCCGTAAACGGGCAAAATGCAGACACCGAGCAGAAAAACCGCATACGCGGAAAGAAACTTTCCTGTTACGAGTCCTATTAAGCTGACGGGGGCAGTGAGCAGAAGCTGGTCGGCCTTCTGCCGCTTTTCTTCGGACATGAGCCGCATAGTCAGCACAGGCACGAAAATCATCAGCACAAAATACATGAACTGAAACACGCCTGTTAAGTCCGTGCTGCCGACCCCGAGCGCGCTGAGGTAGAAAAACAAGCCCGACGACATCATGCAAACAGCGACAAAAACGTAGCCAATCGGCGAGGTGAAATATGCAATTGTTTCACGTTTGAATATTGCTAACATCTATAATTATCCTTTCTGTCTATCCTGTAGGGCACGCATTTATGCGTGCCGTCGGAACGGATAAATCCGTTCCCTACGATTCCTCATTCTTAACATTACCGTAAATATCACCTGTGATAAGCTTTAAGAAGACTTCCTCAAGCGTAAGCTCGTTTGACTTCATCATGAGCAGCGGATAGTTCCGCGAAGACAGATTCTTGAAAATTTCACGCCTTACGTCTTCGCCTTTTTTCGGCTCAATTTCAAATTCAAAGACGCCTGCTTCCGCTTCGCGCAGAGACATTATATTCTTGACTCCGTGAATTCCGCCGAGCAGTTTTTTGACCTCTGCTTCGCTTCCTTCAACGCGGACTTTAAGCGAGAGATTTTCCGAAAGCCCTGCGGCTAAAACGCCTGCTTTTTCGTTAGCGACGATTTTACCTTTGTTTATAACAACGATTCTGTCGCAGACTGCTTGAATTTCCGGCAGTATATGCGACGATAAAATAACCGTATGATTCTTGCCGAGCTTTTTTATGAGCGAGCGGATTTCAATGATTTGCTTCGGGTCAAGCCCGACTGTAGGCTCGTCTAAAATTAAAGTTCCGGGGTTGCCGACAAGCGCCTGCGCGAGCCCTACGCGCTGACGGTAGCCCTTGGAAAGATTGCGGATTGTACGTCTGCCGACATCGGAAATTTTCACTAAATCGCATATTTCATTGAGGTGAGAATTTCGCGGCAGCTTGCACTTTTTCAGCTCGTAAACGAATTTTAAGTAGCTGTTAACCGTCATATCGGTGTAAAGCGGCGGATATTCGGGCAGGTAGCCGATTCTGCGCTTCGCGGCAATCGGGTCGTCAAGCACGTCAATGCCGTCTATCATTGCCTTGCCCGCAGTTGAGGAAATATAGCCCGTTAAAATATTCATAGTCGTGCTTTTTCCTGCGCCGTTTGGCCCTAAGAAACCGAGAATTTCGCCCTCTTCAGCGCGGAAAGAAATATTATCGACAGCCTTGTTACTGCCGTAATTCTTTGATAAATTTTGAACTTCTATCATGCTTTTAGCCTTTCAATTGCTGTTTTGATTCGTTTAATTGATTCTTCCTTGCCGAGCATAATGCAAATGTCGAGACCGCCGCCGGGCGCGGATTGCTTGCCTGTTAATGCGATTTGAAGCGGGTAGAGGAAGTACCCGACCTTGACCTCTGCGTCGTCCGCAAGAGCCTTAAACGCGTTGAATAAGCTGTCGCGGTCAAATTCATGCTCTTCAATAGCCCAAATCGCCTCACCAAGAGCAACAAGCGACGTTTCGGGCGTAGTTTTCATTTTTTTGTTAAAGTATAGCTCGTTTTCATGAGCGATGACTGCGGGTATAAAGTCTACCTGCGGAGTTATTTCGGTGAGGATTTCCGTCCGCGGCTGTAACGCTGCGAAGAGCGCGCTGCAGTTCGCGATTGCACATTGACCATCTTTGCATATATAAGGCTTCACGTATGGTTTTGCGATTTCCTTAAATTTTTCGGGCGATAAGCTTCTGATGTACTGCGCGTTTATTGCACGCATTTTCACTTCATCGAAAATCGCGGGCGACTTTGAAATACCGTCTAAGTCAAAGGCTTCGATGAGTTCTTCAAGCGTGAAAAATTCGTTTTCGGATTCTTCACCGCGGGGCGACCAGCCGAGCAGTGCGATGTAATTTATAACCGCTTCAATAAGATAGCCTTTTTCAATAAAATCGCTGACGTAAGCGTCGCCGTCGCGCTTGGATAATTTATTACTCGCGTCCCGCATAATCGGCGCAACGTGAATGAAAACGGGCGGCTTCCAGCCGAGCGATTCATAGAGCAGAATGTACTTAGGCGTGGAGGAAAGAAACTCGCTTCCGCGGATTATATGCGTGATATTCATTAAATGGTCGTCGATAACATTCGCGAAATTATAAGTCGGCATACCGTCGGATTTAATCAGAACCTGGTCTTCTATTTCGGAGTTTTCAACTGTGATTTCGCCGAAGATTTCGTCACGGAAGGAGGTGCTCCCTGCGGTCGGCATCTTCTGAAAAATCGCGCCGTCCTTGTGATAAGCCGCGCCTTTTTCAACGAGCTCAAGCGCATATTTCATGTAGGAATCCTTGCGCTCACTTTGAATATAAGGCGCGAAATCGCCGCCTATGTCGGGGCCCTCGTCCCAGTTTAAGCCGCAGGTTTTCAGCGTGTTGTAAATTACATCGACTGCGCCCTCAACGTAGCGCGCCTGGTCAGTATCTTCGATTCTTAGTATAAATGTACCGTTGTGCTTTCTCGCGTAAAGCCAGGCGTAGAGCGCGGTGCGAAGCACACCTAAGTGCATAAAGCCTGTGGGGCTGGGAGCGAAGCGGGTTCTTATTTGAGCCATTTTAAGTCCTCTTTAATTTGTTTTGTTAGTTCTTCAAAGCTATTGAATTTCTTTTCCGGGCGGATAAATTTCAAAAGATTTACTTCTATTGATTTTCCGTATAAATCGCCGTCATAACCTATTATGTGCGTTTCAATCGTAACGTTATTGTTTTCGCCAGCGGTGGGTTTTACGCCGATGTTGGTAATTCCGCGATAGAGGTTTCTCTTACTCTTAATGGCAACCCTGCTGCTATAAACGCCGAAGCGCAAAGCAGTGCAGTCTTTAGGCATATTTTGGTTGATTGTAGGGAAGCCGATTGTGCGCCCTTGCTTGTTTCCGCCGACTACCTCGAGCTCGTAAAAAAGCTCGTGACCGAGCAGCTTATTCGCGCTTTCAACATCGCCGTCAGCAATTAATTTTCGGATTGCGCTTGAGCTTACGGCTGTGCCGCCAAGTTCAACAGGCGGGACAATAATAGTTACGATTCTGTGCCTTTCGCAGATACGCATAAGCTCGTCCGTGCCTGCCTCTGCGCCTTTCCCGAAGCGGAAGTCAAAACCGCAGCAGACTGCGCCCGCACGAAGCTCTTTTATTAAAATTTCACTGACGAATTCCTCAGCAGAAAAATTTTTTGTTTCCTCGAAATCGTAAGAAAAAATCTGCTTTACGCCGAGGTTTGTGAGTAGCTTTTTCTTGGCTTCATCGGTGGTGATATTATCGGCTTCACGGTTGTTAAAGGTGAACACCGCGGATTCGTATTGCGTCAATGACAGCGCGGTTTTTATTACTTCCTTGTGCCCTAAATGTACGCCGTCGAAATATCCCAAAGCTACGCACGATGTGCTGCAATTTCTATTCATCGTCAATCACAACCTCAGGCGCGCCGAACCGCTGGAGAATTTTAAGCGAGTGGTCTTCGGCGATTTGCGCAAGCGCAATCAAGGTTTTTTCAAAGTTATAAACCCTGTAAACACCGCTATAAATCCGCTCAAAGCGGATTCTGTCGGCGGCGAGAGTCGCGCCGTTTTTGAATAATTCCGTTTGCGCTTCGTCGAGCCGCGCTCTCGGATAAGCTTCAAAAAGCTTGTCAACAGGCAGTAATAAATCGCGCAGAACCACGCTTCCTTCTTTTGCCGCGAGTGCGCGCAGGTCGTCTATTTTATGGCAGTCGTCGAGCGTGAAGACGCCCGATTTCGTCCGCACGAGCGAGGTCATAATCGCGCCCGCGCCGAACTCCTGCCCTATATCGTGAATCAGCGTGCGGATATAAGTTCCTTTTGAACAGTTGACCCGCATTATGCCTTCGTTATCGGCGTAGCTTTCAATTTTTATACTGTGAATTGTCGTCTTGCGGGGCTTGCGTTCGATTTCCTCGCCTTTTCGGGCGAGCTCGTAGAGCCGCTTGCCGTCTACCTGTACGGCTGAAAACATAGGCGGAATCTGCTCGATTTCGCCTGTTTTGCGCTCAATGAAAATCATCTTGTTGCGGGAAATATATTCGTCGCTTACAGATGTGATTTCGCCTGTTATATCCTGCGTATTTGTGGTCACGCCGAAGCGGAAGCCTGCGACATATTCCTTGTCGTTGTCGATTTGAAAGTCAACGGCGCGGGTCGCGTTGCCGAGAAAAATCGGCAGAACGCCCTCAGCCATAGGGTCGAGCGTGCCGCCGTGCCCCACCTTGCGCGTTTTGAAAAGCTTGCGCATTATTGCAACAACGTCAAAAGACGTGAAGTTCTGCGGTTTATAAATGCAAATTATGCCGTCCATTTTTTAAGTCCCTACTACATTCTCCAGTCGTTAATAACGCCGTCAAGGTGCTCGTAATTAATTCTGAATTCCGCGTAACCGCCGATTGCCTGAGGAACAGAGAAGCAGATGACCATAGCGTCCTCCGTGTAATACGAATAGGTGTCAGTGAGCCAGAAAGAGTCCGCGCTTCTGAATTCTTTCATAAAATATTCGTTGTCGTTTTCTTTTACATATTCATCGGCTTCGGGGAATTCTGTTTTACCGTAAGCTCTGAAGATTTCAATAAACTCGTCACCTAAAATAACCATGTCAGCCAATACAACCTCAATGCCGACTTGAATATCAATATTTACTGTATAAACAATATTGTTCGGGTGCGCCGCGCCCTCAACGTATGCGAGTCCGCGGAAGACAACGCTGAGCAGATTCCCTGTTGAGCGCGTTACTTCATAATCAACCTCAAGCGTCAATGCTCCGAGAGAATCCTCATATGCTTCCAATACGCTGAGCGCGAAATATTGAAGGCGGGAGTTCATATCCTCTTGTAAGGATTTATCAAATAAGCCTTCCATTTGCGGGTATTTGATTGTGACATTTTCTCTCTCAAACACTTCGGCAACAGTGGAATAAAGCACGAAGGTATCAGGGTCAAAAACAGTATCGGAGTCCGGCACATGAGGACCGGGGTCAACCTCAGGTTTATCGCAAGCCGCAAGCCCCAATAACATTATCGCAAGCAATAAAATACAAATTAACTTTTTCATTTTAATTCTCCTTTAAAATTTCAACTAATTGTACATTGTTCATTGTCAATTGTACATTGCCTATATGTGTCGCTCAATTTCTGTAAGTATCATAGCCTTGCACTCTTCTATGTTTCTCGTAATCCTGCACCCTGCGGCTCTCTGGTGTCCGCCGCCGCCGAACTTTGCGCAGATGATTTGTGCGTTCATGTAGTTTTTTGTACGGATTGAAACCTTCCAGATTCCCGCTTCCTTTTCTTTAAAGGTCACACCGGCTTCAACGCCGTCAATCTGCCTCGGAAGCGAGCTGATTGCGTTTATATCTTCGTCGTCCGCGGCGTTGAGCATTGTGCTCGTGAGAGTAATCATCGCGCACCGCCCGCCGAAATGGAACTCAACGCTTTCGAGGGCTTTTCTTTCGAGCTCAATGCGCTCCTGCGTCCGCATATCGAAAAGAAGATAGCTTAAACCCGAGCAATCGAAGCCGTATTCTATGAGCTCCGCCGTGATTCTGTGCGATTTTGCTGTGGTGTTTGAAAAACGGAAGCAGCCTGTATCAGTGGAGATTCCCGTATAAAGGCAGGCGGCAATATCGGCATTAATTATGTCACTGCCGAGCGTTTTTATAAGCTCGTATACAACCTCGCACGCCGCCGCCGCGTCGCTGTCAAGCAATAACTTTTTCGCGTAGCCCGTGTTTGAAACGTGGTGGTCAATACATAAATCGGGAGACTTATATTGGTCTTCCAAGCAACCGAGAAGTGCTGAATCTGCGACGTCTACGGTAATCACAAAATCCTCGTCAAATTCCTGCTTTTCGATTCCGCTCTGAAGATAATCAAAGCGTTTTGACGGTGCTTCCGGCACTAAAACCTTTGCGCGTTTTTGCAATTTTTGAAGCGCGCCGCACAGCGCGTATGCGCCGCCAAGCGTGTCGCCGTCGGGAGATGCGTGACAAATTATGACGAAGTTATCATTACCCCGTAAAAGCTCTGCTGTTTCTTTTAAGTCAATCGCCGTTGACGTTTTCTGTTCCATCGGCTGTTCCTCTTTTTGTGTTTTCAAGAATATCGCTGATTTTATCGTAATAGTCAAGTGTGTTGTCGGGAATAAATTTAAGCTCGGGGATTTTGCGCATTTTAATTCTGCTGTTAATTCGCTTCTTGAAGAAACCCGAAGCGTTTTGCAAAACGCTTACAACTTCTTTAGTTTTTTCCTCGCCGCCGTGCGCCGAAATATAAACCTTGCAGTGCGAAAGCTCGTTGCTTACCTCACAGCGACTCACGGCAGCGAAGCTGTCGGTGAGACGAGTGTCGCCGAGCTCACGGATACAAGCGGAGATTTCACGTTTTATGTCTTCGGAAAGACGTTGTGTGTTGTGTGGCATATTAAAAGTTCCTTTTTAATTATTGTAAATAAGGTCAGGACAAACATCTATACATTCACAAGGATTGAGATTCCCGCTCGTATCCCACGCCAACGTATGATTTAATATAACACATTTTTTAATAAAAAAATCAAGGTCTTCAAGCTTGGTAAATATGCCGCCTTTTTCAATTAACCGCTTCGCATCATAAGATTTAATTTTACCATCATCAAAATGCACACTTACGGTATAATCGTCGTGGGGTTCTACCATAAAGATACTTGGTGATTCCATAAGTCAATCCTTTCAATTATAACGGATTTATTTTAAAATGTTCCTGTCCGGACGACAATTGATTCCAGTTTTTGAGAAGTTCATCTTTATAAATTTCATACCATGCCAATATAAGACGCCCTTCTTTCCTTGGAAGGTTTCCTTTGATAAACTCGCCGTCATTTATATTGAATATTGCTTTTTTCCCGCTATACTCCGCATGAAAATGAGGCGGATTGTGGTCGTCGGGATACATTGTGATAACTATTCCGTAGAATCGTGATAATTCCGGCATTTTAATTTTCCTCTTTATCTATAATAAACCTTGTCCCTGTAATCTGCCTATTCCCGTTCCAAACAATAATAGCTAACGCAAAAAGCGAGGTAATAACAAACGCCCATTCCAAGCCCGGCGCGTTTGCCTGCGGAAGGATAATCGCGAATTCAATTGTCGTAATAAACATAATAATTGCAAGCGGAAGAAAGACACTTCTACCCATGAATTTATAAAGCCCGACTATATTAAAATTTCTTTTTTCGATGTGCTTTTTTGGCTTAAGCTTGAAAAGAATCGCATTTCGCCCTGTCATGAAGACAATCGCCATTGTTAAAAATATTAAACCTATAGAAAGAAAAACAATATTCATAAGCATTTGAAAAACCTCCTGTTCAATGTTTATACAGCAATCTCAAATTCTGAAAAGATTTTTGCTGTCGATTGCATGACGCCTTGACGTTCTTCTTCAGTTAAATCTTCTTTAACCGTGATTTCAACTAATTCTTTTAAGTTTTTATATGCTTCTTCATAGGTGTCGCCTTGCGTGTAGCACCCTTTAACCTCGGGGCAAACAGCGAAATAACTGCCGTTATCCTGCTTTGAACAAATCATTGATAGTTTTATAGTCATGGCAACCTCCTATCGTTTCAAGTGCTTCAATAATTCTTTTTTGCTTAGTCCTGTTTCTCTTAGCATCATACGTATAAGGTCTTCGCCAAAATCCTTACTACCGTGAATGGGGAGGGGAATTGAATGTGTCCCGTTGCTGTAGATGTGATGGCTTCCGCCTTTAGCGCGAAGAAATTTATATCCGTTTTCTTCTAAAAATTTAATCATTTCGCGCGGTTTTATTGCCAGTCCCAAAGCAGTTACCTCCGCTAATCCCTATACTCCTCAATCATAAACGCTTCAAAAATATCGCCTTCTTTTATATCGCTGAAATGCTGTAGGCTGATTCCGCATTCGTAGCCCGACGCGACTTCCTTCACGTCGTCCTTGAAGCGGCGCAGGCTGTCGATTTTATCGACGTTTACAACTATACCGTCGCGTACTACGCGGATTTCGTTGCTTCGCAGAACCTTGCCGTCCTGAACGTAACAGCCCGCGACAATGCCCGAGCCCGTGATTTTGAAGACGTTGCGGACCTCGATTCTTGCCTGCTCAATTTCGCGGTACTTAGGCGCGAGCATACCTTTCATCGCTGTTTCAACTTCTTCAATCGCGTCATAAATAATTCTGTAGGTTCTGATTTCAACGCTGTCACGCTCTGCGCTTTCGGAAGCGGCGGGGTGCGGACGGACGTTAAAGCCTATTACAATCGCGCCCGACGCGCTTGCAAGCATTACGTCGCTCTCGTTTACTGCGCCGACCGCGCCGTGAATTACGCGCACGCGCACTTCTTTTGTTGACAGCTTTTCAAGCGACTGCTTAACCGCCTCGACAGAGCCGTGAACGTCCGCTTTTACAATCAGCGGAAGCTCTTTCACTGTGCCTTCTTCAATCTGGCTGAATAAATTATCAAGCGTGACCTTTTGATAAAGATTAAACTTTTCTTCCTTAGCTTCGTGCTTGCGCTTGTCAACAAGCTCGCGTGCAAGCTTTTCATCAGCTACAACCGCGAAGTTATCGCCCGCGTTCGGCACTTCTGCAAGCCCCATGATTTCAACGGGAACGCTGGGTCTTGCTGATTTTATTACTTTACCCTTATCGTCGCGCATTACACGCACGCGCCCGATAGAAGTTCCCGCGATTAAAATATCGCCTGTATTGAGCGTACCTTTTTGCACTAAAACTGTTGCAATAGGTCCGCGTCCTTTGTCTAAGAACGCTTCTATAACCGTGCCGACTGCCTGTCTGTCAGGGTTTGCGCGGAGCTCTAAAACCTCCGCTGTTAAATTAATCATTTCAAGAAGCTGGTCAATATTAGTTCCCTGCTTCGCCGAAACTGGCACGCAGATTATATCGCCGCCCCAGTCCTCAATTACGAGCCCGTGCTCGGTTAATTCCTGCTTGATTCGCTCGGGGTTCGCGGCTTCCTTGTCGATTTTGTTAATCGCAACAATTATGCTGACACCTGCGGCTTTTGCGTGGGAAATCGCTTCGACAGTCTGCGGCATTATGCCGTCGTCTGCGGCAACTACAAGAATCGCTATATCCGTAACGCCCGCGCCTCTTTTTCTCATCGCGGTGAACGCTTCGTGCCCCGGAGTATCGAGGAAAGTAATGTCCTTATCGCCCGCTTTTACGCGGTACGCGCCGATGTGCTGAGTGATTCCGCCCGCTTCGCCCGAGACGACGTTTGCGTTGCGGATTCTGTCAAGAAGCGAGGTTTTACCGTGGTCAACGTGTCCCATGACAACGACAACGGGTGAGCGCGGCTGAAGATTATCATCAGTATCCTCGATTTCTTCAAACAATCTGTCTTCGATTGTAAAAATAATTTCGCGTTCGACCTTCGCGCCCATTTCCTCCGCGACTAATGCGGCTGTATCGTAGTCAATAGTCTGGCTGATTGTCGCCATTATGCCGAGCCCCATCAGCTTTTTAATTACAACGGAGGCTGTTGCTTTGAGTCTTGCGGCGAGCTCGCCGACGTTAATTTCGTCGGGAATAAGCACTTTTAACTGCTGCTTGCGCGCTTTTTCAAGCCGCAATCTTTCAAGCTTCTGCGCTTCTGTTTCGCGCTTAACGAACTGCTGCTTTTTATGCTGCTGTGACTTTTGATTTATTTTCTGCTTGTTGCGGAAGTCGCCGCTTTTTCCGCCGAAGCTGCTTTGACCCATTTTGTCATAGCGCTCGTTGTATTTATCAAGCTCGACGTAGCTTCCGCGGGTGTCAACGCGCTTTGTTACCTGCTCGCCGCGCTGAACGGCTTCGCCCTTTTGGCGCGCCTTAGGCGGGTCGTTAACCTTAACTGTGTTAATATCAACTGCGGCTTTTACAGGTCTTGGGGTGAGTGTTGACTTCGGCTTCTTGGGAGCGGGGGTAACAGGCGCAGGCTTCGCCGCGGCAACTGGCTTCGGACGGGCGGGCTTAACCTTTTCGCCCTTTTCTGCAGGCTTCGCAGACGGCACGCCGGGGGCGTCGCGCCCTACAGCCGCCGGTTTTTTAGCAGCCGGTTTTTTCGGTGCGGGCTTCGGTTCGGGCTTCTTGCGCATAGCAAAAAACGCATCGAAATTCGACACCTGATTCTTACTCGTGACGCTTTCCAAAACCACGTCGAACTCCTCTACGGTCAGAGGAACGCTCGCCGCCTTTTTGTCAACGTCAAGGTAATCCTTGAGCAGTGCCGATATTTCCTGCGGTGTCATGCTCAAATGCTTCGCCGCGTCCTTCAGTTTATATTTTGTTACTTCCATTAAATTTCCCCCAATATGATTAATGCATAATTCATAATGCATAATGCATAATGAACAGCACTTATAAACTTGTTTGTAACTCATAAGTTACATTTAATTATGCATTATGAATTATGCATTATGAATTCTTAAACAGCGAGAACATTCCTTCGTTTGTTATTGCTAAAACGCCGTAGGTTTTGCCGATTATTTTCTTGATTTCGTCCATTCCCTCGGGAAGATAAACGATTTCTGTACTGCATTTCTCTGCATGAAACTTGACTTCTTTAAGCGTTTTCAAGGATATGTCCGATGTAACTAAAATGCCTTTTACTTTACCTGCCTTCAACGCCTCGACAACTGCGTCAAAGCCCATGACAAGCTCTCCCGCTTTTCGGCAAAGACCAAGATTTTGCCGCCAGACCTCTGAAATTTTCACGTTTTGTTCAACTCCGTTTCAAGATTGTCGTAAACTTCTGCGGGTATTTCGTGCTTTAACGCACGTTCGAGACTTCTTTTTTTGCGGGCTTTTGCAAGGCACTGCGCGGCTTTGCAAATATACGCTCCGCGTCCCGGTAGCTTGCTTGCCGCGTCAAGCGCGACTTCGCCGTTTTTATTGCAGACAATACGGATTAATTCCTGCTTTTCGGAACGCTCCATACAGCCAACGCACTTGCGAATCGGGATTCTACTCATTTTCAAAGAAACCGCTTTCGGGCTTGATGTCGATTTTGAAGCCCGTGAGTCTTGCGGCAAGCTTTGCGTTCTGCCCTTTGTTGCCGATTGCGAGCGAAAGCTGATTATCGGGAACTGTAACAGCGCAGGCGCGAACTTCCTCATCGGGAATGTCAACGTCGATGACCTCAGCGGGGCGAAGTGCTTGTTTTATGAATTCCTTCGGGTCTTCCGACCAAGTGATTATATCTATTTTCTCGCCGCAAAGCTCGTTGCAAATCCGCGATACGCGGCTTCTCGAAGGCCCTATGCAGGAGCCTACAGCATCGACGTTCGGGTCGTTGCTGATTACTGCCATTTTGCTTCTTTGTCCGGGCTCGCGGCTGACCGCGCGGACTTCTACCACGCCGTCGTATATTTCGGGAACTTCGAGCTCGAACAATCTTTTTACAAGCTCCTTGTGCGTGCGGGAAATTTTAAGCGTCGGGCGGCGGTCATTCGCGGAAACGCCCGAAACGTAAACTTTTATAATATCGCCTTGGTTAATTTCTTCGTCGGGGATTTGGTCACCCTTGAAGAGCATGACCTCCGAGCCGTTGATTTCAAGCGTGGCGTTGCCCGATATAGTTTCGACCTTGACAACATTTGCGGAAATTGCTTCGTTTTGCAGATTCCCCCATTGTTCGACTAATTGCGCGCGCTCAACTTCTTTTATGCCTTGTTTAATTACCTGCTTCGCGGTCTGCGCGGCAATGCGCCCGAAGTGACGGGTGTTTAGCTTCTGCACTACAGTTCCGCCGACCTTCAGCCGTTTGGACTTGGAGAGCGTCTGCGCCTGCTCAAGCGTCACTTGATTTGCGTCGTCCTCGACCTCCTCAACGATGTCTTTGGTAATCGAAACGTCGAATTTCCCCTTAGCTATATCTATGTCAAAGTTGATGTTTTCGCTCCTTGGGTAATCGCGTTTGATTGCAATTACGATTGCGGCGCGGATTTTTTCAAGAAGTAAATCCGGCTCTATACCTTTTTCCTTTGCTAAGAGCGTAAGCGCTTCAAAAAGTTCTACGTTGTTCATGACTTTTGTCCCTTTCAATATTTAAAAATCTAAATTGATTCTAAGGCAGTTTTTTACGCCTAAAACGACGTTTTCCGTGTCGGTTTTGAGTGTAATCTGATTTGCTTCAGCTTCATAAGCCGTGAGAAGCCCGTAAATAACATTGGTTTTGCCTTTGTCGCCGCGCTTCATAACGCGAATCGGCTTATTCAAGCTTTGCTCGAAATGCTCTGCGTGGCGCAGTCTGCGCGTCAGTCCGGGCGAGCCCGCTTCAAGAATATCGACGTGCTCAATGAAGTCCTGCGTATCCATCAGCGCGTTCAGCGGTGTGGTCATTTTTGCGACGTCTTCGTCGTTCAAGTCGTCTTTTTCAAAAAGAATCCGCAAATAACTCATCGCGCCTTCTTTTTCAAAAATAACGTCCCAGAGCGTGAAGCCTGCTTCTGTCAAGAGCGGCTCGGCTAATGCTCGTGCTTTTTCTTCTATAGTCATAAAATGCTCTCTTTTCGATTCGTAGGGTACGCATTTATGCGTACCGGAACGGATGAATCCGTTCCCTACAAAGCTTGAAGACTGAGGAACTCCCCAGTCTTCAGCCTAATATTACCTTAGTCATCATAACATATAAAAAGCGGCTTGTCAAGTGTTTTCTTTAAAAATTACAAAAAAATCGCGAAAAACCGCTTCATGAGGTTTATTTTTGCAGAAAATTGCACAAAAATAACGTGACGTTAATTATTTTGCGGTGAAAAATCGCATGAGCCGATTATTTTTCGCGGAAAGTCGAAAAATAATTTCTTGCACAAAAGGCAGAGCTGTCGCGTTTTTTGAGGTTTTTGCACGAAATAAATAAGCTCATTACCCGGGAAATAATTTGAGCAATAATTATTGCCTTGAAAATTTTTAAATAAGATGAAGCGAATATGGCGAATTTCCTAAAAAAGACGTAAAATTCTGCAAAAGGCTTGCAAATACAACAATTTTATGATATAATAGGAGCAATATGACATAAAAAGCGCGCGCTTTTTGCGCATATTGCCTAAAATAAAAATCAAGCTATTATTGCTTTTCACGGAGCATAAAAAACGCGCAAAAATAGGAAGGAACGAATATTTATGGACAACTTCGCTGAGCAAATTGTCGTAAAAAAGGCAGAATTGAAGGATAATCTGAAGAGACTGGCGATTTTTTCGGGCGGCATGATTTTATGTATAATTTTGCTGACCTTTGGGATGGCGATAATTGCGCTCATGCCTGTTTTTCTTTTTGCGAACATAGGTGTAGTCTGGGTTACATGGCTTCTTTTTCAAAGCACGTTCATCGAATATGAGTATATTGTGACAAATAACGAGCTTGACGTCGACAAAATTATCGCGCGGAAAAGGCGCAAGCGCTTAATTACAATCAAAATCGACAAGGCTGAGGAGTGGGGCGAGTATGCCGAGGGCAAGGGTGCGAGCGCAAACGTCACTGTTCAAGCGCACGACTGCGGTTATACGAACCTTTGGTTCATCGTTACACAGCATGAAAAATACGGCAAAACGACAGTTTATTTCTCGCCGAGCATGAAAATTCTCGAAATAATGAACAAAGCTGTGCCGTATTCACTGCGCAAAAAAGAACTGAAAGAGAAAAAAGAAGATGAAGCTATTGAAACTGCGGAAACTATGGAAAATCAAGACTAAAACAACGCGCGGGACGAAGAAAAAGGGAGGAATGACTTATAAAACTAAGAAAACCTTTTATTATATTACTTGCAATTTTGCTAATTATGACAAGCTGCAAGCCGCTGACAGACGTGACGATGCGACCTGACGGACAATTGACAATTGACAATGGACAATTGACAATTGACGATGACCTCGAAGCCGGCGATGTAGGGGACGACGACTCTGTCGTCTCGCCCGAAGATGAAAACAATGAACCCGACGGGGCGTTTTCTGCGCTTTTCGGTGCGCCGGGTGCTAATGCCGCGGGTGCGATTAACTCGCCTTACGGCGCGCTCTATAATTTGACCGATGATGCTTTTATTTACGGAAAGCGTGTAGATGACAGGGTTTATCCGAGCGGAACTGTGAAGCTTCTGACCGCGCTCGTTGTCAGCGATTCGCTTCCCTCCGACTTTATTTTTGAAGTCGGCAGTGAAATAGAAATGATTAGCCGCGGCTCGGGCGTTGCGGGGCTTATTGAGGGTCAGCGGGTCAACATGGAAGGGATTCTGACCGCGCTTTTGATTCCGATTGGCAACGATGCGGCGTATTCGATTTCTGTCAATACAGCGCGGGCTTTGTCGGGCTCTGCGGGTTCTTCAAACAACGAAATGAACGATTATTTCCTGCGCTTAATGAACGATTATGCGAAGAATTTAGGTGCAGAAAACAGCAATTTTTCCAACCCCGACGGCTTCCACGCCGCGAATAATTATTCTACCGTCCGCGACCTGACGATTATTGCGGCGGCTACAGCGATGAATCCTATGGTTTCTGCAATTTGCGGCAAAATCGAGCATGAAGTCCGCTTTGAATCGGGCGGGAGCTCATCGTGGAGCAATTCCAATGCGTTTCTGACGCTTGAGGGCTGGGATATTCGCGGGCTGCGCACAGGTTACACGGACGAGAGCGCGTTCTCGGCGCAGATTTTGGCGTATGTTGACGGCAAAATGTATATCGCGGCGGTTTCGGGCGCGGCGACGGCGGCGGCACGTGAGCAGGATATTATCAGACTTTTGCAGATGGCGCGCGATGGCTATGACGCGAGCGTTATTACGGTTTTTGAAAACTAAAGGTTCACGAAGCTTTCAAAATTTATTCAAAATGTTTTTAAAAATTTCCCATGACTTGAATTTATAAATAAATTATGATATACTATAGATAACGATACATAAACAAAACAAGGTGAAACAATGAAAAAAGACAAAGACATAACATACATTAATCTTGACGACACGGGCGAATTAAAGTCTGTTGAAGCTCCGTCAAAGCCTGCTGCGGGCGGGCTTCAGGCGCGGCGCAACGCCGCTCAAAACAGCGGAGGTAACAGTGTAAACACGAGCGTCAAGAAGAAAAAAAGGAAGCTCCGCAAGCCGGGGCAGCTTACTCATGTCCAGAAAATAGGCTCAGTAATGGCAGTCGTGGGGACGACGTTCCTTACTATGCTTTTGATTGTTATTATCACGATTTGCATAGTCGCGGTCGCGCTGACGGTTTATGTAATGCAGTTCGCGGAGAACTCGTTTGACATAGATTTACGAGCCGCCGAAATGAATTATACAAGCTTCGTCATGGTTTTTGACCCCGACGCGGGCGAGGACGACGAGGGCGAGTGGGTTGAGGTTAAGCGGCTTTCCGGTGACGAGAATCGTATTTGGATTGACATAGGCGAAATGCCTCAGCATTTAATCGACGCGGTTATCGCCAACGAAGACCACAGATATTATGAGCATAAAGGCGTGGACTGGTACGGGACAGTCGGCGTAATTTTCCGCGAGATGTTCTCAGATGAGGACGTCCGCGGTGCTTCGACTATTACTCAGCAGTTAGTGAAAAACGTGACAACTGACGATAAGGTTAACGTCGGGCGCAAGCTTCGCGAGATTTTCCGTGCGCTCAGCCTTGAACAAAAATATACTAAGCTCGACATACTCGAAAGCTATCTGAACCGCATAGGCTTCGGCGGAACCTCGAGCGGGGTAGTGAGCGCGGCGTGGTATTATTTCGAGAAGGACGTGCGGGATATTACGATTGCGGAAGCCGCGATTATGGCGGGGGTTATCCCCTCACCGCACAACTGGAATCCTTATATTAATGCCCGCTCGGCTCGGATTCGGCAGGAGGAAGCTCTTGACCAGATGTATACCCGCGGCTTTATCACTACTGCGCAGTATCAGGAAGCGTTAGCGGAGCCGATTCGCTTCAGAAACCCTGTTGAAGGCACCTATTTCGGCTACGAGGACGAGCGTTACAACGAGTGGTGGGGGCTGCAGGGGCTTAGCGACGACGACTCGAATCTTTATTTTGAAGACACACCCTGGGAGCAGATTCTTCCTGTGGCTTATAAGTGGAACGGCGATTATCAGGTCACGCAGGACTGGTATGTAGATGCGGGGATTTGGCAGGTTGCGACGAAGCTCGCGGAGCAGCGCGGGGTTTCCTATGAGCGCGCAATGGAACTCATAAGAAGCGGCGGTTACACGATTTATCTGAATGTTGACATAAAAATGCAGGAAAAGTTAGAAGAGTTTTTCCTTAATCCGATGAACTTTCTGCGGAGTGAAGTTCCGATTAACACACCCGCGAATGACTTGATTCAAGGTGCGTTCGTGGTCATGGATTACAGCGGCAGAGTTGTTGCGCTTGCGGGCGGCTTCGGCGAAAAGCCGGGCGACAACTGCTTTAACCGCGCGACACAGGCGATACGTTCAATAGGCTCAACGATTAAGCCGCTTGTGCCTTACGCGCCCGCCATAAACATGAATATACTGACCTATTCGACATACACGCGGGACGCTTCCGGCGAGAAGCGGGTAAACCCGAACAACCCGGATTCTCCGCTTGAATACTGGCCCTATAACTTCGGGCAGACCTCGATTCCCGGCTCGGGCGCGTATGTTTCGACTTGGTATGCTTTGCAGAAATCGTTCAACACGGTTTCAGTGCGCGCTCTTTCTATGGTAGGCTTCCGCGACGCTTATTCGTTCTTGGTGGACAGAGTAGGTTTTACGAACTTAGACAGCACGGCGGACATGGCGTGGTCGCCGCTCGCGCTGGGTGCGTTTACGCATGGCGTAAGGCTTCACGAGCTGACTGCGGCTTATGCGATTTTCGGCAACGGCGGGATTTATTACGAGCCTTATTTATTCGACCGCGTGATTGACAACAGCGGCAGAATCGTGCTTGAACAGAACTTAACAGGAACGCAGGCGATTGAAAAAGACAGCGCGTGGATTATGAACCGTATGCTTCGCACAGTCGTGACTGACCCCGGCGGCACAGGGCGTTACTCGGAAATCCCGAATATTGAAGTAGTAGGTAAAACAGGAACCTCGAACGATATGAAAAACCTGCTCTACTGCGCGCTTACGCCCGATTATGTAGGGTCGTACCGCTTTGGCTATGACCTCAACAAGGAATTGCAGGACTGGGGAATGGACAACTGGATTTCACCTGCAACTGTGTGGGGTAATATCATGGAGCTGCTCAGCGATACTACTGTTCCCAAGCGGTTTACGCCGGACAGCTCGGTAGTAGAGCTGTCGTACTGCGCAGACACGGGGTTAATCGCGACTTCGAGATGTCCGAGCACACAGCGCGGATATTACAGGCAGTCGAACATTCCGCACAGCTGCAACGCGACAGAGCATGACGGCGGCGGCGGTGCGGCGTACTGGGAAGTTCACGGCGACCCCGAAGGCTTCAGACCGTTCTATCCTTAAAATTCATAATGCATAATTCATAATGCATAATGCTATGTGAATTAAATATGAAAATTATGAATTATGAATTATGAATCATGAATTAAAAATGACTGCGCCTTGTCACTTTGGACTTGAAAAAACGCTTGCTTTTGAAGTTCGGCGGGCGGGCGGCGAGGACGTGCAGGTGACTGACGGAAGAGTGAGCTTCACGGGGACGGCAGAGACGCTTGTCCGCGCGAGTCTCGGCTGTTCTGTCGCCGAGCGAATCGGCGTTGTGCTTGCGAAGTTCAAAGCGCAGACCTTCGATGATGTTTTCGATAATGTAAAGCGGCTTCCTGTCGGCGATTTTCTGCCGCAGGACGCGGCTTTTCCTGTTGTTAAAGGGCAGTCGGTGAACTCAAAATTAACGAGCATACCCGCGCTTCAAAGGACGCTGAAAAAAGCGTTAGCCGAAGCGATGAGCAGTGCTTATAAAACGAAAACGCTTCCGGAATCGGGCGCGAATTATCCTGTGCGTTTCTTTTTGCATAAAGATGAAATGACGGTTTTTCTTGACTCGTCAGGTGAGGGTCTGCATAAGCGCGGTTATCGCGAAAAGGCAGGCGCCGCGCCGATTAAGGAGACGTTGGCGGCAGGGATTATCGACATTGCGAAGGTGCGCGATAAAGATATAATCGTTGACCCGTTCTGCGGGAGCGGGACTTTTCTGATAGAATCTACGTTGAAGGCTTTGAATATCCCGCCCTGCTTAAATCGGCGTTTCGCCGCCGAAAGCTGGGAGTTTATACCGAAAGGCTTGTGGCAGGAACAGCGCGAATTGCTCCGCGCGGGCATTAAAACCGACGCGGATTTTATGGCTTACGGCTACGACAGCGACCCCGAATGTATTAGGCTGACGCTCGAAAACGCCCGCAAAGCAGGCGTTGAGAAGTATATCAAGGCGGAAGTGCGCGAGGTTAAAAGCTTTGATTTTCCTGCAAAGCCGTGCAAAATAATCACTAACCCGCCTTACGCCGAGCGTATGCTCGAAAAAGCGGACACTGAGCGGATTTACAAGGAGATGGGTGCAAGCTTACTGCCGCTCGGCGAGAATAAGCTGTACGTGATTACGTCCGACGAAAGGTTTGAAAAGCTTTTCGGACAGAAAGCGGCGAAGAATCGGAAGCTGTATAATGGTATGCTGATGTGTCGGTTGTATGTTTATGGGTAAAGGCGGCTAAAAGCCGCCTTTTATGTAATATTTTAACTAAGATTTATATTTTGCGATTCCAAATCCGCCTAATCCGCCGAAAACAAGACCGCCTGTTGCGTATATAATTTTTTCAACTATATCAGGGCTATCTTTAAAAACCAAGACGATAATGACCAAAAACAAGAGAACAAAAACAAGAACTATAATGCCTATTATTTTTGTTTGAAAACGGTCTTTGTAGGATAAACGCATATTTTCATTACTCTCTTTTAAAAATGCGGTTATATGTTCCCCGTCAATCTTTTTAGCAATATCTGTCATAGGATTGTTACTCGTGACAGACATCATAGTCATTACGCTTTTTCTAATCTGCTTTTGTCGTTCTTCGGGTAAATCGTCAAGCATTTCATCTAAAACATCTGGTTTTTGTGTTAGCTCTTCAGTTTTATCCAAGCTTGTATTGGCGTTTTCATCCATTTTTTGCTTCCTCCTTAAATATTAATTCATCAATCATTTTACTAATGAGCGAATTTATTATTGACGCTTCAATTAAATCAGAATAAATTTTATACGCCAATGCTTCCTTCGCGATGTTAGAATTAGTGGTTAATAACATCTTTTCTGAGAATGTGTTGCTTTTAGTGTTTGATTGAGTTTTGTAAAGATAACCCATTTTATACATTCCTCCTCCCATAAGCGCATCACCTCCCATAGATAATATGCGCTTGATTAGAGATTTTATTATATTATAGTAAAATTATAACACAATATTTCGGGCTTGTCAACATGATATATTGTATTTAGCAATGCAAAGAACCGCAAATTAAGCGTCACTCCTCACAAACATCAACAATCACTAATTCCGGTCGGTTAAAAACCCGCGGCAGTCCCCGTGAGCTTTTTGAAAGCCCTCTGCTCACCACCATATTCCCGCGCCCGACATCGTAAAGCCCGCCTGCATACTTAGGAAGAAAGCCCTGATTAACAGCGTAGATACCGTTGAAAAAGCGCGGGATAATCACCGTTCCGCCGTGAGTGTGTCCGGTTAAAATCAAATCAAATTTAAGCTGTCTGTAAAGGTTTACTTTTTCGGGGCGGTGCGTTAAAAGCATCGTAAAATCCTTCATGTCCGCTTGCTCGGCGCAGGTGAGAAGCTGTTTTTTGAAGCGTTCTGCGCCGATAATCGCGTCGTCAACTCCGCAGACGTTGATTCTGTTGCCGCGAATATTTATTTTCCTGTTCACACCCTCTAAAACAACCGCGCCCAGGTCACGGAAAAACCGCTTGATTTCGCGGATTTCGCCGCTTTTATACTCGTGATTGCCCGTGACGTAAAACACGGGGTATTTCTCAAGCTTGCGGAGCAGGATTTTGGTGTAAAGGTGCGGGATAATATGGTCGGCGATGTCCCCCGTCAGCACGATTAAATCGGGGTTGTTGTCGTCGATGGCTTTGACAAGCTTCGACTGCGGGTCGTGCAGTGAGCCGTGATTAAAGCTGTGCAGGTCAGACAACAGCGCGATTCGCAGCTTGCCTTTAATTTTACTGCTGTGAATTTTATAGCGCGAAACAGCGAGCCTCCGCCCGCGCAGTGTCGCGAAAATCGCCGCCGACAGCGACAAAACAAGAATGTTTTTCAAGTATTTCATGTTAATATAATTGCCCGAAAAGCGCGGATTATTTAATAACACAAAGTATATTTTTAGCTTGACAAACGCGGAAATTTATGCTATACTGCAAATAACCTTAAATCCGAAGGGAGTTGATGTTTGTGTCTGAACTGAATATGGTGAGTGAAGCTTAACAGAATATTAGGCTGCCTTTCGTGAGCATTTTTGAGAAATGGGATACGATGAGGTCGTATCCTTTTTTGTGTGCAAAAAATTATTTAAGGAGAAAAACATTGAAAACTAATTTAACAGATTACGGCTTTACGCCTGCTTTTATGCAGGAAAACGAAGCAGGAACAATCGCAAGAGTCACCGCCGTTCACCGTGAGCGGTATGAGCTCATTTGTGAATTCGGGCACATTTCCGCTATACTTAAAAGCGGCGTGTATTTTAATCAGCAGAGCGAGGCATTCCCGACTGCGGGCGACTTCGTGCTGATTGACTACAACCAAAGCGGCGACAGCCGCATAACAAAAACTCTGCCGCGAAAGACTTTTTTCTCGCGCCGCGACCCGACGCCGGGCAGAGGCGAGCAAGCAATCGCCGCAAATTTCGACTACGTATTTATTATGCAGTCGCTGAACCGCGACTTTAACTTAAAGCGGCTCGAACGTTATCTTGCAATCGCGTGGCAGAGCGGCGCTCTTCCTGCCGTGATTCTTACGAAGGCGGACTTGGCGGAGGACTACAGCGAGCAGTTAAAAGCCGTGCAAAAAATTGCAAAAAGCGCGGGAGTTTACGCGGTCAGCGCGCTTACGCGGCAGGGCTTGGAACAGCTTGACGATTACTTAAAACCGCGGAAAACATTAGTGTTTCTCGGTTCGTCGGGAGTGGGGAAGTCGAGCCTTGTGAACGTACTTGCGGGCGAGGATTTAATGGCGGTCAAGGCGATTCGCGAGGACGACAGCCGCGGCAGACATACCACGACTCACCGCGAATTAATTATGCTTCCGTCAGGTGTAATGATTATCGACACGCCGGGAATGCGTGAGCTTGGGCTGTGGGACGCAGGCGAGAGCGTGGACGAGATGTTCGGCGATGTTGAGCAGTATTTCGGGCAATGCGGCTTCAGCGACTGCCGCCACGAAAGCGAGCCGAATTGTGCAATTAAGTACGCGATTGAAAGCGGCGAGCTGTCCCTCAGACGCTGGGAAAGCTATCTGTCGCTGAAACGCGACGCAAGCTATTCCGAGGACAAGAAAGAATATCTGCGCCAAAAGAGCGCGGAATATCAGAAAATGGAGATGTGGTGGCGGAAAAATAAAAGCGAGAAAAGGAGAAATACTTGATGAACGGCGTTAAAATAACACAGCTTCACGGCGGAACTGTAGGTGATGTGAAGCTAATAGAGTGCGAAAAAGCAGTGCTTAAAACGCAGAAGAAATGGGGGCGTAGTTTCGATTTCGATTCATGGCGCAGGGAGTATGATTTATATAAATCGGGCTTTTGCGAGCTATTCGATGATTCGTTGAGATGGGCGGAATGTTATCACGCCGAAATGAATGAAAACGGCGATGAATATCAATTATGGCTTGAGCATATCGGCGGCGTAACTGGCGCGGATTTAACTGCGGAAATGCTTGAGCAAGCCGCGTATGAGCTCGGGCGGTTTCAGGGCAGATTATACGCTGAAAAGCCCCGGGTACTGCAAAGCATTGCAAATTTCAGCAACACCGGTTTTTTAAAGCAGAATTATTTACACTACAGAGGCTGGAGTGAGCTTTACGATTATATCCGCTCTGATGACTGCGGAATCCCGGAGCATTTATGTCGAATGCTTATTGAAATTGACGAGAGCTCGGAGGAAATATTCAGGCACATTGAAAAGCTGCCTGTGGTGCTTTGTCACAGGGATTTCTGGAACACGAATATTTTTTATACCGACAGCGGTATACGCTTGATTGACTGGGATACTGCGGGTTGGGGTTACTTCGGCGAGGATATTGCGGCTCTGATTGCGGACGAAGCGGATATTCAAAGCATGACCGGATACTACCGAAAATGCGCTCCCGCCTATTACAAAGGCTTTTCGGAATATGCCGCCGCGGATATTAAAGACAACTGCGTTTATGAATTAATGCTTATTATTTTCGGTTACAGGTTCGTTGAATGGTATAAATTCGGTGAAACACCCGAAGAGAAAAAACTGCAAATTAACGCACTTCAAAAAATTTACGAAATGAGAGAAATAAAGCTATGAATTTAAATTTAAATTTAAAAATGCGATTAGAAACGCCCGACGATTACTACAACGTCGAGGCGATGACCCGCGAGACTTTTTGGGGATTCTGGGAGGACGACCGACAAATCTGCGACGAGCATTTCTTAGTCAGCAAGCTTCGCAACTGCGCCGCGCTTGTGACGGAGCTAAACTACGTTGCAGAGCTTGACGGCGAACTCGTTGCTCACATTATTTACACAAGAGCGCGGATTAAAGACAGCGCGGGGAATAACCACGAAATTCTGACGTTCGGACCGCTGACTGTTTCAACTGAGCATCAAAGCAAGGGTATAGGCAGAGCCTTAATGAGCCATACCTTTGAGATTGCACGAAGCATGAATTTTCGCGCAGTGCTTATTTACGGGCACCCCGATTATTACCCGCGTGTCGGCTTCCGCCGCGCCGATGAGTTCGGCATAACTACGCCTGACGGCAGTGTTTTCGATGCTTTGATGGTTTATCCGCTTTATGAAAATGCGCTTGACAACATCAGCGGAAAGGCTTACATCGACCCTGTTTACGAGAGCCTGACGCAAAAAGAAACATTAGAATTTGACAAGAAGTTCCCGTTTAAAGAACCGTATAAAACCGTGCCGATTGACGTTTTGCTGAACCGCTTGGACGCGGGCGCGGCGGAGGCTTTGCGCATGAAAGAATACAAAACGCTGAACTTCTTAAAAGCAGTCAGCGAGCGGGAATTATTGGCACTGCAGGGCGTGGACGAGAAAGCAATTGCAACAATCAGCGAGCTCATGAAAGCGCATAAATTAGCTTGGGGAGCGGAAAAATAGCAGAGTAGCAAGCACATCACCTCGCGCATATAATAGATAGCATTATAAACGAGGTGATGTGCTTATGCAATGGTTTCTTGAATTAAACCCTGTTTTGCAAGGGCTTTTCGCGACTCTTTTCACTTATTTTGTAACAGCACTTGGGGCAGGTGTTGTTTTCTTTTTCAAGACGATGAACCAAAAGGTCTTGGACATGATGCTCGGCTTCGCCGCAGGAGTTATGATTGCGGCATCTTTTTGGTCGCTTCTTGAGCCTGCGATTGCGCTTGCCGACGAGCTCGCCGTGAACGCCTGGCTTACTGCCGCCGCAGGGTTTGTGTCGGGCGGCGTGTTCGTAATAGTCGCGGACATTTTGCTTTCGCGCTCGGCTGTGATTAACGCGAAAGGCACGACTTATAAACGTTCGATTCTGCTTGCTTCCTCCGTGACTTTACATAATATTCCCGAAGGGCTCGCCGTCGGTGTTGCATTCGGGAGTGTGGCGGCGGGCGTTGAGGGCGCATCGATTATGGGCGCGGTAATGCTGGCTTTCGGGATTGCGTTGCAAAATTTCCCCGAGGGCGTCTGCGTTTCTATGCCGCTCTACCGCGACGGCTTCTCCCGCCGCAAAAGCTTCTTCATCGGGCAGGCGTCGGGGATTGTCGAGCCTGTTGCGGGCGTTTTAGGCGTTTTGTTCGCGCTGTCAATGCGTAATGCGCTCCCGCTCGCGCTGTCTTTTTCGGCGGGCGCAATGATTGCAGTCGCTTGCACAGAGCTGCTCCCCGAAGCCCTCAAGGAAAACAAGGTCATAGCGAGCTTCGGCGTGCTTTTCGGGTTTGCGGTTATGATGGGGTTAGACGTCGCGCTCGGCTGATACGTAAAAGTTTTGTAAACTTGCAAAAACTCGCAAAGCACTATTGACAAATATGCCCTTATAGTGTACTATAATTAATATGGGGTAGTTTGCCCCTTAAACTACAGTTTTTCAAGGGGAATTCAAGAAAAATGAAAACAATTTTTATTGTAGATGATAACGCGACCAACTTAGTTACAGCCAAAGACGCGCTTGAAGGCGCATTTAAAACCTTTGCGCTCCCCTCTGCTGAGCGTATGTTTCAGCTTTTGGAAAAAATCACGCCCGACTTGATTCTGCTTGACGTTGATATGCCTGAAATGGACGGCTATGAAGCGTTAGCGGCACTCAAAGCCGACGCTAATTTAAAACAAATACCTGTTATTTTTCTTACCGCAAAGCACGACGCGGCATCGGAAATCCGCGGCTTTGAAATGGGTGCGATGGATTTTATCAGTAAGCCTTTCTCCGCGCCGGTTTTACGCAGACGCTTGGAAACGCATATTGAAACAGACCTGCTGATTAAGGAGAGCCTAAAAAGCGTCCGCAAGGTACATAACGCGACAATCAGCGTAATCGCAAACATGGTGGAAAACCGCGACGAGGTCACGGGCGGGCATATCGACCGCACGCAGCGATATTTATCAATTTTAGTGAATGAAATGTTGAATTCCGATATTTACGCAGATGAAGTCTCGCGCTGGGACTTGGATTTATTGATTCCCTCGGCACAGCTGCACGACGTTGGTAAAATCAACGTCAGCGACCTGATTCTGAATAAGCCGGGCAAGCTGAGCGACGAGGAATTCGCGAAAATAAAAGAGCATTGCACCGACGGCGAGAAGATTATCGACGGAATCATCAGCAAGGCGCAGGAGGACAAGTTTCTGCGTCACGCCAAGAAATTCGCGGGCTATCACCATGAAAAGTGGAACGGTACGGGCTATCCTTACGGGCTTTCGGGAGAGGAAATCCCGCTTGAAGGCAGAATCATGGCGATTGCAGACGTGTATGACGCGCTCGTTTCCGAGCGTCCGTACAAGAAGCCGTTCACCCACGAAAAGGCAGTCGAAATCATCAAAGAGGACAGCGGGATTCACTTTGACCCTAAAATAGTAGAAGCATTTTTGAACGTCGCTGATGATTTTTGGGTGGAGTCGATGAACATAGGGAACACAGGAAGCGCAAACGCGGACGCGGCGGAGGAATGAAGCACTTATTCATAATCAACCCGGGCGCAGAAAAGGTAAAAGGCAGGGTTGCTGAAATTACCGACGAAATCGTATCGTTTTTCATAGAAAACCCGCAACATTCCTATGATATTCACGTTACGCGCTGGAACAGAGACGCTACGGGCTTCGTGCGGCGTTATGTTACGGAGGCGGAAACGCCCGTAAGAGTTCATTGCTTCGGCGGAAGCGGGACGCTGTTTGAAATCACGAACGGCGTAGTCGGCGTTAAAAACACCGAGGTTTCCGTCGCGATGTATCCAATGGGGACAAGCGGTGAGCTTTTGTTTTATTTCGGGACAGAAAACCTGCATTTATTCCGTTCGATAAAAAATCAAGTCGAAGCGGGAACAACGCCGCTTGATACGTTTCGCGTGGGTAATATTCACGGGATTTCTCATTCGTTAATCGGCATGGAAGCGCGCTCAAGCCGCGAAAGCACAAGGTTGATAGAAAGCACTCTATTACCTGCGAACTTCTGCTACGTATTCCCTGCGATTGTAGAGGTTCTCAGCGGACGCGCCTGCACGCAGAAATACACAGTAGAGGTTGACGGTGTTGTTGTCAGCGGCGACTGTAAATACGCGTCGGTGAATATTTTCAACGGGCCCTGCTACGGGAAAAATATGTTCCCCGCTATAGATGCGCACCCCAATGACGGGAAGTTAGATGTGTACCTGCTTTGCAATATGCCGCCTTTTAAAATGCTTGCAACCGTCAGCCCTTATACAAAAGGAAAGTATCGGAAAATCCCCGAAAGAATCAAGCATTTCAGCGGCAAGAAAATCAAGGTCAGCTCTGACGAGGTCATGTGCGTTTCGCTTGACGGCGAGATATTTTACGAGACCGAAATTGAATATGAAATTGTACCTGCTTCTGTTAATTTTGTACTGCCCGCAGGCATTGATATTAAAAAGCTTCCGCGAATTTACAACCATCCGGAGGAGGGGCTCATAGGTGATAAATAGAAAAAGCGACCTCAGCGCGGTTGCGCGGAAATGCACGCGGATAGCCGTCATTATATACGTGGTTGTTAAACTGTTATTAGTCATGACAAACGCAGAAATCGAGCCGAGCTTCTGGCTGCACCGCGCAGTTACCGGCTTGGTTATTCTTATTTTTGCATTTATCGTAACGAGTAGCCGCTTCTCAAACCGTACAGCCGCCGCGCTTTCGGGGCTTGCGTTCGCGATTCCCGAAATTATATGGGTTGCATTCGTTCCGCCGGTCGGCGAGTGGTACGTTTACATCTTTTTAATCGGCTGTTCTTTAGTCAGTATGATGTACTTAGACCGCAGAGGGCTTTTTATTTCAATGCTGACATCTGTTACGGTAACAGCGTTTTTTTCCTTCGGGCTCGGCATAAGTATGAGCGCGATGGAAACTGTCATGGGTGATATTTACGGGCTCGCGGGGTTAATATTAGTTAATCTGCTTGTGCTTTTCATCTGCACTGTTATTATCGGGACTTCTGTGCGCTCGAAGCGTACAGAGCATATTTTCGATATGCTTCTTGATAACACGCCGGGCTACATGGTTATAATTAACGAGAAATCCAAGGTTGAATACATCAGCGACTCTTTTGCGAAGTGGCTCGGGATTTCCCGCCGTGAATACGCGCTCAACCGCCCCGTGCTTGACCTTTGCCGCGGCGGAGAGATGACGACGATGTTCCAGGAAATCTTGGAAAGCTCCGACGGCAGTATCGAAAGCAACCACTCGCTGACGATTGAAGGCGTCCGCTTTTGGTTCTTCCTGCGCTCCTCGCTCATGAGCATGGACAGCGGGAAAACCGTCCGCACGATTGAGCTTTCAGACATTACGCCGATTATGGAAGCCAAGAACGAAGCCGAGGAAGCCAACAGAAGTAAAACGAATTTCCTTGCCGCCATGTCGCATGAAATCCGCACGCCGATGAATGCAATTATCGGTATTTCGCAGATTGAAATGCAAAAGGCGAACATTCCGTCTGAATACGAGCAGACGCTGAAGCAGATTAACAGCTCGGGTAATAACTTACTCGGAATTATCAACGATATTCTCGATATGTCGAAAATAGAAACAGGAAAGCTTGAGCTTCACCCTGTTGAATACGCTGTTTCCGACTTGATTAACGACGCGGTTCAGCTGAACCTTGTGCGCATTGGCACGAAGCCGATTGAGTTTAAATTAGAGCTCGACGAAACGCTTCCGTCAAGGCTCATAGGCGACGAGCTCCGCATAAAACAAATCCTCAGCAACCTGCTCTCGAACGCCTTTAAATACACCGAAAAGGGCTTTGTAAAGCTTTCGGTTTTTCACACGGTTTACGACTGCAACGTGACTCTGCACTTCGCGATAGAGGACACAGGGCAGGGTATGAAAAAAGAAGACCAGAAGCTGTTATTCGCTGAGTATACCCGTTTTAACGCTGAGACGAATTACGCAACTGAGGGGACAGGGCTGGGACTTAATATAACCAAAAAGCTCGTAGAAACCATGAACGGCACGATTGCGGTTAACAGCCGCTACGGCAAGGGCAGTATCTTCACTGTTACGGTTCGGCAAAAGGCGGTCGAATGTGATGTGATTGGTGCAGGGCTCGCCGAAAAGCTGAAGGGCTTTTCGTTTACAGGCGAGCGGCAGAGGGAAAGAGAACAGTTAATACGAACACCCATGCCGTACGGCAGGGTTCTGATTGTTGACGACGTCATGACGAATATATATGTGGCTGAGGGCTTGCTGAATGCGTATGAGCTGCAAATTGATACAGCGACCAGCGGCTTCGCCGCTATTGAAGCAGTTGAGAAATACAGCGGCTACGACATCATTTTCATGGACCACATGATGCCGAAAATGGACGGAGTCGAAACCACGCAGAGACTCCGCGCAATGGGCTTTAAAGGCGCGGTTGTCGCGCTGACCGCGAACGCATTAGCGGGCAACGAGGATATGTTTATGCAGAACGGCTTCGACGGATTCATTTCAAAGCCGATAAATATTAAGCGCATGGATTTGATTTTAAACAAGTTCATACGTGACAATCGCGAAGCGAAAGACGCCGAGAAAGAAGCACCGGAAAAGCCCCAAACCGGTACCGCTATTCCCGAAGCGTCTGAAAAGTTCGCCAAGCTGTTGCAAATTTTCTGTCTTGACGCAGAGGACGCAATCGCTTCGCTTAAAGAAACTACCCAAAGCGGCGACTTAAATATGTTCACAACTACTGCTCACGCGATGAAGTCTGCGCTCGCAAACGTCGGCGAGCATGAAGCCGCACAAATGGCGGCAGAGCTTGAACAGACAGGCTTTGCGGGCGACGCGGAGGCTTTCATAAAAACGCTGGAAGCACTTGTTTTGAAATACAAGCCTGTAGGGCGCGACGTCCCCGACGCGCCGCCTGTTGAAGAAGATGTTGATTTCTTAAAAGCACAATTGCAAATAATCAAAACCGCCTGCGAAGGCTACGACGACGACGCGGCTTACGCCGCGCTTGACAAGCTGAAAGAAAAGCAGTGGCGGTATGAAACCACCACTGCGCTTGAACAAATCCGCGACAAACTGTATATTTACAGCGACTTCGACGCCGCGGCAAAGCTTACGCAAGAGCTTCTTTAATGCTTTTTACATACTTTTTCACGGGCTCGATGCAGTTTACGCCGTGCTCTGCGATGATTTTTACAATCGCACTGCCGATGATTACGCCGTCCGCAAGCTCTGCCATAGTGCGCGCCTGCTCCGGCGTTGAAATCCCGAAGCCGATTGCGCAGGGCGTGTCTGAAACGCTCTTTGCGCGCGCTGTCATTTCGGTTATGTTCGTGTTTATTTCTCCGCGGACTCCGGTAACGCCGAGCGATGAAACGCAGTAGATAAAGCCCTCGGACTCTCTCGCAATCGTTTCGATTCGCTCGCCTGACGTCGGCGCAATCAGCGAAATTAAAGCTATGTTATACTTTGCACATTCACCCGACAGCTCGCCTTTCTCCTCGAAGGGCAGGTCGGGTATTATTACGCCCTGAATCCCAGAGTCTGCGCACCTTTGCATGAATTTTTCCTTGCCGTAAACGAAAATCGGATTAATGTAGCTCATGAAAAGCAGCGGAATTTCAACCTTAGGGCGCACTCGCTTAATCATGTCAAGTAGCTTGTCAACCGTACAGCCTGCGCGGAGCGCGCGCTCGTCAGCCTGCTGAATCACGGGACCCTCCGCGACAGGGTCAGAAAAAGGCACGCCGATTTCGATTATGTCAACGCCCGACTGCGCCATTTCGACGATTAATTTTTCTGTAGTTTCAATGTCGGGGTCGCCGCCTGTGATAAAAGCGATGAACGCTTTTTTGCCTTTAAATGCATTGTTAATTGTACATTGTTCATTGTTCATTGATATTCACTCCTTTAAACCGCGCAATCGAAGCAACGTCCTTGTCGCCCCTGCCCGATAAATTCACGACGATGATTTGGTTTTTGTCAAGCGTCGGTGCTAATTTGCGCACATATGCAACAGCGTGCGCCGATTCAATAGCGGGAATAATCCCCTCGGTGCGCGATAAATACTCGAACGCGCTGACTGCCTCCGCGTCTGTAACAGGAACGTATTCCGCGCGTTTAATGTCCGCTAAATAGGCGTGCTCGGGACCTATTCCGGGATAGTCAAGCCCTGCAGAAATCGAATACACCGGCGCAATCTGCCCATATTCGTCCTGGCAGAACAGCGACTTCATTCCGTGGAAAATTCCTGTCGTTCCGAGCGTCATGGTGGCGGCGTTTTCGGGGGTATCGACGCCCTTCCCCGCGGCTTCACAGCCGATTAAACGGACGCTTTTGTCTTCAATAAAGTCGAAAAACGCGCCAATCGCGTTGCTTCCGCCGCCGATACAGGCGACAACCGCATCGGGCAGTCTGCCCTCAGCTTCAAGAATCTGCGCTTTGACTTCCTCGCTGATAATTTTCTGAAAGTCACGGACGATTGTAGGGAACGGGTGCGGGCCCATGACTGAGCCAAGCACGTAATGTGTATCGCAGGTGCGCGAAACCCACTCGCGCATAGTCTCGTTAACAGCGTCCTTGAGCGTCATTGTGCCGCTCGTGACAGGGTGAACCTTCGCGCCGAGTAATTCCATGCGGAAGACGTTCAGAGCCTGCCGCTCGGTGTCCTCCTTGCCCATGAAAATCTCACATTCAAGCCCCATAAGTGCCGCCGCTGTCGCGGTTGCAACGCCGTGCTGACCTGCGCCTGTTTCGGCAATTACGCGGGTTTTCCCCATTTTTTTCGCGAGCAGAACCTGCCCCAAAACGTTGTTAATTTTGTGCGAGCCCGTGTGATTTAAGTCCTCGCGCTTGAAGTAAATCTTCGCGCCGCCGAGGTCAGCGGTCATCTTCTCCGCGTAGTACAAAAGCGACGGTCTGCCTGCATATTTTTGCAGTAAGTCAAGCAGTTCTTTTTTAAATTTTGCGTCGTTTTTGTAATGCAGATACGCTTTTTCAAGCTCGTGCAAAATGCTCATCAGAGTTTCAGCGACATACTGCCCGCCGAATTCGCCGAACCTGCCTTTTCTACTTTCCATTTCTAACTCTCCTAATAAAATCTTTTATTTTTTCGGGGTCTTTTATGCCGTTTGTTTCAACGCCACTGCTCACGTCCACGGCGAAAGGATTTACCTGCTCTATTGCTTCCTTTACGTTCTCGGGATTCAGTCCGCCTGCTAAGAAAAACGGCGGCGAATCCTTAGGAATCGTGCTCCAATCGAAGGTCTTTCCTGAGCCGGGCTTCGGGCTGTCGAAGATTAAATATTCCCCCACGTGAGTCGGCGTTTGGATTATGTTAATCACACCGCCGTCAACTAAGCTTTGCATAAATTCCTGCGTTTCATTCACGAACACGCCGACAGGAATTATATCGGGGTGCAGGCTTTTGCGTAGTATTAAAGCCTGTTCAGGCGTGACCTTGCGTTTACTTTCAGCGAAGACAAAGCCGATATAATCGGGCTTTAAAGCGTTTACCGCTTCTATGTCTTCCGCGCGGAAAAGCCCGCAAATTTTAATTTTTACCTCAGCGATTTCAGCTCCGCTCCCCTCATTAAAGTCTCGCCGACAAGCACTGCATCAGTGCCTACTTCGCGCAGTCTTTGCACATCTTCGCGGGTTTTAATTCCGCTTTCAGCCACGAAAATAATATCGCTCGGCACAAGTTTCCGCAAACGCTCGGAAAGCGTAATGTCAACCTCAAAGGTTTTCAAATTGCGGTTATTCACGCCGATGATTCGCGCACCGGCTGATAAAGCCATTTCAACCTCTGCCTCATCATGAACCTCAACGAGCGAGCACAAGCCCAAGCTGTCAGCGATTTTGATGTACCGGGAAATTGTTTCGCGGTCTAAAATCGCGCAGATTAGAAGCACCGCGCTCGCGCCGAGTAGCTTCGCCTCGTAAATCATGTAGCTGTCAACCGTGAAGTCTTTCCGTAATAACGGAATATTTACAGCATCTGCAATCTCGCGCAAATACGAATCCGCACCCTTGAACCAGAACGGCTCGGTAAGCACGGAAATCGCCGCCGCGCCTGCCTTTTCGTAGTTTTTTGCGATGTTAATATAATCGAAATCTTCTGCGATGATTCCTTTTGACGGCGAGGCTTTTTTCACCTCGCAGATGAAGGCAATGTCATCGCTTTTCAATGCCTTCGCAAGCCTAAAGCCGCCGACAGGCAAAGCCTGCGCCTTCGCGATAATTTCATCAGCCGTGACTATTTTTTTCTGCGCTTCAACGCGCTCTTTTGTGCGCTCTGCAATTTCCTGCAATATATTAGTTTTCATTTGAATATTTCACGAACTCCTCTAATTTAGTTTTCGCTTTTCCGCTGTCTATGACCTCTTCTGCGACCTTTACCGCCGCGCCTATTGACTCGTATTTGCCCGTTACGAACATTGCTGCTGCAGCGTTTAAAACCGCTGCGTTGCGCTTCGCGCACGGGCGAACACTGTTCGCCCCTACGATTTGCTTTAAAATCTCGGCGTTTTCCTGCGGCTCGCCGCCTCTCAAATCCTCGGGCTTGCACCGCTCGAAGCCAAATTGCTCCGGCGTAATTTCGTACTTGCGAACCCAGCCGTCCCGCACCTCGCAGATAAAAGTCGGCGCGCACATCGAGATTTCGTCAAGCCCGTCCTCACCGTGCACCACCATTGCGTTGTTGACGCCTAAGTTGTTCAGCACCTGCGCAAGCGGCTCGGCGAGTTCCTTGTCATAAACGCCCATGAGCTCCATTTTCGCGCCTGCTGGATTCGTCAGAGGCCCTAAAATATTGAACACAGTGCGGATTCCGAGCTCCCTGCGAATCGGCGCAACGTACTTCATGGAGATATGATAATTCTGTGCGAAGAGGAAGCAGATATTGATTTTTTTGAGCAATTCCGCGCTCTTTTCGGGCGGTATATTTATGTTCACGCCGAGCGCTTCGAGCACGTCTGCCGCGCCGCATTTGCTCGACGCACTGCGATTTCCGTGCTTCGCGACAGGAATCCCCGCCGCCGCTGTAATTATCGCCGCCGCTGTAGAAATATTAAATGTATTCGAGTGGTCGCCGCCTGTGCCGACGATTTCGAGCGCGTCAATATCGTGCAGAAGCCGCACACAATGGGCGCGCATACCTGCGGCGGAAGCCGTGATTTCGTCAATCGTCTCGCCTTTTAAGCTAAGCGCGGTGAGATACGCGCTCATCTGAACAGGCGTTGCTTCTCCCGTCATGATTTCGTTCATAACGGCTTTTGCTTCCTCAAAGGTTAAATCTTGCTTTTTCGTAAGTGTCAGTATTGCTTCTTTTATCATTTTTAGTTCCTTTCACGGGCGATTAATAATCGCCCCTACGTTAAAATAAACCTTGACTAATCCACATCGGGATTGCGATTGTTAATGTAAGCATACACGCTGCGAAGTATACAACGCCGTATAAACCGAGATGCTTATTGCTCCACGCTCTGTCGCCCGACATTGACTTGCTCATCATCGCCCAGATGTTCTGATAAGACATGAAAAAGGCGTTCGCCGCGAAAATAAACGTCGGAATCCACACGAGCGGATGAATGTTGTAAGCCTCCTGAATATCAGGCAGAATCGGAATAATAATCGCCATAGTCGGAATGAAAATCGCAATGTCAACGAATCTCCAAATAAACATAAAAATCACAACCCCGAACATAAACAGCCACGGATTTCCCGCAATGGGCGCAAGCGCAGGTACGATGACCGACGAGAGCAGAGCGGAAATTCCTGTTTCGGTGAAAATCGCGCCTAAGCTAATCGCCATGCCTATGAATATTACCAAGTCCCAGTTAACGCCCGAATTAAATTCTTTTGAGTCTATGACGCCGAAAACAAAAAACAGAATTACCGCGCTGAGGCACACCGCCGCGTCGGGGATTTTATGAAGCGAGCTCGTCAAAAACATCACGAAAACGCCAGAAAGAATAGCTAAAGAGAATATTTCATGCCGTGTCATTTTTGGCATAACCTGCGCTTTTATTTCGCTGACGACTTCAGCGGGGATTTTGTCCTTGGGCTTCAGCAGAAGCAAGCCGCCGACTGCCGTCAGCACAGTTATAATCATCATCGGCAAGAACAGCACTTCAAACCAACTGCCGAACGTGACCATACCTGCAAGCCCTGCGTTGCTGTACATATTCTGCACAATCGGACCTGCAAGTAACCCCGACAGCCAGCCCGAGCCGGGGATTAAAGCCATCGCGAACGCTGTTAATAAAATCAGCGAATTTCCTTTTGAACCTTTTTGCAGCTTACATAATTCACAGCATTGCAGTGCAATCGGAATCACAATCGCTACCCGCACGGTAATCGACGGTGTCATCATGCTTAAAACGATTCCAATCAGCACCCACGCAAGCACGAGCGACGGATATGACGGCTTGAAAATCTTGATAATGCCGAGCGCGATACGCTTGCCGAGCCCTGTTTTTTGCAAGACAAATCCGAAGAACAAAGCAGGAATCAGTGTCCAAACTGCCGCGCCCGAAAAGCCCGAAAAGACTACAGCGGGGCTGAGCCCGATTACAAGTGCGAAGACCGCCAAAAACAATCCGCCGACCGCGTAAGGAAGCTTGAACGGCTTGAAAATCCAGATGAACAGCGTAATAAATATGCCAATCAGCATAATTAAAGTTGTGCTTGTCATTACTTTATAACCTCCGCTGCCTGCTCAAGCGCGCTTTTGACCGCCTGCGCCTTGTTCACGCACTCCTGATACTCGGCTTCGGGGACGCTCCCCGCGACCACGCCTGCGCCCGAGCGAATAAAAACTTTTTCGCCTTTTTTGTAAGCCGCGCGGATTGCAATGCAGGTATCCATGTTGCCCGCAAAATCAAGATAACCAATTGCGCCGCCGTAAATCCCGCGCTTTTTATTTTCAAGCTCGTTTATGATTTGCATGGCTTTTATTTTCGGCGCGCCCGACAGCGTCCCTGCGGGCAAAACAGAGTTAATCGCGTCAAGCCCTGTTAAATCCTCGCGTATTTCGCCGCTGATTTCCGAGCAGATGTGCATAACGTGCGAGAAGCGCAGGATTCGCATATACTTTTCGATTTTCACGCTGCCCTCCTTGCTGATTTTCCGCAAGTCCTCCTGCCCTAAATCAACGAGCATATTATGCTCCGAGCGTTCTTTTTCGTCAGAGAGCAAATCCTCCTCAAGTGCAATATCCTCATGATTATCAACGCCGCGCGGACGCGTCCCCGCAATCGGAAAGGTATGCAGCTTGCCGTCCTGCAGCTTGACCAAGGTTTCGGGAGAAGCCCCCGCAATCTCAATCGTACTGCCCGAAAAATAGAACATATAAGGTGACGGATTTATCGTGCGAAGCACGCGGTAGGCGTTCAGAATACTGCCCTCAAAATCGGCTTCAAGCCGATTTGAAAGCACGACCTGCGAGACCTCGCCGTCCGCGATGTGTTTTTTCGCCTTGCTTACAATTGCACAGAATTCGTCTTTATCAAACAGCGGCTTGAACTCTGATTTTAACTGCGGCGGGGCAGTTTCCTCCGCTTCGCCGTTTGTGATTATGTCCTTGATATAATCGAGCTGCTTGACAGCGTTTGCGTAGTTTTCTTCAAGGTTTTCCGTGCTGATATTCACCATGATGATTATTTTCTGCTTAAAATTATCAAACGCGATAATTTTATCGAAAAGCATTAAGTCAACATCGTTAAAGCCTTCGTCGTCAGGCGCGTCGAGCTTCAGCTCAGGCGTAGTATACTTCGCATAATCATAACCGAAATACCCCACCAAGCCGCCCGTAAACGGCGGCAGATAGTCGAATTTTACGCTCTTGTGTTCGGTTAATATATTTTTAATCAGCACGTTGGGATTCTCGGTTTTTATTTCAAAGGTGTTGCCTGTTTTGAGCTTCGCCATGCCGTTTAAGCATGAAATTTCTGTCTTTGGGTCGAAGCCAAGAAACGTATACCGTCCCCACCTTTTCGAGTCTTCCGCGCTTTCTAAAATAAAGCAGTTTCCGCTGACCTTTTTCAGCTTTTTAAGAAGCATAACAGGTGTAATTTCGTCTGCGAGCATTTCGGCGCTGACGGGAATAATTTTAAAGCTTTTATTTACGGCTCTCGCCACTTCCAATGTAGGTCTGTACATCTTAAATCACCTTCCCTTCAAATTCTGCACGTTTCTTCATGTCCTTCATCAAGTCCGCGAACTGCTCTAAGTCAAGCGACTGCGCGCCGTCACAGAGAGCGTTTGCGGGGTCGTTGTGCGTTTCAATCATTATCCCGTCCGCGCCGACTGCTAATATCGCTCCCGCAAGCGGCGCGACTAAGCTTCGGATTCCTGCGGCGTGGCTCGGGTCAGCGATTACAGGCAGGTGCGACATTTGCTTCAGCAGAATCACAGCCGATAAGTCAAGCGTATTGCGCGTCATGGACTCAAAGGTGCGGATTCCGCGCTCGCAGAGGATTACATTCGGGTTGCCGGAAGCCACGATATACTCCGCGCTCATAAGAAATTCCTCAATCGTGTTCGCGAGTCCGCGCTTTAAGAGTACGGGTTGTTTTATGCCGCCGACGGCTTTGAGCAGGTCGAAGTTCTGCATATTTCTTGCGCCGATTTGCACAATGTCAACGTCGTGAAACAGCTCAATCTGCGACTGGTTCATAATCTCGGAAACAATCGGCAAGCCTGTTTCCCGCTTTGCCAGCGACAGCAGCTCCAAACCCTCCGCCTGCATACCCTGAAAGTCATAGGGCGACGTGCGCGGCTTAAACGCGCCGCCCCGCAGGATTTTCGCGCCGCTTGCCTTTATGCTTTTTGCAATCGCGATGACCTGTTCTTCGCCCTCAACACTGCAGGGACCTGAAATAACAGGGAAGTACCCCTCGCCGATTTTCACGCCTGCGACGTCAATAACGGTGCTGACTTCGTTTGCAAAACGGCTCACCATTCTGTATCGCGCTGTTTTTGCTTCTGCTTCTGAAATTGCCATGATTTCGTTGCTCCTCTCAATATCTGTTTCAATAATTATTTCAATAATAATAGCGCATCAATGAACTGTTCACTGATACGCTGAATCTGTTTTAAGTACAATAAAACTATAAAAATAGCAATTTACAACACAAACAGGCGTGATTCAGTGAAAGCCACTAAAGAACGCCAACGCCAAGTATTAGTCATGATTAAATCAGCCATTTTCACTTAATTTTACCTGAACCTTTTTCGTGATTTGTAAACATGATAACATAAAATTATCGGAATGTCAAGGGGTTTTGTGAAAAAATTTACTGTTTATAACAGCCGCCTAATTTTTACATTAGGCGGCTGAGCTTGTGTTTATATTAAATTAAACCTTTAAACCTCATGCTTTACCTTAGGCGCGTTCGCGATTACTTCTGCTTCGAGTGTCTGCGGTAATTCCTGGTAACGTGCGAATTCCTGCGTAAAGCTTCCGAGACCCTTTGTCATTTGCAGAATTACAAGCGCGAAGTCTGAGGTTTCCGCCTGCGGCATTTCCGCTACAACCTCGGTCATGCCGTCGCCTGCGGGATTCGTCCCGAGAACAGAGCCGCGCCGCTTGTTGACTATTCCCATGACGTCGCCTGTGTTATCGTCGCCGACAAGGATTTTAAGGGAGAGAATCGGCTCAAGGAGACAAGGAGAAGCCGCTTTCACGCCGTCCTTGAACGCAAGGCGCGCCGCCTGCACAAACGCGATTTCCTTACTGTCAACGGGGTGATACTTGCCGTCGGTCAGCGTCGCTTTAAGCCTTACCACAGGATAACCTGCGAGCACGCCGTGCTCAACGCTTTCGCGCAAGCCTTTTTCAACAGCGGGGAAGAACTGCTTTGGTACGCTTCCGCCGAAAACCTTTTCTTCAAATACGAGCTCGTCCTCTGTGTGCGGCTCAAAGTCCATAACAACAACGCCGAACTGCCCTGCGCCGCCCGATTGCTTCTTGTGCTTGCCTTCGATTCCTGTGACCTTTTTGCGCACGGTTTCGCGGTAAGCGATAATCGGCTCGGAAAGCTCAACGTCAACGCCGAACTTTGACTTCATCTTGCTGATAGTATAATTAAGGTGCTGGTCGCCGAGTCCGCCGAGTACCCGCTGGCGTGTTTCGGAGTTATTCACGTAATTGAGAACGCGGTCTTCTTCAAGGATTTTTGTAATCGCATCGCTTATTTTAGCTTCATCGCCCTTGCCTTTTGCGGCAACTGCCTGGAAGAAAACAGCAACAGGGAACTCAATCATCGAGAATTCCGCAGTTTTACCGGGCGCGCAGAGTGCGTCGCCTGTGACGGCGTTCAGCCTTGTAATCGCTACTATATCCCCCGCGAAGGCTTCGGTCATGTCTTCCTGCTTCTTGCCTTTGAGAGCTAAGAGCTTGCCGAAGCGCTCGGGCTCGCCTGTTCTTGTGTTAATCGGCTCTGTCTTAGGGTTCAGCGAGCCTGTAATAATTTTAATGAAGCTCATCTTCCCGACGAACGGGTCAGCGATTGTCTTAAATACAAATGCGGTAAGCGGTGCGGATTCGTCGTATTTCGCCTTCTTTCCGTCTGCGAGCGGCTCGCCCTCGACATCAGCAGGTGACGGGAAGGAGTTTATAATTAAGTCAAGCAGCTCTTCAATGCCCTCTGCGGTGGTCGCAGTAGCCTTAACCACAGGCGTAACATCGCCGCCCGCGAGCGCGGCTGTCAAGCCTTTATTAATTTCATCGTCCGAAAGCTCCATAGTTTCGAGGAACTTCTCCATGAGAGCTTCGTCTGTTCCCGCAACTAATTCCGACAGCGTATCGCGGTCGGTTAATTCGCAGACAGAGCCGCCGAACTGCGATTTTATGCCGTCGAGAGTCTTCGCGAAGTCAGCGTTTTCCTCGTCGTTCTTAGTAACCACGAAAACGCAGGCTTTGCCTTGCTTCTTGGCTTCTTTATAAGCTTTAATTGTACCTACTTGAACGCCGTCCTTCGCACCTACGGTAATCACGACGGTCTCAGCGGCGCGCACACCCTCGTACATTCCGCCGATAAAATCGAACTGTCCGGGCGTGTCAACTATATTAATTTTTGCATTTTTCCACTCGGTATAGGCGAGAGAGGTGTTGAGCGAGATTTTCCTCTTGATTTCCTCCGGGTCGTGGTCGCAGACTGTTGAGCCGTCAACTACCTTACCCATTCTGTCGGTGCCCTTGCTCTTGAACAGCAGAGCCTCCGCCAAGGTTGTCTTTCCGCTTCCTCCGTGACCCGCGAGGGCAATGTTCCTTATGCTTGCGCTTTTGTAAGTCTTCATAAGCAGATTCCTTTCGATTTTTTAACGTTAAAAATAATTATAACAAAAAAAAGCTGACAAGTCAAGTCTTCTGTTCATAAAAAAGCTCCGATTTTAAAAATCGGAGCTTTCTTTTTATAATCTTCCCGCGCTTTCCGCGCTGTATTTCAACTTTGTCGCCATACCGCCGCGAATGTGACGTTCCTGCTTATTTTTTTCAAGCACCGCCGCGACTTCCTTGTGTAAAGCGGGGTTGGTTTTTTCAAGTCTTGTTGTTATATCCTGATGTACTGTTGTAACAAACGTGAACGTTTTGTTCAAGCCCTATATCTGACAGCATTTTAAGGTAAATATCAACATTACCGTTTTTATCTACTTCTATTTTCTCAAGGATTTGTTTTATTTGGGCATTTGTCATATCTTTGAGCGAGGTAACACTTTCAATGCTCTTGAATGTTGTGCTCAATATCGTTTCAAGCATATCACCCTTATTAATATTCTGTTCAATCATTATCAATTCAGTTTCTGCCATTTTTATATCGGCATTAACTTCGCCGATTTTTTTACGCATTTCCTCACGACTAATTAACTCATCTTCATACATATCCATATATTTTTGCTTTGTATTGCCGAGTTTTTTTAATTTTTTCTTTAAGTCTTGTTCGGATATAATATTTTCGTTCTTTGTCTTATATTGTTTATTGAAATCTTCTTTTATATTCTTTAAAATGTTAGGTTTGTCTTTTAATAAAGCTAAAAAATAATCCTCAATTGCATTTATCAAATCAATTTCAAAAATTTTAACTTTGTTGACACAAGTGTCTGCGCCGTTAGCACTTCTACCACTACACAGCCAATCTATATAGGTGTGTTTATAGGTTCTCACCCTGCGTCTAAATGAATAACCGCAGTCTTTACATTTAATAAGCGTACTGAATAAGTGCTTGTTACTTTGCCTTTCATGTTTTATATTAAATGCTACGCATCTTTGCGATAATATTTCACCCGCTTTTTGAAAGGTTTTATCATTAATGATTCTAAGCTCTGATTTTTCTATAATTATCCAATCACGCTCATCTTTTACAGTGCGCACTCCTGTTAAAAAATCGGTTACTTCTTCTTTTCCGTTTATTATCTTGCCGACATAGATTTCATTTGTCAGAATCCGAGCTATAGCGTTTTGACTCCACAAACAATTTCTTTTTGTTTTTATCCCCTCACTGTTAAGAGTGCAAGCAATCTTGTTTGCACCGTAACCCTCGCAAGTGTATAAGTGATAAATGCGTTTTACAATATCTGCTTCTTTTTGATTTATAGTTAAATTAAAGGAATCCCCTATAGTTTTGTCGTAACCGTATACAATATTTGGAACGCGCCCTTTTTCGGCATTTATTTTTTTACTCATCTTTATACGCTTGGAAGTATTTGCGCTTTCCTCCTGTGCTACAAGCGCAAGTGTACCCAAAACCATTTCGCTGTCGTGTGACGTGAGGTTAGCATTAACAAAATTACAAGCAATCCCCTTTGACTTCATGTAGCGTATACCTTGCAAAAAATCAACAGCATTTCGCGCAAGCCTTGAAATATCCTTTGCAACCACCATTTCAAATATTTTACTTTCACAGTCCTTCATCAATTGCAAAAACTGCACCCTATTTTTCGTTTTAGTACCGGAAATTCCCTCATCTGCATAAATTCTAATTAGATTAAAATTATTCTTTTTAGCGTACTCCTCAAAAAACGCTTTTTGTGTTTCAAGACTGTTAAGTTGGTCTTCTTTGTTTGTACTGACACGACAATAAGCGGCTATGTTCATTGGTGTTTAACTTCCTCCTCAAATAATTCAATAATCTCTCTTGGAGCATAGGTAAACATACCCGTTTCAGAATCGGATATACCTTTACACGTATTAGAGCGATAAAACCGCTCCATTGCTTCTTCATATGTCCAATTATGACTTTTAGCTAAGTTTTCAACCACTAAGCAAATTAAAGATGTATCGTCAAACATAATTAGTCCCCCAGTTTATAACTTTCTATAAATTTTAATGCGTTAATACCTTTTTGCGTGGTGATACAGTACTGATTATTTGGCTTTGAAAAACTTAATTGCCTAATAAAAAAATTTTTGTCTTCTTCCCCTATGCGTCCTTTTTCTAATAAACGCAGATAATAGTTTATTGTCGGTGCAATTTCATCATCTGCCATGCCGCCGTATACAGCGTCATATTGATGTGTTTGTGCCTTGCCCGCTCTGCTGTTTAAAACGAAATAAAGCCAATCTTCTGTATAACCGTCAAATGATAAAAGGTTTAAACCGTTTGTGTTAAATTCGTAGATACTAACAAAAGCATTTTCTCTCTTCTCTGCTTTTGCTCGGCGCGGAGCCCACTTTTCCGCTTGCTCTCGTAGTGTTGTTACATAAAACCCTTTTCCGAAGTCTAAGTTAAATCGTCCGTAATCTATGTCAGGTGTTTTTATTTCCATATAAGAGCCGTGATAAACTAACATGAGAATTTCACCTCGTTTTTCACAAAGTACTCCCGTATTTCATTTAAAATATATTCACTGCCAAGAGTGTGGGTGGTTTCATAATGCTCCGTATACAAATCCCAAAGATTGCTGTTTTTTAAAACATCATAAGTAATCGTTTTATCTCCGTTAAAGAATTCCCTTGCCGCGATTTCTATTACCCAGACCACATATTCCATTACTTCCGAGGTCATTTTATTAGTAGACATATTTCAAAACCTTTCGTGTTTTATGCGATGTTTCTGTTACATCTTATATTATATATGATAATCCTTTTTTTGTCAAGTGCATAAAAAGTCGATTATTGTTTATTATGTTTATATTATACCATATTACATTTTGCCTTGCAAGGATTTAAATACGGTTATAACTCGTTTATAATTATAATCATCATTAAAAATCTAAGCAAGCAATTTGTTCTAAAGCTGATATAGCGTCACGCATTCCACCGCTTGAATGTTCGGCGATTAATACTAATGATTGCTCATCATAGACAAAGCCTTCGTTGTCGCATATATACGACAGACGCTCGATTATGTCTGATTGATTTATAGGTCTAAGCGTGTGTTTCTGACAGCGTGAGATTATCGTGTTTGGAATTTTTTCGGGATTTGTTGTGCAGAGTATGAACACAACATATTCGGGAGGTTCTTCTAAGTCTTTGAGTAATGCGTTGAACGCAGGGTCGGTCAATTGGTGACATTCGTCTAATATAAATATTTTGTACTTTGATATCGGGCGAAAGCGGAGTTGTTCCGTAATGCAAAAATGCTCCGTGATTTTCACGAAGCACTTTCATTTATTTTTGCTTGCTCAACTCTGTTTCCCGTGGCTTTTATAACCTTAGAAACTGCGACTTCAGCTAACAATTTAGTTATGTATTTCACTGTTTCTTTTTCCGAATTAGGATTATGAAACGTGAAATTTAACTTTTGCTTTCTCAACGTTATCATCTCCCTCACGCTCTTTGTATATAACTATGAGCAAGATAAGGAATATATGAATCAGCTGATAAAAATATTTTATTGCAATAACACTCATTTATATATTCCCTTATAAATATTTAAGGAAATTCCAAAACGATACTCCAAAATGATATATTTATATTCACAAAATATTTTTTATATAGCATCTAAATATATTACATCAGTTGATATTTATCAGATTACCCATATTGGGTAAAATGATAAAGTATCGTTTGTGTTAATCGCAATTACAATAATGATTTAACACGATTTTGAGCGAAATAAAATGTAGTAATTTTAACGCCTTTTACATTTCCATGTAATACGTAATTAAATCTTTTATCATTGAAATATAATCGCAAACATTTTTATGCGAAATAAATTCAACGCTACAAGTTTTTCTTGCAATGCTCTTGGCTCTTACGCCGGGATTCCCAACACCACACATTTTACAGAATTCTTCAAGTTGTTTCATATTATAAAAAACATCTTGATTAGCCCATATATATGGTGTTATAATATCATTCCTTTCTTTTAATGGTCGGTGTTTTTTCGTCCATAAATAATTGTCGAAGAGATTCTTATTGCATTCGTTTAAATACTCATTATAAAATTTAATTATTTTATCAAGTCTTATAAACAATTGCTTTATAACATCTTCGGGTGATTTGCCTTTAAGTTTCATCATTCTGAACTCAAGCCGAGCTTTACAAGGAAATCTGTATAAACTTTCTTTCCCCTTGTCGTAATAATCAATACATATGTATTGATTTTTCACGTAAACACTGCGCTTGAATCGTGACCTATGACCCATACTTCCAGTAGCCTCATCATTTTTAAAGCTATAAGACATAGTGAATAAATCTACAATAAAAGCATTTAATTTGTAGTATTCTTGATAGCTATCGTCGTAACAATCTAATCTTACGTCAATTCTGCTATATTCCCATTTGCGTATTTTCATCATTTTTATTGATTTCGCTATTACCTGCTCAAACAATGAAAATTCTAAAACTTCATTGCCAGCTAAACCATGCGGATTCATTTTGATGTAACACGCGGTTTTCCCTGTTTTTCGGTTAGTCCTGTAATGTACCTCAACGGCATTTTCATCAACTTCAAAAAGAACAGGTTTTTGCCAACTACGAATTTCTACGGTATGTATGCTTGCGGTTAATTCGTAATTTAATAATTTACTTTTGTTCAATTTCTTCCTCCTTTTTTTATTGAACATAGTAAATCATTTAGAAGTATCTGTTTTGGATACCTTAGTCCGCATTGTAGCATAGTTGTATCATTATGTCAACCGGATTATGGGATTTTTTTATTTTTGTGAATATTGCACATATTTCGAAAATATTTTTGAAAATTTTTTACCCAACCTTTAATTTATACTATTTGTGCATTAACTACACGGATATTATTTTTTTCAAGCATTTTAACTATATCTACAATAGAATTTTTTCCTGCTTCTAACATAGCACGGTTAAATTCACTTACATAATACTCGCTGTAAACCGTCAAAGATAAATCGGGGGGCGGGATTAATAATAAGCCTTCTTTCCATAATACAGAGTATATTTCAATAGTATATAAAATGGTTCCCTTAAATCCTTTGCCGAACAGTTTTTTATTTTTGGGTGTCCAAGAGCCCCATTTTTTTGTTTCGTAGCGCGCAAATTCGAATTGTTTGTTCTTCTTCATAAATGCTTTATATGACCAACTATTATAATTCACAAAAGGTTTTTGCTGCGCTTCCTCTGTTTGTTTTATAATAAGTTTAGTTAATTTCTCTGCATTTACTTGTATCATCATTTTAAATATTTCCCTTTCCTGTTATATCCAAGTTATCATCAACAAGATATTTCGCCTCTGTAACTATTTTAGGATATTTTCTCATCAGTGCTTTAATCATTCGTTTAAGCAAGCGTGTCATATTTGTTTTTGGTTTCATACGCTCAGAAAATATTTTGAAAAAAGCTCGTTCTAATCTCGTTACAGGGAGATTCACATAAACTCGTTCATTGTATTTATTTTTAGAAACATACTTTATTCTTTGATATTCATCGTGAAGGTCTTCAATATTATCCTCTTCATTGCAAAGCATATCATCATCACCCCACCTTGTCTTTTCTTTATTAATTTTTGCGACAACAGCAGATTTAGGAATAAAAATTTTATTATATGTCGAACATTTGAATGAATCCTTAAAGTCGCTGTGCTCATATACACCTTCTTTGTTTCTTTCGCCAAGCCAACTCTTAGCTGTCACGTAAGATATGTCAAATATATACTGCATATCTTTAATTACTATGTAGCCGTCATATTCTTGTTTTTTTGCCATGTTTATATATCCCCCTTTTTTATTTATAAGGGTGTTATCTAAATTGCAAAGCGTGATAAACCCCTTTTCCCATAGTATATCATGTTTTTGACACGATGTCAACTATTATATATTATATAGTTAGCACATTGCGAACGGTTAAAGCGTTATACTTTTATGTAGTAAAACCTTTATAAGCTCTCGTGTGCTATATTTGATATAAGGCGGTATTGTTATGGTTGATTTCGGTGAAAAATTAAGAAAACTACGCACTGATAAAGGGCTTTCACAAGAAAAGCTTGCAAATAGATTAGTTGTCACCAAAAGCATGATTTCCGCATACGAAAATTCTGTACGTTTACCGAGTTATGATGTTCTTATAAAAATTGCGTTATTTTTCAATGTTTCCATGGACTATTTCTTTGGGTTTAATAAACACCAATTTTTAGATACTACGAACTTATCCGAAGAACAAATTGAAATTATTTCACGCCTTATAGACCAGTTTAAACAAAAATAGAATTTTTGTTAATATAAAAACAGGGTGTGTTCGTAAAAGGCGAATATGCCTATTTTACGTTTATACACAACCTGCCTATTATGTTACTACCATATGTACCGTACTTTTACTAATTCCGAACACCTTCGCGGCTTCTCTTACAGTCGCATTGTTAGCGATGATGTACTTTCCCAGACTTACACATCTTTCTTGCTTCGTCCCAAAGTCGGGAGCTGTTATAATCTTACGTCTCACTTATCGCCCCTCCGCTGAAAATCGGTTCTTACCAGATTTATATGCGGTTAAAGGAGAAATAATTACATAATTGTAGGAAATTAGCTTGTTCGTGCAGCAAACCTCCATGCATCCTCGCACATTTTCTCAACATCAAACTGTGGATTCCAGCCGAGGATTTCCTTCGCCTTCGCCGAGCTTCCAACTAACACAGGCGGGTCGCCCTCGCGCCGTTCTGTATTAATCACCGCGATTTCTTTTCCTGTGATTTTCCGCGCCGCTTCTATGATTTCAAGCACCGAGGTCCCGCACTCGTTACCTAAGTTGAAGAAGTCGCTCGCTCCGCCGTTTTTAAGATATTCAAACGCCCGCAAATGCGCGTCTGCCAAGTCCCAAACGTGAATATAATCTCTGATACAGGTTCCGTCCTTTGTGGGGTAATCCGTGCCAAAAACTTTAATATCCGTGCGTTTTCCGCTCGCTGCGTCAAGCACCAACGGAATTAAATGGGTTTCGGGGTCATGCTGCTCGCCGATTTCGCCGTCGGGGTCTGCGCCCGCCGCGTTAAAGTATCTCAGTGCTGCGAATTTCAAGCCGTAAGCTCTGTCGTAATCCTTGAATATCCGCTCTACCATTAGCTTTGACGCGCCGTAAGGGCTTATCGGATTCTGCGGCATATCCTCCGTGAGCGGGAGCTTTTCCGGCGTGCCGTAGGTCGCGCAGGTGCTTGAAAAAATAATTTTATTGCAATCGTTTCGGCGCATAGCGTCGAGCAGATTTATTGTATTTGTGACGTTGTTTGTGTAGTATTTTGCAGGGTCGGTGACGCTTTCGCCGACGTAAGCATACGCCGCAAAATGAAAAACCGCTTCTATTTTATTTTCTTTGAAAACTTTATCAAGCGTTTCAGCGTCGGCTAAATCCGCTTTTATGAGTTTCCCCCACCTCACGGCTTCCTCGTGACCGTAAACCAAATTGTCGTAAACAATCGTGTCATAGCCTTTTTGCGCGAGCATTTTATTGATGTGACTGCCGACGTATCCCGCCCCGCCCGTTACCAATATAGCCATATTATTTGCCCTTCTTTTCTGTTTTTTCTGTTTTTTCGGGGATATATTTTTTCACAAACGCCGCGCAGAAGCCGAACGCAAATCCCACGAAGGTCAGCCCTACGAACAACATGAGAAGCCGCGTTGTGCTTACCGCTGACGTCGGAGGCGAGTGCATTGTAGTGACAGGCGTTGTGAAAAATAAATTACTTTCAGAATTGCGCTCGTAATTTTCATTTATGCTTTTACTCAATTCCTCTAAATCAAAAACTTCTATATTGCGTTCCATCAACTGTATTTGCAATAATAAATCTGCCGCCGTATCAGCTAAATGCAGCGCAGCCGTTAAAATTTCAACTGCTTTATCAGTATCAGTTTCTTCAAGAGAAGACAGCAAGCTGTTATAAGAATTAAACCGTGCCAAATAATGCTCACGTGCAAATTTAATTGAATCAAGTTTAAATTGCCATTCGTTAATTAAATTAATCTGATTTCTAAATTCTTCGCAAAATGCAAGTAAAAACATTTCTTTCTCGTTGTTACCCGCGAATATCTCGCTATCAGAAGGAATAATTAATTCAAACTGTAGTTGATTAAGAACGTTGCTTTCGCCTTCTTCGGGTTTATACCTTGTGATTTTCACATCTCCCATTGCATCGGCAAGCGTAACATCGCTTTTTCCAATCTTTTTAAGCGTATTTTCCCACAGCTCCGGCTCGAAAAACAAATCAACATTAAATCTCGCTTCGGGGTAGTTTATTATAAGCGTGATTGCGATGTCATTCAATTCCAACGATGTAGGTGATTCTGATTTCGCGTTACCGGTGTTTGAAGCATAATAGCCCGCGGCGGCGATTACTCCGAGCAATAAGCCTATTAAACAGAAGATAAAAAATATTTTCCGTGCGTTGTAAATAGTTAATACCAAGTCGCGCATGGAAAACGCGTCGTCCTGCTGTTCGGGCGGGATTTTGAGGTTGAGGTTGATTTCTTTTTCGTTTAGGTTGTTGTTTTCTAACATTTTTGTTCTCCTGATATATATGATTTTATTTTATTTGCGATATTTAAAATTTCTTCCTCAGTCAAATACGGATGCATAGGCAGGCTCAAAACGCGCTTCGCCACCTGCTCAGACTGCGGCAAGCTACTCTCTGCATAACCCGCATCGCTGTAAGCTGCTTGCAAATGGAGCGGCTTGATGTAATAAATCATGCTCGGTATGCCGTTTTCTTTTAGATACGCCTGAAGTGAATCGCGCTGTTTTTCACTTTCCAAAAGTATCGTATACTGTGCAAAGCTTGAAGTATAACCATGCGGAATCAGCGGCGTTTTTACTGTATCCTTCAGCAAATCCGTGTACATTGCCGCGTGGTTTTGCCGCGCTGAAACCTCGTATTCTCTGAAGGCTTTCAACTTCGGTAAAAGTATCGCCGCCTGAATTGTATCTAACCGCGAGTTTAGTCCAATACGCACATTGTCGTATTTATTCGCGCCTTTTCCGTGGACTCTGATTGACTTTAAAAGCTTGCACAATTCTTCATCATCGGTGAAAATTGCACCTCCGTCGCCGTAGCACCCGAGCGGCTTTGCGGGGAAGAAAGACGTTGTCGCAGCTTCACCAAAACTGCACGCCTGCTTACCGCTGCGCGTACCGCCGAAGCCCTGCGCGCCGTCTTCAAGCACGAGCAGATTATATTTTTTTGCGATAGGTAAAATTTTATCATAGTCAGCCGGAAGCCCGAATAAATCCACCGGAATAACCGCTCTCGGAATCAATTCGCCTTTTGAAATTACGTCTTTAATTGCATTTTCCAAGCTGTTGACGCAGATATTAAAGGTATCGGGGTCGATGTCCACAAACACAGGCGTTGCCCCGCGTAAGCTTACCACCTCCGCCGTTGCCATAAACGTAAACGACGGCACGAAAACAGCGTCGCCCGCTTTTATATCCCACGCCATTAACACCATCGAAAGCGCGTCGGTTCCGTTCGCGCAGGTGATACAGAATTTTCTGCCGACGTATTCCGCTAACTGCGATTCAAGCTCTGCGACTTCTTTGCCGAGTATAAAATCACCGCGCTCCAATACGTTTTGTATGCCGGCGTTTATTTCTTTTTCTAAGGCTTTGTATTGCGCTTTTAAGTCGATGAATTGCATATTAAATTCCCGTCTTTCTCAGCATACGCTCTTTGACACTTAGCACATTTCAATGCTTCGTTTAATTTTTCTCCGCACTCGCAAGCCCAGCCGACTTGGCGGGCGGGGTTACCTATTACAATCGCGTAATCCTTTACCGGCTTTGTCACAACAGCCCCCGCACCGATTAGCGCGTTTTTGCCTATCATATTCCCGCAAATAATAGTTGCATTTGCGCCTATTGAAGCTCCCGTTTTTACAAGGGTTTTTTTATAGTTTTCGCTTCCCTTGGGATATTTGCAACGCGGCGTTAAATCGTTTGTAAACACGCATGACGGCCCGCAAAAAACATAATCCTCAAGCTCAACGCCCTCGTACAACGACACATTGTTCTGCACTTTTACATTATTACCGATTTTCACGTTACTGCCGATATTTATGTTCTGCCCCAATGAGCAGTTTTCGCCAATTACCGCGCCGCTTTGAATGTGACAGAAGTGCCATATTTTTGTGCCGCTGCCGACGGCAACGTTGTCGTCTATATATGAAGATTCGTGTACGAAGTAATTCATCAAAACTCCCCCATCATATCCAAACTCGAAAACTCCTCCAACGGCAGTTTAACTGCTTTACCTTCTTTTTGGCTCTTGTAAATCGCAAGCACTAATTCTAACGCCCGCTTACCCTCATGCGCATCAATATACGGCTGACGGTCGCTTTTTATTGCGTCAATCATATCCGCGTATAAGCTTGTGTGCCCGTTGCCATAAACATTGCTTGTTTTCTCAACGAGCCCTTTGTTTTTTTCGTCAAGCTCGTTCTTGTCTGCGAATTCCCAAACATCAATATTAGTGCAGGATTTCCCGCCAAGCTTCACCGTTCCTTTTTCGCCGAATAAATACAGCGTTTCTTCTAAGTTCTGCGGATAAATATTTACCGTTCCCTCGATTGTAGCGATAGAATTATTTTTAAATTTAATAACTGCGGCACCAAAATCCTCAGCCTCCATATAATCGTGAAATTGCCGCCTTGTAACGCCGTAAACCTCGTCTATTTCATCGTTCATCATCCATCGCAGTAAGTCAATTCCGTGTATGCACTGGTTCATCAGCGCGCCGCCGTCCGTTGCCCATTTCCCGCGCCACTGCGCCTGTTCATAGTAGTGCGCACCTCTGTTCCAGCGGATATTTACAGAGCCGTGTGAAATTCTTCCGAACCTCCCGCTCTCTAAAGCCGCACGCATTTTCTGCACTGCAATGTTAAATCTGTTTTGATGGCAGGCGGAAACCTTTACGCCTTTTTGCCGCGATAATTCTATAATCCTATCTGCGTCAGAAATGCTCATTGCCATTGGTTTTTCTATGATAACATGAATGCTATTTTCAATGCAACAGAGCACAATTTCCGCGTGACTGCCGCTGTCGGTAGCAATGGCAACAAAGTCAAAATCGTTTTCCGAAAGCATTTTTTTATAATCGGTATAGCGTTTGATTTCACTGCTTTGCAGTCCGTGATTTTCAAGCAGTGCTTCCATATTTTCGGGCACAATATCACACACCGCAGTTATTTCAAGCTTGTTTTCGAGCGCGGCTTTAATATGATTCGGTGCGATTCTCCCGCAGCCTATGAGTGCGTATTTCATAATTCTCGTCCTTCTATAAAAGCTCTATTTTACTTCTGTTTTTCACATTCTTCATCGCGTTTTTAGTGTCGAATACCGCGATTGCATTATCTGCGACCATATCGTAATCCACGTTGCTGTGCGCGGTTGTAACGCAAACCAAATCATAGCTGCTTACTGCTTCGGGCGTTAAGCTTTCAAGCCCTGTAAAGCTTTCACCATTATGCTTATATTTCTTTACATAAGGGTCATAAAAGTCAATGTTCGTCCCGCTTTTAATGAAATTCTCGATAACCGCGAGGGCAGGGCTTTCTCTGTAATCGTCAATATCCTGCTTGTACGCCACGCCGAGAATCAGCACATTCGCGCCGTTTAACGCCTTTTTAAAGCGGTTCAGAATTTTTGCGGCGCGCTCAACCGTGTACTCGGGCATGCGGTCGTTAATCATCATTGACGCTTCTATCATTGACGTGTGGAAGCCGTATTCGCGCGCTTTCCACGACAGATAATAAGGGTCGAGCGGTATGCAGTGCCCGCCGAGTCCGGGTCCCGGATAGAACGCCTGAAACCCGTAAGGCTTTGATTTCGCCGCGTCTATAACTTCCCAGATGTTGATATTCATTTTATTGCAGAGAATTGCAAGCTCGTTGATTAATCCTATATTAACGTTTCTGTAGGTGTTTTCGAGGATTTTTTCCATTTCCGCAACAGCAGGCGAAGAGGCTTCAAACACGTCGCTATCTAACACTGCGCGGTACATCGCCGCGATTACCTCAAGTGCATCTGCGCCTATTGCACCGACTACCTTCGGGGTGTTTTTTGTTTTATAAATCAAGTTCCCCGGGTCAACACGCTCGGGCGAAAAACCTAAATAAAAATCAACTCCGCAGACGAGCCCCGAACCTTCCTCCAAAATCGGCTTGACAAGCTCCTCCGTAGTCCCCGGATAGGTCGTGGATTCAAGCACCACCATTGAACCTTTTTTCAGGTATTTCGCGATTTGGGTTGACGAGCTTTGAACATAGCTGACGTCGGGCTGTTGATGCCTGTCAAGCGGTGTCGGCACGCAAATAGCGATAAAATCAACATCTTTAATAAAGGAAAAATCGCTTGTCGCGGATAACATTCCGCTGTTTACAATATTTTTTAAGTCACTGTCAACAACGTCACCGATGTAGTTTTCACCGGCGTTTACCATGTCTACCTTCTGCTTCTGCACATCGAAGCCAATGGTTTTGAAGCCTGCTTTTGCTTTTTCAACAGCAAGCGGAAGCCCGACGTAGCCGAGCCCGATTACGCCGACGGTGAGTTCTCTTTTTGCGATTTTAGTTAGTAGGGTTTGTTTCATAATTAACGCATTATTCTCCTTTAATTAACGATTTTGCAACTGAATATAGATATATAGTTTCCTTTTTGTATAGGATTAATGTGGCTATGCATAATAAAATTAAAGAGCAATATCTGATTAATATTATCTCGGTAAAAATTAAACTGCAAACTGCCGCAATTATAACAATTAATACCGCCGCACCTGTTTTAAAATAGTTGCTTACACATCTGTAATATCGCTCTCCAAAAATGCTCCTTATGATTAACATCACTACTGCTGATGATGCCGCAGCGATTGCCGCACCTGTAATTCCTATAATCGGCAGCAGGATAAAACATAAAGCTATATTGATTAAAGTACTGATTGAAAAGGAAACAATATTTAAATATGTTTTCTTTTTTATTTCAACGCCAAGTCCCGTTGTTATTGCGATAGTGTAACAAACCGGCGACAAAAGCAAAAATGCAAAAAATGGTTTACTCGCTCTGAATTCTGCACCTATCAACAAATATAAAATATCTTGAAACAGGATTATTATAAGTGAAAGAATCGTTATTGTAAGAGTAATTATATCATGAACTTTTTTAATTTTTCCCTGTGAATGTTTGTAATTTTCATAAACAAAAGGTATCCAGTAGGTATTAAATGCACTTTTCAAAACTGAAATCATTGCAACGATTGTTATTGCATTTGTATATATGCCTATAGCAGAAAAGTCAACAAATCTCCTCAAAAAGAATTGCGCAACTGAGTTATTCAGCCAAGCCAAGACATCTATCGGCATTAACGGCAAAGCGAATAAAAACAAGGCTTTAATCGTGATTTTATTAATAGTCAACTTATTTGTAAAACACTTTTTAAATTGAATAAAGGTGAAGAGTAATGCTGTTATTACTACTCCGACAGTAATTAAAATGATTGCATTCCTATGATTGGGGTTTATTAATGCCGCCGATATAAACAGTACTTTACTTGCGAGCGCCCATGATATTACTTGAATTGAATAAAACAAAACTTTTTGAGTCATTCTCATCGACAAATTTAAAAACCTGAATAATACACTTGCTATTAATGTCAAAGATAAAGATATCGGTATAAAATATCCTGCTTCACCTGTTATCGTAATCGAGATTTTATCCGCAAATATAAAGATAAAAAATGAAATAACTATTGAAAATATTAAAGATAATCCGGTGCATATTGTTAAGATGCTTTTGTAATTATTGCCTTCGGGCGGCTCGTTGTGAAAGCGGGTATATGCCTGGTCTAACCCTAAATATGCCACCATACAGAACAGACTTAAAAAAGTATTAAATAAATTAATTTTTCCAACTTCTTCAGGTATAAACAATCTTGTAATTATAAGTGTTGCGATAATAGCCAATATTGCGCTTATCCATGTAGAAACAGAAAAACCGGCAAGCTTTTTTATAAATTCTTTTGCTGAAACTCCATTAGGTTTTCTTTCCACTTTTTGCTCCGTTTTTACCTTCCGTTTAATACATAATTCATTATTCTTTTATGATTGTTTTCTCTCGGCAGGAAATAAAATATTATGCATATTGCTATAAATCCATGAGAAAGCATTATAGTAAAGAATGACGTGCTTATAAATGTAATTACAGTAGTTACTATTACAGCCGCGAGTAGCTTCGGATTAATATTTCTGCAGGCGCTTTCAAGTATGCGAAACGCAATCACAATCATTAAAGGCATTATTATCATACCCAGCCAACCTAAGTTAAAATACGCGTCCGAAAATAAACCATTATTTGCTCCGGTAGCAGGGTTATTAAAATACTCTAAGCCAATAGTGTGAGGAACACCAAGCTCGCTATAAGGCGAATTAAACCCGATTCGTCTTAATACACCGGCTCTGAAATAATCAAATTCATTTTCAGAGAAAAAATCATAATAGTAAAAATGTAATAAATTAGGGAGATATAACACTCTGCGTATAAATATACCGGAAATCCGAAAAGTGTTTAATAAATAAAACTCTATTGTCGCAATAAAAGCTGCTAAGCCTAATGCCCAGGCAAATAATTTGTTTAATTTATTGCTATAAAAGAAATATCCTGCAATAGATATAAATATTGTAAAGAAAACTGATTTTGAACCATCTATCCAAAACAGCATAAACATCAAGATTATTACCCATATTGCTAAAAATCGCTTTTTAAAATATAGCAAATAAATCATTATGCTCGGTAAAACAACTCTTGAGATACTGAAACTATACAGTAAAATCGAAGGTAAATCATATTCCGCGGTTTCAGCTCTAAAATCATATACTTCAAGTATATTATAAATTATTCTGAAATTCGCAAAGCGAGTCCAAATATAAATTATTACCAATGAAAAATATACTATAATCAGATATGTCAGTGTTCTTTTTAATAAAGCTTGCGGAAAATTAAAGGTGAAATGCGGGGTTATATGGTTGTACATGAACAACATTAAAAAATACAAAACCCACAGCACTATCATTTTAACGGGAAAATTTATAAAGGCAAATAAAGAGGTTCCCGGGATAAAAGACACTAAGAATAAAAGTAATATTATTGTATCTGATAAATAATATTTTGTAAATCTCACGGTTTTAAGAAAACATATTGAAAAGAAGATTAAAATAACTAAAGAGAGCATATATCTGTCAAATGTAAATTTATTTATAAAATCACTATATGCATATATGGGGCTTATTACAAGAGCGTAATTAATATCTAAAAGTGTTCTGTATACGAGTATGCTTAAAAAAAACAATACTTTATTAAATTTTAATTTTCTGTTTTTTATAAACATAATATTTAACTCACAATATATTATTTTAAATTAAATTTCCCATACCGCTTTTCTAATATATAAATATTTAAAAGGTGTTTGAAATTTGCTTTTTTATAATTTATAATTTTCTTGTTTCGTATTCCTTTATACAGTAAGACAGTTGCCGCGCCAAAGTTATTGGGGTCAGCAAGCTTCCTTTTTATCGGAATCCCGGATAAAAAACTAATCCGCGTTAAAACTCCTCCGAGAAAATATTTTAATTTCAGCTTTAAAACGTTTCCCTTTTTTTTCTTGTTTCTGTCCGCCGGGCGGATAGATTTCATTTTTTTAAACGCTATATCATATTTTAAGCATAAATGCTCAATCAGATACTCTTCATAAAAGCTTTGATTAGCTCTATACTGCATAGGCAAGCCATACCAAAAATTTAGATAATCATTGTCCCACAAAGGAAGAAGCCATTCAAATCCGAAATACCCATGAACGCTGTTTGCATTTAAAAAACATCTTGAGTGTACTCCCGCTGTTTCCATGCAGTCCTTTAAAGTGATATAATTCTGCGTGCTGTTTAATTCTATATCACACTTTCTTAAATCAGATTCTATTTCATTTTTCAATTCATTTAATATATTTTCGTTTATCTTGAATTGATTAAATAAATTGTCAATATATTGACTGCTCATTTTTTCATATGATATTGCCATATTATTTAATTGTTCTTCCGGCAGAACATATACCCCCGAAGGCATATCGCCGCATAAACCGGTAACAATAACGCTGTTTTCTTTAATCTTTTTTTCTTCTTTAAGCTTTCTCACGGCAATATAATTTTGAAGATAAATAATATAATCATGATTATTCGTAATCTTAAAAAACTCGTCGTTTTCAGATGTGAATATTGATTTTATATCATCGTCTGTATAGGTAACACAATGCCACTCATAGCCAAGTTTTTCAGCAACCTTTCTTGATATTTCAACTTCATAGCTATTCAATCCCCCATACGTATAGCAAGTTACATCATTTACTCCTTTTTCTTTAAGCATACAAGCAACCAAGCGGGAATCATATCCGCCGCTCAGTGATAATAAAACAGGTCTGCCATTAATAGCTGTAATTAACCTATCGAAAGTCTCGCATAAAACATTTCCTAAAGCAGAAATTGCATCTGCCTTGTTTATTTCAACCACATTCGCAATATGGCGATAATAGTATTCATGCTGCACTGAATCACCATTAATGAATAATACCTGTCCTACATTAAGTTGCTTTATATCGTTATAAACAGTATTATTTAACAAGGTAAACTGGGAATATAAGAGTGATGTTAAATTTTTTTTATTTATGTTACCAACAGGAATATTTAATTTTTCTCGGATTGTTTCAGCGGAGTCGGAAATAGCTTTCCCATCAGAGGAAAAGTAAATCGGCATCGAACGCGCACGGTCTACCGCGCTCCACAATTCATCGTCTTTTTTTATTATTATTGCAAAACATCCGCATATTTTTCTCACAGAATCAATAAAATCATCATAATTACTAAGTGAGGATAAATATTTAACAGCCGATTCATCTCTATATAGTATTTTATTTAAAATAAAATATCCTTTAAAAAATATATTATTACTGATAGTCCATTTATATCCATAATTATTGACACAATAAACTTCTGTCATTTTAATTCCTCTCTGCTTATAAAGCTTTATATAACTCTATCAACTTCTTCTCCTCAATACCCCAGTTGAACTCCTCTAAAATAGCTCGTCTGCCGTTTTGCCCCATTTCTCTTGCGACTTCGGGATTATCGAGTAAATAATTAATTGCGGCTGATATTTCTTCTGTATTATTTGGATTTACGCAAATTCCGCAGTTATATTTGTCAATAATTTCTTTCCACAAAACGAAGTCAGTACAAATCACCGGCAACGCCTCAGACATATATTCAAATAGTTTTGTGTTTCCTAACGTGCCGTTTTTATAATCAGTATTCCCGCTGTACATCAATACTGCCATGCCGATTGATGATTTATTAAAGCTCTCCCTTACTTCTTCAAATGGTATTTTCCCTAAATACTCAACCGACTTCCATTCCGGCTGACTTCTTAATTCTTCTAAATATTTTTCACTTCCCAAACCCAATAAAACATATTTTACATCGTTGCAATTCTCTAACGATTTAATTATAAAATGATGACACCACTGATTAGTTATCCCGCCTGCATATATTATATTTCTTGACACTGTATATGTCTTTATTTCATCATGAGTATTAATGATAGGAGAGTTAGAAATTATATATGTGTTTTTATTTAGCTTTACCAGCTTATCATATATGTGCGGTGTCACTGTTATAACTGCATCGTATTTTTTGATAATAATTTTATAGTATATCTTAAAAATAAAATATAACAAGCGTCTTAAAAACATCGGCATATATGACTTATCTAAAATTGAATCTATCAAATCTTCATGACTGTCGAAAATAACTTTTTTGCCCTTTTTTTTCAGCTTCAGCGCATACGGCAGAAGCTCCGGGTCGTGTATCTGATATATATCAGCGTTGATTTCGAGAGCCTTTTTATAAACAGATTTTGCGCCTTGGGTCATGCGCTTTAATCTGCCACCCGTGACTTTAGGAACACCTACGATTTTTACTCCATTAGCCTCATAACTCTCGCCCTGCGCAACTAAATATATATCATAACCCGCCTTAGCTAATGATGTGCACTGCTTATGAAATATTCTTACATCATTGCTTTTGTGTGCGGATGTCATATGGCATATTTTAATCATTTGAGTCCTCTTGATTTTATTTTTGATTTATCATATATTCTGTTCGGATAATATAGTCATGCAGAGAAATTGTATTTTCAAAGCACCTTATATCTGACAACATAATTTTTATGTCATGCAAATCTTCTTGATTTGTATAGAATCTGAGCTGCATTTTTTCCATGTCATCCAATATTTCGTTTGTTTCCATAAACCCGGCAATATTAAATATTTGTAAATTTTTGCCGGGTAGAATTTCCGGTAAACTCCTAAATGCGCCGATACCTTTACTGTCATAAATCATGATACCGAGAAATATAGCTTTATCGCTGAAGTTTTCAATCTCAATTGTATAGTATTGACTTATGCTCAATTTTTTTGTATCTGTCATATTCGCCCACACAGAGCCCCACAACGCGTCGCTCGTCTCGGAATTTAATATTAAATATCCTTCATCGCTGAGCGTAAAATCATCATCAGCAGAAAAATCAAATGTAAGAGGGGAGGGGAGAGTAGTTTCATGCTGAGATAATAATATAATTTCGCCTTGCCCTATTTGATGTCTTCTTATTCCGCTTGCGCCGGTAAAATACTTAACGTATTTCGCTTCGCTTGAAACCGTTCCGGTATACGCGCCGTTTTCGTATATGTTATTAGAAAGAACGTCATCCATTCTATAGATTAATTCATCCTTCTCATTATAGAATTCAATATCAACGTTTTTCAAATCTATCATATACGGGTGCGGTGCTTGGTGGCGCAGCCATGTAAAATCAAGCATATTATCTTCGGCTTCTATTGCATATATAGGCTTCAATATGCCGAAGGTTCTCCTTCTGTCATCTAATTCAACAGCCACCCACTTGAAGAATTCTTCATCAACAACCTCGTTGAAAAAATCAAGCCTCATAAGTTCAATCAGTGAACCGAAGCAAGCATCTTCAATGTAGGGCTTTATAGCTTGATTTATCACTAACGGGTTGAGCTGATAATAATACCAATTTCTTTCATTGTTTTTATATAAAGATATTTTTTCTTCGTATAATAAAAGCTGCTCCAAGACTAAATCGCGCAATTCTTCATTTTCCAAATATGCGGCAATGTATGCAGTTGCACAAGCTCCGTACATAGAACCATTTAAAACAAACCAAGCATCTTCCTCAGTAACATTCTGCCAGGCATACTCTAACAGCCAGCGTTTGCCGTCTGCATATATAATATATCCTCCGTCCTTCGCTTCTTTCAAGAGAAAAGGAATTAAATCTTCCAAAAAGTCTTTGTATTTTTCATCTCCCGTGATTTCATATGCCAGTATCATAGCCACACCAATAGTAGGTGCGTCCATGCTTGTAGTCCAACCGAATTCTAACGCGCCGAATTCAGGGCGCGGAAAGCTCCCGTGCCTGCGATATGTGTCCATAAGCCTATTTAGAGCATCCTCTATGTCAGAACAAAATTCACGATTCAAAACTAAATCAAAAATTATCCTTCCTGCCCATACATGATAATGAGTATAGTCCAGTCCGTTTTCCTGTAAATGTAAAAAAGCGTCATCAAAACTATTTGAATCGCTGTAAAAAGCTTTTAATATATCATTATTCCAGGCAAACGGATGCTCTTCGCTGTCTTTTGCGCAGCCGCTAAACAATAGAATTAATAATGCAAAGAAAAACAATATAAATATTTTTATTATAATATCCTCCCTTATCCAACAGAATTAATAATACTAACAATCTTTTCACACGCTTTTCCGTCACCGAAAGGCTCGTAACTGTTTTTCCATTCAGGCTTTACATTCAATTTAGCTAAAATATCATCTTTTTGCGGCGACGCAAGCTGATTGCAATTTCCTGCCATTGTTTCAGGCCACGCGATATAATTAAACACAGTCACACACTGTTTTTTTGCGAAGAACGCCTCGCGCTGTACCCCTCCCGAATCAGTTACAACTTTTGTGCAGTTTGAAACAAGATATATCGAGGTTAAATACGATACAGGCAAAGTTAAAATGATGTTTTTAAAATTATTTTTTTTGCATATAGAATATATTTTTTCCTTGTTACGCGGATGAACGGGATATATAGTTTTATACTCCAAGCTGTTCATTGCTGACAGTATTTCAAACAACTTGTCCTCTGATTCATTCTCGGGTCTGTGACAGGTTAAATAATAATAATTTTCCGGTATAGTAATTTTTTCATTGTCAAAGTCAAATGCGTTTATATTCGATTTGTATTCATTTAATCTGCCGCGGTAAAAGCAGAATGCGTCATACATAGGGTCACCGACGAGATATACATTTTTTGTTTGCCCTTCTGCTTTTAAAAATTCAACTGCGGATTCAACACAGCAGAATAAAAACGCGGATACTTTATCAGTCAGTATTCTATTGACTTCCTCGGGATTTGAAAGCGTGCCGAGCCTGTTCCCTGCTTCCACGTGACAAATTGGAATATGCAGCTTTACTGCCGCGATTGCTCCCGCTAATGTAGAGTTGGTATCGCCATATAAAACTACCATATCAGGTTTTTCTTTAATTAAAACTTCTTCGATTTTTATAAGCATTTCCCCGGTCATTTTTCCGTGACCGCCGCCTGAAATTCCTAAGTTATAATCAGGCTTCGGGATTTGCAATTCCTCAAAAAATATATCAGACATATTTGCGTCATAATGCTGCCCGGTGTGTATTAAAATTTCAATGTGCTCTTTTCGCAGAACGCGCGAAAGTGCCGCCGCCTTAATGAATTGCGGTCTTGCGCCTACAATTGTACATATTTTCATAGCTCTATTACCTCAATCAATTTATCCGTCAGCACCTTAAAATCATATTTATCCGCTGTCCGCCTTGCATTATGGCACATCTCGTCGTATATATTTCTTTGCTCAGTGAATATATTATAAAAATCAAGAACCATGCCTTTTATATTTTCGACAGTTTGTTCTTCCAAACATTTCCCTGAATTTGATTCTAAAATAATATCATAACCAGTTTTTATCGTGCGTAAAATAGGCTTCCCGCTTGCCAAATAATCGAATGTTTTATTCTCGCTACTGCCAAATCTCATTATATTTGTCTGCTTACAATGGATTAAATTCAAATCCGATTTTGACAAAATATAAGGAATATATTTCTTCTCAACGTGCCCTTTAAACACTATGTTTGTAAGCCCTTCGGATTCAACATAGCTTCTTAGCTCCTCAAGCTCGTTACCGCCGCCCCAAATCAGGAATTTTATGTTGCTGTTTTCCCTGAGTTCCTTTGCTGTATCCGCGATAATTCTTAGATTATTTACTCTCCGAACAGAGCCTGTATATACAACCTTGAAAATACTATCATTATCTAAATCTTCGTCTTCGATTTTATAATTTTTTCTGTTATAATCAAAAGCCTCAAGGTCAACACCATTGTTAATATAAAAGCATTTTTCTTTCGGAATAACGTTCTGCCAACCCTGCTCAATTATATAATCATATCCGCCCTGCATGGTGAAAATAATTTTATCTACTTTCTTATAAATCCACTTCTCACCCGCTTGTAACAGCTTTCCGAAAAAGCTGTTTTTCCTCAGCGAACCATACTCAAAAATAGACTCCGGCCATAAATCACGAATTTCGCAGATACATGGGATTTTATATTTTTTCGCGATTTTTATCCCTGCAATTACAGTGAGAGGGTGCGCACTGGAAGCTAATATAACATCGGGCTTGCCATTTTCTTTTTCATACGATTTTGTTACAGGGAATAAATTTCTGTAAAAGCTGTACATATTAAAAATTCTGCTCAGTTTATTCTTTTTGTATTCTGCAGTTTTAATAAACACAAACGGTATTTTATCTTCCTGATGAATTAAATACTGAGCTTTGTTTTTAATCAAATTCTCATTTGAATAATGAAGATAAGCCGACGAAAAAACCGTACTTTTATATCCGCGCTCTCGCAAAAATTTCGCGAAATGATATGGGCGCGTTAGTCCGCTCATTGTTGGCGGGGAACCATAATGATGAAATATCCATATGTTCATATAATATCCCCTATGCTTTTTTTAATGCTGTCTTTAAATTCAATTACGTTATATCCGCTCTCATTCCCCGATTGAATATAACTTAAATTCCCAAACAGCTTATTAAACACCGACACTCGCTTCGATAAAAACCGTATCATCGGATTAAATATTTTCGTTGTTCTGAGCCGCTTCCCATAACACGCCCGAACAGCTCTTACAAGCTCCGTCGTATTAACATACTCGCCGTTCTGCGGTAAGAAAATCCCGTCGCTTTCATCTTCAATCAAACCGCAAATAAAACTGCACAGATTATCAATATAAATCATACTGCGTTTATTTGGATAATTCGGAAAGAGCGGTGTTTTTCTTGCTAACTTCACAAGCTTGGGAAAATTCCCCTTACACCCTTCACCATAAACCATCGGCGGTCTTATTATACATAGCTTGAAATTATCACACGCAAGCTTTTGGATTTCTTGCTCGGCTTTAAATTTACTGCTTCCGTAAAAATCTTTCTGATTTGGGTTAGGTAAAGTATCTTGATTAATTTCTGAAGCCGAAGTGTTATATACAGCCATAGTGCTCAAAAACACAAATTTCTTCGCGCCGTCAGTTTTAGCTTTTTGCGCGACATCTACAGCCAAATCGCAATTTATTTCATAATAAAGTGACTGCATTTTCTTTTTTTGCTTAACATGAGCAATGCCGGCGCAGTGCAAAACACTGTCAAATCCTCTAAAGTCAACTTCTCTCCATGCACCGTTCCGGCTACTTACCATTTTTATTTCAAGCTTGTCCCGAGCGAACGCCTCAAAAGACATACCGATATAACTGTCGTCTCCGATTATTAAAATCTTCTTCATTGCTCAACTAACTCTCTTGTTTTTTCGGGTTCGGCAGCTTCCGTTGAAACAGCCGTTCCCTCAACCACGCCGTCACTTTTTAATACTTTAAAAACCGTCAAGAAAAAACACTTGCAATCAAACAGAAAGCTCATTTTCTCAACATATTCGCCGTCGAATTTCGCTTTAACAGGAATCGGCAGCTCGTCGCGCCCGTTCACCTGCGCCCAACCTGTAAGCCCGGGCTTAACATCGTTCGCGCCGTATTTATCGCGTTCTGCAACTAAATCATCTTGATTCCAAAGAGCGGGGCGGGGCCCTATTATACTCATCTTTCCCGAAAAAATGTGAATTATTTGCGGTAATTCGTCCAAGCTGCTTTTCCGTAAAAATTTTCCCACCTTGGTTATGTACTGCTCGGGATTTTCGAGTAAATGCGTCGGCGTGTCCTTCGGGGTATCAATCCGCATAGTGCGGAATTTGAGCATATTAAAATTACTCTTCCTAATTCCTACCCGTTTCTGCTTAAAACAAACAGGACCGGGGCTGTCAATTTTTACTGCTATTATTAGAACTAAGAACAACGGAGAAAGCAGAATTAAACCGATTGTGCTTAATATTATGTCAATAAATCGTTTCAAAAATCGACTATACATAATAAACACGCTCCTAAACATATTATTTTTCTATATATGTCTTTTCTAATTTGTCAACCCTTACAAACACTGCCAACACCCCCGCCAGCACCCACAGCATCTGACTCGCAATAGGCAGGCTTATATTGAAAAACGCCTGCACCAAGTATCCCATAAATCCTGCCAAGACCGCCATTAACAACGGATTTTTAAGCGCTTTCGGGACAGCTTTAATCAGCAGATAACCTAAAAAGATTAAATAACTCAGCAGCCCCAAAATTCCCTGACAAACTAATATTTGAAGATATTCATTATGCGCTTTGTCGAAGTTCACGTTGTATAGCGCAGTTGCCTCAGCTTTATTCGGAAACACCTGCCAAAACGTGTCAGGCCCGCTGCCAATCAAAGGATTATCGCTTGGAAAAGCCTCAAGTGCGTTCTGCCATATATAAATTCTATTGCTCCCTAACCAGTCTTCCGCTCTGCCGTGCATTATTTCACGCACATCGTAAATCAGACGCCATGTAGTATTAGCAAAGTTAGTGAAAAATACATCGGGAGAAATTGAGAAGCTGTCAACATAAAACTCGGCATCTTCGCTGTCGCTTCCGATATTGATTGAAATGAATCCGCTTTCTATATCTGCCGCGCTGAACGTCTGCTGCCCCCCGAGCCATGCCCAGGAATCATCGGAAACAACCGAGGTCCTAAGCTCGCGAAGGTCGTGCTCGCCTACTTGTGCCGTCAAGGTTAACTCTGCGGCTTCCGGCGTTTTCAACCGTACCCACGCAGAAATATCATAAACAACATCTGCTTCTATTAATGCTTCAACGCGTATTTCTGCTCCTTCGCCGCTTGAAACAAGCATTGAATGACGCCCCGAGCGAAGCTGCTCGTTGGTTATCGCTGCGCTTGCGTTTTCTTTGCCGTAGAACCCGCTCAAGTCATTATGCCGTCCAAAAATTTCAACCCCCGCAAAGCCCATCGCAATCACAGCAACCATCAAGCCCACGCCGAGCTTCCACCTCAAAGGCTTTCCCGACTCATCGGCTTCTTCGCCTTTCTTCTTCAGCAAGGTCAGTGCCAAGCCGCCCGCAAGCAACGCAATCGTCACAGCCGCGTATAAACCTACTCTCGTTCCCGCTTCCAAAACCCGCACATCATAAAATAGCTTTTGCAACGTATACGCGCCAACCCAAGACGCTCCGAGAATTAAAAACCTGCCGATATGCTCGCGCTTTTGAATAATAAAGGGTATCGCTAAAACCATTGTTACTAACACGCCCACCATGCCCGATTCCGAGCCTCCAATCAGCATAAGCCAAAAGCACGCCGCGCTCCCCGCAAGCCAGACATAACGCCACTTTTTCGCGCTGTCCATCTTCACATACAAGAACCCGCAAAGCAGAATCGCCGCGCAAACATAAGTCGCAACCATGTTAACATTGCCGAGCGTAGAGCGGAAATGAATATTAAAAAAGTTTTCAACGTGATACGGATTAGGCTCGCCGTTTATCATAATTAATTCGTTGGGCCAAAGCTTCAGAAAATCCATGCCGTAAAACTGTAAAATCCCGATTAAACCTATGCAAATCGCCGAAACGCCGATGATTCCGAAGTCCCGCGTTCGCGGCTTATACCAGTGCGCGATTACAAGGAAAATCAAAACATAAAACAACTGCGTAAACGCACCGTCATGCCGCTCGGGAAGCCCGTTCCAAACGTCAACTGCGTCTTTATAAGGCGAGAGAATTGCAGAAACAAGCGTCACAAGCGCGAAACCGAGCACTGCCCAATCGGCAACCGACAGCTTTTTCGGTGAAAATATTTTATTCCCGCCGGCGAGCTTCGCGATTAAAACAAGCACCACAGCACATAGAATAACGCACATACAAGCGAAGAAAAAGCTGTACTTGTGCCCTGTTAAACCTCTGTAGCGGAACTCATTGAAGTACAGCGGCTGTACGCACATCATCAGAATGAACAGCACCTCCGCTATTCTGTCCTGCCACGGCGTTATATTTTTCAGTTTGAATGTCTTTTTTAGGCTCATTTCCGTTTCCATTCTTGTATTCTGGTACGTATTTGTGAATCAGCTTTTTCACGTCTTTGCACTTTGTAAAGTCATCTGCGATTTCCCGCTCAAGACTCGCCGTAATATTGCACGGCTTTGCAACATAAATCTTGTCGTTCTCTGTTTTCTCAATGCCCTCTTCGTCAAGCAGAAGCTCCTCGAATAATTTCTCACCCGGGCGAAGCCCCGTGAACTCTATTTTTATATCAACCCCGGGAATAAATCCCGCAACTCGAATTAAATTTTCAGCCAAATCAACGATTCTTACAGGGTCGCCCATGTCTAAAATGAATATCTCGCCGCCCTTTGCGATTGCGCCTGCCTGAATTACAAGCCGCGCCGCTTCGGGAATCGTCATGAAGTATCGGATAATATCGGGGTGCGTTACCTTTACAGGTCCGCCCATTTCAATCTGCCGCTGAAACAGCGGGACTACGCTTCCGTTCGAGCCGAGCACGTTCCCGAAGCGCACCGCCACGAATTCCGTGGATTTTTGCTCGTTCAGCGACTGAATCACAAGCTCAGACATACGCTTGCTCGCACCCATTACGTTCGTGGGATTCACCGCCTTGTCCGTAGAAACAAACACGAAGCGTTTTACGCCGTGGCGAATTGCACAAAGCCCCATTGTACGCGTGCCGATTACGTTGTTTTCAATTGCAAGCTGCGGACATTCTTCCATAAGCGGCACGTGCTTGAACGCCGCCGCGTGGAATATAACCGATGGCTTGAACTCTTCTAAAACCGCGTTAATACGCACTTCATCAAGCACAGAGCCTATGCGGACTTCGATTATTTTTTCTGCACGCTCGCCGTGAATGGCAAACATTTCCTGCTGTAAATTATACGCGTTATTCTCGGAAATGTCAAGTATTATAATCCTTGCGGGCTCAAACGAAAGAATCTGTCGGCACAGCTCCGAGCCTATTGAACCGCCGCCGCCCGTAACTATAATCGTCTCGCCGCGAATCCACTGCGAAATACCTTCAGTGTCGAGAATAGTTTCGGGGCGTCCGAGTAAGTCGCTGATTTCCAAGTCCTTCAGCGTTTCCTCAGGCGCGGCTGTCTGCTTCGCGAACGGCTTCATGACCCGCACTTTACAGCGTCCCGTTGGAATATATTTTACGATTTCGCGCATATCCTTGTTTGAAATAGACGGAATCGCCACTAAGACTTCTTCTATATTATATTTATCCACAAGTGAGGGAATTAATGAGTCGTCGCCCTCTACACGAATCCCGTGCAGCTTGTAGCCGTGCTTGTGGATATTTTTGTCTACGATTGACATCACCCGCCGCATACGGCTTTCACCTGTGTGCCTGTTAAGATTCTGCAGCATGGTGGAAGCGAAATCCCCCGCGCCAAGCATTAATACGCGAATCGGCTCTGTGCGCGTTTCCGATACCTTCCCGCGCAGACGCCGCCACCAGCGGCGCACCTCGCGCAGTACAGGGCTGTAAATGCGGATTCCGCCCGATAATACGAGCATAAAGAAGAACGCAAGCATACCGATTGCGGGGTTCGCCCAGACGCCGGTTATAATCTTTGTAGTGCAATACACGGCAAAGTTACAGATTACTGTCGCAAAAACCAACCGCAGAATCATGCCGATTCCGATATGCTGCCACAGGCTGCGGTACACACCCGAAAGCCAAAAAGCCGCAAGTGTAAAGCTCTGCCACAAATAGCCGTAATCAATAATAATGTTTATCAGCGGGTCATGCTCACGGTACAAATACGACGCCAAATAAATCGCGAGGCACCACGAGCCAATCAAGATAAACATATCTATTATAACAAGCAGCGCGGTTCTGAGAATACTGCGGTTTCTCATAAACACATCTCTTTTCTGTATCAATTTAAACAAGCATTTCGACTTTAAAAACTAAAAATAGTATAACACAATCCGACTAAAAATGCAATAGGGCGTAAAAAATTACATTGGGAATTTGTACAATGTGCATAAATTGGAGGAAAATTTTGGAAATTTATTATACCGCGCAATATTCAGAGCCTGTTGCATTTTAAACCAAACTATGCTACAATAAATGTATTATTTTAGAAAGCGAACGTGAAAATTATGCAAAATGAAACAATTACCAACAATACCGCAGAAGAACGCCCCATGTACGAAAAACGCCGCTGGGGTGAATACACCGTGCTCGCGCTCTACGAGCACAGCATGATTAAGCACATCTTCATCGAAGCGGGCAAGTCCATCAGCCTGCAATCGCACAACTTCCGCGACGAGGTCTGGGTGATTACATCAGGCGAGGGAAGCTTCACGCTTGACGATAAGACCCGGACAGTCACAGTCGGCGATATTTTAAAAATAAACCGCGGTCAAAAGCATAAAATCGCAGGCGTGACCGACTTGCATTTCACCGAGGTTCAGCTCGGCGAAAAGTTCGACGAGGGCGATATTATTCGGTATGACTTTGACGGCGGGGTTTTATAAGGTTTAATATAATGAAAAAAATCCTCTGCCTCTCCTGCACCTGCGTTGACATCTTCCCCGAAAAAGGTACTGCCGAAGCCGGCGGAAACTCCTTGAACGTCGCCGCTGCCTGCGCAAAAACAGGCAAGGCCGCCGCTTATCTCGCAGGTAATATCGGCACGGATTTATATGCAGAAGACATCAAGAAAAAAGCCGACAAATATAAAATCAACCGCGATTACTTACGCACGGTTGAAGGCGAAAGCGCGAGCAATACTATACAGATTACGGCAGACGGCGACCGCTTTTTCGCTGACGGAAATTGGACTGACGGCGTTTACGCCGACTTCAGAATCACAGAAGCAGACGAGCCGTTTGTGAAAAGCTTCGACGCGGTCATGACCACAATCAGAGACCCCGCGTTTCCCGATTTAATAAAAATAAGCAGTGAATCTAAGTTCCTGCTTTGTGTTGATTTTATGGATTTCGCACCCACTGAAAACTGGCGCAAATACTTTGAAAAGCCCGCCGTAAATATTTTCTTCATCAGCGGGAAGCAAGAATACCTGCCGCTTTTGAAGCAGTGGTCGCTTGAATTCCCGACTTTGTTTGTAGCGACGCTCGGCGCGGACGGGAGCGTCGCTTACAGGAACGGCGAGGAATTTAAGTGCAAGGCAGTTAGCGTAGCGGAGGTCATTGACACCACAGGCTGCGGCGACTCGTACCAAGGGGTTTTTGTTGTTGATTATTTACATAACGGCGACATCGAATCGGCTATGCGCGCAAGCTCGGAAGCCGCGGCGGTGACGCTGTCGTTCGTTGGGGCGTGTTAAATATCCGTTTTTAATATACGCACCCAATCCCTGCGCCCATGTAAAACACGCATGACAGACACAGCGTTTTCCTTTTCACGAATTGCGTAAAACACATTTTGCGTTTCAACAACTATCATGCGAAAACCATTGGAAGCTAATAAATCATCTCGCACAAGAGGAAAACGAGCAGGGTTCTCCTCCAAAGACTTAATTTTGTTTTGGATAAGCAACACCCGCCGTCTTGCCGCTTGCGGATTTTTGTATTCATCGGTAATATATTGCCGAATATCGCATATGTCGCTCTTTGCTCGGCTCATAATTCGGACTTTATATTTCATGCTTCTTCTTCTGTTTCCTTCCAAAATTCCTCCATGAACTCGTCGAAATCGCTGTAATTTCCATTCCGCTCATCTTCAAGCGCCTCATCAAGCAAATGATATAATTCATAACGGCTGAATTTTTCATAAGCCTCAATACTCATGACAGCTAAATCACCATGACCGTTTTTCGTGATAAACACAGGCTCCATGCTTGAATGACAGAATTCGGAAATCTCATTATAATTATTACGCAGATATGCGCTCGGTCTGATATTCGGCATTAATATCCCCCCCTTTTTAATCTTCATAACAATATTATACCCGAATTCGGCTATCTTGTCAACAGCCAAATTCGGGATTTTTTACAATTTATAATCGCCCAATCACCCAAACCGTCCCCTAATATAATCATTAGTCCTCTGGTCCTTAGGCGTCGAGAACACCTCGATATTCGCGCCTTCTTCAATCAATTTCCCCATCAGCATGAACGCTACGCGGTCAGAAATCCGCGCCGCCTGCTGAGTGTTATGCGGTGAAATAATAATCGTGAACTTCTTCTTCAGCTCAACCAACGACTCCTCGATTTTCGCAGTCGAAATCGGGTCAAGCCCCGAGCAGGGACGGTCTAAAAGCACGACCTCGGGCTCTAACGCTAATACCCGCGCAAGGCAGAGCCGCTGCTGCTGTCCGCCCGAAAGGCTCATCGCAGGGATTTTCAAGCGGTCCTTAACCTCGTCCCACAACGCCGCCTCTGTCAACGCCTTCTCGACTATTTCCGAGAGGGGCTTTTTATTTCTTTTACGGGCAAGGCGCGGCCCGTAAGAAACGTTGTCAAAAATCGACATGGGAAGCGGCGTAGGCACATCAAAGACAATCCCGACCCGCCGCCGAAGCTCCGTCACGCTCGAGTGCTCCGAGAAAATACTCTGCCCGTCAAGCAGAACATCGCCCTCGATTTTCACGTCGGGCGTAAGGTCACACAAACGGTTCATTGTCCGCAAAAGCGTTGTAATCCCGCTGTTTGCAGGGCCTATGATTGACATAATCTCGTTCGCAGGGATTTTAAGATTAAGATTTTCAATCGCAAGCTTCTCACCGTAATAAAAATTTAATTTGTTGATTGATATTTTATTAGCCATAAAAATTCCCATTCCGTTTTATATAAATGCTAATTGTACATTGTTCATTGTCAATTGTCCGTCATCGCCCTTTTGCTACAAATCGGTTAATCATCGCGTTCGCAACTACATTAATCAGAAATACTAATATAATCAGCACAGCCGCCGTTCCGTAGGCGTTCCGCTCGGAAAGCCCCTCCATTACAAGCGTGTAAAAATGCACCGCCATCGTCCGCGACGAATCCATGACAGAGCGCGGCATAACTAACTCGTCACCCGCCGTCATTATCAGCGCGGCTGTCTCAGCAACACACCGCCCGACACTCAGAATCAGCCCGTTTGAAATCCCGCGGATTGCCGACGGTACGACAGCCTTGCGGATTGTCTGCCACTTAGTTCCGCCGAGCGAATAGCTCACCTCGCGGTAGGTTTTCGGAACAGAGCGAATCGCTTCCTCCGAGGTTCGGATTAAAGTAGGCAGAATCATAATCGCAACCGTCAGCCCGCCCGAAAGGATTGACCAGTCTAAGCCCAGCACGTCAACGAAGAAAATAAACCCGAAAAGCCCGTAAATTATCGACGGGATTCCTGCAAGCGATTCAGTACAAAAGCGGATAATACGCGTTACAATCCCGCCCCGCGTATACTCCGCTAAATAAAACGCAGTACCAACGCCGAACGGCATAGCAATCATTACAGCGAGCACAGTCACCGACAGCGTGCCGACTATAGGCGAGGCAATCCCGCCGATGCGCCCCGAGCGGCGCGGAACGCTCGTCAGAAACTCCCAGTTAATCACTGAAAGCCCTCTGTAGAGAATAAACGCTATTATAAATATAAGTACAGCGATAACAGTCAGCGCAATGACCCAAATGAAGCCTTTTGCGATTTTTTCGGCGGTACGCGAGTTTACATTCATTTTTTAACCTTCTTTCGCGTAATATACTGCGCGGTAATATTTAAAATCATGATTATCACGAACAAAACTATGCCTGTCGCGAACAACGCCTGCTGATGCGCGCCGGACGCGTAGCCCATTTCAAGTCCGATGTTTGTGGTAAGTGTTCTGACTGAATCGAGTATAGATTCGGGCATAGCGACTGCGTTTCCGAGCACCATTATTACTACCATCGTTTCGCCGACCGCACGCCCGATTCCGAGAATCACGCCTGCGACTATTCCCGACTTCGCCGCGGGAAGCTGTACCCGCAGAATCGTCTGCCAGTGCGTCATGCCGAGCGCAAGCGCGCCTTCCTTATAATGGCGGGGAAGTGCGATGATTGAAACCTCTGAAATACTTATAATAGTAGGCAGAATCATAATTCCGAGTATAATCGAGCCCGCAAGAATACTCATTCCGAGCCCGCCGAGATTCGAGCTGATGGCAGGTACAATGAAAATCATACCCCAGAAGCCGTAAACAACTGACGGAATCCCTGCAAGCAGTTGAATCGCAGGTCTGAAAATCACCTGCATTTTCGCAGGTGCGAACTCTGCCATAAAGATACTGCAGCAGATTCCAACCGGAATCCCGATAAGTGCCGCGCCGAGCGTAACCGAAACAGTCCCTACTATCATCGGCAGAATCCCGAACTGCCCCTGGCTCGGCGACCAGTTCATGCCGAAGATAAAGCTGAACAGTCCTACTTCTGCAATCAGCGGCATACCGCTCACAAATATAAATACAGTGATTACAACTAATGCGGATATTGTAGACAGCGCAAGAATAAAGAAAATCCGCCCCGATAATCTGTCTCTGAACTTTTTCCAAAATTTCTTTTTCATTCGCTTATCCTCCCGCTCACAGAAATTAAACCTTCAACCATCAGTATTTCCTGCCCCGAATCGGAAAGAATATAATCAATAAAGTGGCGCACAGCACCCGTCGGCTCCTGCGCCGAAATAAACAAAAACGCTCTGTAAAGCCCGTAGCTGCCATTCAGCACGTTCTCCTGCGTAGGAGCAACGCCGTCTAACATTAAAGCCTTTACATCGCGCATACCCGGTTGATGCTCGGCAAGCCCGAGCGAAATAAATCCAATCGTGTCGCGGTTCCCCGAAACCAACTGCCGAACCGCACCGTTAGAATTCTGCACTACCGCTCTCTGTGATATAAATTCGTCCGCCATTACCAAGTCCTGAAACGCACTGCGCGTCCCCGAGCCTTCTTCGCGGGAAATTATATGGATTTTTGCGTCGTGCCCGCCGACCTCGCTCCAGTTAGTTATACTGCGAGTATAAATTCCGCGAACCTGCTCAATCGTAAGATTATTGACAAGGTTGTCCGGGTGAATGATAATCGCAAGCCCGTCAAGCGCAATTTCCACCGACCACAAGTCCTGCTCGTCCGCCGTAAGTGCGCGCGAAAGCATACCTATTTCGGCGATTCCGCTTCTTACTGCTCTTACGCCCGCCGACGAGCCGCCGCCCTGAACGCTGACCGAGTTATGAGGATACAAAAATCTGTACTCCTCCATTAAAATATCAACGTATGGCTTCACCGACGTTGAGCCCGCGACGACTACGCGGGTGGTTTTTTCTCCCGAAGCGCCGCTGTCCGCGCAGGCAGACAAAAGCCCGAGCGAAAGCATTATTATTAAAATTAAAATTAATCGTTTCATATTTTTATCCGAATCTTCCCGTTATATAATCTTCTGTTCTTTTGTCCTTAGGGTTCGAGAACATCAAAGAAGTTGATGAATACTCGACTAATCTGCCGATTCTCTTATCGTCAATCATCATGAACATCGACATATCCGAAACACGAATCGCCTGCTCCATGTTATGCGTGACTATTATAATAGTGTATTTTTGTGCAAGCTCAAGCATTAACCCCTCGATTTTCATAGTCGATTCGGGGTCAAGCGCCGAGCAGGACTCGTCCATAAGTATAACCTCGGGGTTTACCGCCAAGGCTCTCGCGATACACAATCTCTGCTGTGCGCCCGCCGAAAGCTCCTGCGCCGGCTTGCGCAAAATGTCCTTAACCTCGTCCCACAGCGCGACCTGCGTAAGAGAGGTTTCAACGATTTTGTCATGCTCCGCGCGGCTCTTTATGCCGTGGCTCTTCGGCCCGATGACGATATTATCATAAATACTCATCGGGAATACGTTAGGCTTCTGAAAAACCATACCGATTTTTTTTCTCACATCTACAACATAAGCACTTTTCCCGTAAATCGGCTCTTTATCGAGGAAGGCTTCTCCCTCAACCCGCGCCGACGGGATTAAATCATTCATGCGGTTAAAAAGCCGCAGAAGCGAAGACTTCCCGCAGCCCGACGGCCCGATAATCGCTGTAATAGCGCACTCGGGAATATCCACGTTAATGTCGCCTAACGCGTGGAAGTCGCCGTAATAAAGGTTCAGTGCCTTTGTTTCGATTTTACTTTTCCGGGGTTTTCTCATTTCTTTACCTTAATTTACATATTTTTTACAGTCACAATCAGTATAGCAAAAAAAAGTGAATTTTGCAAGTAGTTCGCCCTAAAAAAATATTTTTAGAACAAAAAACAAATTTTCTCTTGACAAACTAAAAATATTGTGTTAGAATGACAAGTGCTGTTCTAAAGACAGCAGGTGATGGCAATGTACAATTGACAATGAACAATGTACAAGGTCTCGTAAATCCTGCCGAGGAATGGGATTATGTTTAATCATGTCCTTTTCCTGTTTGGAAAAGGTTTTCTTGTTTTATACGGACAGTAATATTTTATAAGGAGGAACTCATGCCGAGTAAAAAGATTTTACGTGAAAAAGAACAGTTCGTGGACGAATTAGCCGCTAAACTGAAGAATTCTATGTGCGGCGTTTTAGTTGACTACATGGGAATCGACGTAGCCGCCGACACAAAACTGCGTAAATCCATGCGCGAAGCGAATGTTGAATACTTCGTAGTAAAGAACACGCTTTTAAAGCGCGCACTTGAAAAAGCAGGAATCAGCGGTCTTGACGAGCATCTTGAAGGCCCTACGGCTATCGGACTCTGCGCGGACGACTTAATCACCGCCCCAAAACTGCTCTACAAGCAGGTTGAAGCGTCAAAAGGCGAATTCAAAATCAAAGCCGGCTTCATGGAAGGCGCGGCGGTTGACGCAGGCGTAGTCGAAGAATACGCGAAGCTCCCGAGCAAGGAAGAGCTCATCGCGAAGCTTCTGTTCATGCTCCAGTCGCCAATGCAGAGAATGGCGATTGCAATCAGCGAAATCGCAAAGAAAAACGATGGCGGAGACGCCGCATAATTACAACCACCCCGGCACTTCGTGCCACCCCTCCACAGAGGGGAATTTATCACACATATTAACAGGAGGAAAATAAAATGGCATCAGAAAAAGTAACCGCAATGGTTGAAGAGGTAAAAGCTCTTACAGTTTTAGAGCTTAACGATTTAGTAAAAGCTCTCGAAGAAGAATTCGGCGTATCCGCAGCAGCAATGGTAGCGAGCGGCCCCGCAGCAGGCGGCGCGGCAGCAGCTGAAGAAAAGACAGACTTTGACGTAATCTTAGTAGGCTTCGGCGATGCGAAAATGAACGTAATCAAGGCTGTAAAAGACCTCTGCGGTCTCGGACTCAAAGAAGCAAAAGACTTCGTTGAAGCGGCTCCGAAAGCTGTTAAAGAAGGCATTTCTAAGGCAGAAGCAGAAGAGCTTCAGAAGAAATTGCAAGAAGCCGGCGCGACAGTTGAGCTTAAATAGGAAATTTTTAAGAAAACCCGTTCTTGACAAGAGAGCGGGTTTTTGTTATAATTGTATATAATAAAAAATTGTAGGGGCGGGCAATGCCCGTCCGCAAGGAGAATTATGACCCCCAACGAAAACTTCATTCACGATATAATCGACGCTGACTTGGCTTCGGGAAAATGCAAGGAGGTGCACACCCGCTTCCCGCCCGAGCCCAACGGCTGTATTCACCTCGGCAGCGCGAAAGCAATCTGCATAAACTTTGAAGCCGCGAAGAAATACGGCGGCTTGTTCAATCTGCGCTTCGACGATACGAACCCCGTAAAAGAGGACGAAAGCTTCGTTCTTTCCATTATCGAGGACATAAAATGGCTCATCGGCGGCGAACCGAGCGGCGGGATTTTTTACGGCTCGGATTATTTTGATAAAACTTATGAATATGCGCTGAAGCTGATTAAAGATGGCAAGGCTTACGTCTGCGATTTAAGCCTTGAGCAAGTCCGCGAATACAGAGGCAGTCTGACATTACCCGGGCAGAACAGCCCGTACAGAGACCGCAGTGCCGAGGAAAATTTAGAGCTTTTCGAGCGCATGAAAAACGGCGAGTTCGAGAACGGCACACGGACGCTTCGCGCTAAAATAGACATGGCTTCCCCTAACATGAACCTGCGCGACCCCGTTATTTACCGCATTTTGCACGCTCATCATCATCGTCAGGGCGACAAGTGGAAAATCTACCCGATGTACGATTTTGCACACACGATTCAAGACGCAATCGAGGGAATCACACATTCCTGCTGTTCTTTGGAGTTTGAGAATCACCGTCCTTTATATGACTGGGTTGCCGATAATATCGGGCTTGAAGAAGCGGAAAAGCCGCACCAGTACGAGTTCGCGCGCCTCAACTTGACCTACACAACCATGAGCAAGCGTTATCTCGGTCAGCTTGTCGAAAAAGGCTTGGTTGAGGGCTGGGACGACCCGCGTATGCCGACTCTCGGCGGGCTTCGCCGCCGCGGCTACACGCCGTCTTCAATCTTGGAATTCGTGAAACGCGCAGGCATCGCAAAAGCGCACAGTGTGGTTGACAGCGCGCTTTTAGAGTTCTGTCTGCGTGAAGAGCTTGACAAAACTGCACCCCGCAGAATCGCCGTGACAGAGCCTTTATTAGTTACTATTACGAACTATCCGGAAGACAAAACCGAATTTTTTTCATTACCAAATAACCCGAACAACCCCGAAATGGGCACGCGCGAGCTTGCTTTCACGCGGCAATTGTACGTCGAACGCGACGACTTCGCCGAAGTCCCGCCCCTCAAGTTTCACCGCTTGAAATTAGGCTCGGAAGTCCGCTTAATGGGCGCGTATATCATAAAATGCAACGAGATTATCAAGAACGAAAACGGCGAAGTTACTGAGCTTTTATGCACCGCCGACCTCGAAACAGGCAACTCTATGCCTGCTGACGGCAGAAAAATTAAAGGTACGATTCATTGGCTTTCCTCCGCGCACTGCGAAAACGCGAAGCTCGCGCTCTACGACAGGCTTTTCACGATTGAAAACGTCTTTGATATTCCTGAGGACGGCGATTACGCCGACTATATCAACCCGAATTCGCTCATAACCGCAGAAAACGCCAAGGTTGAGCTGTCATTGAAAAGCGCAGAGGCGGGCGAAAAATTCCAGTTTGTCCGAACAGGCTTCTTCTGCAAGGACAGCAAGAGCGCGGATACTTTTAACAAAACAGTAGCTTTAAAAAGCAGTTATAAACCTTAAACCACCCCGGCGGCTTCGCCGCCACCCCTCCACAGAGGGGAATAAAAAAGGAGAAGAAACATGAAAAAATTACTCACGGTTTTACTCGCGCTGATGCTTATGCTCGGTCTTGCCGCTTGCGGAGAAAGCGCGCCCGACCCCACAATCGTCCCCAGTGAAGACGCGCCTGTCGCAGAAGCTCCCGCAAACGAGCCTACTCCCGGAACCCCGCAGGAACAAGTTCCTGCAGAACCGGAGCCTGAAGCGGTTGCCGCAGGGCCTATGTACGACCCGCTCAAGGTCTACTTCCATGATACTTATGGTCAAATCCGCGATAACCCCTCAATCATGTGGGGCGATTTATCCTGGAATGGCTGGTTTGACGTCATGACGCCGCTCACGGACGAGGGCGACAAGTGGTTTTCTTTCGTCATGCCGAGCAGTGAAATCGCTGATAATTATAATATGCTTATCTTCTTCAACGGTTTGCCCGACGAAGACCCCGATTCAATCCAGTGGGTTTGGAATTTCAACCGCGGCTATCCGAGCGGGAATTATTTTATCGCGGATTTCGTAAGACCCGTGAATCCGCCCGACCTGCGCTTCATGGGTGAACAGCGCGACGCAACCTCATTCGCGACTCTCGAACAGGCAGAAGCGGGAATAAAAAATGTGATTCATTAAAATTAAAAGGGATTGACAAGTCAATCCCTTTTTGTTATACTAATAGTAGACTAAATTAGTATACAAAGGATATAATAAGCTTGGAAAATATAATCTACTTGGATAACGCCGCAACAACCCGCATAAGCCCTGCTGTCCGCGAGGTCATGGAGCCTTATTTAGACGGCTTTTACGGCAACGCTTCGTCGCTGTATTCTCTCGGGCGCGAGAGCGCGAAAGCCCTTCACAAAGCCCGCGCAGACATCGCCGAGGCTTTAAACTGTGACCCGCGCGAAATTTACTTCACGAGCGGCGGCAGTGAAAGCAACAACTGGGCGGTTAAGGGTGCGGCGGCTCTTATGAAAAACATGAAAACGCAAGGCAAGAACCACATTATCAGCTCGCAATTCGAGCATCACGCGGTTTTGCACGTTCTGCTCGCACTTGAAAAATTCGGCTATGAGGTAACCTATCTGCCTGTTTACGAAGACGGTGTGGTGCGCGTTGAAGACTTACAAAGTGCAATTCGCCCTGATACAGGACTTTGCACAATCATGCAGGTAAACAACGAAATAGGTACGATTCAGCCTGTTGCGGAAATCGGCGCGCTATGCCGCGAACGCGGAATTTTATTCCACAGCGACGCTGTTCAAGCTCTCGGGAATATCCCGCTTGATTTGTCAGCGTTGAACGCTGATTTAGTCTCGCTTTCAGGGCATAAAATCCATGCACCTAAAGGCGTCGGCGCGCTCTATATCAATAAAAAAATCCGCCTTGCGCCTTTCATTGAGGGCGGCGCGCAGGAAAGCGGCAAGCGCGCAGGAACAGAAAACGTCGCAGGAATCGTCGGCTTCGCGAAGGCAGTGCAGGAAGCCGTCAGCGGCGCGGAAGCCAAGCGAGCGGCTCTTTTGCCACTATGCGAAAAGCTATACAAGGAAATCATGAAAATTGAGCGCGTTCACCTCAACGGCGACATGGAACAGCGCGCCATAAATAACCTTAATTTCTCTTTTGAGGGAATCGAGGGGGAATCGCTTCTTCTAATGCTCGACATGGCGGGAATCTGCTGTTCAAGCGGTTCTGCCTGCACCTCCGGCTCGCTTGACCCGTCGCACGTTTTGCTCGCGCTTGGACTTCCGCACGAAATTGCACACGGCTCACTGCGAATCTCAATGTCGAAATATACAACCGAAGCCGAGGTTGATAAGCTTCTCGAAGCCCTGCCCGGAATCGTAAATAAATTACGGCAGATGTCCCCCTTGTGGGAACGCATAACGAAAGGATAATATTATAATCATGCTCTACTCCGAAAAAGTAATGGAACACTTCGCCGCTCCGCACAATGTCGGCGAAATAGAAAACGCCGATGGAATCGGCGAAGTCGGAAATGAAAAATGCGGCGATATAATGAAAATGTACTTGAAGATAAACACGGGAATTATAGAGGACGTAAAGTTCAAAACCTTCGGCTGCGGCGCGGCGATTGCGACTTCTTCAATAGCCACCGATATGATAAAAGGCAAGCGAATCGAGGACGCGCTGAAGCTGTCAAACAAGGCAGTCGTTGAAGCCCTTGACGGGCTTCCGCCCGCAAAAGTCCACTGCTCTGTTTTAGCGGAGCAGGCGGTTAAAACCGCAATCGCCGATTATTACAGAAAACAAGGCATTGACCCTACGCCGATTGTCGGTGAAATCCCCGAGCACTGTCACGGCGATTGCTCAAACCATGATTAACCGCTAAAAAACTGCCAATCATAATAGCATGAATACTATTATGATTAACGCAAAAAACCACACAAAAGAAATTAAACGCCACAAAAAGCCTGTACTGCTCAGCTTTTCAGGTACTTACGGGATTTCGTCATTTCTGCTGAAGCAAACAGCCGACTCGCTCTGCAAAGAACTGCAAGGCGAAATAAAAGTCGGCTTCGTAGTAATGAATCCGGAAAACCCCGACAGCGTTAAGCTCGCGAAAAAATATAATATTCGCTTTCTTCCGACAACGCTTTTAATTCAACACGGCGTCGTCACTGACAGAATCGTCGGAAACATGAGCAGAGAAGATATTCTTAATGTTCTTCAGACTTGAGGTTAAGGCTTTAACACGCCGAATCTTACGTTCACAGCGTCGAAGACTATGCCCTTTTCGCCGCCTGATTCCGCGTTAAAATTAAACTCGCGCTGAATCGTATCACTGCTGTAAACGATTGCGATTTGATTCTCGGCGTATTCTGTCTCGGTGGTTAGCGACTCGCCTTTTTTTAAGTCGCCCGCTCTGTTACCGTTCAGAAAAACCTTATAATCAACACCGAAGGTAGCTTCAATTTTAATGCTGATTTTGCAAGGCGCGTCTAATTTTGTTCGTTCTTCCAAAAGCGGAAGCGGCGGTGCTTTGCCCTTTTCGGACAGCTTCTTGCTCCATTTGTTGCCGAAAATAGTAAAGCCTACTGTTAATATTCCTAAAAATATCAGCGTAGTCCAGTTACTCCGCTCTTCTCCTTCTTCCGGCACAAAATAGAAAATCAAAACCAACAACGCAACAGCAACTATAGTTACAATCATCGCCCTCTTGTTCGTGCGTCTTTTGTTTTCGTATAGTCTTTCGAGCGAGGAATTCGCTTCCTGCTCTTTCTTTTTCTGCTTCTTAGAAACCAAAACCGTAAAAGCAATCAGCCCGCCAATCATTAAAACGCCGAAAGCGATAATTCCTGCAATATAAACCCAATCCGGTAAATCGTTCATATTTCTGCTCCTCTCAAACGTCAATCTTGTTTACATTCTACATGATTTTGCACGCTTTGTCAATATTATTCAAACAAATCTTTCGTCTCGGTTTTAGGCATCTTTACATAAACGCTGACGTCGCCGCTCCCGTCGCAGGTAGCAAGTGAAATATTCTTCTCGTCGGCATAGCCCTGCGCGTTAAGCTGTTCTTGCAACCAGATTTTATTCTTGCTGAGATATTTTAAGTTTACGTCGAGAATCTTTCCGTCGAGAATAATATTCACGACGATTTGCTCCTGTCTCGGAAAAAGGTTTAAGTCCTCGGGCGTAACGGGTCTTCGAGCCGCTACGGGGATAAACGAAATCTGCCCGTTCGGCTCAAGCGTGGCAGTGCCTACGTCTGCAAGATTATGAAAGCCGTAATTGCGGCACATCATCTGAAACTCGGTTATATCGAGCTTGGCTTTGAACAGATTTTTCTCGAACAGCTTGCCGTTCTGATACATGATTAGCGGTCGTCCCCACAGCAGCTTTCTCGCGGTTAGCGACTTCATGGAAATAAAAGAAATCATAAACGCGACAAGCCCGTAAACCAACATCGCAGTCAGCGGCTCAACCCAGCTGTCGGTAATAGAAGTCGCCATTTCTGCGGCGATATTACCGATTGTTATGCCGATAATATAATCAAAAATGCTAAGCTGTGAAATCTGCCTGTTGCCTATTAACTTGGCTATCAAAAAAAGCACGGCGAGCGAAAAAAATGAAAGCCATATAATCTTTAATACTATCATAATATTATTATGCGGTTTGACAAACCGTAAAATAACAGGTAAAATTATCAAGGTGGTGTAATGGAAATAGTGGAAATAAATACCGAAAAGCACCGCAAAAAGTTTTTCTTTGCAAAAAATTTTATCATAATGCTCAAAAACAGCATGATGAAAAACAACGTCCCTGTTCACTCGGCTGAGGCGGCTTTTTTCATTATTATCGCTTCACTGCCTACGGCTATGCTGTTCTTAACTTTGCTAAATTATCTGCCTTTTTCAGCGGAGCAAATTGAGGGCTTTTCTGTTGATTTTCTTTCGCCGCAGGTCACTGCGTTCGTGGAATCCCTACTTGATGAGGTCTATCAAAAGTCTTCAAGCGCAGTGATTTCAGTGGCTACCATAACCGCGCTGTGGGCGGCTTCACGCGGGTTGCTCGCAATGATTCGCGGGCTTAATTCAATCTACGGAATCGAGGAAAAACGCGGCTTCATTCGTATGCGATTAGTTACTATGCTTTATATGCTCGCTTTTATGATTACGCTGATTATTACGCTCGTGGTGCTGGTTTTCGGCGGCGCAATTGCATCGTGGCTTGTTGAATTTTTCCCGTTTCTTGAAGCGCACAGTACGTTTTTTGTTTGGACGCGCTGGATTTTCGGCTTCTGCCTTTTGGTGCTTTTTTTCTGGGTTTTGTATTCTTTTGCACCCGGGCGGAAAACCCGCTCGGTTAAAGAGTTTCCCGGTGCATTTCTCTGCGCGGCGGGCTGGGTCGGCTTCTCGGCGTTATACTCGTTTTATATTAATAACTTCGCGAATTATTCATATCTTTACGGTAGCTTAACCGCAATCGTGCTTCTTATGCTTTGGCTTTATTTCTGCATGAACATTATGTTTTTCGGCGCGCAGTTCAACGTTATGATGCGCGGCGTGGTGTTCCGCCCCCGCGTAAAAGGGAGAATCAGACGGCAACCGTAGGGGACGCCCTGTGTGGCGTCCCGTGATTCAGCGGGTGACCACACAGGGTCACCCCTACAAAAAAACAGAAAAGGATTTTTAAAAAGAATGAAACTTGGTATGGTAGGTCTGCCCAACACGGGCAAAAGCACGTTATTTAACGCGCTGACAGGTGCAGGCGCAGTTTCAGAGAACTACGCGTTCAGTACTGTCGAAGCGGCAGTAGGCGCAGTAAGCGTCCCCGACGCGCGGCTAATTCGCCTTGCAGAGCTTTATAACCCTGCGAAAATAACTCCCGCCTCGCTCGAAGTCGTAGACATCGCAGGGCTCGTCAAGGGCTCGTCAAAAGGCGAAGGACTGGGTAATAAATTCTTGGCTTCAATCCGTGAAGTTGACGCTATTATTCACGTTGTCCGCTGTTTCGAGGACGAGCTTGTCGTTCACCCCGACGGCGACATAAATGCAAAACGCGACATCGAAACTATTAATTTAGAGCTGATTTTTTCCGACTTGGAAATCCTTGAACGCAAGCTTGAACGCACCCGCAAAAACTTAAAAGCAAGCAAGGAATTTCAAAAGGAAGCCGACTTCGTAGAAAAGCTAATTACATACATGAGCGAAGGGAAAACCGCCCGCAGCTACGATTTTGACGAATACGAGCTCAATATAATCAAGGACGTGCCTCTGCTCTCCGCGAAGCCTGTTATATACGCGGCAAACTTGAACGAGAGCGACTTCCCCGCTGTTTTTGAAAAACCCGAAAGCAACCCGCACTACGCCTATACAATCGAAGCCGCAAAGAGCGAAAACTGCGCTGTTCTGCCGGTTTGTGCGAAGATTGAAGCGGAAATTTCCGAGCTTGAAGAAGAGGACAAGCAGCTTTTCTTAGGCGAGCTCGGTATGTCCGAGCCGGGCTTAAACCGCGTAATTCAGCAGGGCTATGCGCTTCTCGGCTTGATTTCGTTCCTCACGGCAGGGCCGCAGGAGGTACGGGCGTGGACGATTCGGCAAGGTACAAAAGCCCGCGCCGCCGCAGGAAAAATCCATACCGACATAGAAAAAGGCTTCATCAAAGCGGAAGTCACCGCGTTCAGTGACGTTGACGAGCTTGGAAGCACCAACGCCGCAAAGGAAAAAGGTCTGCTCCGTCTTGAAGGCAGGGACTACATAATTAAAGACGGTGACGTGATTCTGTTCAGATTTAATAAGACGTAGGGGACGCCCTATGTGGCGTCCCGTAATTCTGCGGTTGACCACGCAGGGTCAACCCTACATAACGGTGAAAAATGCAGATTTTCAGAAACAAAAACCCATATTACCGCAAGCTCATAGTCCTCTCGGCGGCACGCATTATGCTTGTTGTGCTGCCTGTTTTCGCGTTGAGCCTTGTGTTTTGGCGGCTCCATTTAGCAAACTATCTTGAAGCCGCCGGCTTCGCGGTGATGATTGCGGCTATGCTGATTACATATGCGGTTCTTTCGCGGCGGTACAGGATTCTGCTCTCGGGTCACAACGGTGAGCGCGCACTTTTCAAAATCATCAAGCATATAAATCGCGGCGGCACTTACGCGGTTTTCACGAACCTGCCTGTTTCTTATAAAAAAAGCCGCTCCGAGATTGATATGCTTCTCATCGGCGAACGCGGGCTTCTTATTATCGAGGTCAAAAATCATTCGGGTATAATTATAGGCGACGCGGGCGACGACTTTTGGATTCAGCGCAAAAAATACCGCGAGGGCAAAAACGCAGAGAAGAAAATAATCAACCCGCTGATTCAGCTTCGCAGACAGCGCGGGATTATAAAGGCCCTGCTCGCCGAGCACGGCTATGATATTTGGGTGGAAAATGCGCTGTACTTTTCAAACCCGAACGTGAAATTAAAGCTTAACGCAGGCAAAAACAACCGTACTTTCAGCAGTCAAGGTAAGCTCGTGAAATTCATCAACAGCATGAAGCCGAGGCAGCCGCTGAGTAAGCGGGAGTGTAAAAGGGTCGTTGAGATTATTAAGGATATGAGCGGGCAATAAAAAAGGCGGCAAAGCCGCCTTTTTTGTATTTAGAATTAGTTTCCGTTGACAGCGTCGTAGAACTCTTGGGGTAATCCCATCCAATGGTCACCATGGGGTGAGACACTAACCATTACATCGTAATTTACACCTTTATACGTAATTGTCAATCCTTCATGTATCGGAAGAGCATCTTTCTCAATACTCGTCAAACTATCGGGAAGCGTGATACTTGTCAATCCTGTACAATGCGCAAACGCGTTATTCCCAATACTCGTCAAACTATCAGGAAGTGTTATGCTTGTCAATCCGTTGTTATTCCAAAACGCTCTACCGTAAATATTAGCAACACTATTTGGGATATTCACTTCCATTATACCGCTATTTTCAAATGCTCCCCAGCCAATACTAACCACCGGCTCACCCTCTATTTTAGCAGGAATATTTACTTTCACAGATGTTCCCACATATTTGGTTATCTCTATCCCTCCCGAAACAGCCCTGTACTCAAAATCACTCGCAGGGTCTCCGCCACCACTACACCCCACCAACCCCAAAACCAAAACTACCGCCAGTAAAATCGCTATCATTTTCTTAATTTTCATATTCTTGCCCCTCTTTTCATTAATTTTAATGCGAATATCGCAATAATTTTATTATACTGCGAATCTCGCAGTAAATCAACCCCCTAACATGATAAAATTTTTAGGGGTGATGAAAATGAAGCCGAGAAGCGGAAAAATCGGAACAAAAAATATTGTCGGCGCAAAGGTTGTTGCAATCCGACAAGAACGCAACATAAAACAAAAGGACTTCTTAGCGCAGCTGCAAGTGCTTGGTATGGACATCAGCGCGACAAGCTTATCGCGGCTTGAGGGGCAGTATAGGCTTGTTCAAGATTTCGAGGTCGTCGTCTTGGCTAAGGCTTTAAATATTACGATTAATGAATTGTTAGGCGCAGATTCTTAACCTTTCCCCCAAAAACCGCCTCAAAACTTTGTGCAGAACTCACAAATATATTTAATTATTTAAACAACTATTGACAAATCAGTAAATATAAGTTATTATAAAGGTGACGAAATGACCCTCCAATAGTTGTTTTTGTTTTAGTTGTCTCCTTTCTTTTGTTCTACACATTATGCAATTAATCTTACTTTCCGCCCCTTTTTAAAGAAGGGGTTATTTTTTTGGCGAAAAAGGTTGACAAGTCAATGTTTTTATGCTATAATCCATAAGTGTAAACAAAAAATGGTTGACAGCCGCTTGAAAGGAAGGTGAAATTTATGCCGAAAGACTTTGCAATAACTGTACTTCTTGACGTTTACGGCATGATGCTGACCGACCGTCAGCGCGAGACTATGGAGCTTTATTACGAGGAAGACCTCTCGCTCGGCGAAATCGCGGAAATAACAAGCATTACGCGGCAGGGCGTCATGAACTGTCTCAAAAAAAGCGAAGCACACTTAAAGTCGCTTGAGCTCAAGCTCGGACTCGTCCGCAAGCTCCGCGAATTTGAGGAAGACATAGCCGAGCTCGAAAAGCTGCTGATGTCCTCCGAAATGAAAAACGAATCCGTAATGGCTGACATTGACGATTTGTTGGTTGAAATTAAGAAGAAACTGTAGGGAACGCATTTATGCGTTCCGTTAAAAACAAGCATTATATGCGGAACGGATAAATCCGTTCCCTACGAACGAACATTTAGGTGATATTATGGCATTTGAAGGTTTATCCGACAAGCTCGGCAGAGTTTTTAAAGGGCTTCGCGGTAAAGGCAAATTGAGCGAAAAAGACGTGCGTGACGCCATGCGCGAGGTTAAGCTTGCGCTGATTGAAGCGGATGTAAACTTTAAGGTCACACGGGACTTCGTCGCAAAAATAACCGAGCGCGCAATAGGCTCGGAGGTCATGAACAGCTTAACCCCTGCTCAGCAGGTCATAGATATAGTTAACGATGAGATGATTCAGTTAATGGGCGGGACTTCGGGAATCTCGAAAATAGATTTCCCCGCCAAGCCGCCCTGCGTAATTATGCTCTGCGGACTGCAGGGCGCGGGTAAAACTACGCACTCGGCGAAGCTTGCGAAGCACTTGAAGGCTATGAACCGCCGTCCGTTGTTAGTTGCTTGCGATATTTACAGACCAGCGGCGATTGAGCAGTTAAAAATCGTCGGCGAAAAAGCAGGCGCGAAGGTTTTTGAAATGGGGCAGACAGACCCTGTTAAAATCGCAACAGAAAGCATTAAACACGCAAAAGACAACGGCTTCGACGTGGTAATTCTTGACACGGCGGGGCGGCTTCACATAGACGAAGAATTAATGAACGAGCTGAGTGCAATTAAGGACAAGGTAAGTCCGAACGAGATTTTACTGACGATTGACTCAATGACGGGGCAGGACGCGGTTAATGTCGCGGCAAGCTTCAACGACGCGCTCGGCATTACAGGCGTAATTCTGACCAAGCTTGACGGCGATTCAAGAGGCGGCGCGGCTTTGTCGGTGCTTGCGGTAACAGGAAAGCCCGTGAAATTCGCAGGTGTGGGCGAAAAGCTTGACGACCTTGAACAGTTCCACCCCGACAGAATGGCTTCGCGGATTCTCGGCATGGGGGATATGCTGAGCCTTATTGACAAGGCAAAAGCGACTGTAAGCGAAAAAGAACAGGAAAAGCTTGCACAGCGGCTGATGGAAAATAAGTTCGACATGAACGATTTATATTCGCAGTTCGAGCAAATCGAGAAAATGGGCAACATCGGCAATGTTTTGAAGATGATTCCGGGCATGGGCAGTAAGCTTAAAGAAGAGGATATTGACGAGCGGAAAATGCCGCGTATGAAGGCGATTATTTCTTCAATGACAAAGAAAGAACGCGCGAAGCCCGCTATAATCGACGCCAAGCGCAAGCGCAGAATCGCGGCAGGAAGCGGAACAGCCGTCGAAAACGTGAACGAGCTGCTCAGACAATACGAAATGATGAGGAAGATGATGGGGCAGTTTTCGGGCAAGGGCGGGAAGAAAAAAAGATTCCCGAAGCTCCCGGGAATGAATATGCCGGGGGGATTTCCGGGGTTGTAGGGGGAGAAATGAACTATACATTTGAAATATTAAAAAATCAAGAATTACTCAATCCAATGTCCTCACAGATTATGAATATAGGCGGTTTTTCGGGCGAAGAACAAACTAAAATATACGGTCAGCTTCTGACGCTTTTCGGCGAACCGCTTTATATCACGCAGAACTGTGAAAACGCTTATAGTTACCTTATCATGGCGACACACAGCGACGGAACGCAGTATGTTCTCAATGTTTATCAGGGGCCTTCCGGAGCCGCGATTGGCGGGGGGTTCGGCATTTCGGGAATTCAAGATGCCGCGGAAGAATTAGCGTGTTGTATTCGCAACGCCGAAACAACCGATTTTGAGTGGGTGGGATATTATATGGACGGACCCTCAAAAATACACCAAAAAATTGAAAATGGTAAAATAAGCTACGAAGAAACCGAAATAAAAGACGATGATGAGTATGAAAAAGCGCGTAAAATCTGTTATTCTTAACCTTGTAATTTAATCCCGTAGGGGCGCGCATTGCGCGTCCTATGCGGAAAATTAAATATATAAAAAAACAAAACAAATGCAGCTTCAGCTGCGAAACACAGAAAGGCAGGTCTAAACCAATGGCAGTAAAAATCAGACTGAAACGCATGGGCGCGAAGAAAGCACCCTTTTACAGAATCGTAGTCGCAGACTCGCGCTCACCTCGCGACGGACGCTTCATCGAGGAACTCGGCTATTATGACCCTACTAAAAACCCCTCTGTAATCAGCGTTGACGCAGACAAAGCGAAGAAATGGCTCAAGGACGGCGCACAGCCCACCGATACGGTACGGAAGCTTCTCAAAATCAAAGAAGTTCTGTGATTGGGGGACATATGAAAGAATTATTACACGCAATCGTGATTGAGCTTGTCGAAAACAAGGACGCGGTTGTGATAAAAGAGGACGAGCCTGACGCAAACGGCGTTACGGTTTTTCACCTCTCTGTCGCGCCTGACGACATGGGCAGAGTGATTGGGAAGCAGGGCAGAATCGCCAAGGCGATTCGCGCAATTATGCGCGCGGGCGCAATCCGTCACAACAAAAAGGTTATGGTTGAAATTGATTAACGTAGGGGTGGGCATTGCCCGTCCGCAAAATGCAAAACGCACAAGGAGAATAAAAATTTGAAAAACGTAAAAAAACCCGTGTTTTTTTTAGTCGCGGCGTTTATACTTGCACTGTCGTACCTTACGATTTTCGGCGTTTACACCTACTACGGTGACACGCAGACCGTTTGGGTTCGCGGCGTGCAGGACATTCGCTGGGGGATTGACATTCGCGGCGGCGTTGACGTTATTTTTACCTCGCCCGAGGATTATAACGCGTCCCGCAACGACATGGACTCAGCGCGCGCGATTATCGAAACACGCATGGTTCAAAGAAATATCACAGACTACGAAATATACGTAGATTATGCAACAGAGCGCATAATCGTCCGCTTCCCGTGGCAATCGGGCGACGTTTCGTTTGACCCTGAGCAGGCGGTTCGCGAGCTCGGCGAAACAGCGATGCTTTCCTTCCGCGAAGGGCTTCCCGAGGCTTGGGAAACTCATGAAGACCTGCCAATCGTAATTACAGGCGCGGACGTCAGCAGAGCAATCGCGCAGTATATCGACGGCGAATATTTAGTCAGCCTTGAACTCGAAACAAGCGGACGCCAGGCTTTCGGTGACGCAACAGGAAGACTCGCAGGGACACAAATCCCGATTTCTATCTGGCTTGACGATTTCTGTTTCTCCGCACCTGTAGTCAGCTCGCATATCACCGACGGCAGAGCGCAAATCAGCGGAACCTTCACGGCTGAAGAAGTGCAGTCGCTTGCACAGCGCATTAACGGAGGCGCGTTGCCCTTCTCGCTTGAAATCGACAGCTTCAGCACCATTTCGCCCACGCTCGGCATGGGCGCGCGCGACGCAATGGCTTTAGCGGGCGTAATCGCCTTCGCAGTAATTGCTATAATCATGATTTGTCTTTACAGACTGCTCGGCGTGGTTGCGGTTTTCGCGCTTCTCGGACAAGCAGTCGGCGCAATTGCAGTCATCAGCGGCTTCTTCCCCGGCAACGCAAGCTTCACGCTGACGATTCCGGGTATCGCGGGGATTATTCTGTCAATCGCGATGGGCGTTGACGCAAACGTAATTACCTCTGAGCGCATTAAAGAAGAGCTGCGCGCGGGCAAAACGCTTGACGGCGCGTTGCAAGCAGGTTACAAGCGGGCGTTCTCGGTTATCTTCGACTGTAACATCACGCTTTTAATCATTTCGTTTATTTTAATGGGCGCGTTCGGGACTCCCGACAGCCTTGCCGCGATTATCCTGACTCCGCTGTTCTTCATGTTCGGGCCGGGTGCGGCGGGCGCGATTTACTCCTTCGGCTTTACGCTGACAGTAGGCGCGATTTTGAACTTCATCTTCGGCGTAACAGCGTCAAGACTGATGACTTACTCGATTTCAAAATTCAAACCCATGAAGAAACTTTCGCTTTATACTAATGACACCCGCAGTAACAAAGGGGGGTATGTATTATGAAAAAATTCGATATAATAGCTAAGAAGAAGCTGTTCATTACTATCCCTGTTGCGATTCTTGCCTGCCTGTTAATCTTTACAATGATTTTCGGTGCAGAGGTTTCGATTGAATTTACGGGCGGCACAATCATGACCTATTCCTACACAGGCGAGCTTGATTTCAGCCGCGTTGCTTCGGAAATAGAAAGCCTTGAATTCGGCAGTGTTACAGTTACAGGCGGCTCGGCGTTCAACGCTGATGTTGAATTTATCAACGTTGCCTTCTCCTCAAACGAGGGACTCAGCGCGGAGCAGTTAAGTGAAGCAACAGCAAGCCTTGTCTCGGCGTTCCCCGAAAATAATATCGCTCTCGAAAACAGCCAAAACGTCAGCCCCAGCACAGGTATGCGCTTCTTCATGAAGTGCCTTGTGGCGTTCGTGTTCGCTTTTATCTTATTTATAATTTATATTGCGATTCGTTTCAAGAAGCTCGGCGGCTGGTCAACAGGCGTGTTTGCACTTATTGCACTTTTAGTAGACGTAATGGTAGTCGTTTCGGTGTTTATCTTCTTCCGCCTGCCGATTGACGCTATTTTCATGGCAGTAGTGCTCGCAATCATGGGCTATTCGATTAACAACACGATTATTCTTTATGACCGTATCCGCGAAAATAAAACGCTGTTCACAGGAAAGAAAACAGCACGCGACCTCGTGAACATCAGCGTTCGCCAGTCGCTTACGCGTACGATTAACACTACGGTGACGACCGCGGCGGCTCTGCTTGTGCTTAGTATCGTTGCAATGATTTACGACGTGAACACGATTCTGAACTTCGCGTTCCCCATGCTGATTGGCTTGATTTCGGGCGTTTATACAACGCTCTGCCTTTCGGGCACCTTCTGGGTAATGTGGCAAGAGCGCAAAAAAACGTAATAACCTGTAGGGTATGCAGTCCTCTGCGTACCGGAGAAATTTATGCAAATCGGAATTTCCACAGCTTGTCTTTATCCGCTTAATACTGAAGAAGCCCTGCTCTGTTTAGCTCAGCAGGGCTTCAAAGGCATTGAAATTTTCATTAACTGCGACATGGAGCTTCACGAGCCTGTAAGCTCCGAAATCAGCAGAATAATCCGCGAATATTCGCTGACTATCCCCGCCGTTCACCCTGTCGCGGCGCTTGACAGCTTCTTTCTGTTCTCGAATTACGAGCGCAGGAAAACACAGTTTCTTGACGCTTGCAAGCTCTACTTCGAGCGCATGAACGAGTGGAACGCGCCGCTCATGGTTTTTCACGGCATGAAGAAGGATTCCGACCGCTCTGATGAGCTGTATTTTGAAAGATATGCAGAGCTTTGCGCGCTCGCCGAAAAGTATAATATCACGATTGCGCAGGAAAATGTAGCTTATTGCAGAAGCTCTGACCTTGACTTCTTAGTAAAGATGAAAAACGAGCTGAACGCTATGTTCACGCTTGACTTAAAGCAGGCGCGGCGTTCGGGGCTTTCAGCGTTTGAAATTTTAGACAAGCTCGGCGAAAATGTCGTGCATATTCATGCAAGCGACGGCGGTGGCGAGCCGGGTGACTGCCTGTTAATCGGACAAGGAAGCTTCGACTTCGCGGGCTTCTTCGCGAAACTGAAAGAATTAAATTACAATAAAAGCGTGATTCTTGAGCTTTACCGCGAGAATTTCGACAGTGACGACGATTTAAAAGAAAGTGTTGAAAAATTAGTTGACATTTGCGAAAATTTGTGATATTATTACTATATATGGTATCTGATAGCGAAAGGAAATGAATAAAATGAGATGTCCTGACTGCGGATTTCACGACAGCAGAGTTATTGATTCCCGCCCCACTGATAACAAAATACGCAGACGGCGTGAGTGTTTATCGTGCAAG
>WQYC01000005.1 GCA_009781425.1 Oscillospiraceae bacterium
CGGCAGGCGTTCCTTGATAAACGACAGCATCCACGGAACTATATCGAACGCTAAAATCATAATAACTGCCGCGCCAACTCCGAAGAAGGGCGTGGTTATTACCATGAACATTCCCGCGTAGAGCAGCATTGCACCCCATTGCAGAAACATGATTTGCTCGCCTGTTTCCTCGGGACGAACGGCTTTATTGCGCATGGGAAACGCGTTTTCCGCGAAGTCCTCGAGCAGCATACGAAGCCAGTAAGCACCGATTGCGGCGGCTTTCATTATTGTAAAATGCTCGCCGCTGAAAAATTCTAAGCCGCTGAGTCCGTTAATCGCGTTGAGAATCGCAGAGGTTGCGAGAATAATGTAAATCGTCGGCATGACATAGTCGGCGAATCTGTCGAAAACGAAACGCTTTTTAGATTCATTAAACGCATCGTATTTGCGGCGTAAGGGTCGCGTTCCGCCGAGGATTAACGTAGTTGCGAAGAGCGTGAACATTCCTACCAAGGTTCGTATTTCATCTACTCCCGCCGCGTTGCCGTTTACGACGGCAAGCACTGCGATTGTCGCCCAGGCAAGGAAGCCTGCGCCCGAATCGAGAATACCGAGCATGACGATTGCAACCACGAATATGAAGGCAGGCGGCATTGCGTGATAGCCCATCTGCATTGAACTGTACGCGCCCAGCGCGATTCCAGCGAGCCAGAGCAGATACCCGCCTGAGCCGAACATCGCGCGCGCCCAGGAGCCGTCCCCTGCGAAGCGGTTGAGAATGAAGGAGGTTCTTGCGGTTTTTTCCTGCAATTTAACGCTGATTTTATCGCCCGTTTTTCTGAATAAAGATAATTTCCAAAGCCCGAACCTGTCGCCCCAGCCCTGTTCATCGTCATCATCGTCGTCTTCATCATCATCGTTGTTTTTGAAAATCATTTTGCGGACGCGCTTTTTTGAAACGCCCGCGATTGTCGCAATACCGCCGAGCAGTCCGAAGGTCACGGCGACCTGCGCGACTGTTTCGGGCTCGCTTTGCGCGTCGTAGAGCGGCACGCCCGCGATGAGTGACCGCGCCAATCTTGAGTCGCCGGGGTCAATCGGCTCGAATAACTGTGCCGAGCCTGTGAACGCTGTCAGAATCCCTTCGCGGTCAAGCTGAAACGGAGCGACTGCCTGAACAGCGAAGCCGTCGGGGCAGATTCCCTCGGCGATTATGACATGATTCCCCTGCTCCAAATCATCGGGGAAGACAGTGTTTATGCTTATACTCCCCGCTTCGCAGGTCATGCTTGTTCCGACAACCCGCGGTGTTGAATGAATAGTAATCGTAAGCTCGGAAAGCGGCATTAAGCCTGTCGCTTCCAAGGAAATCGCTTTCCCTGCCACCGATGTCCCGATTTCAATATCCAAGCTCATGTGTACGGCGGGGCTGGGCGGGAATATATCGGAGAGCAGATTCGCGAGCCCTGTCGGCGGCTCGGTTGTGTCTGTAACGATTACCGGAATATGCTCTTCTTTGGCTTCTTCTTCCGGTTCTGTTTCTTCTTCGGTTTCCGGTTCGGGAATCATCGGCTCTTCGTAGAAAATTTCTTCGTGTTGTTCTTCGGGAAGAGCTTCCTCCTGCGGAGGTCGCGGCGTTTCAAAGGCATTAACAGGCGGCGAAGCCGCAGTTACTATCGCCGGCGGGATTGTAATTATTGGCGGAGCTTCTGTGATTGCTGTCGGCTCGTTTGTTGTCACAGGCGGCGGAGCTTCCTGCGTGTCTGCCGGCGGCGAAGTAACTACCGTCGGCGGCTCGCTTGTTGTTACGGGCGGAATTGTCGTGATTTGGGCGGGCGTAGTCGTAGTTACGGGCGGGGTTGTAGTTACTGTTACGAGCGGCGTCGTAGTTACAGGCGGTGTGTAGCCGCCGCCGGGCCTGTTAGTTGTAGTGGTCGCGATTGGGGGAGTTGTTGTCGTAACAGGTGGTTCGGTCGTTGTAACAGGTGGTTCGGTTGTTGTAACAGGTGGTTCAGTCGTTGTAGTCACCGGCGGCGGTTCACATATATCGCAAATGCCGCAGTCTCCGCAGACAGGACAGCCGCAGATATTGCATGAATTATTGCAGGCTGCACAAGCGCAGTCACTGCATGAATTGCCACAGGTTGCACAAGCGCAGTCGTTACAGCCGCTGCAAATAATTGCCGCGTTTAGGAACATCGGCTGTGCTGTAGGAGCGGCGTATTTCCACAAGTCCGCGCCTGTTACGCTGTAATCGCCTGCTGTTACCGCCGCGCTTCCTACGTTCGCGGAAGCGAAGCCCGCGTTGCCGCTGATTGCGGTCACGTCGTCGCCGTTAATCACGCCGAGCAGCTCAGGCTCGGTTAAAATTGTTGCATTTGTGTTACCGTCGTAAACCTTATCTTCAACTGTGCCTGCGCTCCATTCGAGCGGCTTCGGCAGTATTCTGAAGCTCTCGCTTACGCCGATACCGAGATTCGTTGCAGTGTCGAGCGTTGCGGTAATTACATAAATACCCGGCAGAGCAGGCGGCGCAAGGTCGCTGTAAGGCGTGTTGAAGCCGTCTGCTGTTATGCCGTCGTAATGAAAATCGAAATCGTCTCCGCCTGTGCTTACTGCAAGCGGAGCGGGTAGTGCTTCGCCGTAGTGAATATTGGTGGGTGCGGCGACAATCACCTCACTGACTGTTTTGTCTGTGAGCGTTACGACGACGTTAATAATTACGTCGCTGTAGTTCGTAAAGCCGCCGATATTAACGGGAATCACCGTGGTTTCGCCTACGTTTGCAATGCTTAAACCGCTTTCAAGATTAAACGAAAGTGTGCCGTCTTGCACGCTTGCGCCTGTTGAAATATTCGCGGCTTGCCCTTCATACGCCTGCACGGTGTACGTTAAAGGCTTGCCGTCTAAGTTATATGCGGTTACTAACGATTCAAGATTAACCGTCCGCGTCGAGGTATCCGCGAAGGTTATATTAAAAATCTGATGCTGATTTCCGATTAGAATATTTGTTTTTGTGATTTCAAATACTTCGTTGCTTAAATTAAGGCTGTAGCTGTTGTCTGTGGGTGCGAGCGTTCCGAGTTCAAACGCGTAAGCTCCTGCGTCTTCGCCCTGCTCACGTTCGAGCGTGCCTGTGAAGGCACTGCCGGGCAAGCCCGCGCTGTTCGTGAACGTAAACTGCGGGTCGTCAGCTCCGAAGACCTTGCTTTGCCCTGCCACAGGAGTAATCGTAACGTTCGGGTCGATTATATTCAACGTAATTTCCGTGGTCGCGGGAGCGTCGCCGCTTGTGAACTCTTCACCGAGCGGGTTATATGAAACCGTAAGCGTATAGCTTCCCTCCGCAAGCGAGTTAAGATACGCCGCATAAATCGTAATTATATTACCCGAAACGCCGTAGTCGCCTGCCGTCAGCAGTGCCGCTCCGTTATGGATTTCATCGAATGTATTACTGCCGAGCGAAATCTCAGCCGTCTTATTCCCGCCGCCTAAGAAGTGGTTAATCTCGGTTGTGACCGCCATGCTGTCGGTATATACCACCACGCCGTCCGCGCGGATAATCGCTTCATTTCCTGCGTTGTCGGTGATTCTTGCGTAAATATATCCCTTGAAGCTCGGCGAAATACTGAACGGCGCGTAGCTTTCCCAAATAGCGCCGCTCATGGCGCTTGCGCTTGTATATGCGCTCTCGCTTAAATAATACTCAATTCCCGCAACGCCCGAGCCGCTGTCCGCGCCTTCGACCGTTACATCAATAGTATCGCTGAAAAACAGCCCGAAGGTGATTGTATTCAAAAAAGCTGTAAACGCGTTAGTGCCGATTGTAATCTCACCTGTCGGAGGTGTAATATCTGCGAAATTCGCCGTTACCGTTACGTCGTTCGCAGGCATTAAAAACGTCAGCGGATTTGCGGTATTATCAGCGATATTAGCGCCGCTTACCGTCCAGCTTATGAAGGTATAGCCCGTGTTCGCTGCTGCGGCTATGTCAATTAAATTATTCTCAATGTAGTTCCCGCTGTCTGTGCCTGTGGTAACGCCGTTCTGCTCTGTAGTTAAAGTCAAGAAATATTCGGGCTCAATCCATTCTTCGATGATAATAACTGCGTCGGGGCTTGCGTTATGAGTCGCGGTTTCCGCGTAACGAACGTGATACTCGCCCGGGCTGAGCCCTGTGATTTCCCCGCCGATAACTGCAGTGTAGAGCAAATCTGTGCTTCGCTTGTATTCCATACCTGCTGTGACACCTAAGATTTTCCCGTCGTCGAGCGGTCTTGTTTCGTTGGTTTTATCAAGTCCCTGCGGCGCGGACTGCTCTGCCTTTTCAACCGTCAGCGTATAGCTTGCGGTCGCGGGGATATATATGTTATCCGTGGTAACAGACGCACTAATCACAGCCGAGCCGACACTGATAATCGTTATTTCGCCTGTGTTTTCATCTACCGCCGCTACGCTCGGATTATCGCTTATATATGTAACCAAGCCCGTGCCGTCGCTTACTGCTGCGGGGTTTGTAAAGTTAGCGTCGCCGTAGGCTCTCAGCTGATTGCCCTCAGGGAACGAAAGCGTTCTTGCTATCCAGTAGGAATGGGTGAAGGTCGCGGTGATTGTGATAACGCCGCTCGCTGTATCGCTTGTGTTTATTGCGTAATTCTGCGCCACGCTCGCACCTGCTTGCGTGAGGCTTACGAGCCCTGTGCCGCCTGTGAAGAACAGCGTGTTCGTATCCGTGCCGCCGCCGTCACCCAAAACATAGCTCAGCGTGATTATATCACCCGCACGCCCGCTTGAAGCCGAGAGCGTTACTTCTGTGTCGCCCGCGGCATTTCCTATATTCACAATCGCAATGTTATACGGAACCGTTTCGCCGAGCGTTGCAGTAACCTCACCGTCCGCGTCGGAACGTGTGATAATGCAGGTAATGATTTTGCCTGCTTCTGCGCCTGTCAGCGTCAGTGCCGCGTTGTTCGCGCCTGTGATACTCGCGCCGTCAGCCTGCCACTGAAAACCGAACGCACCGCCGCCGCCTGTAAGCGCGCTTGTGTCAACGCTCAAGTCCTGCCCGATTGCGTTTGTGCCGGAAATCGTTGCCGCGCCTTCAAGGGGCGGGAGCTTGATTAAAAGTGTAATTTCCGTCGTTTGAGGTTCATCGTTCCCTGCCGTGTTCACGAACGACTCGCCCATCGGGTTATATGAAACCGTGAGCGTATAGCTTCCTGCTTCTAATGAATCAAGGTAGCTTGCATAAAACGTAATCGTACTGCCCGTGACGCTGAAGTTACTTGAAGATAACGCGTTCCCGCCGTTTCGTACTCCCGCAACTGTATTGCCGTTTAGTTTTACCGCTGCCGTTACATCGCCGACAGAGCCCTTGATATATTCTATGCTCGCTGTGTCCTGTTCGCTGTCGGTGTAAATTACAGTCCCGCCCGACGCGATAATCGTAACATTCCCCGCGTTATCGGTTATTCTTGCGTAAACTCTGCCCTTGAAGTTAGGCGGGACAGTAAACGAACCGGTGTAAATATGCCAGTTGTCTGTGCCGTTTAAGGAATATTCAATAGCAGCGACGCCCGAGCCGCAGTCCTCGCCCGTGATTTCTACCGTAATATCGCTGTTAAAAAACAAGCCGAAGGAGATTGTATTTATGAACGCCGCAAAAACATTGCTGCCTATTTTCACTGTGCCTGTCGGCGCAATATCGTCGTTCCATTTTGCATAAAGCGTTGTATTGCTTACAACCTCGTTGCTTGAAAATATCCATGGATTTGCGAGTGCCGAATCGCTGTACCAGCCGCCGAAGGAATAGCCTGTTCTCGTCGGAGCGGGCGGCGCGGGGACTGTCTCGCCGTGCTGAATATTGTAGAGTGAATCAACCGCCGAGCCGCCTGTTGAATCGAAATCAACGTCATATTTATTCGCCGTCCATACTGCAAAAACAGTTACCATGCCGTTACCCGTGAGCAAGCCGTTAACATCATCTGCTTCATACGTTCCGCCCTGCGTGAATGTTCTGACCGAGTTTTCCCAGCCCATGAACGTATGCCCTATTCTGAAAGGTTCAGCGAAATTGGGGAACGTGAAGTCTTCGTTCGCTTTTGCCGTCCGCGTCTGCGGGAAGCCGTTAAGCTCGCCGCCGTTCGCATTAAACGTAATCGTGATTACTCTGCCTTGCCCCGAATTACCGGGAAGCGCAGTGCCGCCGCCTGTTATATCATCGCCTGCAATGCCGCCTTTACCTGCCTTGCAGTCCGCGTCGCAAACAGGGTCGCAGTCACAAATGAATAGGTTCCCGCCGTCGCCGCCGTAAATTTCTCCGCCGTTATTTGTATTGCCGACTGTTCCTATGCCGCCGTCGCCGCCCATGCCGAAGCCCGAGCTTCCGCCGTTACCGCCTCTAATTATGCCTTTGTTTATTATTTCACCGCTGCCGCCCGAAACGTGAACTCCTGCGCCGCCGTTGCCGCCTCTTGCATTTTCGGAGTCGCCGCCGTTACCGCCGATTACAGTTCCGTTGTTGACAACTCTGGCGCTTGCTCTGATTCCTGCGCCGCCGTTGCCGCCGTTTCCTGTGTCGGAGCTTGCGCCGTTACCGCCGCGAACGGTTACACCCGCCCCAATCACAAGCCCTCCGGTGTCGATTTGAACGCCAAAACGCCCCGTGCTTCCGTTTATTCCGTGACCGCCTTGAACAACGGACGTTCCGCCTGCGTTATTAATAATTTCAATAGCGACTGCGCCGCCTGCTCTGACGGCGATAGTATTGAGAGGCGCGAAAATCCCGAAGCCGTTCATGTCGATTATGACGCTTGTATTCAGCTCTAAGGTCTGCGTTAAATGTACGTCTCGCGTGAGCTTGATTGTTGGCGGACTTGTCGTGTTGTCAAGCTCTGCGAAGTCCGCGAATACATCGTCTACCTTGTCGGGAGTCAGCGGACTTGTGAGCGTTCCGCCCGGCTCTTTTACCACCCACTGCGGGTAAAGTATCACGCTCGGCGACGGGTCGCTCCACGCGCCCGCGAACACGCCGTTCTCGTCGATAATACGCGTGCCGCCGCTTGTTTCAGTCCAATAGCCGTTGAAGCTGTAGCCCGTAAGCCGAGGCAGGCTTGTGATTTGTGTAGGCGTGCTGTCGAAGGTTGCGCTGTGAGTCGCCGCGCCGCTTGTTGTAGCACCTATTTGACTCAGCGAAATCAGCGTAGTATTCGCTGTCCATTGCGCGAACAGCTGAATCGTCGCATTGTTTGTAGTTGACAGGTTATTCACCGACTGACGGTTGACATATACAGTTCCTGTGCCGTTTTGCGCTGTGTTCCAGTTACCAAACGTATAGCCGGTTCTGGTAAACTGATTATCCGCTAATAGCTGTGCTTGGTCGTAGGTAAAGCCTTGATTGAGCATCGTGCCGCTTGTGCTTCCGTTGCCGTTAAAGCTGATTGTATACGTATTCGCTGTCCAGCGTGCATGGAAGGTCGCGTTGCCGTCCCTTTGCCAAACGCCGCCTACTCCTGTGAAGCCGCTTACATTCGCCTGCATAGTTCCGTTTGCGGCGATGATTAAAACGCCGCTTGAATCCTCTGCAGTCCAATAGCCTGCGAAGGTATATCCCGGGCGGCTTGGTAAAGTAATTGCAGGCACAGCGCCGAAATTAACCGTTGCATTCCCTGAGCCGCCTGTACCGCCGTGACGGTTGAGCGTGATTGTATATGTATTCGGAATCCAGCGCGCGTAGAGCGTTGTTGCCGCCGTCCTCTGCCAAATCCCGCCCGCGCCTGTATAGTTCGTTACCGATGCTTGCAAAGTACCGTCAACGCTGATTACCTGCGAGCCCGTGCCGTCTGCGCCCGTCCAGTAGCCGCCGAAGACGTAGCCCGTTCTTGTCGGCGCAGAATAGCCTGTTTTTACCGCTGAATCGTAAACAATCGAGAAGCCTGTCGAGCCGCCCACACCGCCGTTTGTGTCAAGCGTGACGTTATATGTATTCGGCGACCAGTGCGCGTGAAGCGTCAAATCCGCTGTGCGAATCCAAACACGCCCTGCCGGACTGACTGCACCGTCGCGGTTGTACCACATCATTCCGCCGCCGTTCGCTGACTCGAAATATCCCTCGAACGTATACCCTGTACGGGTTGGGCGGGTTAATGCCGGCAAAACCGAATCGTACACTGCCGTCAGGTTTGCCGAGCCGCCTGTGCCGCCTTGTCTGTCAAAGAAAATCGTGTTTGTGTTGGCTGTCCAGTGCGCGTAAAGCGTAATATTCGCTGTGAAATTACACGTTCTTGCGCCCGTGCCGTTGGCGTTGAAGTAGCGCGTTCCTCCGCCGTTAACGGCGGAAAAATATCCCTGGAAGGTATATCCCGTGCGGGTTGGCGGGGTGATTGTCGGCATGGTAACATCAAAGGTCACTGTTGAGCTTGTATTTCCGCCCGTGCCGCTTTGACGGTCGAAGGTCGCAGTGTATGTATTAGCCTGCCATCTTGCCCAAAGCTGGGTGTTTCCTGCCGTTGTGTAAACTGCTGTATTTACTCTTGCGCCCGAGCCGTTGTACCACTGCACACCGCCCGAAGCCGCGTTTGTCGTCCAGTAACCCATGAAAGTATATCCGCTTCGTGCCGGTACGGCAACGCTTGCAGGGATTTGCGCGTCGTAGGTTACGCTTGTGCTTGCTGTGCCGCCTGTTATTGCTGTTGACGGGCTTACTATTACCGTGTTTGTACCGTGGTAGGCTGTGCCTGTGTTGTTGTAGTTTATGTTGTAGACGTTTGGCGTCCAGTGGGCGTGCAGGCTTGTATTCCCTGTTAAGTTCCATGTCCTTGCAGACGTTCCGTCAGCATTGTAATACCGCGTGCCTGTGCCTCCTGCGCCGCCGAAATATCCTTGGAACGTGTAGCCCGTGCGCGTAGGACGTGTTATAGCAGGCATTGCCGCGTCGTAGGTCGCCGTTACGCTCGTTGTCCCGCCGCCGCCGCTTTGCATATTGAAGGTAACAGTCGAGGTGATGGCGCGCCACTGCGCAAACAAAGTTACGTCAGCAGTCATCGCAAACACTGCATTCGCCGCACGAACTGTCCCTGTTCCGTTTGCGGCAGTGTTCCAGCCGTTGAAAGTATAGCCTGTTCTTGAAATAGCTCCGTTAGACGTTGATGCACTTGCAACCGTAGCGTTCAGCCCGTTGCCGTATCTCATAGCAGGCAGAACCGTCCCCGTGCCGCCGTTGAGGTTATAAGTAAGCGTGCGGACAGGTTGATGACCAAGATTTGTAGTAGCCGCCAGATTTCCTGTCCTGTTCCAAACAGTATCGGAAAACCAAGAAAAAACAGTTGTATTTGCAGTACCGACAGTTACAGTTACACCATTGAAATCGGTAGCTGTTCCGGTTGATTGGGTGACGCTTGTGGCATTGGCTTGCAACGTCATAGCCAGCGCACGATTTTCTGCAGGAACAGCAGTGGCATTACTATTCCAGTTTCCGACTATACGCCCTCTGTTTGGTCCGCCCGTTGCTCTAACCGCACCGCATAACGCAACGTTATTGCGAACGTTATTTGCGTTAAGCTGTGCGACTACACCTAAAACACCGCCGACAGAATTGTTGCCTTGAACCGTGGGGGCGCGCGAAAGATTACGTTGAATTATTGCACTTGTGGCTGTAATTTCGTTTATATAATTATTCCCTACAATACCTCCGACACTGCTCCCAGCAGAAACGACACTGTTGTGTACATAGTTATCTTGTATAGTTCCGAAATTTGCTCCCGCTATACCGCCGACATTGTTTCCGGCAGTGAGATTAATATTTACATCAACACGGCATCTTTCGACTAATCCGCCGTCGCGGACAACGCCTGTAAGACCGCCGACCCAGTTTCCGCTTCCTGTTATATTGCCTGTGACCGTGAGGTTGCGGACAACGCCGTCAGTAACGCCGAAAAAGCCTTTGTTGTCGATGGTTCTCGATAAATTCATACCCGAGATTGTATATCCGCCGCCGCAGAAAGTTCCGCTGAAACGCGCAGTGTGCGTGCCTATGGGAGTCCATCCGTTTGTTTCGGCTGTCAGAGCAATGTTGTTCATCAGCTTTACGTGCTGACCCGAATACGAAGTGCCGTTAAGCACGTTTGTTCTGAATTGGACCAGGTGTGCTTGAGTGGAAATGCGCCACGGGTCAGCGGCTGTGCCGCTTCCGCCGCCGCCTGGGTTCGCGCTTGCTTCAATCACAAACAACGAGTCTTGTAAAAAGGGAAACGGAAAGAAAGCCCCTACAACCATAAAGAGGGCGATGATTATTGATGAAATACGTTTCTTCATGATTAATCACCTTGTAAATACTTATATACTTTAATTATTTTTTTGCATATATAGTACATTATAACATATCGCCCGCAATAAATCCGCAACAAAAACAGGCAAAAAAAGAAAAAACCGAAAATATTTTTTCGGTTTTTTCAAAAATTATATTTATTTCTTCGGAATTTTGATTATAACGGTTGTGCCTTTGTTTATTTCGCTTGAAATTTCAAGCGTTCCGCCGCATTGTTCCTTGATTCTTTGGGAAACGTTCGTAATACCTATATGCTCTTTTTCATCTTTTCCAGAGTTATGAACGTCATACCCTGCGCCGTCGTCTGCTATGGTTATAAAATTTTCGCTGCCGGCTTCGCAAATTGAAATTGTGATTGTTCCGCCGCCTTCCTTTTCGCCGATGCCGTGCTTGACGGCGTTTTCAACAATCGGCTGAACAGTAAGCGGCGGCAGTAAAAAATCACTCGCTTCGATATTATAAATCACGTTCAGCGCATTGCCGTAAATCGCTTTTTCCAAGTCAAGATAGCCTTTTACGTGGTTTAACTCCTTTTCAATGCTGATTAAGCCTTTATAGCTCAGCGATTCCATGTTACTGCGTAAATATGCAGAAAAATCGAGTGCCGCCTTTTTGGCTTTTTCGGGGTTTTTAGTGCAAAGATTGGCAATTGCGGATAGTGCGTTATGCAAAAAATGCAGTTGAATTTGTGCGAAATAATCTATAGAATTCATATTATTTAACTCTGCTTTCATTGAATTTTCCGATTGTCATTTCTGCCCAGCTGTACTGCGCCATGTACTGCCCCGCATAAGCATTTACGCAGCTCGGGTCGCCCTTCATGAAGCCGTAGCTGTCGCATATTATCCTTTCGGGAATAACGGCAATACTGTTATGACGCTTCGATATAATATCGGCAATTCCCGCTTCATTCAATGTTTTTATTAAATCGCTGAACAAGTTCCGCAGATATGATTTTAAATTATCGGTGTTCGGTTTATTTTCCCACAAAACTGAAATAAGCTCGCTTGTATCTATTTCCGCGCCATCTCTGTCGATTAAATATGCAAGCAGCTCTTTTGTCTTTTTATAAGCAAATTTAAGCGTTTTTCCATGTGAATATATTTCAAAATTACCGAAGGCTTGTGCGTAAACCCTTGCGTTGCTTTTGAGCTCAACGGGATAACGTAAATTCTCGATTTCGCGCGCTACGGCTTCCTTTGTAACTGCCTTTAAAATATATCCGCTTGGGTAAAGCCCGAGGGCTTCGATTGCATATTCTGTATAAGCTGTCACAAAAATTATATTAATTCTCGGGTTATAATCCTTCAGCTTTTTTGCAACTGCAATACCGTTCATTCCCCACATTTTTATATCTAAAAAAGCTATGTCGCAGGGGTTATCCTTTGCAAACGTAAGAAGCTCAGAGGGCTTATTAAACGGAAAGATTTCCGCTGACGGCTGAACCTCAGCGATTGTGTCGGTGAGCAGCTCTAACGCTTGCTCGCTGTCGTCTATGGCAAGGATTCTCATAGCGGATTTGCTCCTTTAATGTTGTGATTATAATAGATATTATAGCACGAAAATAGTTAAACTTCAAGAAGAATTAATTTTTTACATGAAAAACAAGGCGCGGAATCCGCGCCTTGTTTATTAGTTCGTTTAACCGGGAGGAGGAGGCGGTGGGGGCGGAGGAGGAGGGGGTGCAGGTGCCAAGTTCCCCAACGCATTGAATAATTCTTGATACGCATTATCTATTTGCTGTTGTGTTGTCGCTGTACTTAGTGCGGTTTTAGCCGCGTTTATAGCAGCGGCGAAGAGAAACGCGCCGGCGAGTCCTTCCGCATGAGCTATCAAGCCTTCTAACTCGCTCCTGTCGAGCGGAGGAGGAGGGGGTGCAGGTGCCAAGTTCCCCAACGCATTGAATAATTCTTGATACGCACTATTGACTTGCTGTTGTGTTGTCGCTGTACTTAGTGCGGTTTTAGCCGCGTTTATCTGAGCGGCGAAAATGAACGCAACAGGAAGCTCTTCCGCATAGGCGATTAAATCTTCTAATGCACTCATATCGGGCGGGGGCGGCGGAGGTGGCAGAACCGCTCTTGCTCTGTCCATTTGAGCACGAAGATTTGTTATAGTCTCGTCAATATGTGCTTGCGTGACTGTTAAATCATCGTATACAGTTTCTGCCGCTTGCCTTGCGGCAACCAACGGAGCGTGGTGGGAGGAAATCAAACTCATAGTCGAAATACCTCCGGCTATAATAAAATTCAGTAACTCTATTTCAAGAGTTCTTGCCTCAGTAATCGTAGCTCTCCACACAGTCGAGTCAAGCGTCAGCATAAAGCTTATCGTTTCAAGCAATTCAACGAGCATCTGCGTTGTGGCATTAACCTCTGTTTGTGTTGCAGACGGAGAAATATTTTTCGAGTCATTTATTCTGTTATTCAATATTAACCAAGAATTCATAAAATGCATACTAAATGTAGCATTTATAAAATCGGATAACCCTTGCAAAAATTCTTCCGCTTCCTCTATTGCCGCGTCTAACGCGGTAAAGCTTACAGTAGGCAGAAGCGCTCTTGCTTGCGGGAGCAAGGTGAAAAGGAAATTTGCCGCCGCCGCGTTAACATCAGACTGTGTCAGCGCAGGATTCGCGAAGAGCGCGTTAGCGTCAGCGATTGCGGCGGTTAAGCCTTCTGCGACAGTCCGAAGTGCCGAGTCTTGCGTCTCATTGTATAAATCCATAAGCTCACTCGCGAGAATTGTACCATCGTGTATTACGGCGTCTAACGCAGTGGTGTTAAAAATTAATTTTCTTGCCGCGCTGATTGCGGCGCGAAGGTTCGCCGCCACTCTGTCAACGTCGCTCTGCGTGACATCGGGATTATCAAAAATATTATTGTTGCCGTTAGTGTTGCTTGCTATTGCTTCGCCTAACGAATTTGCGGCGCTTAAAGCTTCATAGTTCCAAAGGAATGGCGGTAACGTCAATACACCGGACAAATCCCACAATTCATCTGCATAGGCTGTCGCTTCGGCGAGTGCCGCGTCATATTCAACAACGTCAAGCTTAGCTCTCCTTATCTCTCTCTCCGCGTTTAAAGCAGAAACTGCAAGAGTTCCCGTTGCGCTCCAAAGAACGCTCTGTGTGATTGTGGGGCTCTCAAGAACTGCTCTTACGTTGGCGAGATTTAAGTTCACTTCATCAAGATTGGATTGCAATTGCGTTTTTCCTGTTTGAATTAACTTTTGCAATTCAATTATAACTGCTTCGGCGTCGCGGATTGCCGCGTATGTCGCAGTAGTATTGAGCGAAGCTATTCTCGCCGCCTGCGCTGCCGTGCGGAGCTTCACCGTTGCCGCATTTATATCGGCTTGCAAGGAAAATGCCTTTGTCCATATCGGCATCCCGACAAGGTCAAGCACTCCATTTAAATCATTGAAAGCTTCTGCCGCTTGTTGGTTGCCGCTGTTCATCAACGGTTCTAATTGTGCTAAAAGCATTAAAACTTCATTAAATTCAACATAGAAATCAGCGTAGTCGAGAAGATTCCAAGCATCGTTTTCAAAGCTGTACTTCCCTGCGGGAATGACTCCCGCGCTTGCTCCCGCGATGTTAGATATATCCCATGCCGCCCCGCTGAACCTATCGTTTAATATAAGAACATTAACCCTTAATTCAGCGACATGGATAAATCCACCGTAAGAACCAACGATTCTTACACCGGACGGTATATTTATCGTGCTTATCACGTTGAAGTTGAAACTACCGTTGTTTATAAAATTAGCAGCGGAGGTATAATCAAATGTACTTCTGTCGTCAATTGAGATAGAACCGTTACTGACAAGCTCTGCCGCGCCGCTGTAAATAAATTCACTGCCGCCTTTTACAATTATTTCAGACGTTTCTGTTGTGTTCAGAACGCCGTTGTTTGTAAACACTCCCGCACTTGTGATAAGAGGGAGAGAGAGGAAACGTGCAGACAAGTTATCGGTTGTGACGGGAAGGTTTGGGTCATATTCGGGGTTGTGTATCGAGGTTATGGATTGTTCCAAAACTTCGATTGTACCGCCGTTTGTGATAACGCCGTTGTTGTCAAAGTTTCCTTTAATAATTAAATCGCCGTTGTTTATGATTACGCCGCCCGGGTGATTTATAAATTGCGCGGCTTCATGAATTGGTTCACTTCCGACGAGCTTCGCTCTCCACAGGCGAACCCAATCGCCATACGGGCTCCAGCCTTCAATAGGAGGAACAGAGTAATCTGTTTCAGCTTCCCAAGCTTCGCCTTCAACCATAATCATGCCGCCTCTTATATGACGGTCAATCGGAATTGGGAATTCTTCGCCCGCCGCTGTCGTTATATCGCCCAAAGCTTCTTCAAGCACGATTCTTCCGTAGTTTTCAAATTTTGAGGTCGCAAGTGCCCATATTGACGAACCTGCTTCAATCGTGATTAATCCGTGGTTAATAATAGAATTGCTAATTCCGACCACAGTTCTCCACATACGCGCTCTGCCTAATTCGTCTACTCCTTCGTAGGCTCCCATAACGCGTATCTCACTGTTTTCGCCGACTATAATACTTATTTTCTTGAAGACTATAAATAAGTTTACTATTTCAAAATAACCGTCAAGAATCAGTTCGTCGCCGTCCTCTGCGTCGTTCTGTGCATTGTAAATATTTGCATATTCACCAATCAGCTCGCCGTCGCGCATGAGCAGCCATACCTTGTCGCCTCTTTCGGGGAGCGGGTGCTGTGCTTTGCTGCCCCACTGCGCTGTTGCGTCGCAGGCATTACGTGCAGTGATTAATGTATTTGTTTCTTCATAAACCTCGCGCTGAGTGCTGTTGAGCAAGCCCGTAAAGCTGCTGATTGCTTTGTAAACAGGCGAATTTATGCGGAGAGTTTCAAGAACAAAGCGCCCTGTATCGCTGAGCTTAACATCTGCTCCTGCGAAGTCGTCCAAAGCCTGCGAAGTAACCCAGCGTTCGTTGTTGAATACGTCGCTGCCGTCTTCACTGATTTGCAAACTTTCAACAAATCTTTCGGATACAAACACGGCTACCGCTAATCTTTCAAGCTCAATCTTATCGCCGACTTTTTGAGCGGCTTTAAATTTTACAACTGCCGCGTCAAGTGCCGCCGCCGCGTCTGATAAGTCCTTCGGGGTTTCAGCGTTGCGCCACATAGCCTCTGCGAGCGCAATAGCGTTCATCATTGCGTCATGCTCCGCTTTCGTAACCCATAAGGTGCCGCGGATTGCGCCGCTTGCATTATCAGCTATGAAAATATTTCTCAGTGCGGCATAAGCGTCTTCAATCGCTTTGTTCAAAACCTGTTTATTTAATGTAACTTCGGCTAATCCGAGCTGCTTCGCTGACTCGAAATTTGCCATCGCGTCTTCTAAATCCTCAACCATAGCAGAATCTCTGGATTTAATCGCAACGTCTAAAGCTTGCGCCGCTTCGCTCAAGCTTTGAAGCTCGTCACTTAAATCCTGCAATGCATCTGTTAAGTCGGATTCTGTAGAGTCTAATTCCGTGCGTGAAATGCCGGCGATTCTATCGTTCTGCTCATCAATTAACCTCTCGGCATTTGATTCTGTAGCAGTTCTTGAAAAAACCTCTTCAAATATATCTTGCACTATTGTTACAGAAGCTTCATATTCCTCGCGAGCTTCTTCAACGGCTTCTTCAGCTTCTTTTACAGCTTCCTCCGCTTCTTCGACGGCGGATATTATTCTTTCTATATTTCTTTCTGCTTCGTCAACAACGGCTTGCGCTTTTGCCGCTTCTATTGAAAGCAAAGCTATTTGATTTGCATCATTTGCAATGCTTATCGCTTGTCTTAAAGCGTTCATCTGTGTCTGTGTAACCCAGTATCTGTCTTCGCCTATATCCTTTCCGTCATTAGATACATACACGTTTACCCATAACGAATTTGCTTCGTCGATAGCGTCAAAGAGCTTGTCAGCGGAAGTATCCTCGGGCGCGCCCCCTGCTTCTTTGTTATTTATAAATATATTAATGACCTCTTCAAGCTGCGACGCGGTAATAACGCCGCTTTCGGGGTCGTATCCCGCTGCTTTGAGTGCTAAGAAGTCAGCACAGTCAGGCAGTACGGGTGTAGCGGGTTCACTTATAGGCGCGAAGCCTAAGAAGCTGCCGAAAGCGGCAAGAAATACACTTATGCTTGACTGAGCAGACTGGATTTGAGAATCTGTTCCGAAATCAATAGTTTTAGTGTGCGCGAACGATTCTTCTGCGTCTTTTAACGCAATCTCCATCATGTTCATATACGGCTCTTGAACAAAAAATCTGTTTTGGGGAATATTATCGGGAGAGTCACTCACAAGCACTCTCGATTTTGTCGAAAGCGCGAGTCTTAATGCGGATTCCATAGCTATGGGGACGGGGATTAAACCAGATACTCGCGGACTGTTATTGAAAGCCTCAATTGCGGCTTCTAATTCCGCAACTGCCGCATTTAATTCTCCGTGAGTAGTTGCAGCAGCTAATAAATTTGTCGCCTTGGCTACAGCCTCTTGAAAAGCTGTAAGAGCTTCCTGCGTAACACTTACCTGCCCCTGCATAAGATTAGCGGCACTTTCTACTTTTGAGTTCGCCAAAAGAACATTTGCGTTACCTAATGCATCTGTCAAGTTTTCTTTAGCGACTGTAAATAAGCCTGCTAAAATGCCTTCGTCGTCCGAACCGCCGCCAGCTCCTCCGCTTCCGCCGCCGGCACCGCCGATGCTTCCGAGAATTTCGTCAATAACTTCTTCATAAAGCGCGAATCCTGCTCTCAAGAGAGCAGCGGCAAGGGCATCAACGTCCTTCTCGCCGATGACGCCGTTTCTAACAAAGCGTTTCGGGTTATCAATTATAGTTTGGAGAACGAAAGGACTCGCTTCGGAAAAAGTGAAAGCTGAAAGCGTATGCCGCGGTGCTCCGCCGCCTGTGGAAATCCGCATGACGCGGTTGTTGCGCAGTTCTCTGCCGTCAACAATACCCATGCCTTCAAACATGGTGAAAATAACTAAGTCGTCAGACGCGCGCTCGACCGCAAAGTAAGTCCCGCGTATGCTGAGCGCGGAGCTCCCCACACGCACGTCAACGGTATCCGATGTTTTCTGCCGCATGGCATCAACCGTAATACCGCCTTTTAAAACTGTAATAGAAAGGTTTCTTCTCGAAACCGAGTCAACCCGAACCTCACTGTTCTTGTTGACCTGCACCAACGAGCCGTCGTCAAGCTTCAAGAAGCAAAGAGAATCATCGCCCGTGATGACGCGGTATGTATCGGAAAGCCTTTGTCCGCCTCTTGCGGCGAATTCCCTTGTCCCTCCGCGCGTCATTCTGACATCTTTCCCTTCAATCTCGTAAATCGTGATTGTCCGGGACGATACGCTTTCCGACGCCGCCGCTTCGATTTGCGCCAGCGGGACTACTATGCATATCGCAAGGAAAATAGCAAGGATTTTCTTAAACATGATGATTTCTCCTTTGTTTTAAGTATTTAATAATTATATACATAAGTTTAAAATTTAGTTACTATTTATAATATCATACATGGTGTGTCAAATCTGTACCAGATATTGGCATTGTGTTTAAATTCTTTATTTTGGGCAAACCTCAGTAATGAGGGGAGTGGGATTTTTTGGTAGTTTTTCGCTATATTAACGGGCAGAAGCTTGAGTCGCAGAGCATGAAAAATTATGTTATTGAAAGCGATATGATTTCAAGAGCAATAGCCGGAGTGAATCAAAGAATGACAGAAATTTCGACAAGAGACGTATCAAAGGAAATAACTGTTGAAATTATCTAAAAAATATGTTATAATGGGAGCAGAGGCTTGCTCTCGTTATTTCATGTGAGGTTAAATTATGAAAAATAAAAAAGCGGCTATTTATATTCGTGTTTCTACCGAAGCACAGCGCGAGGAAGGCTACTCCATTGACGCGCAGAAGGAAATGCTTACGGCGCACTGCGTTTCAAAAGGCATAAAAGACTATGACTTCTATATTGACGGCGGTTTTACGGGGAGCAACATCGAGCGCCCCGAGCTCGGGCGGCTTATAAGCGACATCAAAAACGGAGTCGTGAACAGCGTTTTAGTGTACAAGCTCGACAGGCTCTCTCGTAGCCAAAAGGACACGCTGTACTTGATTGAAGACGTTTTCAATCCGCACGGCGTTGACTTCGTGTCGCTCAACGAGAGCATGGACACCTCCACACCGCTCGGACGTTTAATGCTCGGGATTTTGTCCGCGTTTGCACAGCTTGAACGCGAAAATATCCGCGAGCGCACCCGAATGGGCATGAAGGAACGCGTCAAGGCGGGCTTGTGGATGGGGGGCGGCAGAATCCCCTTTGGCTACGATTACGACAAGGAGCAAGGGATTCTCGTTCCGAACAAGGATGCGGAAACTGTTCGCAAGATTTACGATTTATACTTAGAGGGCTATTCCTGTTCAAAAATAGCGCAGATGGTCGGCTTGAAGTATGAAAAGCTTGCTTTGCAGATTCTCACCCGCAAGTCTAATGCGGGCTTCATCAATTACAACGGTGAGGAATATATCGGCAGGCATGAGCCGATTATCAGCCTTGAAACCTATCAAAAGGCGATGGATTATATGCTCTCGCGCTCGGTTACGCGTCCGAGCGACAGCAATTACTTATTAACAGGGCTTTTGTATTGCGGCAAGTGCGGCGCGAAGCTGCGCTATCAGAAATGGGGCAAGCACGACTGCAAGTTAGTCTGCTATTCGCAGGATAAAAACAAGCCCCACCTGCATAAAGACCCGAACTGCGACAACGGACGGCAGTGGGCGGCGGACATAGAGGGCGCAATTGTACACGATTTGTTCACATTCTCGTTAAAGGGGAAAAAGGCAGTTAATATCAAGGAAGCGACACAAAGTATCATAGAAATATTAAAAAAACAATATGACGAGATTTCCAAAAAAATAAAACGCCTTTACGTTATTTATTCTGAGGGCGGTGATAATATTCTGCTTGAAACCATTGAGGATTTGCGCAAGCAGCTCACCGATATTCAAAAGCAAATCGAGCTTGAGCAGGAGCGGAATTCTATCAGCGGACAAATGCAAAGCTTGCAGAAAACGCTGACTACGCTTAAAGAAACATGGGAATACATGACGAGACACGAGCAAAAAAATATAGTCAGGAGCTGTATTAGCAAAATCGTCATCACCGATAACCAGGTTGAGGTTTTCTATAAATTTGATGATTTTATGAGGGAGAGTACTTGAAATATGTAGCAGAATAGATTATAATATAAGTAGAGGTTAAACGAAATTTCCACTATGGACATTCCTTGGCACTGCATACGTACTAAATTTTACGTTCAAGCTCGTATCAAAATTGTCAATAGATTTTATGAGCCCGATACAGCCGACCTGGAATAGGTCGTCAGGGTTCTCGCCGCGCCCCGAAAAACGCTGAATTACGCTCAGCACTAACCGCAGGTTCCCGTTAATGAGGTCTTCGCGCGCTTTCATGTCGCCGGTCTTGATTTTATTCAGTAATTCGATTTTTTCCGCCTCCTTGAGGACTTTTAAAGTGGCAGTATTTACGCCGCTGATTTCAACCTTGTTATAATACAAATCGAATCACTCCTGTCAAAAAAATTGCATACATAAAGTATTGACCGCGGCGATTCCTTTATTCGTATATTTAATTGGAAAAAAATAGTTTTAGGAGGCAGAAATGAGAAAAGTTGCTCTATTATTAGCGTTGTGCGTTGTTTTGGCGGGGTGCGGGGACAGCTTTGAAATTACGTTTAATGAAAGAACTCGTGAAGATATAGATTTTGAAAATATAATTATTGATGAAACCGACCCGGATTATATATTATTGTTAGAAGCTGAGTTTTTTGCATGGGGCGGTGTTGGTTACGCAGGTAGCACTCCTGTGTATCATTATTCATTTAAAAGGCTTTTTGAGAAAGAAAATGCTTTAGATTATTTTTATATGTTAGAGTCTAACGCAAATAATCAAGGGAAATTATATGCTTTATGTGCATTATTCTACTTAGATTACGACTTTTTTTACACTTTAATAGAAGAATACAGCGAAACTGATGAAGAAGTAACTTTTATGAGTGGTTGCTCAATGATTATTGGTTACGAAATGAACGATTTGATTAGAACAGACGGCAGAGGTATGGTTCGGCTACGGAATAATGATGATACGACAGATGATTGGCTTAAAAGAAATTTCAGAAAATCATTCGGTGTAGACTTTTACGGTGGTGGGATTCCCTGTATGTTAATGTTTAGGGTAGAAAGAATAGATATAATTGATGAGGAAAATTAATATGCAAATCAGAATCGCGGGGCTTGTCCCCGAATCTATTGTAGACGGCACGGGCTACCGCTTCGCGATTTTCGCGCAGGGCTGTCCGCATAACTGCCCGAGCTGCCACAACCCGCATACTCACGACTTCAGCGGCGGCGAGCTTTACGACACTGACGACATTATCGCGCGCGTAAAATCCTATCCGCACAACGACGGCGTGACTTTCACAGGCGGCGAGCCGTTTTGTCAGCCGGAAGCATTTCTTGAAATAACAAAAGCACCGGATATTTCTAACATCTGGTGCTTCACGGGTTATAATTTTGAAGAACTGCTCGCTGACAAAAACCCCGCTGTCCGCGCGCTTCTTGCGAGAATCGATGTACTTATAGACGGCAGGTTTGTTGAAGCGCAGTTCAACCATGAATTGAAGTTTAAAGGCAGTAAAAATCAGCGTTTCATTGATTGCAAAGAGAGTTTAAAGCGAGGAGAGGTCGTTTTAATTGAAGATTAGCGTTTTAATTATTTTTGCGCTCGTTTGCGCTTTTTTCGCGGGCTGTTCCGAGAGTGAAGGGAGCGGCTTTGTTTTTAAATACGATATTCCGGCGAATCCGGGCACGCTCGACCCGCAGACGGCGACAGGGCGGGTTGCTTCGCTTTTAATCGCGAACCTGTTCGACGGGCTTCTGCGCGTTGAAAGCGACGGCAGAATCACCGCGAACGTCGCGGCGGAATACTTCGTTTCCGAGGACGGCTTGACTTATACTTTTCTGCTTCGTGACGATGTTTACTGGTATTTTGACGGCGACTATTCCGTGAAATGTACAGCGTATGACTTTGTTTTTGCGTTTCGGCGGCTGTTTAATCCCGCGATTAAATCCGAGAACGCGCATCTTTTTTACAACATCAAGAACTCGCGGGAGGTGCATAACGGTGCAATCCCGCACCTTGACGCGGTTGGCGTTGAGGCGTTTGGCGACTTTGAGCTCGTAATCACGCTCGAAGAACCGAATCCCCTGCTCCCCTACCTGCTGACGACTTCACCTGCAATGCCCTGCAACGAAGAGCTTTTTGAGAGAACCGCAGGACGTTATGGCTTGAACGCGAACAGCGTGCCTTCTAACGGCGCGTTTTTCATAACGCACTGGAACTTTGACCCGTTCAGCAACAGCAGTGAAAGCAATCTTATAATCATGCGCCGCAACGAGAAAAACAGCGAAGCAGAAAGGATTTACCCTCGCGGATTGAATTTTTTTATTAATTACGCTGAACCTCTCGCGCACTTTGCTGAGGGCACGACGCACGCGCTTATAGCGGAGGGCGAAGCCGCAGATACGCTGATAGCGCGAGAAATTCCTTATGACGCTTTTGAAAACTCTGTTTGGGGAATTACTTTTAATACAAGCGGCGTTTTTAGGAACGCTGACTTGCGCTACGCGCTTGCGGCGGGCTTTGACCGCGCTGAGGTTAATTTAAATAAAATCGGCTTTCGGGAGGCGCGGGAAATAATTCCGCCGATTATAACTACTTCGGGAGCTACGCAGATAGAATTCGACATTGAAACAGCCCGCGAGACTTACGAGCGCGGTGCGGACGCCGCAAGACGCAATAACCTTGTCGGGCTTCGCGTGATTATTCCAGCTGATGAAAATAGCACAGCCTATCAGTATTTAAGCAGGATTCTGCACGAATGGCAAAAGCACCTCGGCTTTTTTTGCAGCATTGAGGTACTTACAGCAGATAATTTTGACCGCGCGCTAGCATGCGGCGATTACGACATTGCAATGCTAAAGCTCACAGGCGAATACAACAGCCCCGAAGCTTATTTGAACCGCTTCGGCGATTTCACGGAGGAAATGCTGCTTGAACAAGCGATTTTCATTCCCGTCTGCTTTCAAACCGAGATGTTCTTCTACGACAAAAAGAGCGAGGGCTTGGTTTACAATCCTTTTACGGGAACTGTTATTTTTAGGGACGGTAAGTATTTCTAACTAAGCTTTCCGAATTTGCTATACGAAACGCGCTCTTCAAACGGGAGCTTCTCGCGCCTTTTCATTTCATTATCCGGCAGTCCGACAGGAAGCACAACGCGAAGATGATGATTTGGGAGCGCGCCGAGAACTTTAATTGCCTCGCGTTGCTTTTCTGCGTCAAAATAAGGGCTGTCTAACCACAGCGAGGAATAACCCAGCGCAGTCGCGGCTAAAAGCATTTGCGTGGCGGCGGCGGAATAATCCTCCATCTCAAAGTTTACTGTACCTTTTTGCACTAACTTGTCAGTCAGCAGGGCAATCGCCGCAGGCGCGGTCAGCATACCGTCAGTTGGTGCGACATCGCAGAGCGGCGCAACCGCTTCCCTATCCGGCAGAAGAATCAGTCTCACGCACTGGCTGTTCATGCCCGTAGGAGCCGCGAGCCCTGCTTTAGCGATAAGCTCAAGGTCGGCGAGCGGCACAGGCTTCGGTGAAAACCGCTCTTTGTGCGAATATCTTTTCTCAATTGCTTCAAAAAAGTCCATATTAATGCCCTTTCAGTAAGAAATAATTATAGTCATAAATTAATTATATCTAAATACATATTTTTTGTCAATGATTTTTGTTGACAAAAGCTGACTTTTATGTTAGACTATACTTTATAGGACTTTATAGGACGTCAAGAACAGGAGGAGCTTTATTATGGCTTTTATAAATATGATGGAAAAAATGGTAGAGGTGCGCATGGAAGAGCGCATGAAAACAGGCGATTATTGCAAGTGCGACCAGTGCTTGGAGGATATTAAGTGTATCGCTCTGAACGCCCTTCCGCCGAAATACGTGAGCACTACAAAGGGCGAGCTTTTCACGAAAATCGACCAGCAGATGATAAGGCAGAATGTACTTGACATTGACGTTGCGGTGATTAACGCGCTTGAATTCGTACATAAACGCCCGCGTCATTAATATTTCATGACAAATAAAATGCGCCGCTCTTACGAGCGGCGTTCATAATAATTAAAATCTGTCTCGTATTGTCGCGGCGGCTGTCTCGGAAACGGTGAAATGCCCGCTTGAATTGGTTGTACCGATTGGCACGTAATAATCCGCTAAATTAAAGCTATTCTGCGTGGTAAACATATAAGCCTGCTGATTCTGTACAAAATCATTAAAATCAAGGCTGGTGTCAGTGTTAAGAATTCTGTAAAACAAGCTTTGCAGCTGCGGAACGCTTAGATTTCTGCTGTTTTTATTAATGAAATTAGCGACTGCGACACCTTGAACCATGAAGCGGTAGTCCTCACCCTGCTCATAATCGGGATAAGTTATGTAGTTATAGAGGTCTTCGCCCGTGAATTCATAAGAGCCGGCTAAGAAATCAACCGCGCCGCCGTTCAAATCATACGGGACGTTAACAGGAGTGAAACCCGCCTCGTCCAAAAAGCCTATAAACGAGTCTTTATCGAACTTTATGTAGTGGTCAGCTTCAACACCGAGCGAGTTTTGGATTGCGTGCATAACGCCCCCTGCGCCGCCGTCTAAATAGTGCTCCGTCAGCGTCCCGCGCATATAGCCGACCTCTGCGTAAAGATTACTCTTGACCGGCACAACCAAAATCGCTTCATCGCCCGGGCGATAGTTAAGAAGCATATAATAATCTGGAACCGCACCTTTATTCTCCGACAGCATTAATAAAAACGTCGCGTTGAACGAAGCGTCAGGGCGATAATCAGCAGAGGTGCTCATTGCGGGAAGATTCTCCGCAGGGAAAAGAAAGTCCCAGATGTTATAAATAACAAAGCTGACAATCAGCGACATAATCATGAAAGTCAAAAGATAAATATACCAGTTGCTTCTTCTTTTGATTGATTTTTTTAACGACATTTTGACCTCCTGTGCAATTTTATGTAAAAATATATAATTTGCGTGTTATAATTTATTTTACCACATATTATATTAAAATACAATATGGAAATTGAGGTAATTTTATGGGTTTTCACGGCAGAACTTGGGTTGAAGCGAATCTTTGTGCCATAGCAAGCAACGTCGCAGAAATACGCAAAGCCGCTCCCGGCAAGGAAATAATCGCCGTCGTCAAGGCTAACGCCTACGGTCACGGTGACACTTTAATCTGCGCAGAGCTGAAAAAGCTCGGTGTAAACTTTTTTGCGGTTTCCTGCATAGACGAGGCTGTTCATATTAAAGAGGTTATCGGAACAAGCGATGTTTTAATCTTCGGCTTCACCGAAGCAAAACGCTTGAAAGAAGCCGCCGAGAACGGCTTTATTCTCACTATCGGCGATATTGAGTACGCGAGAGAGCTCAGCGCGTTCGCGTCGAGCGAAAACATTAAACTACGCGCTCACGTTAAAATAAACACAGGCATGAACCGCGTGGGAATCAATACGGAAGCCGAGCTTGAAGAAATCCTTTCTCTTTCGGGTTTGAACTGCGAGGCGATTTATACGCACTTCTCCTGCGCTGACAGCAATTCCGCAGATGACGTGGCTTTCACGCGCAGTCAGCAAGAAAAGTTTTTTGCCCTTGCTAAGAACCGCGGATTAAAGCTACATACACAGAATAGCGGCGGCGTGCTTTTTCACGGTGATTTTGAAGCTGATTATGTACGTGCGGGGTTGATTCTTTACGGGCTTTCGCCTGACTCGAATTTTCCTGCGCCAATCAAGCTGTCTCCTGTAATGTCGCTGAAGTCTGTAATTCATCAAATCCGATTACTTAATGCGGGCGATTTCGTCAGCTACGGCAGGACTTATGAAGCTTCCGAAACGCGCAAAGCCGCCGTGATTCCTGTAGGATATGCGGACGGATATTCGCGGAGCCACTCGAACAGCGGGTTTGTCGCTGTTAAAAGCACGCTCTGCCCTGTTCTCGGGCGGGTTTGCATGGACCAGATTGTAATTGATGTTACTGACGTGAGCGACGCGAAGGTCGGCGACGAAGTGCTGATTTATTCGGCTGATTTCAAGGAAACGAGCATTGACTACATAGCCGAGAAGCTCGGCACGATTCCTTATGAGGTGATTTGCGCAGTGAGCAACAGGGTTCAGCGATTACCCGTTTAAATAATTTAAGGTCTGCCGTCTACCTCTCTGACGTGTTCTACAGGCGACCAGTCGGTTATCGGGTTGCCGTTCAGGCGCAGTGTTGTTAATTCTTTCAAGTTTTCGAGCGGCGAAATATCGCTTATTTGATTATCGCGAAGCGTTAAGTGCCGCATTTTCGTAAGATTCGTAAGCGGCGTCAGGTCACTTACGTTGCAATCGCTCATTCTCAGCTCCGTAAGCTCTGTGAGGTTCGCGAGCGGCGAAATATCAACCACAGGATTCCCGCCGAGCTGTAAAACTTTAAGCTCTGTAAGCCCGGCTAAAGGCGAAATGTCGATAATCCTATTATCTCCCCATAAATTAAGCTCAACCAAGTTCGTCATATATTGCAAGGGAATTATATCCTCGCAGGTTAACCTCATGTCGGATAAATCCAGCGAAGTTAAATCTGCAGGAAAGTGCATATTTTTAATCGTTATGTAGTGCGGCGGTTCGTCCGTTATAACAGCGGCTTCGGGCGGGTTTTCCTCATCAGGCGGCGTTTCAGCTTCCTCCTCAGCAACAAGCGGAAGCTCAATTTCCGCTCTACTGCCAAAAGCACCGTCAACGTGCATTACAAGCACGATTACGGCAATAAAAACCACACAAACGCCAAACGCAAACAGGCGTTTTTCTTTTTGATGTTCGTTGTTCATTTTAAGTCTCCTTAAATTATTTTAAAGCCCCGCGACTATCCGCAGAATCCTAACCGCATCGGCAGAAGTCGGCTTCCCGCTAATATTATATCTCGCCATATCCCTGTCAGAAAGCCAATCCAAGCCCGCTATAGCTCTCAAAATCAGTATCGCATCAGAAGTATTTACAGCCCGCTCATTTATTAGCACTACATCTCTCCCCAAAAACTCCGAGAGCTTTTCATCGAAAGAAGTCTCTATTTCAGCGGAAATTACCAAATCGCTCCATATAGGTAATTTTTCCTCTATCATTTGCGGCGTTATTCCTACTGCCTGTATTTCTTCAAGAGTGTGGAGGTTAATCCATGATGGCGAAAACGCTCTGTTTCCGATTACAATCGTTGCTTCGGTTGCGAATTGCGCTGTAACCGTTTCTTCACAACGGGTTAAAAGTGCTGCAATATCTTCATCTGTGAAAACTCTATATCCAAATCCTACTCTTTTACAATGTTCATTATGCACTTTTATAGCGTCAATAATCACCTCGTCTGGAATATCAAATATGATTATTTCCCAAAATAAAGTTGTGTGTTCTATCAATCCGGTATCAAAAATCCGCCATGAAGTAAAATGTTCTTCTCCGAAATATTCTCTGGCAACGGCACGATATTCTTCACCGGAAATACCTAAATACTTAAAGAATTCATCTTGTATTACAGAACCTCCCCCTAAAAATTTTTCGTTATATCGATTTCTAAAATATCCTTCTACTATCCCTCTGTCTCTGTCTGTTCTTTCGTGTGGAGTGCTTGCGCTCACAGTAGTCGTGAATGTAGCAAACATAAGTATGATTAATAAAAGCTTTTTCATGTCCCCCTACCCCAACATTCCCTTCAATTCTTCCTCGCTGATAATTTTTATTCCGAGGGTTTGTGCTTTTGTGAGCTTGCTTCCTGCTTCCTCGCCTGCGAGGACATAGCTTGTCTTTTTTGAAACCGAGTCGGAGCACTTCCCGCCGTTCGCGGCGATTAATGCCTTGGCTTCGTCGCGCTTTAAAGTCGGCAGAGTGCCTGTCACCACGAATACGAGCCCCGATAGCTTCGCGCTTTCGGCTTTTTTTGTATAGTCGAATTTTAAGCCGCTATCCTTTAATTCGTTGATTAATTCAAGCATATTCGGCTCGCGCATGGCGTTGCAGACGCTTTTTGCGAGAACCGCGCCAAAGTTCTCGGTCGCTTCTATTTCCTGCTCGCTCGCGTTCATGATGCCCTCGACACTGCCAAATTTCTCGCAGAGCAGAGTCGCGTTGCGTTCGCCGATTCCGCGGATTCCGAGCGCGTAAATAAGCTTATTAGGCTCGTTCTGCTTGGAATTTTCAATCGCGGTGATTAAATTCGCGGCGGACTTTTCCTTGAAGCTCGGAAGCGTGAGAAGCTGTTCACGCGTGAGTTTATATAAATCTGCGACGTTTTGAATAAGCTTATGCTCGAGCAGAAGCTCGACAATTGCTTCGCCCAGCCCGTCAATATTCATCGCGCCGCGCGAGCAGAAATGCTCGATACTGCGTTGAATTTGCGCAGGACAGGCTATATTTGGACAGCGGGTGATGGCTTCGTCTTCATCGCGGATTGAGGCAGTGCCGCAAGTTGGGCAGTTCGTGGGAATTCTGAACGGGACGCCGGGTGGGATTAAACGCGGAACGTCGGGGACGCCGTTCCCTACACGTGCCACGACTTCGGGGATAATATCACCCGCCTTGCGGACGATGATTTTGTCGCCGATGTTAAGCTTCAGTGCGTCGATTCTATCCTGATTGTGCAGGGTTGCGCGGCTGACTGTAGTTCCTGCCAAGTTTACAGGCTCAAACACCGCTAAAGGGGTCAGCGCGCCTGTTCGCCCGACGTTGACTTCAATTTCGAGAAGCGTTGTTTCTTTTTCTTCCGGCGGGTATTTATAAGCCGCCGCCCACTTGGGGAATTTCGAGGTCGCGCCGAGCAGTTCGCGCTGTGCAAAATCGTCAACTTTTATAACTGCGCCGTCGATGTCATGACCGAGAACTCCACGCGTTTCGCCTATTTCACGTATGCGCACAATTGCACTTTCTATGTTTGAAAAAGCTTTCCAATCTGCGATTACTTTAAAGCCGAGCTCCGCCATAAGCTCAAGACCTTGCTGATGACTTGTTATTTCCTCGCCCTCAATCTGCTGAATATTAAAAACATAAATGTCAAGCCCGCGGCTCGCCGTAATCGCGCTGCTCTTCTGCCTAAGCGAGCCCGAAGCCGCATTGCGCGGGTTTTTCGCGAGCTGCTCTCCCCTGCTTGTCTGCTCTGTTATCAGCTTTTCAAAGCTCTTGTGCGGCATGAAAACCTCGCCTCGAACTTCGATAAAAGGCAGTTCGCGCCGCAATTTCAACGGCACGCTTTTTATTGTTTTGAGGTTTTCGGTGATATTCTCACCGATGAATCCGTCGCCGCGCGTTGAACCGCGCACGAAAACGCCGTTCTCGTATTCAAGCGAGACAGAAAGCCCGTCCACCTTGGGTTCAACAACATACATCGGCTCACTGACTACAGCGTGGATTTTCCTGTCAAAATCGCGCAGCTCTTCCTCGGAAAATATATCCTGCAGGCTTCCCATTTGCACCTTGTGCTCGACCTTCTCGAACGTAGTATCAGCTTGTCCGCCTACGCGCTTAGTCGGCGAATCGGGGGCGATTAACTCTGGAAAATCGCGTTCGATTTCTTCAAGCTCACGCAATAATTTATCAAACTCAAAATCGCTTACAAGGCTCTCGTTAAGCACATAATAAGCGTGGTTGTATTCGTTTATTTTACTGCACAATTCTGCATATTTTTTTTTCACGTCCATTAAGCAATTGCCTCCAATTTACTGAATAATTCGCCCGCGCCCGACACCTGCACATACATATTCGGCACCTCGCCGACGATTACGGTTTCTGCGACTATGTAATTGGTTTTCACGGTCATTGTATGGTTTAAACCGGGGATAATCACCGCGATTTCCACCTCGACCTCCATGATAATCCGATGAAGCGTCTGGTTGATTCCCGCTGATGTAAATTCGCTGATTAGCACTGTGTTTGCGTAGCCCTTAGGCAGTACCCGAACAGGCAGAATCGGGCCTCTGCCGTACAGAAAACCCACGCCCGAAATTGTGCCGATTGAAATGCCGATGTCCATTTTTTCGAGCCCGCCGACTGCTTCATTAATCAACAGCGCAGAGCGGCTTTTCAAGCGATTAATAGTGTTCATGTCGCTTGTAATTGACCACAGCTCGCCGTTTTCGTCAAAGGCGAGATTAACTATATTTTCGTAGTTGTAAACAGGGTTATCAAGCTCCGATAAAACCGCGTCGTTAATGATTCGCACAGCCGATGTTCTGCTTTGAAACTCGGCGACGCGCTCAATCAGCGGGCGAACTTGGAAGTCCACATAAAATGCAAAAGCAAGCATTGCAAGCCCGACGACAATTAACCGCCAGCCGAGCCGCTTTTTCTTTCTGCTTTCAGCGTTTGTCATGAAACCCCCACTGTAGGGAACGGATTTATCCGTTCCGCCAATAACGGAACGCATTAATGCGTTCCCTACATTCTAAACATATAAAATACATTATATGTTTATGTCGGCGGAGGGGTGAATAGGACAGGGGAAAAGTTATACTTTTTTAATATAAATTTTCTTACATACTATTTCATATTCACAGTTAAAATCAGCGTCTATCATTCCTTGCTTCCATTGTTCGTCTTGCAATAATTCTAACTCGCCATATCCCCAACTCATCGTTCCATAAAACCATTTATTAACTTTAGGGACACTAAAACTATATGAACTTACATTCTTATAAATTAAAGCGTATAGTTTTTGTTTTATTAGGAGAATTATTTTTATATTTATTCCGCAATTCTTAGTTCTTTCAACAACAATATTTTCTATTATTGAATCATGAAAACCATCATTTTTATAATATAGATTTAAATATTCTTTTGAAAGTTTATCTTTAATAGAATTAAAATACTTAAAATATTGTTTTGTCGTTTCATTATCAAAATCAAATTTTGTATAATATTTCATAACGTATTCCTCACTGTCAATGATTAACTATTAATAAAAGCTCCAAACGCCCTATAAGCCTCGTAAACATCATTCTTCGCCGTAATTTCCATCGGCGCGTGCATTGACAGCACCGGCACGCCCACGTCAATCGTGTCGATATTCAGATTCGCAAGGAACATCGCGACAGTCCCGCCGCCGCCCATGTCCACCTTGCCGAGCTCGCCCGTCTGCCAAGCGATTTTGTTATCGTCGAACAGCTTGCGGATTTCCGCGGTAAACTCCGCGCTTGCATCGCTTGTACCTGCCTTGCCGCGCGAGCCTGTGTACTTCGTGAGCGCAACGCCGTAGTTGATATACGCAACGTTCAGCTTCTCGGTAACGTCAGGAAATGTCGGGTCGAAAGCGGCGTTTACGTCTGCTGAAAGACAGCGTGAGTTACTTAAAAGTGTCCGAAGTGCAACGCTCTGCATTTCCGCCAAATCAGCTAAGAAAAACTTCATATAAGCTGATTTTAAGCCGGTATTTCCGTCACTGCCGACTTCTTCTTTGTCAGTTAAAACGACGACTGCGGTTTTCTGTGGCGTTTTCTTGAGGTCGAGCAAAGCTTTCAGCGTTGTGTACGCGCAAACCCTGTCGTCCTGACCGTAAGAACCAATCAGCGAGCGGTCAAAGCCGATGTCGCGGGCTTTGAAAGCGGGGACTGCTTCAAGCTCTGCGCTTAGTAAATCTGCTTCAATAATGCCGTATTTCTCGTTTAAAAGCTTCATGATATTGAGCTTCACAAGCTCGCTACCGTCGTCCTCTCTGAAAGGTCGTGAGCCTATCAAAATATTCAGTTCTTCGCCCTTTATGAGCTTGTTTGCGGGGCGTTTGTACTGCTCCTCTGCAAGGTGCGGAAGCAGGTCAGTGACCGCGAAAACAGGGTCGCTATCGTCTTCGCCGATGTTAATTTTAACTTCTGATAAATCGGATTTAATGACCACGCCATGCAGTGCAAGCGGCACCGCCGTCCACTGATATTTCTTGATTCCGCCGTAGTAGTGCGTCTTGAAATACGCAAGCTCGCCGTCCTCATAGAGCGGACGTTGTTTTAAGTCCAAGCGCGGCGAATCTATGTGCGAAGCGAGCAGATTCACGCCCTTGTCTAAGCTCTCTTTTCCGATAATCGCGGCGATTACGCTTTTGCCGCGATTGACAGTGTAAATTTTGTCGCCGGCTTTATATTTTTTGCCCGCTTCAAAGAGGGAAAATCCTGCTTTTTCAAGCTCAGTTACCGCCTGCTGAACAGCTTCGCGTTCGGTTTTTGCAAGGTCTAAAAAAGCCTTGTAACCGTCGCAGAATTTATCAGCTTTTTTCTGCTCTGCTTCCGTGAAAATCTTCGCCGTGTTCCTTCTTTTGATGAACAATTTTTCCTTTAATTCTTTTGATTTTGCGTTCTTTTTTTCTTGGTTAGCCTTGTTTGCCATAATCTTTCTCCTTTATGAATACAGTTTTATGTAGTTTTCGTAAGCGGTATTAACCTTGTGAATATAGTGCCTTGTGTCAGAGTCGGGGACCGCGGTTAAAGTCCGTCCGTCAGCGGAATAATCGGGATTGTTCAGCCATCTGATTACCGTATTATCTCCTGCGAAATAAGCCGCCAGTGCGCAGTCTAAGTCGCCGAAATTCTCCAAATGATACGCGATTAAATAACTGCCGTAACGAATATTATCGTCGGGATTGAACATATTATCGAAGCTAATTTCACTCTCCCGAAGCCGATAAACACTGAGCCAATCGAAGGTATCCTCCATGATTTGCATGAGCCCGCGCGCGCCTACATTCGACACTGCGTCAGCTTCAAAGCTGCTCTCGGTTTTAATAACAGCATAAATCAAAAACTTGTCAAGTCCGTACTCATTTGCATATTTTTCAACATACTGCGTAAACTCAAGCGGGTGCGTGCGCAAAAGCCATTCGTGCTGTAAATAATCATGCACAAATTTCGCAGAAGCAATCAAAATCGCTGTGATTAAAAACGCGATTATTACTGCGAAAATCGGCGACTTTTTTCTTCGTCTTTCTCTCATTTTATATCCTCAATTACTCTTTTAACAGCCTTCAAAAAGCTTTCTGTATCGCTGTTATTTTCAATAAAATAATCGGCTTTTTCTTTGTAGAAATCTGCACTCGGTTGTGAATTTAAACGCAGAAGTGCGTCGGCTTCACTTATATTATCGCGCGCCGTTATCCGCTGTATGCAAGCGGTTTTATCTGCGACAACAGCGACAATTTTTCCGCAAAAATCATCAGCTCCGCCTTGATATAAAGTAGGCGCGTCAAGCAGGAAATTCTTTTCGCCTTTTTCAGCTTCGCGCTGAATTAAATTCACAATTTCGTAGATTATAAACGGGAAAATTATTCGCTCGTATTCCTTTAATTTCGCGCTGTCCGAAAAGACAAGCCGCGCCATTTTAACTCTGTCGAATTCATTGTTTGTGTAAGCTTCGGGGAAGGCGTTCTTCACAGCTTCGGCGCACTTTTCGCTTTGAATTACGCGTCTCGCTTCCATGTCGCAGTCAATTGCGCAGAAGCCGTTTTCCGCGAAAACCCGCGCGGCAAGGCTCTTCCCTGCCCCCGACATTCCTGTAAGTCCAATAATATTTAACTCGTTAAAACTTTTCATTTTCTACCTTTAATACATTAAATTCCGCCGCTCGAATAATGCGATTGTACAGTGCCAAGCCGATTCCGCAAGGTTCGGGGAGCCTGATGAATACCTGCTTTGCGCCGAGCTCGTCGAACTCGCGCAGCTTTGCGAACAGCGTCTGCGTTTCGGGATTTGCGATTACAAACTCGCCGAGTCCCGCAACGTCGCCCTCAACCGCAATTACCTCAGCGCGCGGCGAATAGTGCTTGTATTTAGTGCCGGGGGATAACGGGCGGACAGAATCGTCCGCCCCTACATGATAACCCTCAACAACAACCTCGCCGAATTCTGAAAGCATTTCCGCTGTAACTGCGCCCGGTCGCAGAATTTTTATTTTATTTTCATCAAACATAATTACCGTGCTTTCAACACCGCAGGAGCAATCGCCGCCGTCGATTATAAGCGGGATTTTCCCGTTCATGTCTGCAAAAACGTGCGCGGCTTTCGTCGGGCTCGGGCTCCCCGAGATGTTCGCGGACGGCGCGGCAAGCGGGAATCCGCAGGCTTTTATAAGCTCGAGCGCAACAGGGTGCGCCGGAACACGCACCGCCACGGTGTTAAGTCCGCAGCTGATTTCGCTCGGAATTATATCTGCAACTCTACGCAAAACCATAGTTAGCGCACCTGCCCAAAACCGCTCTGCAAGCCTTGCTGCAAGCTCGTGGATTTCCAAACCTAAACCTCGCACCATTTCCAAATCCGATGCGTGGACAATGAGCGGATTGTCGCGCGGGCGCCCCTTTGCAACGAATATTTTCTCAATTGCGGCGGGGTTCAGCGCGTTCGCGGCTAAGCCGTAAACAGTTTCAGTGGGAATCGCAACGATTTCGCCGTTTGTAAGAAGCGAAGCGGCTTCGGCTATGACGGCGGGGGTGGGGGAGTTAATTATTGATTTCATTCTTCTGCACCATTTACAGCTTCATAAAACTCTTGCGGAAAATCAAAACCTTCATGAAGTACGTCACAAAAAACACTGCAATAATATTGAATTGACTCTTTATAATAAGACACACCTTTGTAAGTAATATTTATTAAATTCGGACAATCATCAAAAACACCCAAATCAAGACGCGTCACACTTTCGGGAATCGTTATGCTCGTTATTCCTGTTTGCGAAAACGCGCCAAATTTAATCGTTTCAACACCGTTGCCTAAATCAACACTTGTTAGATTTTCAGAACCCCAAAATGCGTTACTCTTTATTTCAATTACGCTGTCGGGAATCACTATGCTTGTAATTCCCGTATTAGCAAACGCATCCCAGCCAATATATGCTACACTGTCACCAAACACAGCACTGGTTAAGTATTCACAATTAATAAATGCATAACCGCCGATATGTGTCACATTGTCGGGTATTGCAATGCTCGTCAGCCGCGAACCTGCGAAAGCATTACTACCGATATGCGTAACGGCTTCAGGTATGATTATACTCGTTAAATTTGTATTTTCAAACGCGTGATTTGCTATTGTTTGTGTATCCTCGCGGAGTTCAACAACAGTATTTTCATTTATTTGGTTTTTATAACCTAAAGCATTTCTTCCAATATAAACCACCCCTTCAGGTTGCGCTAAGTACCATGGCGTTCCAATAAAAGTTTCTTTATAGATTTCAATGAAACCGTCATGAAGGTCTATGTCGTTCAATCCCGAGCCAAAAAATGCCCTGTTCCCGATATATGATACGCTTTCCGGTATTATTATACTTTTCAATTTTTTACATTCGCCGAATACAAAAGCACTTATTCTTGTTACTCCATCTTTTATCGTAACGTTAGTCAACCTTTCACAATTACTGAAGGCACCAAAACCAATATATTTCAAGCCACTACCAAGTGTAACATCTGTTACACCGCTAAATCCGAATGCTGATAAATCAATATTCGTTACACTATCAGGAATATCAATAATTGACAATGATTTATTACCCCAAAAAGCTTCTTGACCGATAGTTGTTACGCTATCAGGTATTTCATTGATTATCAAAAACTTGCAACCTCTGAATGCATATTTTCCGATACTTGTTACAGTATTGGGGATATAGACATATTTTATATTATCCTTAAAAACAGGGATTGGCTCTTTATAATAAGTCCCATGAATACCGACAACAGGTTCATCATCTATCATTGCGGGTATACGCACTGTAGTTTCATGTCCCCAATATCGCGTAATCACCATACCCTCAAGCCTCTCGTCATACTCATAAGTGAAATAGTTTTCGGGAGTTTCTTCCAAATCCTCCGGATTAAATTCTTTCGCTTCTTCTTCCGCTTCCTGTTCAGGTTCGGGTTCTTCCTCAACCTCCGCTTCTTCCTGCGGTTCAAAAAGTTCATCATTCCCCTCCTGTGGAGGGGTGTCGCCGATAGGCGACGGGGTGGTTAAAGTTTCAACAAGCTCGGCTTCCCCGCACCCTGCAAGCAAAGCCGCAATCAGCATTAAAGCGATAAATTTTTTCATGTCCTCACAACCTTATCTCAAACTCAATTTCATGTTTAATAGGTATATTTTCCTCACCGAGCAGCGGAATCGTCGGCTTCAGCCTTCTCATGCCGTCAGCGGAATTTATATGCGTTGCAATCCAGTCAAAACCGCGCCTTTGATAAAAGCGAATCGCGTGAATAATATCGTTCGTGGTCACGAGCCAAAGCCGCGCGCAGTTGTTTTCTTTTGCAACCTCCAAAACCGCGTCAATCAGCGCAGAGCCTACGCCCTTGTTCTCCTCAAAGCTGTTCAGCGACGTAATTTCGCAGCCGCGCTCGTCTATATTATAAGTCACAAGCCCGTTTATTTTTTCGTCTGAAACCGAGACAAAACCCGGAAGCTTCGTGCCGTCATGAGCCGTTTCACGGCTGACAATCGGCAAGCCCCACTCGCGTTTAAGTATTTCTGTTACAGCTTCACGGTTTTCGGCGGTGATTGGTTTTATGTTCATTTTATCATGTCCTTTCGGCTTCGGAGCTGATATTTTTTGAAATACCACCCTTTGTTGATTTCGCTCAATGCCCTTTCGCTTATTCTCGCAGAAGCGGGTTTTTCTTCTTTGAAGGAATCGGCTGTAGGTACAAAAAACCTAAACGGCTTAGTAATGCTTTTAATATAATCGGTAACCTCTTTCCAAAAGGCATACGATAAAGGCTGATGTTCACGAATATCCTCGTAAATATAGTATTTACCCTTCTCATCTCCAAGGTTTATTTGAAAGCCTTTTGTAAACATTATCCTTGGAAATTGAATGTCATCCTCCGGCCATTTATTTTGATAAATCCAGTTAATTGGTTCATTTCTGACAAAGAAAAGGTCGGGTTTTTCACTTCCCAAAGTAAAATCAATTGCATATATAAAAGATGCAAAACCATCAGGTTTTTCCTCCGCGGCAAAATAATTATAAAATTTTGTATACCGCTCAAGAACCTGTGCAAAGCCGTGAATCTCGGCAGCAAGGGTTGACAAACGAAATGCTGCTTGCTTCAACTCAAGAAACTTATAAATGTCGGCAAATTCATCCGGTGTAACAAAAAATTTCAATGTATAATGCCCGCCGAATTTTATCCTTTCCGGCATGATTCCACTCCTCCTCGTTATATAAATTTGGTTTTATGTTCATTTTTATTCTTTCGATTATGTTTATAATGTCAAGTTGATAATATACCGCTATGCCACTCAACAACCCATGTTTTGAAATCGGGTGTGACTATTCTGAACTCATTTTCAATGGGATAATACACCCCTACCTTGCCGTCGGATATTCGACCGTTTTCAATTCTAAAACCAAAATATTCACCGCAACCATTATTGGCAAAGAAAAGGATTTTATGGGGTGGTACAGTGTAGGACATCTTCAAGAAACTACAATGACAGTTGTACAATTCGATGATTTCGCTTGAATTGCCCACTAACCAACAACCAAATCGATTCTCTTTTATACCATTTGTTTCTTTCAAGACTTCTAATAACTCCCCCGAGAGTGTGACGTGAAGAGTTTCTTCTATTTGAGCTATTTCCTGTTCATTTATCGCTTCTAAAAAAGTTAATTCAGTTTCGTTAACACTTTGGAATATCTTTTTCCAATGCATTGTACAACCTCCCCATTATAATAAACTGCCAACTGTACATTGTTAATTGTTCATTGTCCGTCACTCCTGCACATTCGCTAATTTCGCCGCTTGGTTAGCGGTTTTCGGCGGTGATTGGTTTTATGTTCATTTTTTGTCCTTTCGGTTTTGCTTATTGGGTAAAGTTATAATTGCATAGTCAACCATGTAATTTCATCTTCCGTATCGCTTTGCATTTCATCAATGACAAAACCACATTTTTCATAAAATGAAATGGCATTTCTGCTTGACGGAACATGAAAACTGCTTGCATTTACATTCTTTGCATCGAATAAAAGATTATTAAAAATCCTTGTACCGATTCCTTGTGAGTGATATTCAGGCATTATATATAAGTTTGACACAGAATATTTATGCTTATCGGCATTCCCAAAATCAACAAACGCCCCTGTTCCTACAACTATATCGTTTTGCTCTGCAACATAAACAACTTTCCAAGTTAATTGATTCGATAAGCTTTCTAATGTGTTATAAGATTTATATTTTTCAATGATAGCTTTTGAATGATATTCTGACATTATCTCGTCAAAATTTCTGTCAAGTATTATCTTGATTTGTTCAATATCATCTTTTTTAGCTTTTCTGATTTCCATTTTTCAACCCCGAATTATATAAATACTGTCAATTGTACATTGTTCATTGTACATTGTTAATTGTTCGTCACTCCTGCACATTTGCGAGTTTCGCCGCTTGGTCGGCTATTCGCAGTGCGTCGAAAACCTCGTCGCAGTCGCCGTTTAGGATATTCGTGAGCTTATAAAGCGTCAGCCCGATTCTGTGGTCAGTCACCCGCCCCTGCGGATAATTGTACGTGCGAATCCGCTCGGAGCGGTCGCCTGTACCTACTTGAATCTTGCGCTGCTCGGCGATTTTGCCCGTCTGCTCTGCAATCGCCGTTTCGTAAAGCTTACTGTAAAGCATTTTCAAGGCTTTGTCTTTATTTTTGTGCTGACTACGCTCTTCCTGGCACTCAACGACAATCCCCGACGGCGCGTGGATTATCCGAATCGCAGACTCGGTTTTGTTCACGTGCTGACCGCCCGCGCCGCCCGCCCTGTACGTCTGGAAAGTCAAATCGGCAGGGTTAATTTCCACGTCAACCTCTTCAACTTCCGGAAGCACCGCCACGGTGATTGTTGAGGTATGCACACGCCCCTGCGACTCTGTTTCGGGCACGCGCTGAACGCGATGAACACCGCTTTCGTACTTGAGTTTTGCGTATGCGCCCTCACCCTCGACAGAGAAGCTTATTTCCTTGAAGCCGCCAAGCTCTGTCGGGTTCGAGTTTATAACCTCAACGCGCCAGCCTTTCAGCTGACCGTACATTGTGTACATTCTGTAGAGCGAATTCGCGAAAAGTGCCGCTTCATCCCCGCCCGCGCCGCCGCGGATTTCGATGATTACGTTTCTGTCGTCATCGGGGTCACGCGGGAGAAGCAGGATTTTCAGTTCCTCTTCGCAAGCCGCGATTTTTTCCTTGCTGTCGTCGTACTGAAGCCGCGCCATTTCCTTGAGCTCAGCATCAAGTCCGCCCTCATCAAGCATTTGCTTCGCTTCGTCGAACTCAGTCTTCGCAGTTGTATACTCGGCATATTTTTCGACAACAGGCGTCAAGCCCTTGTGCTCGCGCATAAGCGAACGGTAGAGCTCCTGATTGCTGATTACTTCTGCGTCCGACAGCTTTTCGTTGATTTCGTCGTAACGCTTTTTAGTCATTTCAAGTTTATCTGTCATGGTTTCCTCCGTTCATATTAATTCGATTTCATGAACATTCTGATTAGTGCGCAAAACGGCCCGGATATTCCGCCTTCCATCTTCCGTTTGACGGTTTTGAGCTGTTTTCTTATTTCGATTCCCTGCGGACAGCGCGGCTCGCAGTCGCCGCAGGCGGTGCAGAGCGAAGCCCTGTTGTTCCAAACGCGCGTTGCATAGCTGACGCGTGACATGAGCTTGCCGTCTAATTCGATGTCGTTGTAATAAGAAAAGCAGTGCGCAATATCGACATCGTTTTTGCAAGGCATACAGTAATTACAGCCCGTGCAAGGGATTTTCGTAGTTTGTGCAATTAATTCGCGCGCCTTAACGAACGCCGCTTCCTGCTCCTCGGTCAGCTCGTAATTGTCAACCGAAGCAGATTTTAAGTTACTTTCCAAAACCTCCATGTTGTTCATGCCCGAAAGCACAGTCAGCACTTCATTATGGCTGTAAATCCAACGGAACGCCCACTCTGCGGGAGTATGCTTAGGCTCCAAGCCGGACAGTAGCTTAGCCGCTTCTGCAGGTAATTTAGTAACAAGTCTGCCGCCTCTGAGCGGCTCCATAATCATAACAGGAATATTTTTTTCAGCTGCGTAAAGCAAGCCGCTTTTCCCCGCCTGACTGTTCACGTCGTAATAATTATATTGAATCATCGTGTATTCCCAGTCATAGGCGTCAATCAAAGCCTTGAACTCCTCCGCGTTGCCGTGGAATGAAAAACCGATGTTTTTTATTATGCCGCTCTTCTTTTTCTCGGCTATCCACTCCTTAACGCCGAGGTCAACGAGCCTTTCCCAGCTTTTCAAGCTCGTCAGCATATGCATTTTATAGTAGTGAATATGGCTTGTATGAAGGCGTTCAAGCTGTATTCGCAGATACTTATCGAAATCCGAATACTTCTTCACAAGGAAAGTAGGCATTTTATCAGCGAGAAATACTTTTCCGTGAAGATTATTCTTTTCGAGGATTCTGCCGAGCATAGCTTCGCTCCCCGAGTAAATGTAAGCGGTGTCGAAATAGTTCACGCCGCCCTTAACCGCCTTCACCACCAATTGCTCGCAGGCGGTGAAATCCTTGGGGAAACGCATACACCCAAACGCCAAAAGCGAGATTTTATCGCCGTTTCTCGGATTAGTTCTGTAGTTCATAAATGTCCCTCCGCGTGCTTTTCGTCAAACAATACATTATAGTATACCATATTTTTCCCGCATAGTCAAATATAAAGAGTTTTTTTAATCTTTGTATTGAAAAATGGGATTTTTTATGATATAATGGACAAAGCTATGAAAATTAAAGCGAGGTTCAGTATGAAAATAAGCTCCACAGCAAGAATCATTATATCCTCCGCGCTTATGTTTGTTATTATTTTGACAAGCTTTGCGGTTGTTTTTAATATTTTCGCCAAGCAAGCCGAGGAAAGAAATAAAATCCAGGTCACAAAGCTTTACGCCGAGCTCGCGCTCAGCGGCGGCTTGAATAATAAGCATATTTTTCATGCGGTGCTGAATGAAAACGGACTGATAATGGATTCTGACGGTAATGTCAACGGCGAAAGCATTACTTCAATTCTGATAAAAAGAATTTCTTTTAAAACACTGGGGCGGATTTCCGATTTTATCCGCGAGCCGAGCGGCTTTTTCACGGCTAAAGCCGGCGATTATTATCTGGGCATTCTGCGCGCTGAGCAACGCTTTGTTTTTGTTCAAGTTCCCGCGCAGTATTTGCCGTCCTATTCTGAGGGTGTAATACCGCTGCTTTTCTTATTTGCGCCGATGTGCTTGATTTTGTTTGTTTTTGCAGTTTACTGTGCTGTTAAGAAAAGCAGTGCTGACGAAAAAACGCTGTACATTAAAGACATTGAGGACATAAAACAAAAGCACAGCCTTTCGCTTCTCGCTTCAGAAGAGCAGTTTGAAGAGAAAAACACGCAAGCCGCTTCAGACTTGCAAACTGCTTTCTTCAGCAGAGTCTCGCATGAAATCCGCACGCCAATGAACTCAATTCTCGGAATTGCGCAGATAATGCTCACTGACAGCAATCTTTCCGAGCCGCAGATAAATTATATGAGCGATATTAAGCTTTCGGCTGATTCCCTGCTCAAAACGATTAATGACATTTTAGATATATCGCGGCTTTCCGCCGGAAAGATGTCACTGTATCTGCATGATTATAACTTTATTCAGTTCGTCGATAACATCAGCGCATATGCACGCTTTACCTCAGAGAACAAGAACCTTGAATATAACTTCAACGTCCCCGAAAAGCTGCCGCAGTGCCTCTTCGGTGACAGCGCGCGCTTGAAGCAGCTGCTCACAAATTTAATCAGCAACGCTGTTAAATTTACGAAAAAAGGCAGTGTTTCTTTCAGTGTCATTTCCCGTGAGAACGATATTCTTTTTGAAATAAAAGACACAGGAATGGGCATAAAGCCCGAGCACGCGAAGAGCCTGTTCGACCCCTTTTCGTTTACACTTAAAACGAGCACAGGCGCAGGTTTAGGGCTTGCAATCGCTAAAAGCCTTGCAAGACTTATGGACGGCGATATAAGCTTTGAAAGTGAGTACGAAGCGGGTAGCACCTTTACGGTTATTATTCCTAAAATCATAGGCGACAGCGGCAAGCTGCAAACAGTTACTTCAAAGGCAAGCTTGAACTTTGTCAGCGACACAAGAATCCTTATAGTTGACGATAACGAGATAAACTTGAACGTCGCAAAAGGGCTTGTCACCTCGCTTTACGGGATTGAATGTGATACCGCGCTCTCGGGGATTGAAGCTCTCGCTTATATCGAAAAGAATAAATATGACCTCATTTTTATGGACCATATGATGCCCGAGATGGACGGGATTCAAACAACTAAGCGTATACGTGAAAAGAACGAAGCTTACGCTACTGTGCCTGTTGTCGCGCTCACCGCAAACACCGCAATCGACGCGAAGGACATTCTTATACGTGCAGGCATGAACGACCTTCTTGCGAAGCCGATTATTATTGAAGAAATGAGCAATATCCTGCAAAAATGGCTCGCTTCTAAAAAATGCGCGCCGGAAATTAACTCGGAAAACCTCCAAATTGATGATGATTTGCTCAGCTTCATGGAAAAAGGCGGGCGGATAATCACCGCCGCGATGAGTATTCCCGAGTTAGACGTGAACGCAGGGCTCTCCGCTGTTGCTTTTAAAGAGGATTTTTATGAAAGCTCGTTGAAGCTTCTCTTCGCAAAAATCCCGAAAATTATAATCATTTTGGAAAAGTGCTTTGAAGATAATAATTTATCTGAATTCGCGCTTCACATAAACGGCTTAAAGGGCTCTCTGTCTGCTGTCGGCGCAGTTTCACTCTCGGCGATTGCTGAGACTCTTGAGAACGCAGGAAGAGAAAACGATTATAAATTATGTGAAAATATGCTTCCCGAATTTACTGATTCTTTAAGGAAGCTTGAGGGGCAGCTTGCTTCTGTTTTCGCCGAGCAGACAACTGCTCAAGCAGTGAAAAAAGCAGGCACACGCGCGGCTTTAGACGAGTTTCTGCAAAGCTTAAAGGAAGCTGTGGAAAATTACAACTACGAGCTGTTAATAAATTCAATCACGGAAATGACCAAGCTTGATTTCGGGATTGAAATCAACAGCGATACTGCAAGAATCAAGATTTTAGCTGACAACTTCGATTATGACGGGATTACACAAGCGATAAACGAGCTTAAATACGAGCTTGAAAAAAATCCCGAATTATTTAAAACATCATGAACTCATTAAATCTTTTCAGCGAAAACACAAGAAACTGGTTTAAATCCACTCTCGGCGAGCCTACAGCTGTTCAGGCGGAAGCGTGGGCGGCGATTGCCGAGGGGAAAAGCGCGCTTGTAAGCGCGCCGACCGGCACGGGTAAAACCCTGTCGGCTTTTCTTGTTTTTATCGACAGATTAATGGAATTAGCGCATAAAAGCGAGCTGAAGGACGAATTGCAAGTGATTTATATTTCGCCGCTGAAGGCTCTCGCGGGCGATATTCGCGAGAATCTTTATAGACCTTTGAACGGCATTGCGAGCGGGGATTTCACGCCAATTACTACCTTTGTCAGAACCGGTGATACGACCTCTGCCGAGCGGCAGAAAATGCTTCGCAAGCCGCCGCATATTCTTATAACAACGCCCGAATCGCTATATCTTCTGCTGACTTCAAAGACAGGGCGAAACGTGCTAAAGACTGCAAAAGCTGTAATCGCAGACGAGCTGCACGCTATGATGAACTCCAAGCGCGGCGCGCATTTTATGCTGTCGCTTGCACGGTTGGACGATTTATGCGGCAGAAAATTACAGCGAATCGGCTTGTCCGCCACCGTGAATCCGCTTCAGCTTGCGGCGGATTATTTATCCGGCGGTGAGCCTGTTGAAATCATCGCACCGAAAATGACGAAAAACTTTGAAATAATCGTTACAGGCCCGAAAGAAGACTTCGGGCTTTTGCCGCACGGCACGATTTGGACAGAAATCGCGCGAATGGTTTACGCGCAGTGCGAGGACGCACGGAGCGTAATCGCGTTCACTGACGGCAGAATGTTCGCGGAGAAATTAGCTTTTTATGTGAATCAAGTTGCAGGCGAAAACTTCGCGCTTACCCATCACGGCTGTGTTTCAAAGGAACAGCGGCAAAAAGCCGAGCAAAGGCTAAGAAGCGGAGATTTGCGTCTGCTCTGCGCGACTTCTTCAATGGAGCTCGGCATCGACGTGGGTGAAATTGATAAGGTTTTGCAGGTCGGCTCACCGAAAAACGTTTCGAGTGTTTTGCAAAGGCTTGGGCGCGCGGGACATAATCCCGGAAGATTAAGTATTATGCACATCTTCCCGAAAACCGCCGCTGACGGGCTTTCCTGCGGATTGACAGCTTACGCCGCCGTGAAGCACGGCGTTGAGCCGCTTAAACCGCCGCGGCTCTGCTTTGACGTGCTTTCACAGCACCTTGTTTCAATGGCTGTCGGCGAGGGCTACACGCTTGACGAGGTTATGCAGCTTCTTCCGCGCGCTTACCCTTTCCGCGAGGTTACCCGCGAGGACGTGAAGTTGATTCTTGAAATGCTTGCAGGTGACTACGAGCATGACAAGGATTTACCCGTGCGGCCTCGCCTGCTCTACGACAGGATTAACGAGCGGGTTGAGGGAGATTCTTACAGCCGAATGTTAGCTGTTTCTGCGGGCGGCACTATTCCCGATACGGGAATGTTCGCGGTTAAGAGCGAAACGGGCGTTAAGCTCGGCGAATTGGACGAGGAATTCGTTTTTGAATCGCGAGTAGGCGATAAATTCCTGCTCGGTTCGTTTGCGTGGAAAATCGCCAAGCTTGACAAGGACACGGTTACCGTTCGGCAAGCAGGCTCTGACGGCGCACGTCCGCCTTTTTGGCGGAATATGTGGCTTGCGAGAAATTACAGCATGGCGGACTTTTTCGGCGAGCAGATGAAAAAATTATCAGACGCGGAAGCCTACGACGATGTCGTTAATGTTCTCGGAAGCTTCGGCATGGACGCGAATTCGGCGGCTGATACCGCTCATTATCTCGTGCGGCAGAAGGAAGCAACAGGAATTCTGCCCGATAATAAAACCATAATCGCTGAGCATTTCTGTGATGAATCGGGTGACAATCAGCTCATGGTCCATTCAGTTTTCGGCAGGCAGGTGAATTTTCCGCTCGGGCTTTTATTACAGCATAAGCTGCAGGAGCTGACAGGTACTGCTGTAACTATTTTCGATGACGACGACGGAATTCTCCTTTATCTGCGCGGAAAGTACGAAATCCCCGAAAGACTTTTGCAAGCTATTGCACCTGAAACCGCGCGTGTAATTCTCGAAGCACTTCTGCCGACCACATCCCTTTTCAATATTTCATTCAGACATAACGCCGCCCGCGCGCTTATAATGGGCGTTCGTCAAGGAAAACGCCAGCCGCTTTGGGTTCAGCGGCTTCGCGGCGCGGAAACGCTCGACATGATTATCGAGCACAAAAAGCACCCGCTAATCCGCGAAACAATGCGCGAGTGCCTTGAGGATTATTGGAATCTTGACGGGCTTGTTGACGTGCTGAACAAAATCCAAAGCGGCGCAATTGCAATCCGCGAAATGACAAGCAAAGACCCTTCGCCCATGTCGCTGTCGCTCCGCAGAGATGCGGAAGCGAATTTCCTCTACGAATATCACCCGACTACAAGGCGGGTTAATCAGTCGGTTGAAGAAGCCTTAAAAGAAGCTGAAAAAATTAAACCCGCTTCGGAATTCTTAGCCAAAGCCGAGCGACTTAAATTACCGCAGGACGAAAATCAGCTTCATTCGTTGTTAATGATTGAGGGTGACTTGGAGAGCGGCGAGCTTGATTTGCCTTTAGAATGGTTCGAGAAGCTTGCAAAAGCAGGCAGAATCGCTTATATCGAGCCGGGCTTGTGGATTGCCGCCGAGCATACGCAGGAATACGAAGAGCAAAATTATGCAAAAATTATCCGACGCTGTCTGCGTTACAAGGGTGCAATGGACGCCGAAAGTATTTCTGCGCGTTACTTTATTTCCACGGAAATAGTACGGGAAATATTGTCGGAATTAGATGTAATTGAAGACGGCGGCTTGTATTATCACAAGGATTTATATGAGAGAGCGAGACGGGAGACAATCGCGTTCCGTCGCCGTGAAATTACAACTGCGCCGCCGCAAAATTATGCGGCACTGCTCACCGAAAAGCTGCGTATAAATGCACCTTCGCAGGAACAGTTAGACCATGCCCTTTCCGCGCTTGCTGACCGTGCTTTTTCGGTCAGTATGTGGGAGAGCGTGCTCCTCCCTGCTCGCGTAAAAGGCTATAACGGCGCGCTTCTTGACAAGCTTTTATCAGAGGGAAAATACTTTTGGAGCATAAATGAATCCGAGCTTGCTTTTCATCTTTACGAAGATATTGAATGGGATTTTGAAAATTCTTCCTCGCTTCAAGGCGACGAAAAAATTATTTACGAGCAAATAAAAAAGCGCGGCGCGGTTTTCCTGTCGAGCCTTTCAAGCGCGGTTAATCAGCGTCCGCTCCTTGAGCCCGCGCTGTCGTTAATCGAAAAAGGCTTGCTCCGTGCCGACAGCTTCGTGCCTGTACGGCAATTGCTTGACAAAGAAAAATTGCTTACCGCGCCGCTTAAACAGCGGGTAAAAGCGACTGTGAACGCTTTAAACTGCGGACGTTTTGACTTTGTGCGCCCTGTTGCAGAAAAATCAATAGAAGAGCTGATTGACCGCGCTTTTGATAAGGTTGTTATTCTCTGCCGCGAAACCGCCGCGCAAGTAAATCTGCCGTGGGGGCTTGCTCTTGAAAAGCTTCGCGTGCGGGAATATACGGGGGAGGTGCGGCGCGGGTATTTCGTGGAGGGCTTGTCGGGTGCGCAGTTCATTCGCGGCGAGGACTTCACGGGAACTGTTCACAAGCTCGCGAATCCGAGCAACGGCATTATTTGCATGAACGCCGCCGACCCGCTGATGCCTTGGGGCAAATGCTTCTCACATTTTTCCGAGCGTAATTTCATCTGCGTTTCGGGTACTGTTGCGGTCTTAAAAGCGGGGATTCCTGTTGCTCTGCTCGAAAAGCAGGGACAGGTTCTGCGGGTTTTCGATGAAAAGCTAACAGCCGAAGTGATTACAGCTTTCGCCGAGGACTTCAATAAAGGCTTTATTTTCCCGAATTTTAAAAGATTGGTTATTAAACAATACCCGAAAGAGGCAGAAACCGCGCTTAAAAGCGCGGGGTTCTCGGGTCAGATGTTAGACTTTGTATTATATAAATAGTTGACGGCTTGACAAACGCTAAATCTTGTGCTATAATAGTCCAAGACACCCAAAATGAAGGGATTTAATCGCTATGAACGTTTGGCATGATATAGATGACAGGCGCATTTCACCCGATAATTTTCTTGCTATTGTCGAGATTTCAAAGGGCGAGAAGACGAAATACGAGCTTGACAAGGAAAGCGGGCTGTTAATTCTTGACCGCGTGCTTTACACATCGACGCACTATCCCGCGAGCTACGGCTTTATTCCGCGGACTCTCGCCGACGACGACGACCCGCTTGATGTGCTGATTCTCTGCAACGAGCCGATTCAACCGATGGTTTTAGTTCACTGCTATCCAATCGGTGTAATAAACATGAACGACAACGACAGCCGCGACGAAAAAATCATCGCGATTCCTTTTAACGACCCGACTTATAATACATACACCGATATAACCGACCTCCCTGCGCACATTTTTGCAGAAATGCGGCATTTCTTTGAGGTTTATAAACAGCTTGAAGGCAAAACGACAGCCGTCGACGAGGTCATGAACGCAGAAAAAGCGCGCGAAATAATCGAACAGAGTATCGCGAATTACAAGCGTGAATTCTCATGTTAATTTTGGCGAGCGCGTCTCCGCGCAGAAGCGAGCTTCTCAGAAACGCGGGCTTTGAATTTAAGGTAATTCCCGCTGAGAATGATGAAATCGTCCCTAAGCTAAAGCCGGAAGCCGCGGCGGTTCTGACCGCCGAGAGCAAAGCTCTCGAAGTCGCCGCGAAATATCAGAGCGATGTTGTGTTAGCGGCGGACACGATTGTTTTCATAAACGGCGAAATCATGAACAAGCCTGAAAACGAAGCCGATGCTTTTCGTATGCTGAGTATTCTTTCGAGCGCACGGCACACGGTTATTACAGCGGTTTGCATAATTCACGGCAGTAAAACCCGCTCGTTCTACGGGCGGACATCGGTAGAATTTAACAAGCTTTCAGACAGCGAAATAAAAGCTTACATAAAAACAGGCGAGCCTTTTGACAAGGCGGGCGCATACGGGATTCAAGAAAAAGGCGCGCTTCTTGTTAAAGGTATACGCGGCGACTTTTTCAACGTGATGGGTCTGCCGCTTGCGAGAACGGCGCAGGAGCTTAAAAAATTCGGCGTAGAGCCTAAGTAAACCAAAACAACAAAGAGGTGCAAAAATGTTTGGATTGTTTAAAAAGAAGAAAAAAGACGTGGGGCGCGACTTTCTTGACGTGCCGCAAGAGCAAGTGAACGACGCGCCTCCAAGCGCGTTCAACACGCCGTTTCCTATAGACGAGAACGGCTACTTTTTGAGCGAGAAGGATATAAAAGTTATCGTAAAAGCCTGTGTTTTCTTCGCCCGTAATGGTGACGGCTATGACGACATCGTTGATATGATTCCCGAAACAGGCGGCAAGTTGCGTGATAAAACCGATTTATCCCCCGACGACATAACGGTGATTTCAATCTGCCTGCAAGCCTATAATAATGAAATGTGCAAGCTCATGAGCGAGCACCCCGAGTCGCCGGTTATGTTTAAATTGCGTAACGAGAAAGTATATTTTTTGACAATTATTGAAAAACTGACGAATTACTTGGCAGCTTAACGCGTATTAATTCGCTTTTGGTCGGGCTTTTATGTCCGACCAAAATTTTTTTGTAATTTTTTTCAAAAACCTATTGACCGAATCGGTTTATTGTGCTATAATAGAATTAATAAACCGATTCGGTCTAAAAAGGAGGCGATTCCATGTCCGCTTTACAGCACGCGGAATACTTAGAACATTTTCTGCATCTGCCGTCTGAAAAACAGCATAAAATCATAGACGCCGCGCTATATTCCTTCGGGCGAAACGGCTACAAAAAGGCTTCAGTCGCCGACATTGCCAAAGCCGCAGGAATCTCCAAGCCGATGGTTTTTCACTACTTCGGCAGTAAAAAGAACCTTTATATGTACCTGTTAGACTTCTGCGGAAGCACGCTCGCAAGCGGCGTAATGAGCAAATTTGACAAAAGCGAGACAGATTTTTTCAAGGCAGTCAGGAACGCGTCCGTTATCAAAACCGCAGTTTTAAAGGAATATCCCGACATTATGCATTTCATCGAAAGTATGTATTTCGAGACTGACCCTGAGGTTGAGCAGGAAATCAAGAAAGTCATTCAACGCGGAAAAGGCAATTTCGATATTGGGCGGTTCTTTGAAAATGTGGATTATTCAAGGTTCAAGGACGGCGTTAACCCTGCACTCGTTATGAAGCTTTTGGTGTATTTTTCAGAAGGCGTAATCCGCGAAAACCCGCAGGGACAGAAGCTTGACATTGAAAGCTTAATGAAGCAATTCGATGAATGCTTAGAGTTATTCAGAAAAAACTTTTATAAGGAGGAAATATAAATGTTCATGTTAGAAATCGAGAATTTAACTAAGAAATTCGGCAAGTTCACCGCGCTGAACAACGTAAATTTGCAAGTAAAGGAGGGCGAGGTCTTCGGCTATGTAGGCCCTAACGGCGCGGGAAAAACCACTACAATCCGCGTGCTTTTGGGGATACTTCAAGCTACCTCGGGGACTGCAAAGGTCTTCGGAATGGACGCTTGGAAAGATGCGGTTGAAATTCACAAGCGTATAGCTTATGTTCCGGGCGACGTAAACCTTTGGCCCAATTTAACAGGCGGCGAGGTGATTGATTTATTCGTTAGTCTGCGCCAAAAAAGTGACAAGGAAAAGCGCGAAAGGCTGATTAAAAAATTCGAGCTTGACCCGACAAAAAAGTGCCGTACCTACTCGAAAGGCAACCGCCAGAAGGTAGCGTTAATTGCGGCTTTCGCGTCCGACGCGGATTTATATATTCTTGACGAGCCGACCTCGGGGCTTGACCCGCTTATGGGTGAGTTTTTCGTTGAAGAGGTGCTTAATCTCAAAAACAACGGCAAAAGCGTGATTCTTTCGAGTCATATTTTGTCGGAGGTTGAGCGGCTTTGTGACCGTGTCGGCGTGATTATGCGCGGGAACGTGATTAAAACAGGCACGCTCGACGAGCTAAAGCAGAGCGCGGCTACAGCTGACGGCAAGCTCCCGGATTCCATGGAGGAATTATTTATGCGCTACTATCATTCTGTAGGGAGCGACGTCCTCGACGCTCCGTCCGAGGAGGTGTAAATATGAAAGGTAATTTTGATTACACCGGGAAGTTAGTGAAGTTTATGCTTCGGCGTGAGCGGATTATCGCGGCGATTTGGATAGTGGTAATCGTGATTTTTACAGTTGCGCTTGCACCTGGGCTTGAAGCGATGTTCCCCGACGGCGAAGCACGGGAAAATATTTCGCTGATGTATGACAACCCGATTATGGTTTCGATGATGGGGCCTATTTATGAGATTGACGGCGAATACACGACAGGCGGGATTTACGCAGGAATGATGCTGCTTTGGGTGATGATTTCGGTCGCTGTAATGAATATTTTTATTGTAGTTCGGCACACTCGCGCAGACGAGGAACGCTGGCGCGCAGAGGTTATTCGCTCGCTTCCCGTCGGCAGGCTCGCGAATATCAATGCGGCGATGCTTACTGCGCTTGTCATTAACGCGATTCTTGCAATTACAACAGGGCTCGGTTTGGCTGTCGCCGGAGTTGAAAGCATAGATTTCGCGGGAAGTATGCTTTACGGCGCAGTTCTCGGTGCAAGCGGGCTTGCTTTCGCCGCAATTTCCGCGATTTTCTGCCAGCTTTCCGCAAGCACGAGCGGCGCGTTCGGATTGTCGTTTCTTGCACTCGGCGGCTCTTATATGCTTCGCGCGGCGGGCGATGTGGGAAATGAGGTTTTGTCCTTAATCAGCCCGCTCGGTCTCGCACAGCGCACAAAAGTCTATGTCGAGAATGATTTATTGCCCCTCTTTGCACTTTTAATAATTACAATCGCGCTATCGGCTTTGGCGTATAAGTTAAATTCTATGCGTGACTTGGGTCAGGGCTTTATTCCCGCGCGAATGGGCAGACGCGAAGCAAAGAAGTCACTGCTTTCGCCGTTCGGATTATCACTGCGGCTTCTCAAAAACGCGATTATTGTTTGGGTTATTTCCATGCTTTTGCTCGGCGCGTCTTACGGCTCGATTATAGGCGAAATCGACCGCTTTGTCGGCGACAGCCCCGAGTATTTAACATTAGTCGGGCTTTCACCGGAAATCTTAGAACTGCTTTCCGAGCAGGATAAAGCCGACATGATTGTAGACGGCTTCGGCAGCTTTGTTACGACGATGATGACGCTGATTGCGCTTGTGCCATTATTAATGTTCGCGATGAAACCCAAGAGCGAAGAGGTTGACGGACGCGCGGAGGGAATTTTATCACGCTCGGTTTCGCGCCCGAAATATCTTGCAGGCTACGTAATTATCACGTTCACAATGAGTTTAATTATGCAATTATGTACAGCTCTCGGCTTATACGGTGCGGCGGCGGCGAATGAAGTCAATCCGTTCGTGCTTGAAAAACTGCTCGCGGCGAACTTCGTTTACCTGCCTGCTTTGTGGCTTATTATCGGGCTTGCGGTGCTGATTGTCGGCGTCTTCCCGAAGGCGGGCGGCGTGGTTTGGGGGTACTACGGATTTATTTGCTTCATGGCTTTAATAGGCAATATTCCCGACTTGCTTCCTGCGTGGGTCGCAAACCTGTCGCCGTTCAAGTTTATCCCCGAAATAAGAGTTACGAGCTTCGATTTATTCCCTGCCGCAGAGAACAGCTTTGCGCCGCTGATTGTAATGACCGTAATTGCAATTACGCTGACTGTGATAGGATTCATCGGATACAGAAAACGAGATTTAATGACGCACTAATACACAATAAAACGGCTCTGTTAAGTCAGAGCCGTTTCTTCTTTATCAATTATGTAGCGGACAACATCGCAGTTTGAATAATGCGGGGCTTCGGCGATTGTTTCGACTCGCCTGTCTAACATACACGCATATATCACACGCAGAGCGTAGCCGTGCGTCAGCACGAAAACTTTTTCATAGTTTTTGCTTTTCATATCGTCAATAAACGAGCTGAATCTTTCAATCACGTCGCTGACAGCTTCGCCGTTGGCAGGCGGCTTGTATAGAATCGGGTCAGTGTAGAACAACATTCCAGATTCGGGGAAATTAACGGAGGCTTCTTCGTACTTCATGCCCTCTAAGATGCCGAGACGAATTTCCTCCAAACGCTCGTCAATATTAATCGCATATTTATCGCCGAACGCAAGCTTAACTGTATCAACAGCGCGCTCCAAGGGACTGCTGTAAACCGCGTCAAAAGTAATATCTTCAAGCGATTTCCCGAGCTGCTTCGCCTGCTCTATGCCGTTTTCTGTAAGCGGCGAGTTCGTTCTGCCGCCTGTTAACCGTCTTTCGACGTTCGATTGTGTTTCACCGTGCCGCGCGATGTATAATTCCATTATAACAGCTCCTCAATATATTTTATAATTTCCCTCGTAATCGCTTCCTCGCTCTGATTTCCTTTTACAATCAGCAAGTTTTTAAGCAAGCTTTTCTCTTTCAAAAAATCAAAAGCCTTATAAAAATTCTCGCGCACTGCTACGCCTTCTTTATCGAAAAGCTCGTTCCCTACTCTCGATTTGCCGATTCTCGCCATTGTTTCCTCCGGCTCGGTGTCGATGAAAATAGTTATATCCGGCATGAGGAGCTTCATCGCCGCCTTGTTGCACTCGTAAACAGTTTCAAAATCAAGCTCAAGCCCTTGATACGCGAGGTTCGAGAAAACATAACGGTCGCAAATTACGTGAATCCCCTCGTTTAAATACGGTTTTATATCGTGAATTATATGCTCGTATCTGTCCGCGGCGAAAAGCAGAGCCATCGTCTGCGGCGCGAATTTCACCTGCTTTTTAATCGCACTGCGGGCAAGCGCACCGGGCAGGCTTTCGCTCGGCTCGCGCTCTTCGCGGCATTTCAAGCCTTTTTCTTTTGTGATGTACTTGTGAATCGCCGCAAGCTGGGTTGTCTTGCCCGAGCCGTCTAAGCCCTCGAAGACTATGAATTTGCCGTTGTTGCTGTTCATGAATTCACCGCCTTATACTTATTGCAACATCTACTATTTCCCAATTACCAGACGGTTCTTTTTTCAGCCAAATCCAAATGTTCGCGGAATCCCTTTCGCCGACTGCGTATACCGTGAATTCAGCGTTTCCGCCTTGATTTGAAGTGCTTATATTTCCTTGCTTGAAGCGAGTATAGATTATGTTTCCGACAATGTCGCGAACCTCTTCGCTTGTTTCAATATAGTCAATTGCAGTTCGATATGAATCATCATTCTTAATGAAGTCTGATATACCTAAAATTAAGGGTATTGATAAAACAAAAGGTGCTACAAAAATTATTAAAATGATAGGTACAGTTTTTACTTTATTTGAAACAATATATACATCAGTTTTGACAAGCATATCTCCGATTTTTCTTTTGCTCTTACTTAATAGAAGCACCAATAATTCAAAAAACCACAAATAGGTAAAAAGATTCCTACAAAATAATGTTAATGTAGTAAAATTAGGTTTATCTACATCAATGCTTTTGACTTTTAATCCCACTAATCTTTTTCCCAAACTTGCACCGCCGAATATATCTTTTAAACCGAAATACAGAAAAAATGCAATCCACCATAATAACATCATGTTTTGTGAGTTTCTGATTATGTAGAACATAAATATGCCTTGAATCGGAAAAATTATAATAGTATCGACCAATAGAGCAAGAAGCCGTTTTCCTATACTTGCTTTTTGAATTGTTTCTGTCATAAATACACCACCTTCCTCCAATTATAACACAAAAAAGGCGGGAAATCAATCCCGCCTTCATATTTTTTACGCCGCGTCATCTAAAACAGTTTCCAGCTCCTCGCATTCCGTCATCTTCCTGTACATATTCTCTGCGAAAATCGCGTAGCCGCGCGTATTATCGTTCACAAACACATGAGTCACCGCGCCCGCAAGCATACCATTTTGAATAATAGGGCTGCCGCTCATTCCCTGCACTATTCCGCCTGTTTTTGCAATCAGCTCTTCGTCTGTGATTCTGATTACCATGTTTTTGACCTGATTATTCTCGTTAAAATCCAACCGCTCTATATAAATTTCATATTCCTGCGCACTGCTGCCGCCGATTGTTGATAAAATAGTCGCCGCGCCTGTTGTCACTTCCTGTTTAAATGCCATCGGAATCCCCGAATCAAGCGACGGCGCATAGTTCATTGTGCCGAATACGCCGAGCTCTGTGTTTCGCTCAATCGTGCCAATCGGTGCGCGCGACAGAAACGAACCGGAGAGCTCGCCCGGGTCGCCCGGTCTGCCTTTTATGACGCCGCTGATTGTCACCGAAACCGCTTCACCGCTTGAAAGCGGCAGAATCTTCCCTGTGTCAACGTCGCAGACGCCATGCCCCAAGCCGCCGAAGCTTCCTCTCGCGGGGTCATAAAAGGTCAGCGTGCCTATTCCCGCGGAAGATGCCCGCACCCAAACTCCGATTCTGTAAAGATTATCGCGCCCGGACTGAATTGGATTGATATTAAGCGACATTTCCTTGCCGTCTCTGATTAATTCTACGACTGCTTCACCTGCTTTAAACTGCACTGCATCTGTTATGTCTGCACTTTTTTCTATACTTACGCCGTTCACCGATACAATTATATCGCCTGTTCGCAGTCCCGCGAGCCGCGCAGGTGAGGGGCTTCCGTCAATATCTCCCAGCCCTGTTACAATCGCGCCATCGGTTCTGATTTTAATCCCGAACGGCGTTCCGCAGGGCACAAGCACAGGTCTGTCAATTCTTTCAAGCTGTACTTCTTTTATAGGAATTATTCCGAATAATTTTAAGCTGACTGTCTGCTCTTGTATGCCTGTATCCACGCTCGAAAGCGCAGGTAACGCCTCGTTTTCTGTATGACTTAAATCTGCTGTTATATTAAAAAAGGTTCTTATATTCAGCGGCGCGTTGCCGGAAAGGTAAAACTTGTCAGGGAGCTGTGTGTAATAGAAAGCAAAAACTACGCATAATAGTAACACAAAGCAAACAAGCGTTCCGTACGCCGCTTTAAAAATTTTCCTCATAATTTATCTCCGCTTTTCTCATTTATGCAAGCCCGTCAAAGCCTTTGCATACATTTAATATTGACAAATCGGCGGATTTTATAAGAGGTATTTTTTAATTTTTGATTTTGGAACTTCAGCGAACAGATAAAAGCCGTAAAATTTTTACGGCTTTTTTTATGGAAAATGTTGTTATTTATTTTTCTTCCTTCTGCATATCGCTATACAAGCAAACCCTGTTTCTGCCGTCTGCTTTTGCTTTGTAAAGCGCTTCGTCGGCATCGTGAAGAAAATCGTCAACACAGCAATCCGCTGACGGCTTTTGTGTATTTACCCCGATGCTTACGGTGGTATAGGTGTTTCTGCCGTCGCGAAGAGTTACTGTTGTTTTTTCAATGTTAGCGCGGACTTGCTCTGCAATTGCCGTCGCGCCTTTTAAATCCGTGTCGGGCAGCAGTGCTATAAACTCTTCCCCGCCCCAGCGCGCCGCGAAGTCTCCAGGGCGTTTAAGCGTCTGCGCTATGACATCTGCAATCGTTTTCAGCACTAAGTCGCCGTTGAGATGCCCGTAGGTATCGTTATATTTTTTGAAGAAATCAATGTCGATGGCGAGTATGCTGATTTCTCCTTCTTCTCTGATTGTGCGCTTCCACTCGGAATACAGCCGCTCATCAAAGCCGCGCCTATTCGCGATTCCCGTCATAGAATCGACGAGTCCCATGCGCTCTATTTGGCTTATATAATTAAGTATACGAATTTGGCTTCCCACCCGAAGCTTTACTATCGCAGGGTTAAACGGCTTTACTATGAAATCCGCACCTCCGAGCGCAAGAGCTTTTTCTTCCTCGTTGCGGTCTGTGAGCCCTGTTATGAATATAACAGGGATATTTTGTAAATGTACGTCTTCCTTCAGCAAAGCGATTGTCTGATAGCCGTCCATTTTCGGCATTATTATGTCTAAAATAATCACGTCCGGCTCATGCTCTTTTGCGGCTTTAAGTCCGTCTATGCCGTTCCACGCTGTATATATTTGATAGTCCTCGCCTAAAATACGCTGCAAAACAGCTATATTCAGCGGTGAATCATCAATGATGAGCAGGCTTCTTTTTATATTGTTTTGTTCTTTCATTTGTTTCGCCCTCTATTTATATATTCTGTTTGTATTTTATCATATATTCATCGCTCTGTCAATCCTTTTTCGCTTTCCCCTTCCCGAACATTTTCTTCAAATACTGCCCCGTGAAGCTTTCCTTGCTTTTCGCAAGCTGTTCGGGCGTACCCTCGGCTATGATGAAGCCGCCGCCGTCGCCGCCCTCGGGACCCAAGTCAATTACATAATCCGCAGTTTTAATTATATCAAGATTATGTTCAATCACAACCACGGTATTCCCGCCCTCGACAAGCTTCTGAAGCACGTCTATAAGCTTATGCACGTCGGCGGTGTGCAGTCCTGTCGTCGGCTCGTCAAGAATATAAATCGTGCGCCCTGTTGCACGTTTTGCGAGCTCTGTTGCAAGCTTGACGCGCTGGGCTTCACCGCCCGAAAGCGTGGTTGCCGACTGCCCGATTTTAATGTAACCGAGTCCAACGTCGAACAAGGTCTGCATCTTTTTTGCAATTCGCGGGATATTCTCAAAGAAGCCGATTCCCTCCTCAACAGTCATTTCGAGCACGTCGTAAATATTCTTGCCTTTGTAAGTCACCTCTAACGTTTCCCTGCTGTACCGCTGACCCTTGCAGACATCGCAGGGCACGTAAATATCCGGCAGAAAATGCATTTCAATTTTAATTATGCCGTCGCCCTCGCAGGCTTCACAGCGTCCGCCGCGCACGTTAAAAGAGAATCTGCCAGTCGAAAAGCCTTTCATCTTCGCCGCATTCGTAGAAGCGAAAAGGTCACGAATATCCGTGAAAACACCCGTGTAGGTCGCAGGGTTTGAACGCGGCGTTCTGCCGATTGGCGACTGGTCAATATCTATGACTTTATCAAGATGTTCCGTGCCTGTAATTTTTAAAAACTTCCCTGTTTTTGTCCGCGCGCGGTTGAGCTTACCGACGAGGTACTTATAAAGAATCTCGTTTACAAGCGAGCTTTTCCCGCTGCCCGAAACACCCGTAACGCAGGTTAAAACACCGAGAGGAATACTAACATCTATATTTTTAAGATTATTTTCTTCCGCGCCGAGAACAGTCAGGAATCTGCCATCTGTTTTCCTGCGCTTCTTCGGAATCGGGATTTCTTTTCTGCCCGAAAGATACTGCCCCGTGATTGAATCCTTGCAGGCGAGAACCTCCTTCATACCGCCCGCGCAGACGATTTCGCCGCCGTGAATCCCTGCTCCGGGCCCGATGTCTACTATATAATCAGCCGCGTGCATTGTTTCCTCGTCGTGCTCAACTACAATCAGCGTGTTGCCAAGGTCGCGCAGTCGTTTCAAGGTCGCAATCAGCTTATCATTATCGCGCTGATGAAGCCCTATGCTCGGCTCGTCAAGTATATACAAAACCCCCATAAGCGAGCTTCCTATTTGCGTAGCAAGGCGAATCCGCTGACTTTCACCGCCCGAAAGCGTCCCCGCCGCCCTCGATAAATTCAAGTAGCCGAGTCCGACACTTTTTAAGAAGCCGAGGCGTTCACGGATTTCCTTTACAATCTGCTCGGCGATAATCATATCGCGCTCGGAAAGCTCGGCGTTCAAGCTGAAATTCAAGGCTTCGTCAATGCTCATGCGGCTATAATCGCTTATATTTATTCCCGAAACTGTGACTGAAAGAGCCTCTTTGTTAAGCCTCTCGCCCTTGCAAGAAGGACAAAGCACATCGCTCATAAGGGTTTGAATTTCGTCCCGCGAATGATTGCTTCCTGTTTCGCGGAAGCGGCGTTCAAGGTTGTTCACAAGCCCTTCAAAGTCGGTCGTGTACTTTCCGTGACCGCTTTCGTAGGAACGCTGAACTTCGATTTTTTCGCCGTTTGTGCCGTAGAGCAGAATATTCAGAGCAGTCTGCGGAAGCTTCCCGACAGGCACGGCAAGCGAGAATTTAAAATGTTTGGCAAGTGCTTCATAATACATCTGCGCGATTGAGCCCTCTGCGTAGCCCCAGCCCGAAGCCTTGATTGCGCCTTCTTTAATTGAAAGCTCTTTATTCGGCATAATCAGCTCGGGGTCAACCCGCATAAAAGTCCCAAGCCCTGTGCATTTTTGGCACGCGCCATAAGGATTGTTAAACGAGAACATTCGCGGCTCTAACGCCTCCATGCTGACACCGTGCTCGGGGCAGGCGTAATTCTGTGAGAAATGCAGTTCTTCTTCTGCGCCGGTATCAACGAAAATCAAGCCATCGGTAAGACTTCCTGCAGTTTCCAAGCTTTCGGAAAGGCGCGATTTTATATCGGGCTTGATTACAAGCCTGTCCACCACGACTTCGATGTCGTGTTTAATATTTTTATCGAGCTTAATTCTCTCTGAAAGGTCGTAAATACTGCCGTCGATTCTCACGCGAACATAACCCTGCTTGCGGATTTGGTCAAGCTCTTTCTGATATTCGCCCTTGCGTCCGCGCACTATCGGCGCAAGCACCTGTACCTTCGTTCCTTGCGGTAAAACTAAGATTTGGTCAACGATTTGGTCGATTGTCTGCTGCTTGATTTCGCGGTTGCAAACAGGGCAGTGCGGAATTCCGATTCTCGCGTAAAGCAGACGCAGATAGTCATAAATCTCTGTTACCGTTCCGACTGTTGAGCGCGGATTGCGCGAGGTGGTCTTCTGGTCGATTGAAATAGCGGGCGAAAGCCCCTCAATGCTGTCTACATTAGGCTTTTCCATCTGTCCTAAGAACTGCCGCGCGTAGGACGAAAGGCTTTCAATATATCTTCTCTGACCGTCCGCGTAAATCGTATCGAACGCGAGCGAGGACTTTCCCGAACCGGAAAGCCCTGTCATGACTATTAATTTATCGCGGGGGAGCTCAAGGTCAATGTTTTTGAGGTTGTGCTCCCGCGCACCGCGGATAATAATTTTATTTATTTTATTAGTTGGCATAGTTGTTTTTTAATACTCCTGTAATTTTTGCTTCCATTTAATGCAGTCATTTAAGTGGAGCATCAAATGGCGTGTCGGCGGCATAAGCAGAAGCCCCGCGATGTCTTTTCCGCCCCAGTATTCAAGCAGCCACTCAGAATATTCGCAGGTTCCGCCCTCGCTTCGGATTTTATTTATACCGTCAGCAGGTACTCTGCGTTTCATATCCTGCGCGGTTAGCGCGGCGATGATTTCTCTTGTTCGTGTTCCGACGGCGTTTCTGTAATTGAGCAGTTCGGCAGAATTTAACTCACTGCTCAGTTTAATTATTTTCTCGCTGTCCATAGATACGCCTGTGTCGGTGAACGCCGTGTTCATGCGCTTTTGCCACTCTGAGTCGAAAATCTGCTCTGAACCTGCGACAAGTATATTCATTGTCATGTCTTCAATCCGCGCTAAGTGCCAAACCGCCCACGCAATCGTTTCCGCTTTAGCAGACGGTACTACTGCGAATTCCTGCGGCTTTAAGTCAGCGAAAAGCGTATCAATTTCGTTAGCTTTCCCGCCGGAAACTGCACAAGAGTGCAAAGCCGCATGAATCTCCAAAAACAGCTTCTTTGCTTGTTCAATTCTGTCGCTTTTGCGTATGATTTTTTTAAGCTCGTGATGTTTTTCGGTTATTGAATTATCCGTGTCAAGATATTTCATTCACAGTTACCTCTTTAAGTAAATCCCATAATCAAGAATTACGTTGCCGTCGCTGTCCTTTTCGGTGAAACGCGGGCAGTTGTAGCGTTCAAAGTGATAAAGATATTTTTTCTCGTCGTACATAAAATTACCCATGCCGTTCTTTTGAAGTGCTTCCACGCAGGCATCATGCATACCGTAAATACTGCCGTCGTCTTGACTGCCTTTAATCCAGCAAATACCGACATCGCCGCCGTCTAAGTCTAAGAATTCATAACCGTCGGGAGCTTCCGTACCGGGCGCAAAGAAGCAACCAATCCAGTATTCAAACTCGTCTTGGTTTAAATTGCAACGCATGAAGCCGAGACAGCCGTTCTCGGTATTTTCCGCCATGCCGAGCTTATTGAGCTCATCAAAACAGCCTGTTTCAAACCACTCGCCCCATTTATGTCCGAAGCCGTTGTCAAAGTCGGCGTGTCCGTAACGCTTGCCAATCAAACGAAGCGCGGGTAATGTTTCTTTATAGGTTTTAATAATTTCTGCCATTTTATTTCTCCTTCGGTTTTAATTTTACCATGCAAAGCTTTTTGTAATCATTAAATTGCGTTTCATTTTCGATTCTGAACATGAAGTATTTCCCGACCTTCATAAAGTCGCCGCCGTTTTCGTAAGAGTCACGTATTTCGGGTGAAAGCTCAGGCAGAACCGCTTCGGCTTCTGCGGTGAGCTTATAAGCAATTACCATGAACACAGAATAGCCGCCGACCTCGGGGTAGAAAGTCCCGAGAGCCTGTCCGCTTTTTTGAAACTTTACGTTCCAGCCGGGCATACCCGAGCAGGTACTGTAGGTCATTTTGGGCTTGGCTTTGTACGCGCTTTCCATAAAGGTGAAAAGCCCGCTCCAAAGCGGATTATTAACATAATCGTCAATTTCTTCATAACGAGGTTGATGTGCTTGTGGAAATAAGATATGCCACTCCATATTATGCCTCCTGTTTTTGTTTGCACCATTCTCTGCATTGCTCGATTCTTGCGCCGTTGTCGCCGTGTTCGGGGTCGTTTGCATACTTTTTCAGCGTTTCGCACGGGAAAGCCGCGCACAAGCCGCAGTGCTCGTGTCCTTTACCCTCACAGCAGATTTTAATTTCGCAGTCGCCCCAAGGCGCGCTCTCGATATTCGTGCAGCCCGCGCAGTCAAAGCCGAACGCTTCCTTACACGCCGCCGTGTCGCAGTAAATTCCGCATCTTGATTTTAACATGATAAATCTCCTTTATGTTTAATAATTCGATTTTATCACAGGTAATATGACAACTGCCTGTCATATTCATACCAAAAATTTCCGTCTTGTTAATCATAGCACATTTTTCTTGCAAAAGCAAGGAGTTTATGTTATACTGTCAAATAAAGGCGGTGTTTGCATGGAAATGATTCATACAGGACTTATTATAACGCAAATAGGTTTAACAATAATTGCTATCGGCTTGCTCATAGCTTTGTTCACAAGTAAGAAAAAGGAGAACAACGACGAAATATCGGCGTTGTTAAAGCGTGCTTTTGATGAACAGCGCGACAGTGTTGCGAAGCAGATTGCAAGCGGCACAACTGAGCAGTTTCAGCGGTTCGGCGTGATTCACGAGAGCATTAACAGAACCTTGCAGGAAAACCGCGCCGAAATCACAACGACACTCGAAAATAAAATAAAATCATTGCAAGACAGCAACGAAAAACGCCTTGAGCAAATGCAAGGCGTGGTAGATGAAAAGTTTCAAAAAACGCTTGAAACGCGGCTCGCACAGTCCTTTGAGCTTGTAAGCAAGCAGCTTGACAATGTTCAGCAGGGTCTCGGCGAGATGAAAAACCTCGCCGCCGACGCAAAAAGCCTTAAAAACGCGCTGATTAACGTAAAAGAGCGCGGAACATACGGCGAGGTGCGCCTTGAAAAGCTTCTCTCCGATATACTCGCGCCGAGCCAGTACGAAACCAACGCAGAAATCATCGACGGCAAACGGGTGGAGTTTGCTATAAAACTGCCCGGGAACGGCGATGAGCCGCTTCTTCTGCCGATTGACTCGAAGTTCCCGATTGAAGACTACAACCGCCTGCTTGATGCCGAGGACAGAAAAGACATAAAGGAAGCGCGGGAATCGTTGTTAAAGAAAATCCGTGAGGAAGCGAAAACAATTCAAAGCAAGTACATACAGCCGCCGAAAACCACTGATTTCGCGCTGATGTTTCTGCCGACTGAGGGATTATACGCCGAGGTGATTCAGAACGCCGCATTGTTTGAAGAATTGCGGGACAAGCACAAAGTCACAGTTGTCGGCGCGACGACGCTTTCTGCGTTTTTGAGTTCTCTTCAAATGGGCTTCAACACCCTTGCCATTGAGCAGAGCTCGCAGAAGGTCTGGGATACTTTGCGGGCTGTTAAGTCCGAATTCGTTAAGTTCGGCGATATACTTGACCGCGCACACAAGCAAATACAAACAGCCGACAAGACCTTGGAAGAAATCGTCGGCAGACGGACTCGCGCGATTAACAAGACTCTGCGCACCGTCGAAACTATCGGTGCTGTCGGCGGAAGCGATGAATTGCTGTTAATTGAGGAAGAATAACACGTATGCGTTGATAAGAGGGACGAGGGTTAAGCTCTCGTCCCTTAAAAAATTTTTGACAAATTTTGAATCTCATGCAACCGGCACAAATATTTTACGGGTATATAAGTGAAAGCCTAAAACAAAGGGGGAATAGCGGTGAATGATAATATAATCGTCGATATGTATTGGAAGCGCGACGAAGCCGCAATCAAGGAAACCGAGAAGAAATACGGCAGTTATCTGAAAAAGGTGGCTGTCAACATACTCGGCAGCCTTGAAGACAGCGAAGAAAGCGTCAACGACACCTACTTAAAAGCGTGGGATTCCATACCGCCGCATAATCCTGCAGTTCTCGCTACCTTTCTCGGAAGAATCACGCGACAGGTCTCTATTGATATTTTGCGGAAGCGTTCAAGTCAAAAGCGAAAAGGCTCTCAGTTTTCATTGTCTTTATCAGAATTGGAGGACTGCGTGCCTTCAGGCGGGGCGAGCCCCGAGCTTGAAGCCGAAAGCAAGCTCATGGGAGCTTTGATTAATAAATGGCTCGGCACTCTCAAAAAGGAAACTCGTGACGCATTTGTCGGGAGATATTATTTTATGGATTCGCTTAAAGAGGTAGCGGCTTATTGCGGTATGAGCGAGTCTAAAGCTAAGACGGTTCTGCACCGCGCACGGAATAATCTGAAAGAATATTTGGCAACGGAGGGTTTTTGATATGAAAAATAAAAAGATTAAAGCAGAGCAAATAAGCATTGCGATAGGTGAAATCGGTGACAGCTATATCGAAAGTGCTAACGCGCTCAGAACGTCCGGCATTAAAAACGTAAGGAAATCGGGAAATTTTTTATACAGGCAATTCGCGGGAATAGCGGCGGCGGTAATGGTTTTGGCTGTAGGTTCAATATTTATGCTCCGCTTCTTCGCGCCGGAGGATATTATCATGCCGCCCGTTGCCGAAACTGTACCGGAAATCGGCGAAATAATACAATTAGGCGAGTTTGACTGGCGTGTGCTTGACGTGCAGGACGGCAGGGCTTTAATCATCACAGAAAACGTAATAGAGAACAGACCATATCATTCGCCCGGCGGTGATATTACATGGGAGCACAGCGAAATAAGAGAATATCTGAACGGCGAGTTCTATGAAAACACGTTTACAGACGAAGAAAAGATACGCATAAGCGAAACGGTAAATATAAACAGAGACAGTCAATATGGCACAGCAGGCGGCAATAATACAACAGATAAATTGTTTTTATTAAGTGTTGAAGACGCTCTTGTTTATTTTATCGACGGTTCGCCGCGGAAGGCTTTTAACGCTGACGGCGATGAAAGCTGGTGGTTGCTTCGGTCGCCGGGCAACGGTAGTAATTTTGTATTATATGTAGCAAACGGCTTTATCGACAGCGGCGATGGTGCAGATGTCAGCAACAGTAATGCGGGTATTCGTCCGGCTATGTGGGTGAGGTTTGCGCCGCCTGCTGAAGCTATTCCCGACCCTGCATGGACGTGGATTGTTGAGCCTACGCTTGATTACCCTTTTATCATGTATACCGATGTTGACGATATTTATTTCGTGCCTGTTGATTTTGAATATACCGGACCTGAATTTGATTTTGCCATTTTATGCGAAGCTACTGGGGGATACGCTGAAATATTTACGAATATTCCCGACCATTATGAAGACCGCAGTATCAGACCGCTCTTTTCAAACTGGTTGTATGACGCAGAGTTTGAATTATTCGGGCGCAGAATGTGGGAAACGACCGGGTATTACGACGAAATGTACCCCGTATCTGAGTTCGCGGAAAGATTCCCCCAAGCAATCGGGCGTATCAAGCACGTATATTTAATCGACAGCTTGACTTTCGACACTCAAAATGCGTTCCAATGCGGCAGCAGTACCCCGCCGGGAACAGTGTTTTTCGACGGCAAGCAGATTATTTCTGATGCCCGATTCAGAGGAAGCGGAGGCTACGGGCGCGAGTTCGCGAATATAATCACCGCTTACAGCGTAGCCGGAATCGACGGAAGCGGCGGAGTCGGAATAATTAATCAAAACGGCGACTTTTTAGTTCCGGTCATGTTTTGGGAAATTAATCTGATTAATGAAACAACAGCGTTCGCGCGGATTCCTGACGGCAACTGGGGGATTATCGGGTTCGGTGATTACGCTCCCGATAAAACGCAAATCCTTGAAAAGCTCGCTCAAATTGTTGACAATCTCAATGTAGGGATAACGGGCGTCGGCGTGCTTGAGCATCAAGTTTTTTATAATCTAAAACACAGGACGAATTACCCAATCGAAATCTCATGGTCACAGCTCAGTGTTTATTGTGAGGGAAAATATGTTCCCGACGAGCTGACGAACGGCTTGGGCGGAACTGATTATTATCAGAATGAGGAATATCGTACAGCACAATCGCCGCATTTGCGCTATATTGCAATATCTGACTTAGAAGCGGCGTATAACGAGGTATTCACGAAAAACGCCGAGAATATAATATTCTCACCCGATAGTAATATGTCCCATGTTTACGGCGATTATGTTCAAGTTACTCATCATAGCGCGGGGGCTTTCCCTATTATGATTCCGGCAGGTCATGCATTTGACGAAAACACAATTACGCTGACTTATGCAACAGCCGCCGTGGGCGGTGCATTTAATGGTTTTTCAAATGATATTATTACTTTCTATGACAGCGTAATTGTCGGAGAGGCTCAGTACGACAGCTATCAAGATGTTCTTAATAGGAATTTTGAATATCAGCTCTTCTCCGAAATCGCCGCCGATAATTACGCCGCACTTTTGAAAATTGATTATACCTTTGTGTTAGAGGACGGCAGGTATAAAGTTCAGAGTATAAAGCCACATTCGCTCGGGAACGCAGACACTCGGCTCGGATACGACCGCTGGTTTCAAGAAATGACAAGCTCAGACGAAATAGCTATAACAGTCAACGGAACATATGTAATCAGCCCCGATAAGAAAAGCGACTTTATCGACTGGCTTCAAAGTCTTTCTATTGAAGTAGAGCTCAAGGATGATATTTCAGTCGCATTTACCATGCCGATATTAACACAGTGGAATTTCGTAGTGAACGATGATTTTTATTTAAACTACACAATTTTCTCGGACGGTATAGATTCTGTTGGTTTTATTGCCTGTGACGAATGGTACAGAGCAAAGGCTATCCCTTTTGATTTAGATTATTTCATCAATTGATAGATTTAAACAAGCTTTGAATAAGGCGTCTGTTCTTGCTTTTTGTGTCTTTTATGGTGCTGCTCCAATTATGCGTTAAAAAAGTCTTGACAATCATAGATAAGCTATGTTATAATAGTTAAGTGGCTTTTTAACAGTCGCATAAGCATTGATTTCTGGGGCGTCGCCAAGCGGTAAGGCAACGGACTCTGACTCCGTCATTCGAGGGTTCAAATCCTTCCGCCCCAATTTTTGTTCATATCCGCAAATCTGCTCACTGGGCGGATTTGCGGATTTTGATTTTCGGGGAAAATCGGACTTGTCCTTTGTTTGTCCTTTACCCAAATGCGGGAGCGAGCGATATGATGTTTGAGATTGACTTAATCGCCTTCGCCTGTGAATTTTGAAGCTCATGGCAATAAATTGATAAAGTCGTTATCGGCGTGCTATGTCCAAGTATTCCTTGAATCGTTTTCACGTCTACACCATTTGAAATTAACACCGATGCAAAAAAATGTCTGAACGAATGGATTGTTACATCTCTCAATTTATGTTTTTCACAAAATTTCTTAACGAATCTGTATGGTCTGTTTACAACCATCGGTTCACCGTTGTGCCGAGTGAAAAGACGGTCATGTTCCTTCCATTCCCTGCCCGCCTCCGCTTTTTGCTCGTTCTGATAATCTTGGAAGCTTTTTAACAACGGCATCATTTCACAGGATAAAACTAAACATCTGCGACTGGATTTGGTTTTCGGTGTATCAGTGTAAGTGCCGAGCTCTTTTGTCCAGTAAGATGCGCGTTTAATTGAGATAATTTTGTTTTCCCAGTCTATGTCCTTCCATTCGAGCCCTAAAAGCTCTCCGAGCCTGCATCCGGTGAAAATTAAAAGAGCAAAGAAAATAAAATACTTAAAATTGCTCCCTGTTTCCTTTGACAGGAGATTCAAGAAATGCTGAACTTCTTCCGGTGTGTATAGGTCGTGCTCAACTTCGTTCATTCTCGGCAAAGTCGCCAGTGTGCAGGGATTGACGCTAATCAATTGCATCTTCAAAGCATAATTCATTACCGTGGAAATGAAGCCGACATGATTCTTTATGGATTTAGGCGAAAGATTGTCTTTTACCAAATCAAGTATAAATCCTTGAATGTGCCTCGGGGTCACCCTGTCGAGCCGGAGATGACCGATGGACTTATATGCTCTGATTGTATGATTGCGATACGACTTTAAGGTTAGTGGTTTTAGTTTTATGTATGCATATTCCATGAACCACCGCTCAGCGAAATCTTCAAACTTTACTGCGGTTGCGGTTATTTGCCGTCTCAGACATTCCTCTTCAAACAGCACCGCCTGCCGCTGTAACTCTTTTTCGATTTGCTTTTCCGTCATGTTGGAAGCCGGAATCCATGTTTTTGAAACTGTTACCTGTTCACCGGAAGCGTTATATCCTGTGGAAACTCTTATTTGATAAGAGTTTTTTCTTTTTCTGATAGTAGCCATATTTTCAATAAGCCCTCCTAAACTTACGGTATAAAATATGACATACTCTCCTTACAATTTCATCTTAAACGCTTAAAATGAATTTGTCAAGCGACGGTATGCCATTTTTTCAACTATTTTTTAAGAAAACAGGTTAATCAGTGCGTTTTTATTTATAAGGAATTTTTTTCCTGCTTTATAATATGATAGTTCTCCATTAGCGCACATCTTGCGAATACGATACTCGGTTATGCCTCCGATTATTTTTGCTGCTTCTTTTATAGTAAGCATTTGTACTTTGTCGTTTATGATGAACGACCTCCCTTCAAACAATTATAAATATGACTCTCCCATACTTCCATATAGGGGCTTCCCGGATTTCTTCATAGCTCCATCCGGCGAGGAACACCGAAAAGGCTTAGCTCCCACGCGTATTTATACGCGCAGGTATACCCCGTGTGCTGTTTTGCCACACAACACAGCCAAATGCAAAATGGCGACCTTACTCATCAGTCCGGTTTCTGCTCGGTTCAATGCGCTGCTGCGTGCAAATGCAACAGATTTTCGCTTACTCCTCATAAAAGTGCGCGCTACCCGATGTTTTTCCAGTGCTACTATTCAATTGTCAAAGAGCGAGTCGTGAAGAAGATTTTCTCGTTTCTTCACAGAGCCCGCTTTTTGAAATTATTTATATAATATTTCCAAAATATTCTTGATTCAAGATAATACATATTATCTTGCCGAATTTATCCTGTTGCTTTGTGTTGTGAATTATGATAAAATATAGACAAATTCAAGATTATTCGGAGGTACAGCTAATGAAAACCAAAGAAGCAAAATTAAAAGTTGATAGATTCAGGCAATTCCTGACGGAGCAGCAGAAAAGCAAGTCGACCATAAAAACCTACATTCGGGGAGTGACGCTGTTTTTTTTGTTCATCGAGGGAAAAGGGATTGATTCGCTTAGTGACCGTGCTTTGTTAGACTTCAAGGAACATATCATCAATTCCTTCTCCTCGGCAAGCTCGAATACGTACATAGTGGGGTTTAATGCCTTTTTGACGCACATCAAGCATAGCGGTATGCGGCTCAAGTGCATAAAACGACAGAGCAAGGATTACGTGGCGTTCCCGCTTACAGAGGGCGAGTACGTAAGGCTGATGAAGACTGCGGGAACGCTCGGCGGTGACTACTGCGCGCTGTTCAAGACGTTAGCTGGGACGGGGATTCGGGTAGGCGAATTGAAGTTTATCACTGTAGAAGCTCTGAGAAATGGTTACGCCGAGGTCAATAACAAAGGAAAAGTGCGTATTCTCTGGCTTAGTGACAGCCTGCGTCAGTTCCTCCTTGATTATTGCGCCGAGAAAAATATTACGAGCGGTGTGGTTTTCACAGGCAGAGATGGCATTTCGCCCCTTTCGACCAGCGCAATCTGGCGGAAGCTGAACGGGCTTTCTGCCGAGACCGGAATTGAGAAGCGGAAGCTTCATCCGCATAATCTCAGGCATTTTTATGCGAGCAAATTCATGAGAATTGTAAACGACATCGATGTTTTATGCGGACTGCTCGGACATTCGGACATAAAGACAACCACGATTTATACGCATCCCGACGGCGATTACATACGGCGCTGCGTAAATAAAATGGTAGCATGACGGCAATTCGACAAGAGTAGTGATAAATTTCATGCAGAAAACGACAAATTTTTCTATTTCCGTGTGATACAATAATTTCCAAGAGAGCCCGCAAAAGCACAAAAACGGCATTTCTGCGGCAAGATAATATGTATTATCTTGAATCAGCGAAAAACACACATGAATACACAAAAAACACCGGGGATTGTCATAAGGACAACGCCCGGATTTTATTTTTTATGCCTTTTTTGAATATGCGCCGATTGACAGAGCAATCAACGCGTGTTATAATGGAAGCATCTTCCAGAAAGGCTTAGTATTATTTATGAAATCTTCCGTTAAGGACAAGATTTTTGCATTTATTGGAACGCCGCGCCAATGCACTCGCCGAGAAATTTATGACGAAGTTATAATCGCCGGCGGGATAATTGAAGAGAACATAACTACCCTTCTGCACTATGTAGTAGCATTTTCGGGAGCAGAAAAGACGGTCAAATACAAGAAAGCCGCCAAACTCGCCGAAAAAGGGCTTTTGGCAATTATCAGTGAGGAGCAGTTCTTTGCTGCGCTTGAAAGTAAAGCGGCACTGCCGGAGGTGGCTTGATTTAAGCCATTCTGCGGGACGGAAACGCTGAAATTATTCTCTTTGTATAGAATTCATCGTGTGCGTCTGCTTTTATAAATTCCTCGAAAACATTCTGCGGAACGCTGTTATAGGCGAGTAGCTTTTCATTTTTTAGCTTCACGAACATATTCTTGCCGTAGTAGCTTACCGATTCTATTATGCTTGATGATATTTTAAATTCTTCCATGTTGACCCTCCACTGGAAGAATTATACCATATCTTGTATTGTTTTGCAAGTGTTAGGAGCAAATTTTAATGAAAAATCATGTAAAGGTAGATGGGAAGCTACTTCAAACGAATAAGAAGTGGTCACAGCTTAAAAGCTCGCAACAACATTGGATTTGTGAGCAAATCAAAGCAGAGCACGTTAAATTTATAGAACAGAATAATTGCTTGCCGTGGAAAAATAAGAAGGCAGAGGTTTTAGATTCTGTTTGGAAGAAGATTTTAGAGCGTGAAATTTGGATTCCTCGTTATGAATATGAACGGAATGCCGGGAAGATGATTGACCGACTCAACCGGAAATGTTCACTATTTACAGGAGAAAAAGAATGATTGCAACACTATCAAGACCAACTTTGCGTATAAGTCCGAGCGGTCTTACATTCAATGCATCGTGTATGAAGCTGATGCCAGATGTAAGCTATGTTCAATTTCTGCATTGTTTCGAGCGCGGAGGGCTTTATGCTGTAGAGTGCGATGCTTTCGACCATGACAATATACTGTGGCGAGCCAATTGCAACAGCAGAAAAATTCACGCAAAGCGTGTAAAGTGGCAGAAATTCTATGCTTTTATTTGTGATGGCATGGGGTGGCTTCACGGGAACGAGTATATTATCCCCGCAATGCTTCAAGAGTTTGAAGAAAAACGAATAGTTTTCTTTGACCTTAATAATTATAAAGAATATAATCCTTTAAATATGAGGTTGAGTGATTTTCAAACTATAATGCAAAACAATTAAGGAAAAATAGTTTAACAAGCTCGCTAAATATATGGGATTTCGATGTTAATAATGGGCATTTAAGGGGCTTTTTAAAAAACAACACGCTGCGGCTTTAAAGCCGCAGCGTTTCTTCTGTTTCAACCCTGTATTCGTCTTTACCGTCAAACCACACCGCCACAGTCTTGAAGCTCTCATTCCCCGTTATAACCACGCTCGCCTTACAAGCCCGTACTATTTCAAAAACCGTCATAAACCCAATCCCGCTCCCACCCGAGTTAGCGCGAGTCGTAATCCTCTGCTTACCTAAAAGTTTGAGTGTCTCCGGCTCAAAAGCGATGCCGCTATCCATGACACTTAACCCGCTGTTGCTCAAATTTACAACAATACTTTTATCCGTCTGGGAACTATTTTGACAGGCGATTATTGCGTTGTCGAGGAGGTTCGCAACAAGTGTTTCAAGCTCTGACTGCTTTATTAAACTCGGCGTTCCGCGCACAATTAAATCAAAATCTATTTCTTTCTCCGCGCAAATCTTTTGGTAGTGCGTGAAAATCGCATCTAAAAGTTCCAAACCCGTTGACGGCAGAGCTTTCTTTTCCCGCAGTTCTCTTGAAACCCGCTCAGAATACTCCTCACGTGCGTTCAATATTTCCGCCAGAACCTGCGCGGCTTTTTCTTTCATCCCCAGGTTTTCGGTGCTTTCAATAAGGCTTTCCACGACTCCCTGATATGCAGGGAGTTTTTTGCTATCATTATGTACGATTTTTTCGAGGTACAGTCGGACTTCGTTTAGTTGTTCGTTCTCGGCTCTTAGCTTGGAATTGATTTTGAGATGGACTTTTTCGCTATATGCGGCGAGAGATTCCCGTTTAATCCAGCAGAATAATCCGAAGATGCATAAAAAAATTCCAACAACTAAAAACCAGTAAACCCTAATCGATAGCTCTCCCTCACGGAAAATTCCGTGCATAACTAATGCAATACCCGATAATGCCACGCCTGCACCGCCGAATCCTTTTTTGTTTTCCAGTATTATTTTGAAATTTATCTTACATATAACTAAGATAAATATAATTTCAAGAATAAGAGCTAAAACTAATATCCTAACATCCACATCGTTTATTTCATATATTATAGTTAAAATGGCGGTTGATATGATTGATGAGATTATTAAAGTCAGAAAACTAATAGCGAATGAAACAATCATAAAGAAGAATGTTTCTGAAAACTTCTTTTTGAATAATAGAAAAAAGAAAATACTTGAAAGAAAAATTAATAAACCAGATTTATATGGTTCATCGAATAACAGTGCCATGATTAATGAAATAGTAGTGAAGATGGCAATATAAATAGCACCAATAAATACATTTTTAATGACTCCTACATTGTTGTTTGTTAGTTTTATATAAACTACATAAACAGGCAGGATAATTAATAATGTTTTAATTAAATCATTTATTTCCATTGCTAAAATAGAAAAAATAGAAATTAAATTACTATCTTTCTTCCCTTTCAATTATGTTAACCTATTAATGAAAAGATTCGGAGGGAGGATGCGAAGTGGGTTTCTGGGAAAATGTTTTCAATATAGTGTCAGCAATTCTGCGCTTAGGTTAAGATGTTGAAAAGCGGGGTGTTAAGCAATACACCCCGCAAATTCACTCTTGATTTTATCGGAAACGAATAGAATCATTTCCTTGTTAGTGGGGAAACCTGTGTCGTAGTCGGTGTTTGAAGTGTAGTTTTCGAGCAAGGTGTCGATGTCGGTTATGCGCCATGTTTTAATTATTGCATTTCGGATACCGCGTTCGACATTCCAGTCGGTTTTCTTGTGTTTCCGTGCTACGACGGGATAAATCTCGGTTTTAAGCGACGGATTGTTTTTATTGAGATGAATTGCTGTAATAACCGCGTCGATGAGGTATCGCTTGCCGCCCATTGATGAGGTGAAGCCGATTTTTTCGATTTCGCGGGTTATAATCGCTTCCAAAGTGATTTCGTTTTCATTTTGAAGCACCGGTTCTTTCATGCATTTAAAAGCAAAATCAAAAACAAGGCGCGGAGAATAATCCGGTTTACTCTTCATAAACAGATAATCCGCGCCCATGCTTCGGGCGATATTGTGCGTTGTGTACGACGGATTTTTTGTAATAACGATGATGTAGGGCTTCTTTTTCAACTTCATTTCCCTCAACTGAGTAAGAAAAAGAATCCCGTCCCCGTCGCTGCCGTTCAGCTCGAGGTCGAGAATAATTATATTGTATATACACTTTTCAACCAACGAAACAGCCTGCTTCAGCCCGAACGCAGTGCTAAGCTCTAAAGGATATAACAAGGCTTCGGCGCAGTCTTTGTACTGCTGACAGTGCTTCGCTTCATCGTCAATAAGCAAGATTTTCATTTTGTCAGTCCTCAGATGTCGTTATTTTGTGTTTTACCGCCAAACGGGGTACAGGTAATTGCTTTCTTTGGCTTCGTGGAGTCGGTTTATACAGTCGCGACAGGAGCAGAGATTTCCCATGCGGACAAGCTCATGCACCGAATTGCAGAAAGTGCAACTCAGCCGCAGTCTTTTTATGAGTATTCCGCCGTCCTGCATGGATATTTCCACCTCAATGCCGTCCTCAAGGCGGAGTTCTTCGATATATTCGGGCGGGAGCGTGATTTTTCCACCTTTTTCAATACTTGTAATCATCGCGAACCCCTCCCTGCCGATTGTGGCGTGATGATTTTAACGTTCTGCCGGAAAGCAAGCGCAGCTTCGACCTTTTCCTTGAAGCGCGACAAGTCCTCTTGTAGCAAATACATGGTGTAACCGCCGCTCTTCAATGGGCGAAGCCGTCCTAAGTGGCTCTTGTTCAAGGCTTCCCAGTTGTCAAGCGTGTCGGTAGCGTCGCTCAGTGTTTCGTCGGTTCTTACGTAAAGATTGGCAGTTTCATGCAATTCAGAAACGCAAAAAGTGCTATAAATCCTGTTTTCATCGTAATAATGTCCTATAAGTTGCGTCATCTGCCACTCCTTTTTGAATCATTATACCATAAATGCCCAATATAGTCAACCCCTATCTCTTATCCGTGGGTTCTGTTGCTTGTCGAATTTTGTTATAATTAAGTGATAGAGGATAATAATTATGAACTTAAATTACAAAGGAATAGGACAAAGAATTAGGAATAGACGGCTTTCTTTAGGTTTAACACAGCAAATGTTGGCGGATAAATCTGGGATTTCTGAGAAATATTTGTCGAACATTGAGAATGGGAACAGCCACTTTTCCTTTCCGGTGCTTATCAGCATCGCTAACAATCTCAATTTGAGTGCGGATTACATTCTTGGGGATAATTTAGCTTTTAACGGGATTGTCAGCGCTGATGATTCAATTCAACGAGAAATCGTGCAGGAGCTTAGTACGCTGTCGAAGGAAAAGCAGGAGTATATATTAGAGTGTGCGAGACTGTTGGAAGGAGTGAAAGGCTGAAAATAATAATTTAGTGTGTAGATTTTACAGATGCGTTCACCTTCTAATTATTAAGGCGCTCATAGAAGTTTCGATTATGATGATTACATATATTAGCGAAAATATTTAATGATGGAGGGTTGCTAGATTTACCCTAAAAAACGCAAAGAAGTTTAAATTTGAAAGATAGACTGGCAAAGAAAAATGTTTTCGCAAATGAAGTTCATAAGATAGATTAATGAAATTCAACACTGAAAGAATTTTTATTAATATGTTAGGGATATATTGATTCAATACTATTTAAATTAAATTAATATGTTCATTCTTCAACTATAAAAAGATAAAGTGAGGATAATATAATTATGGCTGACAATAATCTTAACTCTCGTGATTTCGCAAATTTACTTTTATTATCACCCTTTACAAAAACAGGGCATGAATCATATATTTCACTTAGCTCAGCTTTAAAAATAAATCAATTTACAGCAGACGAATGGAAAAACATTTTCCTTAACGAGTTATATGCTGAACCATATTTTTTAGCGGAGCAAAAATTTGATTTATGTGGAACAGAAGATGAGTTTACATTTAATAATCGCTATGATTCTAACCACATTAATATGTTACGTTCAATTTATAATAATTTTGAAAATGAATTCGTTGGTTCCGACGATGAAAACTCATTGGTTAAGACGCTTTATGTTATAACAGGTTCCGCCGGATGTGGAAAAACAACATTTTCACATAAACTTATTTCTAAGAGAGAAATTTTAAAATGTTTATATATTGATTTTGAAAATATGCATATTGATAATGTTCTTTTTGTTTCTAAAAGATTTAAAATTGATGTAATAACTCCTCTTAATGTTTTAATTCTATTACTTGTTCAACAAATAGGTAAATGCTTTTTTAACAAAAACGATTATACTGGATTTAAAAATATTCCTAAAATATATTATCAATACTTCAACAACCAAGAATTCCATCTAAATGATAATTATATTTATATTGAATTCTTCGAATTCCTTTTAAATTTAGATAATAACACAAAAGATATTGACTTTTTTTCAACATCGATTCTTTCATATTTAGAGAAACATTTTATTAATGATTTATGCGAAAAAAAAGAGATAATTGAAAATTTAACAGGTTTGTTGTTAAGATTATTCTTTTGCCTTACAAAAATAAAAGGGGAGTATTATAATAAAAAAATAATACTTTTTATCGATAATATTGAAAATGCAATTATTGACAATTATAACGATGTAACATCAATAACAGATTCACATATTACCACAATTTTGCAATCAATACATATCGCTACATTATCTTTTAATAATCGCATGACGAGTATAAGGAATTCTTTGCCAACAACTGAACACAAGAACTCTGTTGCCATTCTTTTATCTATGAGAGATTCAACATATGCAATTCTTTGTTCCATGAGAGAAAACATGAACACAATGCATAATGTAAATCATATAGAATATCTTTCAATTACAAGTTGGTTTGATAATTTTGATATTATGTCAAAAAGATTAAAGTATTTTATCGAAGATAGTTTCATTGATGATAACTTTTTCAATGTTATTCAAGATAAAGGTCATGGCGTTTTAACATTTTTTAATGTTTTCAATGATAGGAGTTTGTCTCCGTGGGGTCTATGTGATTTCTTATGTTTATTTTACAATAATTCTAAAAGGTTAATTTATGAACGCTTTGTAGGTGGCTTTCTTAATTATTTTGAAAATTATGATGGTTTTAATGGATCAAATCCATTGGAAATATTTAATGCCAAATGGTTAAATCGCACGCAATTTGAGACTACAAAACACGCTTATACACATCTTTGCAGAATGTATTTATTAAGATTACTCTTTAATTACGTCAATCTTCATAATGAAAACAATTTTTTTGTTATTGAAAAAATGCGAGATAATTATATTTCCGATATAGAAGTAAAATCATATACAAGATGGATACTACTTTATTTATCAAACTTGCTTTTTGAAAATATGGGGAAAAATGAAATTGGAACTGTCAATATTTATCAATTAATTAGAGATATAATTATCCGCGATGATTCTATTTCTGATATAAGTATGTTTAACAATACTGATGATATAAATCATAAAATTTATTGTTTTAGCGAAATACTCTTTAATCTCAACTTTTACAAATCCGTGGACACGCATTGGACAAATTTAATTCAAATTGATACTCCAAATGGAAATGTTTACAGTAAAGAGCTGTTTATGAAAACGATTAAAGAAGATTGGGAACAGTATGCTAGTACAAATGGAAAAGAAAGTTTAAAAGTTTCCTGCCTTAAAGTAAGAATAACCAAAGCGGGTAAACAATATCTTTTATTTATGATGGAATTTGAATATTTTGCATGTTTATACGCTCCAGAATCAAAACCCCTACTGTCAATTACCACGAACAGCGAATTAACAAATGTTTTAGACAAAGTGGTTGAAGCAATTTCTAAACATATTGTAAATATGCGTCTTTTAAATAATAAAAGAAAACTTAAAGACTTATTCAGGGACTTAGTTTATTATAAAAATGACAAAAAATATATAATTTCATTTGAGCGAATGCTTTTAAAATCACATAAAAATTATCTAAATAATTACTTGAAGTATTTAGAAAGTGAATATAATTTAATAGATGAAAACGAAAAATTTAAAATGCTTCGAACATTAAATAATTATTTACAAATATATGCAGATAAAGAAATGACGCAGGAAACAATAAATTATAATTAAAGGAGAAAAGTAATGCCCAAAATTACAGCACAAATGCTTTCAAATATGTTGTTATCATCGCCTTTTACAAAAGAAGGAAAAAGCAAATATGACAGCATGGCTCCGTTTTTTAAAAAAGAGAGTCTAACAACAAAGCAATGGCGTTCAGAATATTTATCGAAAATATATGCGAACCCTTATTTTATTGAAGAGCAATATAATTATGAAAATGATAATGAAGAAGACGATGAGTCAAAAATAATAAAAAGATATAGAGACGATTTTAGAAGTATGCATAAAACGGCATTTGACACATTCGAAAAGGATATGATTGGCGATTCAGATGAAAACACTTTACAAAAATCACTATATTTAATAATCGGCTCTGTAGGTAGCGGAAAAACAAGTTTTGCCCACAAACTAATTTCCGAAAGAAAGGAAATCTTACATATTTTCGAATCAGATTTTGAATATACAAATATTGACAATGTACGATTTTTAGAAAATGACTATACCGTTAGTGATATCAATTCAATTAATGCTTTAAAATTAATTTTATTAGAGAATATAGGTAAATGCTTTAGGGAGTTACAAGATTCTGATGAGTATATATGGGTATATAGAATACCATTATTGAAAGATTTAATTATAAGAATCGATGAGTTATGTAAAATTTATTATAAGTATTTTAACAATGATGAGCATAATTTAAATGACATTAGTGTATATAAAAAATTTTTTGAACATTTAAACAAAGCTCTCGAACTTGGAAGTATAAGACAAATTGGAGAACATATATTAAACTATATTAGTATCTCTATTCTCGGGAATACAACGGACGAAAAAGAACAATTAGAGTATTTAGCAGGTATACTTTTAAGATTGTATTTTTGTTTATCAAAAATACAAAGTAGTTATAAAACAAATAATTTAAATAAGAAATTTGCTTTACTAATTGATAATATAGAGTATTCCTTATATGAAGAGAGCAAGGAGGACAGAATACCAATAAACCCGATATATGAATCTCACATTTACATTATTTTATTAGCAATACACGAAGCGACTAAAAAATTTAGTGAACGTATCGGAAAAATAAAATCAGCTTTATCATATAACGAAACCAATCCAGCTGCAATTATTTTAACAATGAGGGAATGCACATTTGGGATTCTTCAAAATATGTGGAGAACTAATGCTTTGGCATTTATAATAAATCAACCACATATATCGTATGTTGATGTAAGTGAATGGTTTGATAACGAAACAATCTTTAAAAATAGAATTGTATATTTTACAGGACATGATTCTATTGAAAATGTTTTCACTGATAAACGTTGGGAAATGAGTGTTGGTGTTACAGCATATTTTAATATTATCAAAGACCGAAGTGATTCTATATGGGGATTACATAATTTTGTGAGTTTATTTTATAATAATTCTAAAAGATTAGTTTATGAGCGTTTTATAGGTAAATTTTTAACCTTATATGAAAATATTAATGAAAAAGATGTGAAGAGTATTAAATATCTTCATGATTCATATAATCCATTAACATTTTTCAATGAAAAATGGGGATTAATTAAACAAGCAAAAGATATAAGTAGCGATGAATATAGGGCAAGTATAAATTTATGTCGTAAATATTTAATACGTTTACTTTTGGATTTTGTAAATAGTCACAATTTTTGTAATTTTAAGAAATTAGGGCATGATATTGGAAATCCACATAGATATAACTCTTATACGAGAAGAGTTTTGGTATACTTGTTAAAGTGTCTCCAAGAAAAACCTGGAGGAGGAGGTGATGAAGTACAAGAACTTTACGAGTTCATACCTGCAAGTATATTAATTAGAGATTTAATAGAATGCGATTCAAACATTACACAATTTAATATTGCTAGCACAGTAGACAATGAGCATATTTCAAATTTCGTTAATGTTTTATGGCAATTAAACCTATCGGCTTTTAATGATACCTTTGGAGCTAATTACTTATTTATTGAGATTCCTAAAGGAGGTTGTTTTAATAAAGATGAATTACTTGCTTTTGTAAAATATGATTGGCAAAATTTTAAGACTATAAACGGCAACGAAGAAGGGATTAAAGAAACACCAAGAGTGGATATAAGATTAACAACCGCTGGTCAGATATATTCATTATTTATCCCGGATTTTGAATATTTTACATGTCGATATCATGATAAATCAAACGCTTTATTAACATATTATGATAGTAGAGCTCTTCGTGAACACTTAAAAAATGTGTTTGACTCAACAAAAAAGTGTATTGAAACAATTAAAGAGACTGAAAAAAAGATACACACAAAAGATATTAAATGGCATTATTCATTTATAAAAGAAAATGGCGATAAAATCAAAAGAAGTCACTCTCAAAGACTTATAAATAGTCATACACGATATCTCGGAAATTTCAAAAAATATTTAAGAAGTAATTTATGTTCTAATTTAGGTGAGACAGCAATAAAAAACATGGAGGTAGCAATAAATGAATACATTTCCTTGTACAATGAGTTGAAATAGGCTAATAATCAAATATTTTCGACAAACAATAACATTATAAATGCGAATATTTATGAAAGGACATGAATAAATATGCTCTGTACATATAATATTATAATAGGTATTATAGATGATGTATTTAAAATCATTTTATCTATATTAGTTATTATTGGATTTTGCCGTGGAGGTAAAAAATTGTCAGAATTAATTAAATACTATCAAACAAAATATTTCGACGCAGTTTTTGGCTATTACGCAAAACTTGAAGCGAATTGTTTTCAATTAAAGCATGCTCTTGAAAAACTCATGGAAACAGATTATTGTAATGGAAGCAATCCCAATAATAATCCTGCGAAGTATTATTGTGAATCCATAAGAGAATTCTCGAAAATATTTTTAATGTTTTTCTCTTCTGAAAACAATCAAGTACCTCCCAAAAATAATCATATAGAATGGGGAGAAAAAATAATTGCTTTACAAGAATTTCTTAATAAATGCTTATATATTGGGATACGTGAACCTGATGAAAGAGAAAAGTTTATCGAAGATATTAATATCATATTAAATTATTTTACTATAAATATTCCAAAAAGAAGAAAGGAGATCATGAATAAAGCGCCAGATTTGTTAAAACTTAATGATGAAAAAGAATAGATTATACCTCATATTGCCTATATAAATATTTTCGTATTAAAATTCTATATATTAATAATCTTGTAATCGGTTAGTATGCATTGTTAAAATCCATACTTGAAAGAATTACAAATATTTAGAAGATTTTTTAATTTTACCAATATAATGTTTTACCTAGAACCACGCTATATGTAATGGACTAAATTAGTATGGCTCAAGTTTTTGTTCATTACTATATTAAACATGAAAATGCACCTCCAAAAGTTAGATTATTTGTCTAACTTTTGGAGTGCATTACAATTACTGCACTGTTTTCTTGTGTTAGTCTAATTTTACGCCGCCGTCAATAACGTCCCCTGTTGAAACATCCCGGAGCGTATCGCCAGCTCCTGTGCCTGAACATTAAGTACGTCAAAATCGTCTTCCAAGCCGTTAAGCTGCTGTTTGAGAACATCTTCGTAAACAGCTTTCTTAGCTTTTAGGTCGTCGATTCGCTTCAGCCAGCGTTCAATTACAGCTTTAGAATTCCCGCCGTTTGCAATGAAATTCTGAATACGGAATTGATAATCCTCAATGTCACGCTTGTAATTTGCGTAAAATTCATCTTTCATCTTCTCGCGCTGCTTTTCATCGTCAACCACGAACATTGAATTGCAAACTACATCGCCGACGTTATTATTTTTCTTTGAAATCGCGTCTATGTAGTCCTCGAAAAGCGAAACATAGCCGAGATTTTGCTTCGGAACAAAGAAAATGCGACCGCGGATTGAGATTTTACTCGCCTGCATACCTTGAAGCAAATCTTCCAAAACCGTTTCTACGTGCGTTGAGTTATAACAAGTCCTGTACAGGTCGTAGAGCCGCCGCGTTTCATCGCAGAAACCCTCTATATCAACGTGGCTGTCATAAGCCTTGTTGAAGAAACTGATACTTTCATTCGCCTTGTCAAATTCAATGTTCATCAGCTTTGTGTAGTCATTAGTGTGCTCGCCGGGTTCTTCTTTTATTAGCTCACGGCTTATTATATTCTTTTCGGTGCGTTTGTTGTTTCGGCAATAAATCCGGTAAGTTGCAGGCGTAGAACCGTTTTTGACAGTAACACGCTCATAGAGAGCCGTGGTTGCTTTCGAGAAAGCATCTGCCGGCGATTCACGCGCAGGTTTTACTTTCGCCAATCCGAAATCCTTTCCGATTTGCTGAAATTCGTCCCTATCAATCAGAATGTTGCTTACGGAATAGTAAATGATTTTGCCGAGAACGCCTTCCGTGTCTTGGGTTACTGCCATGTAATCACTAAGTTTTATTAGTTTTCACCGTTCCTTTCATTTTCGCTTGCAAGATTTGCAAGGTATTCTTTAGCCTCAGCATACTTTTCATCCGCTTTGTTAATTTTTGTTATCACATTTTCAAGAGCTAACGGGTAAAGATTTTTCTCAAACTCTACATATTCGCGTGATGTTATATCTTTTATGTGAGTGCGACATTCTAAGTTTGGAGAATCGGGAGCATCTTCTCGTATATTGCTGGGAAAAGCAGCTCTTTCAAGCCATCTCAATGTTTCATAACCGTCAATTTGACTAAACCATCCATTACCGGCTCCTTCATGAAAAACCTTGTAAATGTCTATATTAGTTATCTCCTTCGCCACATAGTACAGTTCCCAGCCGCCTTTATCAGCTCCGAGCTTTCGCAATTCCTCGTAGATTTCCTGAGCGGGTCTGTCGGAATACGGATTATCGACAACGGGCTTTTTCACTTCGGTTTCTTCGCTGTTGTGAAAAAGTGTTAAATACTCATTGTCATAAACGAAGATATATGCGTTATAATCGCCTTTGTTCGGGAAATACCGCACATAATAAGTGACGCCTGCCGTTTTAATCTTAAATCCATAAGCCTCACCGCCGATTGAACCGGAAATATGATGCTTGGTATTCGCCAAGTAATAATTAAACATACTTCTGCGGCTTTTGAAAAGCGGTTGTTCTTCGCTTTTCGTTAGGTACTCCACGATTTTGTCAAGCTCAGCTTGCATTGCTTCGGTTTTCAATTCCTTTTGAATATCAAACCAAGATGTTAAAAGCCAGTCATCGCTGTCGAAATACCCGCGCATATATCCGATTACGCCTGCTTTTTCTGATTTACCTTGCGAGTAGAAGAACAGCTCATGCTCTTCTTTAGGTGCGGTTAAAATTGTGAATGACATTATTTTATCCTCCGTTTCATTATTTCAAATCCACCTTGTGCTGCTGCTGCATTTTTTCATTGAAAACACCAATTTTTTCTACAATAGATAGAATATGAGTATGAGTATAATCATCCTCGTTATAATTCTTCATAATATAATTGACTGTAGAATAATATAACTTTTGCTGGAAGACTATATATTCGTCCTTGGAGTTATCTGTGTAAAATATCATATCTTCAATTGTTCCATATGAAGGCTCATTTGGGTTTTCGTATTTTATTGTTCCAAATCTTTCAGCCGCAGCAATCGCCGTAAGCCCTACATCCTCATCTACATCAAAAATTTCTGTTCCTTTGAAATTTTTAATAAATCGTTTTCTTTTAATGCCGAGGATTTTACAGCAATTTTTGAATAAGAATTCTTCACCACTTTCCAACAAATAGAATATTTCGTAAATTTCCTGTGAATTTTCCATTGTTAAATTGTTTTTAATGAAGTTTTCAAAATAACTTTTGCTATCAAAATTCATTGCTTTTCACCGTTCCTTTCAATTTTCATTACCTTGCAAATACCTGCTTTTCTGCTTGAACAGAAGATAATCGTCGATGCCTTTCCATTCCTCCGACCAATAAAACGGCTTGTATTCCTCGCACAGCGGCATCGCTATGCTTTGGATTCGGTTAAGAGCCTCTCTGACATGGGGGTTATGCAATTTATCCATATCAATGCACTCAACTATTCGCCTTGGATTTACTGACCGGATTAATTCTGCAAGCTGCCCGACAGCTTTTACTCCTGTAAGTCCTACGAATAACGCGCCACCCGCAAGGTAACTTGCGACGTCTGCCTTGAGCGGACCCTCGGTGATGTACAGCGTATCGCTTGTTATATCACCGACCATGTGCATAAATCCGTAGATTTTAGTGCCGTTCTCGAAGCCGTTGGTTGACAGCCAGCGGAATTTTTTGTCGCTCACGTCGTCAAGCCTTACCTGCAAGCCCTGTATAAGATTGTCTTTTGTGCAGACGGGAATGAGAATCCCCGGCTTTCCGTAGAGCTTCCAGCGACAGTTTTTTGTGAAGAAACCCGGCATACCCGTAAGGTCGTACCTGTCGGCGAGCCTGCTCGCGATTTCTTCCCGCTTATAATCGTCCGGCATTGAACGATACATATTGCCTTCGATTAGCTTTTCCGAAAGCCCGCGCTCCCGCAGGTTTTTGCGGTGTTCGTCTTTAAGACTGAGCATTTCAAGCAGCTCGAGGTAAATTGCGTGGCGCTGTTCAAGCGGTTTTAGTTCATGCGATTGCGGTTTAATATAGTCATTTTGGATTTTCGCTACATTCGGATTGTTCATCAGGGCGAGGTACGAATCCTTGGTCGCAAGACCAAAGATTCGCGCGTAGAGAGTAACAGCGTTACCCCCTGTGCCGCAGTTGTGGCAGTAATAAGTCGGATTGTCGCGTTCTCTTGACAGATACATTCTGTACTTTCTGTCGTTGCAGAACGGACACCTTGCCACAACCTCCGGATGCCCCACTGAAACAGGCTTTATCTCTAAATTGCACACTATTGCGGTGTCAACAACGTCGATATAGTTATAGCCCATTTCTTTTAC